>NZ_JRNC01000014.1 GCF_000758925.1 Prevotella sp. S7-1-8
TGAAAAAAACGACAAAAACATGGAAACTTCAAGATACAACAATACGATATGTGAATCAATGACCGATTTCTTACGCGTTGACATACTCAACGTACGCATCGAACTGCTCAACGACATCAAGCGGTGGTTCATCCTCGAGCAGGCAGGTCTCGACAACGACGACAAGGAAGCCAAGCAAATACTCGACTACGTCGTGTCCCTCCAGCTCCTCATCGACGACCTCGGCGACATCCGCCACGCGGTCATCAACAGCAAGAACATCGTTCGTAACAATGAAAAAGGAAAGGAGTAACATCATGTTTACAAAACAAGAGTATGAAATCTGGACAAAGTGGTGCTCACGCCCAGGGCTCAGCGAAGAGGAACGCATGCGCCTCGCTACAGTCGACACCATCCTCACAGCCTATGCCAAGGAGCATCCAAACTATATTGGCGCCGATGCCGACATCAACGAGTGGATATTCATGCCCAAGTCCACCTCAGAAATCATCACCGAGCTGCAACCTGTCATGCAGCTCAATCAGCTCGATGTCGTCGTTTGGCTGCGTGCCAACAATTACGGTCTTGTGCCGGGATCCAGCGCGCAACTGCAATGGGAGATGTGGGAGCGTCGCATCATTGACGACTGACAAACAATATAAAAGCATTTTTTAAGGTAATATTTTTTATCAGGTATGCCGTCCGTGAGGATAGCATGCCTTTTTAGTATGACACGCCAGTCATACTAAAAAAGCGGAGCCGTTAAGCTCCGCCCCCATTGCAAATTAGCTGTCAAACAATAACTATACAATGGCAATCAATTTTCTACCTATTTCGTGAAGTCCATCCACGATTCGCTCGCGCTGTTGTGGTCGTGGTTTCTTCACACCATTGGCGTAATGGCTCAGTTGACGCTGGTTGACACCAGATGCCCGAGAGATGGCGGCAAGGCTTGCGTATCGTTCACAAGAACGTATGAGTGCGGCAGTGTCGAGATGATAGTCAAACTCGTACTCACCATTACGCAACCACTCTGGCACAGCGTCACCGTCGTTTATCATACCCTCGACGTGAAAGCGCAGCGTTTCCGGAATTTCAATCATCAACTCGTCGTATGTCTTTGCGGTAATAGCCACTGCACCAGGTACGTTTTCTCCAAATGTAGCCCCAAAATTTTGCTCACACCATGCTATGTCTACTCTTATTTTCTCCATTGTCGTAAAATTTTTATGTTCTTTTTTTATATTCTAAATGCAGGGAGTGGTTATTTCCACCCTGCCTGCTTCCAGATGCTGTTTAATAAAAATTGATTTAATACTTCATTCTTTTGTCCTCTTACGGTAACTTTACCTTTTTTGTTTGGATGCTTAAATTGTCTGTGGTCACCTTTGGTTGCTATAAGTTCCCAACCGTCTGCTTCTAACATCTTGATGACTTCTTTTACTTTATATCTTTTCATTGATTGTATGTTGTTATTGTTTGACGATACAAAGGTAGTAAAAATAATACTATTAGGCAAAAAATTCAAGCAGCTATTAGTATTATTTTTAATACTTTTAACGGATTGTCGAAAGAATGCGATAAAGGGTATGCCGTCCGTGAGGATAGCATGCCTTTTTTCATAGCAGCATCCTCACAGCTCACCCTTGAAGCGTTTCGCTTCCTCGTGCGCGACGTTGGCATTCTTCAGGTACTTGTTCGTCACGCTGATGTCCGCGTGCCGCGCTTGGTCCCGGGCAATCACGATGCCCTCGGCGTTCGCGAGGTCACGGATGCCGGAGTCCTTCAAGCTGTAAAACTGGTAACTGTCGGGAAAGCGCAGCGCCTGCCGCACCTTGCGCCACTCATGCCTGAACTGGTTGATGTACACCTGTTCCTCACCGGGCACCAACTTCCGCCCGAACAGGTACTCATGTGACGGATGCTCAAACACCTTTTGCTCGATCATCATCCTCAACACCTGATCGTTCAAGGCGACAGACTGCCCCTTGCGGTTCTTCGCCACGTCAGGACGCACGTACACTGTCTGTTTCTCTATACTGATGTCCCCCACCTTGATGTGCCTGAGCTCACCGGGGCGGATAAAGCAATAGTACACCATGAGACAAGCGAGATAGAACGGAGGGTTGTACTTCCCGAGATAATCTTTCAGCCGCACCAGAGCGTCAGCAGGCAGCGCGTCGCGCATCTTCTCCTCCTCACGCAGCATGTGAATCTCCTCCACAGGGTTCTCTTCGATATACTGCCGCTCCTTCATCCACGAGGCGAACGCCGAGAGCCACGCCCGGTAATTGTTGCGAGTGCGCGCGGAGTTGTCCTTGTCCAAGATAAGGTAGTCAAGAAAATCCACGGCAAAAATCTTGTTGAACTGGTAAGCGTAGCGCATGTTCACGTTCGTCTCTTCGAGGTACGCTTCCAACTGTCGCAGCCTACTGACGTAGTCAACGTGCGTCTTCTCCTTCAGCACGCCCTTCCGTGCCGCGTGGTCTATGTACGAGCGGTATCTTTCCAACACAACGGCGAACTCCGTGAAGTGTCTCGTCCGAGTTGCGTCCGTCCACGGGTTCCACCCATGCTTCAGCCTTTCAAAAATATTATGAATCAATATCGCCGCGTAATTTTCTTTCTCGTTCACCCTTTTATACGAATCAAGCATGTACTTTTTCCGCCGCAGATCCCCCACGGCAGGGTCATAGGCGTAAAAGTCCACATACCATTGCTTGCCCTTGTGCAGCCTTGGCAACGTGTAATCAACTAAACATTTCGCGGAAAAAAAAGATTTTTCTAAGATAGACATTTTTTTACATTGTTCGCTCACGCAACCAATGTGACCCGAAACATCGTCCGAATTTCGTCCGAGTTAAAAACCGGAAACGCCCAAAACCCCTTTGTTTACAGGACTTTTAGGCGTAAAAGTTGCGGAGGCAAGACTCGAACATGCGACCTCCAGGTTATGAGCCTGGCGAGCTACCAACTGCTCCACTCCGCGATAATAAGAGAATTGAATGTTTGTTATCCCTTTCTCGTTTGCGATGCAAAGGTACAACATTTATACGATACATCCAAACATATTTAAAAGTTTTTATAAATTAAGTCTATAATGGCCCCATTATTTTGAGAAACAAGCGCGCTGCCCCTTGCCGTTTTTGTCAAAATACTTCCGAGTTTTTTTAACACTTCCAATTTTTTATTCCGGAGGAGAAAATGGCATTGTTCCAACGAGAAAAAGGTGGAGGCAACGCCATTTCATGGCGGCTGCATTGTGACAAGACAGTGATGACGCCACGAACACTGTCCTTTCACAAGCTCTCCACGGCGCAACCGCGTCGCGATTAGGCAGCGGTGGCGAGGCCTTCGCTATCCAATCGCGACCACAATTTTCTCTCTGTTTTGCACCGAGCTGATTGTCAGGCGTTTGCAAAGAGCCCATTTCTCGCTTATTTCCAACCAATATATCTTGTGGCCTAAAATATCGCAACCACACGAGGGTGGTTGTAAAAGAAAATGCTTAGACTGATACTATCATAGACAATGCCTACAGCTATGATGCCATTAGCAACGCACTTGGCGTGAAAGAACAAAGCACCGTTCCCAAAGCACACAGTAAGGCAGCCGGACAGACGAGCCACAGCTACACCCACAACCCACTGTACTGTTTGGCACAGCGCAACAGGAGCCTACGCAACTGCCGACAAGCAAGACAGTATTCTAAATCCTCTTTCTGCGAAAAAAAGTTTATCGCATGCAAAAATTATCGCATGTATAGATAGCGTTTAATAGATCTTTTAGGCGTTTTGGCAAACTCTTCGTCATGCAATTCTATTTCTGCTATACGGCAATAAGCTGGAAGCTGCTCGTTAACTTGTTTTCTGTTCTCCTCCATAATATCCATAATGTTTGCCTTGTCGTACCCAAGTTTCCGCGCTTCCTCAAAATCCGGATAGACCAAACCAACGAGTTTGTTGCCATCTTGAATCACGACGCTCTCGCACACGAGGTTCATCGAGTTGAGCTTGTCCTCTATCTCCTCCGGATATATGTTCTGGCCATTCGACCCAAGCAACATGTTTTTGGAGCGACCTTTTATGAAGACGTTGCCCTCGGCGTCCATAAGTCCGAGATCTCCCGTATGAAACCACCCGTCAGAATCCAAGCACGCATTTGTGGCCTCCTCGTTCTTGTAATATCCGAGCATAACATTAAGCCCCCTTGCCATGATCTCTCCCGGTATATTTTGTGGGTCAGGACTATCTATTTTCACTTGCATGTGAATGACTGCCTTGCCACACGATCCCGGCACAAAATCTTTATAATCAGCGTAGCAGATTATAGGCGCGCACTCCGTGGAGCCATAGCCCACCGTGTACCTGAAGCCTATTTGTTGGAGAAAGTCCTCAATTTCATGGTTGAAAGCGGCGCCACCAATAATGACTTGGTAAAATTTGCCCCCAAAAGCTTTGCTCACTTCTTCGTTTATACGCTCGAATATCTTTTTGTTTAATCCCGGCACCTTTAGCAACAAGCGCATCTTTGGGTCTTGTATCTTCGGGAACACTTTCTTGCGAATGATCTTTTCGATAACCAAGGGTACGGAGATGATGATCTTGGGCTTGACATCCGCAAAAGCCTGCGCAATGACAATGGGGGATGGCACACGAGAGAGGAAGAAGATGTGGCAACCAAATATAAATTCGAAGATAAACTCAAAAGCCAAGCCATACATGTGGGCCATTGGCAGTATGCTAATCACGTTATCGCCCGGCTTAATTACATTGCCAAGCACGTGTTCCGCAAAGTCAAAATTACTCCAAATCGCGCGATAAGGCAACATGACGCCCTTGGAAAACCCCGTGGTCCCGCTGGTATAATTGATAAGCGCCAACTCCTCAGGATTGTCGTCGTGGTAATAGCTCACATGTTCCTTACGGAAATACTTGGGATATTTCTTGCCAAAAAGTTCGTTTAGATGCTCTCGCGCGTATGTGAGTTTGTCCGTGCGAGAAAGCACAAGCGAATAATCCGGCATGTATATGATACCTTCAAGGCGCGGCATCTTGGTGCCATCGATTTCCGTGGCCACGACGTCTCCCACGAAGAGCAATTTAGAATCGGAATGATTTACGATGTGGTGTATCTGATCTGCCGTAAACTCATGAAGTATCGGCACCGCAACCGCGCCATAAGTCAACACAGCCAAAAACGCCGCGGCCCAAGCCGCGCTGTTCCTGCCCGCAAGCGCTATTTTGTCTCCGCGTTTAACGCCGGAGTTCTCAAACATAATGTGTAACTTCTCTATTTTTCGCGCCACGTCATGATATTGAAGAGTGGCTCCTTTATAATCGGTCAAGGCGTCACGCTTCCAATTTTCTATGACGCTGCGTTCAATCAGGGCGTTGAAACTTGGCACTTTGTTCATTGCACAATCATCTTAATTTTGCGCAAAGATACGACGTTAGGTGCACATTGCCAAAAAAAATGTGCGATAAATCGCGTGTTTATCGCACATTTTTATCGCGTATAATTCAAGGCGACGAATATAAAAAGATAGTTTTTACACCATCAATCAATTCTCGTTTGGCATTTAAAGGCTAATTAGCTAAAAGAAGAGGCCAGCGTGTATACGAATGTAAACAACTTCAGTTTTGGGCAAACCTTTATGCCTTAATGAAAACTAACTCCTTCATTTTTTTTGAAAAAAAATGAAGACACCATTGATTTAGAACATGGTTAGACTGGCCGAAACAGCTTCGTCAATCAGCCATAAGCTTGCAATAACGACCTTTCTTTATTTCCACGTTGCCCAAACGTCGTGCCTTGTTTATTTCATACTCAGAATAGCCTCCCTCAAAATAAACCACCTCGCCATCACCTTCGAACGCCAAAATATGTGTGCAGACACGGTCAAGAAACCATCGGTCGTGACTAATGACAACCGCGCAGCCAGCAAACGACTCCAAACCTTCCTCGAGCGCACGCAGCGTGTTCACGTCAATGTCATTGGTAGGCTCGTCGAGCAATAGCACGTTGCCCCCTTGTTTCAATGCCAACGCCAACTGCAACCGATTGCGCTCGCCACCCGAAAGCACGCCACAGAGCTTGTTTTGGTCAGTACCAGAGAAATTGAAGCGGGACAGATAGGCGCGCGAATTGATGTCGCGCGCGCCCATTCCAAGCAACTCGTTGCCCTGGGATATAACATCGTAGACCGACTTGTTGGGATCAATATCTTTGTGTTGTTGGTCCACATAGGCCAATTTCACGGTTTCGCCTATTTCGAAAGTGCCATCGTCCGGTTTCTCGAGTCTCATAATCAGCCGAAAAAGAGTAGTCTTGCCCGCTCCGTTAGGGCCAATCACGCCAACGATGCCATTAGGCGGCAACGCAAAATTAAGGTCGCGGAACAGCACCTTGTCTCCGAAAGCCTTCTTCACGTGTTGAGCCTCTATCACTTTGTTGCCCAACCGGGGGCCGTTAGGTATATATATTTCGAGTTTCTCCTCACGTTCTTTTTGCTCCTCATTGAGCATTTGATCGTACGACTTGAGACGTGCCTTGCCCTTGGCTTGGCGCGCTTTGGGTGCCATTCGCACCCATTCAAGCTCTCGCTCCAATGTTTTACGCCGTTTTGAGGCTGTTTTCTCTTCTTGCTCCAAGCGTTTAGTTTTTTGTTCAAGCCATGTAGAGTAGTTGCCCTTCCAAGGAATGCCCTCACCCCGATCCAGCTCCAAAATCCACTCGCTCACGTCGTCAAGGAAATATCGGTCGTGGGTAACGGCGATGACCGTACCCTCGTATTGTTGCAGATGTTGCTCAAGCCAATCTATACTTTCAGCGTCGAGGTGGTTAGTAGGCTCGTCGAGCAACAGCACGTCTGGTTTTTGCAGCAATAGTCGGCAAAGCGCAACGCGTCGGCGCTCACCACCAGAGAGATGCGTGACAGGCTCGTCCCCCGCCGGGCAACGCAGCGCGGCCATAGCGCGTTCCAATTTCGAATCCATGTTCCACGCGTCTGTAGCGTCTATTATATCTTGCACCTCGGCCTGCCGTTTCATCAGCGCCTCCATCTTGTCCGGGTCGCTGTAATATTGCTCCTCACCAAATTTTCGGTTTATTTCATCATATTCGGCAAGAGCGTCATAAACTTTTTGCATGCCCTCCATAATATTCTCCTTTACGGTTTTGGTTTCGTTGAGTGGTGGATCTTGCGGCAGGTAACCTACACTGTAGCCGGGACTCCACACCACTTCACCCATTGTGGGCCGTTCTATGCCCGCGATAATCTTCATCAACGTAGACTTACCAGACCCATTGAGACCTATGATGCCTATCTTAGCGCCATAAAAGAACGATAGATAAATATCTTTTAAAACTTGTTTTTGGTTTTGGGGAATAATCTTTGAAACCCCAACCATTGAGAAAATTACTTTTTTTTCGTCTGTTGCTGCCATTTTATTTTACATTTCTTTTATACTGCCATCCAAACAATAAAATAATACTTAACGTAAGTTCGGCGAATTATAAGTGTCTGTTAATTTAGTGGTTAGCGATATTTATTATAACTTTTAGGTATTGAAATACAAATGATTAAAAACAAAAATCACTATGATCACCGAGGACAAAGTTACTGAAATATTTTGTATGGCTGACGATTTCCTGAAGTTTTTTGACGTGATGATTGAAAATATATGAACAAACCTACTGACATAAGAGAATATTGACGAAGTTCCACTGTCTCAAATGGCACAAGTCATGCTAATCATACTTTTTCTATGTTGATACCCAAATAATGGGATAATTTATTAGCTCTTCCGGAATTAAAAAGCAATGTCTTACTTTTGGAGCCTAAGGTGACAACGTCATTCCTTGTCTAAAAATCTAACAAGCTTGAAGGGTCTATACTCTCAAAGATGGAAGTGCCGTAGCCAATTCTTTATACCATATAAATAAGGGCTTGCGAACTTCTGTTTTATAAATTGGCTGCGCAAAAGTTCTTTCTTTGGGATCTTTCCCTGTAACTATCTGTTATATAAAAAGAAGTACCTATCACGCCAAATATCGGGCAGGCCAACTTCTTAACGCTCGCCATTTTTGCCATAAAGAAAAGTATTGTCGGAGGCCTTCACGCAGCACGGAAATATTTGGACCCTACTTACATTTCGCTATGTTTTCTTGGCATTGTGGAGTTATCTTTGTACATTTGCAGTATAACTAAGTTCAAGGGAAATACATTTCTCTATCTTTTTTAGAGTGATAACTATGGAAGGAATATTTAGAGAAGAAATAGAAATACAACGAGTCGACAAGTTTTTTTGCGCAGAGATGGGGCGTCAAATACATCGCTACATCAAAGCGATGCATGGTTCTCTTTCCATGTTGGAGAAGTTTGAGAACCGTATAAGCCAACTTGACATTCCGGCTCGCGAAGACGCCATGGCAAAATATATCGATCTCAATCGTAAAGTTGTCAAAGATTTGGATTGGCGTATGCTCTTGGCAAGGGCTTTCGCGAATTTTTGCGATTCGTACCCATATTTTTGCGACATGTTACGCCACGAAGAAACAATGCGATTTTACGAGGATAGAATGAAAGGTAAATACCTGCAATTTCATAAAGTCTTTGAGCAAAACGGCAAATATGGCATCAAAGACCATCAAGGCAAAATATTGATTTCTCCACAATACGATTTTCTACGCACGCCATATGTCTACGTGGACGACTTGCGAACCATGCCCATTATCGCGGAAAAGGATGGCAAGATGGGATTGGTGCTCTCGGATTACAACGACACGGTTGTCGCGCCATTTGAATATGATGACATTTCTTTGAGAGACGAGGAACCATGGTTTGAATTGCATCGAGATGGTAAAATAACATTTTGGCCCTTTGAATAAAAAAGATGTTGAAATCCTTTTCGATTTTAAGAAAGAAATTGCTTTTCTTACTATGCTTTTTCTTGCTGTGGCTATTGGTGTTCATCTCGCAAAAAATTGTATTTCTACTTGTCTACGATAGAGGATTTTCGAATGTGTTGCCGGTGACATGGCATGGGTTGCCACTTGACATTTCCGTGGCGGCCTATCTCTCCACCGTACCCGCTTTGTTGTTGCTGCTGAGTGGGCTTCCGTTGCGTATCTTCCATACGGAACGTGGCGCTCGACGTTTCTTGCAAATCCACCGATGCTGGGTTGTAATCTGCGCCATCATCGTCTCGTTGGCTTTCACGGCAAACTGCGCGCTCTATAAATATTGGGGCTTCCCATTGGACGCGACACCTGTTTTTTTTGTCACCTCCTCTCCCACAGACGCAATTGCCAGCGTGGAGTGGTGGCAAGCGCTGTTAGGATTGTTTAGCGCGCTATGCGTGTTTCTTTTGACATGCTGGCTGTTCAGGTTTTTGCGAAAATCATTCGGACTTGCGATTTTCAAGCATGTGGGCATGTGGGCATCGACAATCATGTTGTTGTTTGTAGCGGCTTTGTTCTTGCCCATTCGTGGAGGCATCTCCGTTTCGTCCATGAACACTGGCAGAGTGTATTTCTCGGATAACCAAACGCTAAACCATGCAGCGGTCAACCCACTTTTCTCCCTGATGGAAAGTTTGGCGCATCAAAAAGATTTTGCCAACATGTACCGTTTCATGGACAATGGCACGGCTCGCAAATTGGCGTCAACGCTGACACGACCGTCAAGCCGCGCGCCCAAAAACATGCTTGCCACGAAACGGCCTGACATTTATTTGGTCATTCTCGAGAGTTTCTCTGATACAATAATGAAAATAAAAGGTGTTACGCCAAACCTAAATAAGCTGAAAGAAGAAGGGGTGTATTTCTCTCGTTTCTATGCCAATAGCTTTAGAACAGATCGCGGATTAGTCTCTATTCTCTTAGGCTACCCATCGCCATCCACGGTAAGTTTGATGAAGTTCCCCAACAAAACCGCGGCTATCCCTTCCTTGTCTGCGCATTTAAAGAAAGCTGGCTGGTCTTTGAGATACTATTATGGCGGAGACGCGGATTTTACCAACATGCGGTCTTTCTTGGTAAACCAAGGCTTCAATGACATTGTGGAAGACGTAAATTTCCCGGTTACTGACCGAATGAGCAAATGGGGAGTTCCTGACCACTTGCTTTTCAGGCGAGCGCAAGCGGACATGCGCGAAGAGCGATCTGCCAAGCCAACATTCCGCGTCATACAGACATCCAGTTCCCACGAGCCATTTGACGTGCCCGGTCATCGACTCAAAGACAAGGCTTTGAATGCTTTCCACTACACAGATAGTTGTTTGGGCGCATTTGTCAAGCACCTTAAATCAACAAGCAGATGGAACAACTCCTTGGTAATATTGGTACCCGACCACTTGGGGGCTTGGCCATACGACATAGACAATTTTGCCTCATGGCGATACCACATACCCATGATCTGGACAGGTGGCGCCATTTCGAGCCGTACGACAGTAAACACCTACGCGTCCCAACAGGACATAGCCGCCACATTGCTGTCCCAACTTGGCTTGTCACATCGCGACTTGAGGTTCAGCAAGGATATATTCAACGAATCGACACCCCATTTCGCTTACTTTATGATTAACGATGGATTTGGGTTTATCAATGATGACAACGAGCTTATTTACGACCACCATCGCGACAAGGCCGTTGTTGACATTGGAAAAAGAAGAGGCCGAAACCTATCCTTAGGCAAAGCCTATACGCAGATACTTTTTGACGATATTGCATCAAGATAATGACAGTTCAAGCACTTTCCATATTTCAAACGCTCATAGATTGGGATACATCCATCACATTGCTAATCAATGGCATACACTCGCATTACTGGGACAACTTCATGATGTTGTACTCCGGTAAATTTGTGTGGATACCCTTTTATTTGTCGCTTATGATCGCCATGTTTCGGAATTTTCGTTGGAAACCTTGCGCAATATGCTTGGCCGCGATGGTCTTGCTTCTGTTCATGAACGACCAAACGAGCTCCTCCGTATTACGCCATGCCATAGGGCGCATGCGCCCCGCCAACTTGGACAACCCCATATCGTCCATGATACATATCGTCGGTGGATACAGAGGGGGCTACTATGGCTTTCCCTCCGCCCACGCGGCCAATTGCTGGGGATTAGTCTTTTTTCTCGCATTTATTTTTCGAAATCGATTGCTCAATGTGACAATGATAGTTTGGGCCATTCTCATGTGCTACTCACGCATTTACCTTGGTGTACATTATTTGGGCGACACATTGGCTGGTATGTCCCTGGGATTTATCAATGCCACCATTATTTTCGCAATTCTAAGAAAATATAATAAAGACACGACACAGACTTTCGTAAACCATCAACGCAAAAATCTTTTCATGCGGTTGCCATCAATCGTATATTTGTTTACGCTGACAATATTCGCGTTGGTGTCTACATTTATTAATATCGCTTCTTTATAACAAACCTCATGGCAAACAATGATCTAATCGCGATCAGCCCTCTCTAACTCTATGCGCATCAAATACATTGGAGCATAGAGGAGCTCCTCTCTGATAGCGAACGATCTCTGGCGCTTTTGGACTGTTCCTCGCATGGCTTTTCCGGTCACATCTGGTATTTTCAGTATCTTTTTTGTCTCGACGACAAACAGTGACACCCCACAAAAAAGATTATCCCACGATCGTGAAGCGAGCGAATTTAAGCAGGAGTTGCTTTCTGCCAACGCTCTCAAAGTCTACAGTCGCCTTGGTATTTTCTCCATTGCCCTCCACATTGACAATAACGCCACGGCCGAAACGTTGGTGCTCTATCACTTGCCCCTCCTTGAGACTGTCCAAATTGGCATGGTGCGGCATTGCGATGTTTTCTGGCGTGGTGGCGCCAGCATGCGCCTTAACTCCATTGGCCATAGCCTTGGACACACGATTCCAACTGCCCGTCTGCTTTAATTTCTCTTGGAAAGATGGTGAGAATGGGTTAACGGCTCGCTCGGGGCGACGAGGAGACGTTAGCTTAGGCATGGGGTCGGCCATGAACTGATTGGCCACAGGGTGAGAGTTTTGCATCCTGGCGTTGCGCTGGTAACATGTCGTGGACCGCCCATAAGAATGTCGACCGAACAAGTTGGATTTGCTATCGTCATTCCATAACGGCCGAGCGCTATCTTGAAAGTCACCCGTCAATCGGCCGCCTTCCGTCCTGCTCGCCGTGAATTTGGTGTCTATGTCTTCCAGAAAACGACTTGGGTTGACAAAACTGTTCATCTTGCCATATTGCCATCGCGTGTGCGCCCATGTGAGATAGCAACGCTTCTTGGCGCGAGTAATGGCCACATATAGCAAGCGGCGCTCCTCCTCCAGTTCCTTGAGATTGCCCGTAGACATCACGCTGGGAAAAATGTTTTCCTCCATCCCAACGACAAACACGGTTTGAAACTCCAGTCCCTTGGCAGCGTGTACGGTCATCATGGTGAGCTTGTCTTCGGAATTGTCATCATTGTCCATATCGGTCATCAACGAGACGGTGGAGAGATAGTCCGCCAATCCCACTTGGTCAGCATGGTCATCCTCCTGTTGTGACGCCACGAACTCTGCCATCCCGGACAGCAACGCGTCAAGGTTTTGACGCCGGCTGTCGCCCTCCGCGGTGGGATCGGTGGCCAGGTCGGCCTTGATGCCCGATCGCTCCACTATCTCGTTTCCCAACGAGAGAGCGTCCATCGTCTTGTTTTTTTCTATGAATTCATTGATAAGGGATTGGAAATGAAATAGTTTTCCCAAAGTTCCCTTATTGACACTTAGGCCATTTGGCTCTGGATGGCAAATTACTTCCCATAGACTTACGCCATTTTTTTGTGCCGCGGCAACAATTTTTTGCAACGTAGTGTCACCTATCCCGCGTGTAGGATAATTGATTATCCTACGAAAAGCCTCCTCGTCACTCGGATTGACAACAAGCCGAAAATAAGCCAATAAGTCTTTCACCTCTTTGCGTTGGTAAAAGCTTAGCCCTCCATAAATGCGGTAATGGTTGCCCATGCCCACTTCGGGCTTGCGCATTTCCTCCTCGAATAGCCGACTTTGAGCGTTGGTGCGATACAAAATGGCAAAATCTCGCCACGCGCATCGCTCCTCGGCCTTAATGCGTTTGATCTCTTGGCATACGATAGCAGCCTCGCGTTTGTCGGATATAGTCTCCCAAACGGTTATCTTATTGCCCTCCTCGTTTTTGCTATAAACATCTTTGGGAATTTGCCGCTCATTGTGCTTCATCAGCGAGTTAGCAGCCGACACAATCATCTGCGTGGAACGATAGTTGCGCTCCAGCTTAAAAATTTTAGCTCCTTGATATATGGTTTTAAAATTCAATATATTGTCTATCTTGGCCCCACGAAAAGCATAGATGCTCTGGTAGTCATCGCCCACCACACATACGCGCCCGTTGTCCTTGGTCAACAAGGTCACAATTTGTTGTTGTACGAAATTAGTATCTTGGTATTCATCCACCAAAACATATTGGAACCTCTCTGCGTATTTTTTTTGTAGAGTTGGATTTCCTTTGAGCATTTGGTGGGTCAGGGTTAGCAAATCGTCAAAATCCATGGCGTTGGCCTGTCGCAAACGTTGCTGATAGGTGGCATAGATCTTGAATGTTTCCGGTATATTGCGCTGCCTGTCACGCATTAGCAGATCTCCATCGTCTGCGTATTGTGTGGGCAGGCACAGCCGGTTCTTGGCCATTGATATGGCAGAATGGACAGCCACGGGTTTGTATGTCTTGTCGTCAAGACCCATGGTCTTGACAATGTTTTTGATCAGTGAGCGCGAGTCTTGCTCATCGTATATGGTAAAATCAGAAGTGTAGCCTATGGATTGAGCTTCCGCGCGTAGTATGCGAGCGAATATGGAATGAAATGTTCCCATCTGCAAATAGCGCGCTCGCTCGTCGCCTACCAATTGGCCTATGCGCGATTTCATCTCCTTGGCGGCTTTGTTGGTAAAGGTAAGCGCCAACAAATTCCATGGCTTGATGTCGTAATGAGCCAAGAGCCATGCTATCTTATAAGTGAGAACGCGGGTTTTCCCAGAACCAGCCCCCGCTATGACCAATTGTGGTCCATCGCAATAGGTGACAGCCTCGCGCTGGCTTTCATTGAGCTGGGTGAGAAGTTCTTGTTCTGTAAGCATCGTATATTATATTTCAAATTATGGTGTGGCATGCGCTTGGAGGCACAATAATTATATGGATGCCATGTTTAATCCAAAGGCCGGTCTGCTTAAACATGGAGTGTTATATCCTTTTTACAAACTTTTTATGTTGTGACCCTATCGGTATGTGCCCCCAACGGCAGTGTGAGGATCATAGTCTTCTCCCTCCTTTGGAAAAGAAGGTATGTATCTCATGTTGGCCTTGATTTGGCGTTGTCGAAGGCGCATGTATCCACTGGGGTTCTTAGACGAGAAACGACGCGGATTGGGCAGCGTGGCCGCAATAAGCGCACAGTCGTCGCGAGATAGGTCGCGGGCGGATTTTCCAAAATTGTATCGCGCGCAGGCCGACAGGCCGTAGATGCCATCGCCCATCTCGATGGAGTTGAGATAAACCTCCATGATACGTTGCTTGCTCCAAAAAAGTTCTATCAGCGCAGTGAAATAGACCTCGAAGCCCTTTCTCACCCACGACCTTCCAGGCCATAAAAAAACATTCTTGGCTGTTTGTTGAGAGATGGTGCTGGCACCGTATTTGTGGGTCGTTGAGCTCGAAAGATTGCGCTTGGCGGCTTTGCCTATGGCATCAAGATCAAAGCCATGATGCAGCAAGAACCGCGAATCCTCACTCGCCATTACGGCCACTGGCATATGGGGCGACATCTCATCCAAGGGAATCCAGCGGTGACGCATGGTGAGATTGCCGTTTTGGAAACAACGTATCACCATCAGTGGTGTGACATACACGGGTATGAAACGTATGGCCACCACCGCAAATATCGTAGAAGCGAAAAACAAGCTCAGTGCCCAACGTATGGTTTTCGTCAATATTCTCATGCCAAAGGGGGAGGCGAGCCATGGCGCACGCATCCCCAACAAACAGTATTATTATGAAAAGATTTAGTTAAGCCTACCAGATTTGGCGGCGTCGACCATCTCCTTGGAGGCATATAGATAGACCTCCACCCGACGGTTAACATGCGAAACGCGTTTGTTCTCTATCTCGTCTTGGCTTCCTCGGCCCTCAACGTTTTTAAATTGCGAGCGGCTTACTCCACACGCGTTGAGATAATCGGCCACGCCCTGCGCGCGTTTTTGGCTCAATGGCACATTGATGGCATCGTTGCCAGAACGGTCTGTATATCCATAGATAGCAACATGGCAATATGTGTTTTTCTTCAACACCTTGGAGAATTTAGCCAACTGGTTCTTGCTGGCGTTGTTTAACGAAGCCCGATTTAGATCAAAAAGAATGTCAGAGTCGAACGTCACCTTAACGGCTTTCAGACCATTGGCGTCGGTCACTTTCTCCACTTTGGCGTTTTCCACCTGCGACGCCGTCTCGGCGGCCACCTTGTCCATGTGTCTTCCGATAATAGCGCCTGTGCCCGCTCCCACGGCTCCACCTATAGCGGCTCCCACGGCGGTATTGCCTGCTATCTTGCCTATAATACCACCGAGCAGCGCTCCGCCTCCAGCTCCGATAAGAGAGCCCGTCCCCTGTTTGGTTGAGCAGCTGAAAATGGTGAGCATACATAAACCCATTGTTGCGATTTTAATTTTTTTCATAATCAATTTTATTTAAAATGTCTTTATGCAAAGTTAGTCCTTTTTTTAATAGGAAACCTTATAATAAGTTTTTTTTTAGTAACTTTGCGACAAATTTAGATCTTAAAAAGATTATTATTATGGGAATTAGCCTACTTTATGACAGGGAAATCCCCAAAAAAGAATTTTACAAATAAGACAAAACACAATAATGGCAAAAGAATTAAAAGACTTAACCAAGCGGGCTGACAATTATAGTCAGTGGTATAACGACTTGGTGATGAAGGCGGATCTCGCCGAGACATCGCCTGTTCGTGGATGTATGATTATCAAGCCATACGGCTATGCGATATGGGAAAAGATGCAAGCAGCTCTTGACGCGATGTTCAAGGCCACAGGTGTGCAAAATGCTTATTTCCCCTTGCTCATCCCCAAAAGCTTCTTCGCCAAAGAAGCCGAGCATGTGGCAGGCTTCGCCAAGGAGAGCGCGGTGGTTACTCACTATCGCCTCAAGGCCACTGAGGATGGAAAAGGCATCACCGTGGATCCGGAGGCGAAGCTCGAGGAGGAGCTGATTATCCGCCCTACGTCGGAAACGATGATATGGAACACATACAAAAATTGGATAAAATCATATCGCGACCTTCCTATCCTCTGCAATCAATGGTGCAACGTTATGCGTTGGGAAATGCGGACAAGGCCTTTTTTGCGCACGTCAGAATTTTTGTGGCAAGAAGGGCATACAGCTCACGCCACGTCTGAAGAGGCGCAAGAAGAAGCACAAAAGATGCTGGGCGTTTACGCCGATTTCGCGGAAAATTGGATGGCAGTGCCTGTGGTACAAGGAGTCAAGAGCGAAACGGAACGATTTGCGGGAGCATTGGACACCTATACCATCGAAGCCATGATGCAGGATGGAAAGGCTTTGCAAAGTGGTACGAGTCATTTCCTCGGACAAAATTTCGCCAAGAGTTTTGACGTCACTTTCTTGAACAAAGAAAACAAGCCCGAGTATGTATGGGCCACAAGTTGGGGAGTTTCAACCCGTTTGATGGGTGCGCTGATTATGGTTCACTCTGATGACAACGGCCTGGTGCTGCCACCAAAGTTGGCTCCAATACAAGTTGTCATTATCCCGATCAGCAAAAACGCGGAGCAACTTGAGGCTATTTCGGCAAAGATTAACCCATTGGTGGAGGAACTGACAAGAATGGGCGTTAGCGTTAAATACGACGATTCCGCCAACAAGCGTCCTGGCTTTAAATTTGCCGACTATGAGCTGAAGGGTGTGCCCGTAAGGCTTGTAATTGGCGCCCGAGACCTCGAGAATGGCACAGTCGAGGTAATGCGACGCGACACCTTGGAAAAAGAAGTCTTGCCTTTTGACGGTGTCGCAAAACATGTACAGGACTTACTTGTTGATATTCAAAAGTCAATATTTGATAAAGCTCGTAAATATCGCGACAGCCACATCTATGAATGTGATAACTACGAGGAATTCAAAGAGCGCATCAAAGACGGAGGCTTCTTCTTGTGCCATTGGGATGGAACACCCGAGACGGAGGCAAAAATCAAGGAAGACACGCAAGCCACCATCCGGTGCGTGCCCTTTGGCTACGAGCAGACAGAAGGCGTGGACATGGTTAGCGGGAAACCCGCTAAATGTCGTGTCATCATCGCGCGCTCATATTGAGAACACGGATGGCCTAACTCTTTGAGATCTCGGCGTATGTCACATGACAAACAGTCCACAATAACATTTCGATTATTGTGGACTGTTTGCAAATACCACAACAGCCAACACGATAACACGCCACATATACGGCATACGCTCGCCTGCTGTTGCACAACCTTTCCCATATTAACCGAAAAGAAAAAAGACTATCAGACGCAAGAGATATGGCAAGATTACGTTTAACTTTAATCTTAATCATATCATGCCGCATGCCAGCAATGCCCGCGGAACATTCGATAAGCGACATCATGCGTCATGTCTTTCAGTACGCTTCTTCCATCGACAGCGCCGCCATCAGGCAAGACACAACGTATGCCTATACCCGCTTCAAACTGAATGTAGAGCGAAAAAATCCCACTCTCATGCTGGTACCAAGCGTGTATGCCATTGCATATAGTGGCGAAAGGGAATACATTGGCGAGACATACAGTCGTGTTGTGTTGCAAGAAAACGGAGATTACAGCTCCAAACCGCTTCTTCGAACAACGACGATACCCCATCGGCGAAGCGCCATGACGATCCTTGCCAAGTATCTAACACCTGCCATTTACAACGAAACGATCATCGATGGCAACATCATATCACCATTCAACTGGAAGAATAGACATTTCTACCATTACGCCATCGAGCAAATCAATGGCTGCGAAGCGCGTGTCATTTTCAAACCAAAACGCAAGAACACACAACTCGTCGCTGGCGAAGCCTCTGTCGATATCACGTCAGGGCGGGTCATGGAATGTGACATCCGCGGCGAATTTGACATGATATCTTTTAAGCTCAACATGCAAATGGGCAAATCGGGGTATCACTCCCTGGCACCTCAAAAATGCGCCTTGAGTACGCGTTTCTGCTTTATAGGCAACAAAGTGACAGCCAATTTCCTCGCTTATTACAACCTTCCTCGAATGATACAAGATAACGTTGGCAATGAAAACGATTTCCAAAAGATGTGCCTTGTACGCCCAGACACGCTGACAAAAGACGACATTGCGCTGTACGAACGCATGTTTACACAACAGCGTCAACGCGACTCCATAGCAGCTGTAAAAAACGCACAGCCCAAGAAAAAAGATTGGGCAAAAATCATTTTGTGGGACATGATTGGCGACAATGTGCTCAACCAAATAAAGACAAACTTCGGAATCAACAACCAAGGGCACATTCGTCTGGACCCCGTGCTCAATCCTTTGTATATGGGTTACGACCATCGACGCGGCTTTACCTATAAAACAGACATACGCATAAGCTATCAATTCACGCCCAACAGTGAGTTTTCAGCACGTATGATGGCTGGATACGCATTTAAGATGCAACAGTTTTATTATCGGTTACCTGTTTATTATTTTTTTAACAAACGAAGAAACGGCTTCCTCAAGTTAGAGATTGGCAATGGAAATCACATTAGCCATCAGTCTGTCAAACGAAGTGTCGAGCGACAATACCCTGATACCACGGGGCTAAACCTGCCCAACTTTGATTTGCTGAACGAATTTAAGCAGACCGACGTTCGGCTTGTATACAATAACGAAATATCTGAAAAATTTGGCCTACAAATAGGTGTTCTCTATCAAAAACGAGTAGCTGTTAACCGAAAGGCTTTCGAGTTGTTGGGCAGACAATGGCGTTATCGGTCTTTGGCACCGCTCATACAGCTGCAATATCGTCCGTGGGGATGGAGGGGGCCCATATTCACGGCCGATTATGACAGGAGCATTAAGCGTTTGTTCAAGTCGAACACCGCTTACGAGCGTTATGAGTTCAACGCCGAATACATCTATCGAATTCATAAATTAAAGTCGATACAAATGCGGTTTGGCACTGGCTTTTACACTTGGAAAAATGATGACGCTTACTTCCTGAACTATGAGAATTTTCAAGAGAACAACATTCCGGGGGGATGGAACGATGACTGGAGCGGACATTTTGAGTTGCTTCGGAGTGAGACTTACAACACTTCTGAATATTATATCCGATCCAACGTGACCTACGAAAGCCCCATGCTGCTCTTGAGTTGGCTACCTTGGATAGGGCGGTTTATGGAGATGGAGCGCGTTTATACGTCCGTGTTGGACGTAAAAAACATACATCCGTACATGGAGTTTGGATATGGATTTACCACCCGTTTGTTCTCGTGCGGCGTATTTGTAAGCAATGGTAAAGGCAACACGACGTTTGGGTGCAAGTTCGGCTTTGAACTTTTCAGGCATTGGTGAATACGCCTTGGAAATAATTCCGCGACGCCTTGACGCGTTTATTTTGTGATATAGATCATTTAAAGTTTTACACTTTTCTTTTTTACCTTGCTCTCATTCGACATCCTGTCAAGCGAGGTCACCACATAGGTGTATTTGGTTTTCCCATTGTCATAAGGCAATTTAATAAATGTCTGGCTTGTTATTGCCACTATCTTAGACACATCTTCTATATTAATCTTTTCACCTGCGTCATATTTATAAACCACATATTTTGTAGCGACATCATTCCATTTTTTTCCCCTTGGCACTTGCCAGAACAAAAAATAACCATCACTGGTCCACAATGCCTTTAGCTTGCGCGGCTTCTTGGGAGCTTTGTCATCTATAAACTCCATACGAGGTTGCAGGGCAGGATATTTCCAATAATAATTGCGCAAGACCGATCCGTAATTGCCAATATTGTCCACCACGGCTTTGGCGTACCACAAAACCACTCCGTTCACATGGTGCGTTTGTTGGTGCAATCTATATTTCGCGGGCAGTTGGTGACTGGTGGGCATTAAAGGGTCAGCGTATTTGGTCGTGCGCTCAACATCTTCCCCAATAAAAAGCGGCCGGTTGGACGCATGCTTATCCCACCATTTTATCAACGTGGCATAGTCTGCCGCAGGATGTCCGATTTGCCAATATATCTGTGGCGCGCAGTAATCCACCCACCCGTTGTTCACCCATAGCAGCACATCTGCGTACAAGTCGTCATAGTCTTGCAGGCCATTGGTCTCGGAGCCATTCACCGGGTCTGTTTTTTTATTGCGGTAAATACCAAAGGGAGACACGCCAAACTTAACCCACGGCTTACGTTTATGGATTGTTTCGGACAGTTGTTTCACAAACAGGTTGACATTGTTTCTTCGCCAATCGCCAATGGTGGCAAAACCTCCACGGTCGGCCATGTAATATTGTTGGTCTGGTATGGACTGCCCCGGAGCTGGGTAGGGATAAAAATAATCATCAATATGGAGCCCGTCAATGTCATAACGGCTCACAATGTCGTCAACCACCATGCAGATATAATCACGATTCTCTTTGAGCGCGGGGTTTAAAATGTATTGATTATCGTATGTGAAATAGCAGTTTGGGCGCAACTTTGTGACATGGTTCACAGCCAATTGGTTAGTGCCCTTAGTCTTGGCGCGATAAGGATTTATCCATGCGTGCAGCTCCATTCCACGCTTGTGGCACTCGTTTACCATCCATTCCAATGGGTCCCAATACGGTTGTGGGGCACGGCCTTGCACTCCCGTTAGAAACCGACTCCATGGTTCTATCTTGCTGGCATAAAGCGCGTCACACTCCGGTCGCACTTGGAAGATGATGGCGTTCACGCCGTCTTTTTGCAACTCGTCAAGTTGATAAGCCAGCGTTTGTTGCATCGCTGCCGTTGACATACCTTGAAATTGCCCGTTCACGGCTTGTATCCAAGCTCCCCTGAACTGGCGTTTCTGCGCATGGCACACCAATAATGTCATCATCAGGATGATGAGAACGAATTGTCGTTTCGTCATTTGTATATCGGTTAATAAAAATAATTATAGACAAAGTTACAAAAAAATAGGACACGTCTCACGACTTATCCTATTAAAAAAATATTTTATTTTAATCCAAAATATATAAATATGGATTTCGGAGCATATGTTTATCACCCAGTATCACATACTGATAGCTTGGTCTAAAACTTATATCCTAACGTTAGCAACAGTTGATGGCGCTTGTTGTTTACGCTCACACCGTCAACGATATTGCTTTGGCTCTCTTTGGATTTCTCCGCGTAATAACTCATGAATGGGTAGAAAGTGCCATCTGTTTGTGAGTATTGGTAGGCCAAATCAACGTAAAATTTCTTCACGGCATACCCCATTCCACACGTGAATCGGTTGGTGCTGCCCCAGTTAGTGTAGTCTGTCGATGTGGCATAAGCACTTCCCGGCGAAGATATACTGCCGTCACGAAAGCCATTTTTGTCAAACATGGGGCTCAAATAGTTATAACCCAATCTGATTGCCACATTAACTGTTGGCTTATATTCGGCACCCAATTTTATGGTACTAACACCCTTTAGCGTTGCTTTCGTGTGGTCATTCATGCCATTGTCACTAATCGTACTCTCGTAATACCTGCCATCCCAATAGTCATAGTAGCCACCATCATTCACACGGTTGTCCATGGTGCCATAATCAGCGTATTCGTATGTAGCGCCAAGGGCCACTTGCTGGCCAATGGTATGTCCAAAGCTCACGCCAAATTTCCACGGTGTGTACACTTTAAAATCATATTCAGCCTGCTGGCCTTTATCCACGCTTCGCTTATCCTGCCTCATCGTAATATCGTTGGCGCCTCTCAATTTCAGGTCATACCACGTAGGGGTGTGGATATAAGCGCCTATTCGGAAAGGTGAGGTTTCCACCGGACGGAATATGGCGCCAGCCTTGATGTCAAAGCCATTACCATCTATTTGTAAATCCTCCCATGTGCCAACACCAGCATTATGTTCTAAATTCTCCCTATAAAAACTATTGCTTCGATAGTTCACGTCTCGCAAACCGAACGTCACACCAAGATACAATTGGTTGCTGACATTGCCACTAAGGCAGAAACTGTATTCGCCAATGTATCCCTTTTGATACTGTCCAAACAGGTAAGCCGTGCCGTTGAGGTAATCCATCCCCACCTGTTTGCCTTTATCATCAAGTACCGGTGACATCAAACTTTTATAGTTAGCGTCCACCCCATTCCAGTTATAGTTATCCGCGAAAGGGTATTTTACAGCCGACAGTTTGTTCTGCGACGCATTCCTCAAGGCACCCCCGGCAGTAAGTATTTGGTCGAAATTGCAACTCTTGTGGTAGTTGAAAGCCACATTCAAGTATTTATATCGTCCAGATCTCATCGAATAAACCAATCCCACTTGGTCAAAGCTCGCATTGGTTTTATTACCTTTGATATCTATTCCAAGCCTACCGTATGCTGGAGACGTCGTGGCATCTTGTTGGGCAACCATGCCACCAGATATTGCGAATTGGCTTGACCGAAACAGTCCCAAGCCCGCAGGATTGGTACTAATGGTTGAAATGTCCGCGCCCAAAGCTTCCATGGCTCCACCCATACCAACATAACGAGCGGTTCCGTTAAGGTCTTTGTCCACCAATTTCGTGTCTTGATAGGTTTCTTGGGCAGCCAAGGGGATTGATAACAAGGCCAAAGCTGCTAACCCAATATATTTCGTTTTCATCGTTTTCAGTATATATTTTAATGTATTGTTATTATCATCTTCCCCTGCCAAAGTGTCCGCCGCCAGTACTTGGGGCATGTCCGCCGCCAAAACCGCCGCCGCCAAAGCTACCGCCGCCAAAGCTACCGCCTGACGTACCACCAAAACCACGCGAACCACTGCCGTATGATGGTGTTACACTCCTGCTTTGATCGAATGACCGATTGTTTCTACTGTCCATAGTATTGGGCCACGTCGAGTTTGTACTTCTACCAAAAGAGCGATTTCGCGCACTCCGATTGGTATAGGTGCTTGTGCTTGCGCCATTTTTATAACTATATCCTCTACCAAATCTTCCGTAGCCAGTGGCAGGGCCTCTATTTTCAAAACTCCATGTACGGTCGCCCGTCAAGCCACTCGGATTACCCTCTCTCACACGAGCGTAACCACCTCCATACCATCCCCAGGGCCGTCCATACCAATTCGTGTAATACGGGCTATACCATCCAGCATATCCATAATGCCAAGGATCGTACCAACCACCGTAATAGCCCATGTACCAAGGATCGTACCAACCACCATATCCATAGTACCACGGGTCGTACCATCGGTTGTGCCATCCGTAACGCCACGCCCCGTAACCATACAGCCAAGGGTCATAAAAATCGTCCCAGCGGCTCATCCTCCGAGTGTAAAAATAATCGTCGTCGAACTGTGGCTCGGCAGAACGGACATACATTGTATCCGCGTATGACATGTCAGGGCAGATACCCTTGCCATTTCGCGTCACGACAATGTCATTGCCCAACGAGTCGACTCCTATCTTCTGATAGTAACTACGAAACTTGCCCGCGCGATTATACTCGTCAACACCGCAGTCGGCGCCGCGGTAATAAGCCGGTTTGTCGTTAGAGGAGGTTGTCTCAACAGATTTAGGCATACGTTCAGGCACGAAGTATAGATCGTCACTTTGAGCCATGCCTTGTGAGGAAAACACTCCTGCAAAGACTAAAAGCATCATCAACTTTTTCATATTCTCACTCCTTGCATTATATATATTACATTGTTTTCACTGATGGGTCTTCCTTGCCAACCCATTTTAACGCTACAAACATACCGTTTATTTATCTACAAATATACGGAAAAACCCTAAACCGTGGTAGGTTTTTCCCTATTTTGTTTAATTTTGCAATATAATTTAAGATTTAGCATGGAGTATATAGTCGCGGAGTTTACCATCAATTGCGAGCCAGCTCTTTTAGAAGTGGCGCGCGACCTTTTAGCCGACATCTCGGCCGAAGCAGGCTTCGAAGCCTTTGAGAGCACGGACCGGGGACTGAATGGTTACGTTCAAAAAACGGCGTTAAAACAGTCATTGTTAGATGCTAACATTGCCGATTTCCCACTCGAGCACACAACAGTCACCTACCAATTACATAGTGTCGAGAGCAAAAATTGGAACGAGCAATGGGAAAAAGCGGGCTTTGAGCCTATTAACATTGACGACAAGGTTGTGATATACGACACGCGGCGAGAGTCGCCCCGCGTTCCCAACGGCGCGGTTCCCATATCCATCTTGCCCCACCAAACGTTTGGCACGGGCACCCACCAAACCACGCGCATGATGATACGCTCGCTTCTTGGCATCCCCGTCCAAGGCAAACGAGTGGTCGACTGTGGCTGTGGCACAGGCATTCTTGGTATCACGGCCTCAAAACTTGGCGCGGCAGAAGTGGTCGGTTATGATGTTGACGAGTGGTGCGTGAGCAACGCGACGCACAACGCCAAAGAGAACAGCGTAGGCAATATGACCGTGCTTCATGGCGACAGCAAAGTGCTTGACGGCATCGACAAGCCGTTTCATGTGGTCATGGCTAACATCAACCGCAACATATTGTTGCAGGATATGCCTACGTTTAACAAGATAATGACCCCCGACGCCCAACTCATTCTCAGCGGCTTTTATCAAGAAGACGCCAAAATCATCTTGGAAAAAGCGGCGCGACTAAAATTGCGCGAAGCGCGCAGGCTGACTGAGGACGATTGGTGCTGCCTCACGTTAACACACTGACCGGCGTCCCACAATGCTTGTCGCGCCTGCGAACACTGACGCGCAAATACCAAGGCCACCATCCTGGGCACATCATGGAAAAGTGGCTGTCGCCCCGCGCGTTTAGCGTTTCTTCAGTTGCAACTTGGGTATTTTTATTTTCTCACCCTCTTTAAATTCCGTGCGGCCATTATTTACCGCCTCCACGTAACATTCCATTCCCGGGCCAAGGTTCGCGGTGCTGATGCCGCGCAAGGTTTGTCCCTTACGCACAGTCAGCGTTCGGTCAACGCCCACGATTTTGTATGCGCCCGTTCTCACGCGCGCGTCCTTGTCATAGTTAGAGACGTTGGAGACTTGCACTTGACGCTTTGGCTTTTCGTCTGGCTGGGCAGGCGATTTCTTTTTTTCGGCTTGAGCCACGTTCGCGTCATTTGATAACTGTTTTTTTTTATTAGCGTTTGAGGACGTTTTTTCCAAGTTGTCTTTTTGCTTCGTTGTCGCGACAGGGGTTGCCAACTCTTTTTGAGACTCCGACAGCACCGCCGCCGTTTTCATGCTGTCAGCCGTTTCCTGCTTTTTTAAACGCTCAAGAGCCACGGCTCGTGAAGCCGTGTCGCCATAATAGGTATCAACCGGAATATTCTCCTCTGCTTCAAGATGTTGTATTCGATTTTCACGCTTGGCCAATTGTGAACTCAAATAAGCAATGGCGCCTACGCAAACAGCCAACAAAACGACTCCCGCGACAACCAACAATTTTACGAACTTGCGCTGACGCCCCATCGCCTCTTGCAGCTCTGTCGCTCGCTTTTTTACCAACTCAAGCTCTACGCTATCTGTTTTTACCGCCTCTTCTACCTCTACGGGTGCATCCGTCTTTACCGATGGGCTCATTTTGTCAGGTTCTGTTGGCCGCGCTCCATCCTGCATGTCCGCACTCTCCATCTCGCCTTTCGCTGTTGTCACGGCCTGCCTCCGGCCGTCTTCCCACACGACGTCTTGGTTCAAAAAAGTTGGTCGCTCGCCCGACTGTTCGACAATTTCATCGTCATGCCCGTTTTCCGACGGCAAGTTTTCTTCTTCGGCAAAAGAGTTTCCAGCATCGTCTTTCGTAGGTTCAAGCGCGGAAAGGTCGCTCGCCGGGTATCGCGCGGTTTCGCTCTCCGTCACGTCGGGGCTTGTCTCGTCAAGCGTGGCTCCCCGATCTTCGTCGACAACCTCCTCGCCCTCATACGCGCTCGCGCTCTCTGTCTTGCCATCCTCCTCTTTGTCAGGGGCGTTTCCGGCGGTCATCGCCGTGTTTGGCGTCTCGTCTCCAGATGGCTCCTCCGTTTGTTTGGCAACTCCAGTTTTCGCCACGTCTTTTTCATCGCTTTCTTCGCTGTCATCCTGTTCTGTCATGCTTTCGGCAAATTTCTCGTCTATCTCGTCAAAATTCACCCCATCATTCACCATCACCGTCTCAAATTGAGCGAATGGGCGGTTCACCTGATCGCGCATGGAAGTGTCCGCGGTGAAGTTTATTTTGTCACGCCCCTCTATGACGATGGGTTCTCCCGTGTTCACGTCCACGCTCTTGCGAGCGGCCACAGCCGTAACTTTAAACGTGCCAAGCCCTCTCACTTTCACCTGTCTATCGTATTTAAGCCCATCGTTTATGGAATCAAAAAAACAGTTGACAAACGTTTCCGCGGCGCCTCTGTCAAGCTTAAACTTCGCGGCGAGCGTCTTGGCCAGGTCTCTATTGTATAACTTGCTCATGCTCTACACGTTTATTATGAGTTTTTTAAAGTTTCCTTTAGCAATGCGGCCGGTTTGAAATTGAGCACCAACTTGGGTGGCACAAGCATGCGTTGCTGCGTCGCCGGGTTGGTGACGATACGTTCCAAGCGTTTTTTTACCTCGAAGGTTCCAAAGTTGGTGACCTGCACGCTGTCTCCATTTTCAAAGTGCTCTCCCATCTCCTCCACCAAGGCCGTTACCATTTTTTGCGTGTCGGCCTGCGTATATCCAGCCCGTTGAGCCAAGTCCGCAACAAATTCCTTGTTATTCATACCTCTCCGTATAAGTCAAATTCCTCACTGTCGGTTATTCTCACATCATAAAAACATCCGGTTCGCAGCCTTCGACGCCCCACCGGGATAAGCACCTCGGGGTCCACGTCGGGCGAGCAAGTCTCCGTTCGCCCGATGTAATAATTGCCCTCTCGCCGGTCTATAATCACTTTCAGCGTCTTGCCTACTTTCGCGGCTTCTATCTCTTTGCTGATATTCTGCTGCACGCTCATCAACTCATCCACGCGTCGACGCTTTACCTCTTCTGGCACGTCGTCAGCGTAATGGAGAGCCGAGTAGGTACCTTCTTCTTCCGAATAGGCAAAGGCTCCCATGCGCTCAAAGCGCGTGTCGCGAACAAAATCGACCAGCTCTCTAAAATCGGCCTCTGTCTCGCCGGGAAACCCCACCAACAATGTGGTGCGGAGCGTAATGCCGGGTACGGCCTCGCGTATCTTCTTGACCAAGGCCACCGTCTCCGCCTTGGTGACATGCCTGCGCATGCGCGTGAGCATGTTGTCCGAGATGTGCTGCAACGCTATGTCCAAATATTTGCATACATTGGGTTTCTCGCGCATCACGTCCAACAACTCCAGCGGGAACTGGTTTGGGTAGGCGTAGTGCAGTCTAATCCATTTTACGCCCTTGATATCAGCCATGCGGCTCACAAGCTCCGCTATACGGGGCTTGCCGTAAAGGTCCACGCCATAATAGGTAAGCTCTTGCTCGATAATCTGAAACTCCTTGACGCCGTCGGCGACAAGACCCTCCACCTCTCGCAAAATGTCCTCGATGCTTCGCGACACGTGCTTGCCCGTGATCAGCGGTATGGCGCAATAGGCACAGTGGCGGTCGCATCCCTCGGCTATTTTGACGTAAGCGTAATGCTTGGGCGTGGTAATTTTTCGGCTCAGCGCACTCGTTTGACGCCGCTCCATGAACGTGGTGGACTCACTGGCTTGCGCGGTCGACGGCCCAAGGTCTGCCAAAAGGTTTTTGTAATCAAACTTTCCATAAAACTTGTCGACCTCCGGTATGGACGCCTCCAAATCCGATTTGTAACGCTGCGACAGGCATCCCATAACGTACAGTTGCCCCAAGCGGCCCTCTTTTTTGGCCTCCACAAACTCAAGGATGGTGTTCACGCTTTCCTCTTTGGCCGCTTCTATAAAGCCGCAAGTGTTGACAACGGCTATCTCTCCCTGCACACGCTTGGGATCGTGGACGCACTCATAGCCCAAGTTCTCAAACTTGCGCATGAGCGTCTCCGAGTCTACAAGGTTTTTGGAGCAACCCAAAGTAATGAAATCTATTCTGTTTTTCTTCATCCTGTCAGAATAGCGAGTCCACGAATTCCCTGCGATTGAAGAGTTGCAGATCTTCCATTTTCTCTCCCAAGCCTATATATTTCACGGGCACTTTCAATTGGTCTGAAATGCCTATCACCACCCCACCCTTGGCGGTGCCGTCGAGCTTGGTGATAGCCAATGACGTGATTTGCGTCACGGCGGCAAACTGTTTGGCCTGCTCGAAAGCGTTTTGGCCGGTGCTGCCGTCCAAGACGAGCAGCACTTCGTCGGGCGCCGAGGGCTCAACTTTTTTCATCACGTCCTTTATTTTCTTAAGCTCGTTCATCAGCCCCACCTTGTTATGCAGCCTGCCCGCGGTGTCTATGAGCACCACGTCGGCGCCGTTGGCCTTGGCGCTCTGCAGCGTGTCAAACGCCACGCTGGCCGGGTCTGACCCCATCTGCTGCCTCACGACCGGCACCCCCACGCGCTCTCCCCAAATGGATATTTGCTCCACGGCGGCCGCCCTGAAGGTGTCCGCGGCGCCAAGGTACACTTTCTTGCCCGCCGCCTTGAACTGATAGGCCAGCTTTCCTATTGTCGTGGTTTTGCCCACGCCGTTCACGCCCACCACCAACACGACGTATGGGCGATGGTCTGCGGGCAAATCCCAATTGTCATTATCCTCAGACCTGTTCTCGGTGAGTAGCGAGGCTATCTCGTCTTTCAATATGTTGTGAAGCTCTGACGTAGAAACGTATTTGTCTCGAGCCACTCTCGCCTCAATGCGCCCGATAATTTTCAAGGTTGTGTCCACACCAACGTCAGAGGAAATGAGCACCTCCTCGAGATTGTCGAGCACGTCATCGTCCACTTGCGACTTTCCTGCCACGGCCCTCGCCAACTTGTTAAACACGTTCTGTTTGGTCTTTTCCAACCCTTGGTCGAGCGTTTCCTTTTTTTTCTTGTTGAATAATCCGAATAATCCCATGTGACAATTCTATCAGTTTAATATGCAAACTTACGAAAAATTATCGAGTTATCCGATGGTTCTGACAAAAAGTTAACGAGCGCACCAGAATATCCAGCTTTTGGATGAAGCCCTTGTTGGTAAACGGTAACAAACCCACCCCACATCAAAGGGGGTTTTGGAGGCGCGCGCCAAGGCCAGGCCTTTGGCAAGCGACAGCATTCTGACATAGCCTTTGCGCGTAAATGTGGCACAAGGCATACATGTGCAAAAAATTATGACAAAGACCTCTTCGTGCTTCGCTTGTTTGAAAATAACAAATCAAATTCTCAAAACAAAGCCAGCAATTAGAGTTTTTATTAAATGGCTATATATAAGCGTGTTATGCGGATATCTACTCAAAACATATCAAATAGTTTTCTGATGTCGCCGCGTTTGGTATCTTATCGAGCCAGAATTAGCGATTAAACGACACGCCAAAAATGCTTAAACACAATGCGAATAGGTACGAAAGACAATACGAATAGCATTCCATGGGAAAATGAACGATGAAAAAAGAGAAGCGGTCTGACTTATTATTTACAAACTGATGCTAATTTTTCTCTATTTCATCTTTTTTCCATGACAAGTTTTTAGTGAAGTTTTCATGACAATTTCCACGCGGAAACGTCGCGCCACGGATTGCGCCATACTCTCCGTGGGCGCAAGGGCTAAATAGCGAGCTGGCATTTTTGGCCATTCCAACTAAAAAAGCTACCTTTGTCATCATAATATCGCAGCCGCGCAAATCAGCCTCATGACAGATTCAACCAAACCTATCACCATTTACAAAGCCAGTGCCGGCAGTGGCAAAACCTTCACGCTGGCCGTGGAATACATCAAGTTGCTTGTGCTAAACCCACAAAACTACCGCAACATTCTGGCAGTGACCTTTACCAACAAAGCAACCGAGGAAATGAAGACCCGCATATTGGGGCAACTTTACGGCATAGGCAACGCGCTGCCAGACTCCGAGGATTACATGGACTGCATGCGGCAGGCGTTTCCAAAGATGGGAGACACCATGATACGCCAAAGGGCCAAGGAAGCTTTGGATCTTGTGCTGCACAACTACCATTATTTCAAGGTGGAGACCATAGACAGCTTCTTCCAGCGCATATTGCGCAATCTCGCGCGCGAGCTTGGGCTGACGGCTAACCTGACGGTGGCCCTGAACGACAGCGAGGTGGAAGAGCGGGCCGTGGACAATATCATTGAGAACATAAGCGGCGACGACGACCCACTGCTCACGTGGGTCATGGATTTTGTCACGGAAAAAATAGACGACGAAAAAAATTGGAATGTCATTGGACAAATAAAAAACTTCGGCAAGAATATCTTCAAGGATTTTTACAAAGAGCACCAGCGAGAGCTAAGGCGCATCATGGACGACCCGGAGTTTTTCAAGCGATACACCAACAAGCTCAGGGCCATGAGAGCCGAGGCCAACAAAACAATGGGAGCCTTAGCCGCGGAGTATCGGAAAATAGTGGACGAGCGCCTCATCACGGACAAAGACTTCTTCCAAGGCGGCAAAGGCGTGCCCGGTTATTACGCCAAGATAGCCGCAGGCAATTTCACGGACGACAAAATGCCCAACTCGTATGTGGCCAAAGCCATCGAGGACCCCATTTGCTTGGTCAGGAAAGGCACCGAGAACAATCCAACCAGCCAAGTGATAATCAGCGAGATAGGACCGCTCTTGCGCCGAACGGAAGAGGAGCGAGAGCGACAAAGCGTGGTGGTAAGGTCGGTCGATCTTACATTGGGCAACATCAATGAGCTGAGATTGCTCGGAAGGATAGAGAGAGAGGTGAGACGCATCAACGCTGACAATAACAACTATCCGCTTTCCAACACCCAAAAATTGCTCAACGATCTTATAGACAAACAAGACTCTCCGTTCATCTACGAGAAGATAGGCGCGCGGCTACGCTATATCATGATAGACGAGTTTCAAGACACCAGCACCGTGCAATGGAGCAATTTCAAGGTGCTGCTGGACGATTGTCTCGCGCACAACAACGGCTCACTGATAGTTGGCGACGTGAAACAGAGCATTTACAGGTGGCGCAATGGCGACTGGCACCTGCTGCAAAACCTCACGCCGGAAAACGACAGCAGGATAGAGATAAAAACCTTGAGCACCAACTATCGCTCCAAACGAAACATCATACGGTTTAACAATGTCTTTTTTAAAATAGCGTCACGGCTGTCTACCGACGACGCCATAGCCACCCTCGAGCTTGGCGACGCTCCATCGCCCTTGCTGCTCGAGGCCCAAGACATAGCGCGCGCGTATGGCGACGTGGTGCAGCGTGTGTCGGCCAAAGAAGCCCAAATGGACGAGAGCGCCGCCGGGTCTGTGACCATTCGGTTGATACCTGCCAAGGAATACGAGACACAAATGATCATGGAGGTTGGCCACACGCTGGAAGAGTTGCTGTCGGCCGGAATTCGCCCGGGGAAAATAGCCATCCTCGCCAGAAACCGAAAGCATATCAGGATGCTTGCCAATTATTTCCAACAAAACGCCATTGAGCTGAACGGTGGGCCCACGATGGTGCCCATGGTGTCTGACGAGGCGTTCCGACTCAGAGCCTCGCTTGCCGTAAACACCATCGTAAGGGCCATGCGCCTGCTGGCAAACCCAAACGACAAGCTCACCGCCGCCGCGCTCGTGAAAGCCTACCGCAAAATAAAAGGCAATGCCGAGTGCGTGCCAGACAGTGAGATGTTTGCCGGGAAAAACGAGCTTTACGAGCAGCTTCCACAAGAAATGACACGCCGCTGGAACGAGCTCCTGTCCACGCCACTTGTGGATTTGGCTGAGAAACTGTATCATATTTTCAATTTGGAAGAGCTGGAAGGGCAGAGCGCATACGTTTGCGCCTTTTTCGACAAGCTCTCCGACTTCGCGCAAGAATACGTGGCAGGCATAGACGACTTCTTGAAAGAATGGGATGAAAACATAGCAGACAAATCCATTCAGAGCGACGAGGTGGATGGCGTGAGGCTGTTGACCATACACAAAAGCAAGGGATTGGAGTTTGAGAACGTGATTATACCTTTCTGCGACTGGAAGACAGAGATGAGCACCGACGTGCTATGGGTGGCTCCCAAACATGCCCCTTACAACGAGCTGCCGTTGGTGCCCGTGAATTTTTACACCAACAAGCTGATGGGCTCCATATACCGCGAGCAATATCAAAGCGAGCACCTGAAAAACCTTGTGGACAACCTGAACCTGCTCTACGTGGCTTTCACGCGCGCCGGTTGCAATCTCTTCGTGTTTGGGAAAAAAGGCCGAGCGGAATACCCCTCTACCTTGATAGGCAAGGTACTCGAGTTCGAGGGGCCCAACCCACTTGAAAAAAATGACGCCGACAAAGATGGGCCAAGGGTCAAATTGGCCGACATACTTCCGGGGCACACCTTGGAAAACGGCGAGGATGATGTCACTACGTTTCAGTTTGGAACGCTATGCCCCGCGCGAGAGGAAAAGACAAAAGCCACGAGCAACGTTTTTGAGCAGGCCGAGCAAGGGGTTAGAATACCTGTCAGGAACTATGACACCAAGGCCATTTTCAGGCAAAGCAATGACAGCGTTAACTTCGTGACGCCCCAAGACGATTTGGATGAAAACGAGAGAAGACAGTCATATATCCAGACGGGAAACATATTGCACGCGCTACTGGCCTCGATCGTGACTGCCGACGACGTGAGCGAGGCTATAGACAAGTTGGAGTTTGATGGCGTGTTGTACGGCAAGCCCATGACGCGCCAGAAGCTAAAGGCAATGGTTGACGACCGACTGTCCAAGCCGGAAGTGGCTCGATGGTTCACCCCCGAATGGCAAGTTTTAAACGAGCGCGATATCTTGTCATACGACAAAAGCAACGGGAATGTCAAGAAAAACCGTCCAGACCGCGTGATATATAATAAGGAGGAGGTGATCGTGATAGACTTTAAGACAGGCAAGGAGATGAGCATGCACCACGCGCAGGTAAGGGGCTACATGGCCTTGTTGCGCGAGATGGGCTACGACAATGTGTCCGGATATTTGTGGTACATAGAACCCAACCGCACCGTAAGGGTGGAACCGGGCCAAGGTAACGAGGTATAGCGCGACAAGATAACCGCATTGGCCCGGTTGACAAGTTTTTATTTGGGTACGGGCAACATTGAAATGGCATAAGAACTGGATGATGAAATCTTTTTTACAATACGTGGCCAAGGACATACTGGCCAAGCACCCGGAGGGACTGAGCGACATAGCGATCGTGTTTCCCAACAAGCGGGCCTCGCTGTTCATGAACCAAGCGTTATACGATGAGCTGGGAAAACCTCTTTGGAGCCCCGCTTACATCACCATAAGCGACCTTTTTCGTCGTCACTCTGAATGGCAGGTGCCCGACCAAATATCGTTGGTTTTCAAATTGTACAACACATTTTGCGAGGTGATGGGGTCCGACGAGCCATTGGACCATTTCTACTCGTGGGGGCAATTGCTGCTGTCTGATTTTGACGACGTGGACAAAAACATGGCTGACGCCGAGAAAATGTTTATCAATCTTGAGGCGTGGCAAGAATTGAAAGACTTCTCGTTCTTGAGCGAGAAACAGCGGGAGAGCTTGGAAAAATTCTTTGGCAAGGTGCTCGACGAAACGGAAATGCAACGTCGTTTTAATGATATTTGGCGACATTTGGCCGACATTTACCGCGCCTATCGAGAAAAATTGATGGAGGAGGGCTACGCGTACGAAGGCATGCTATACAGGCAAGTCGTGGAGAAAGAGACCATTGATTTTCAGCACAAGCATTATATTTTCGTGGGGTTCAACTTGCTTCAAAAGGTGGAGCAACGTCTCTTCAGCCGGTTAAGGGACGAGGGGCGAGCGGAGTTTTATTGGGATTACGACAGCTACTACGCGGAAAAAAACAACGAGGCAGGAAAATTCGTGACCCAATACATGGAGAAATTCCCCAACGAGCTGTCGCGACAGCGCATTTCTCGCGGGCTGGTCCACGAGGATATATACCACAACATGGACGCCCCGAAAGACATATCATATATCTCGGCGCCCACAGAGAATATCCAAGCGCGCTATGTGGCCGAATGGCTGAGGCAGGGCGACCGCGTCAAGGACGGCGCACGCACGGCAATAGTGCTGGGAGACGAGCGCTTGTTGAAAACCGTCATACACTGCCTGCCAGACGAGGTGGAGAACGTAAACATCACTACCGGCTACCCACTGTCGGTCTCGCCGGTGAGCACGTTGGTGCAGACGCTGATAAACCTACAGCTGAAAGGGACCGTCAAAAACACGGACAAATACCTGTTGAGACATGTCGTCAAAACGCTGAGACACCCCTATGCCAAATACATATCCGCCGACTGCCCCATTCTTGCCACCAAATTGGCAAGCGCGCATACCTACTACCCGAGCAGGAAAGAATTGACAAATGGCTATGACGAGGCAATGGCGGAACTGTTCGCGGAGATGAAGCCAGACGATGGCAGGCTGCCATTGCTGCCATGGATTGCCAACATTCTCAAGCGCGTGGGCATGGGGGCCAAAGACGAAGCCGACCCCTTGACGCAGGAATCGGTTTTCAGAATGTACACGATTGTCAATCGGCTGAACGAGATCATGGTGCCTTGCACCCCGGAAATGGGCATGACCTGTGGGAACATAGACGAAAAAAGCGGCAAGCAAATAGTTTCCACGCTCATACTCCAACGGCTCATCACGCAGGTGATACAAAGCGCCACGATACCATTTCACGGCGAGCCGCTACTTGGAATACAGGTGATGGGCGTGCTCGAGACACGCAACTTGGACTTTGACCATGTGCTGCTGCTGTCGTGCAACGAGGGCAACTTACCCAAAAACGTGAACGACACGTCTTTCATCCCACACTCCATCCGGGCGGGCTACGAGCTCACGACCGTGGAAAACAAGGTGGCTATCTACGCCTACTACTTCTACTCGCTGCTGCAAAGAGCGCGCGACGTGACCTTCACTTACAACAACTCCACGGAAGACGGGCGCCAAAGTGAGATGAGCAGGTTCATGCTCCAGCTCATGGTGGAGGACAAAGGGCGCCACGACATTCACCGCAAGACTCTGAAATCTGGCCAAAGCGCGACACTCGTTCAGCGCAAGGCCATAGACAAAGACGGCGCGACCGGTGCCATCCTCGATGCCATGGAGCGCCTCTCCCCATCAGACCTCAACCGGTATTTGAGATGCCAACTGCAATTTTTCTACTACAATATATGCCAGCTAAGGGAAGAGAGAGAGGATAACGCGGACCAAATCGACAACGTGATGTTTGGCAACCTTTTCCACAGGACAGCCGAATTGATTTACAAAGACTTGTCTGACAACGGCAAAAAAACCTTGACCAAGGATGGCATTTCAAGCCTATTGGCAAACAAACCACGCATGGAACGACACTTGAACCAAGCGTTCAGGGACGAGCTCTTCAAGGTGGACAAGCCAAGTTTCGATCCTGAATACAATGGGCTGCAACGCATAAACAAAAAGGTTGTGAGCTTTTACATAGAGCGACTTTTAACGCTTGACAAGGAGCTATCGCCATTTAACATACTGTCATTGGAGGGCGATTTCTATGACAAAATGACATTTCGCGCGCAAGGATCGGACAGGTGCATAAGACTTGGCGGCAGAATTGACCGCATAGATCAGTTAGAAAAAAACGGCCAAGCCGTCATTCGCGTGGTGGATTACAAAACAGGAACGCCGCTGGGAGCGTTGCCATCATGCGTGGAAGACATCTTCAACCCGGCATACGTAGACTCTAAGCACACGGCCTACTATCTGCAAGCCTTCTTGTACGCGTGCGTCGCGCGCCATGGCAATGAAAGTCAAAAGATTATCAACAAGGGACGACATCCGGTGGCGCCAGCGCTCTTCTTCATACGACAGGCAAGCTCAAGCAACTACGACCCAACCCTGAAATTCAACGTCGGAAACAAAAAATACGAAGTGATAGACGACATTGACGCCAAATACGAAGAGTTCATGGAGAGGCTGAAATTGCTCCTTGGAGAGATTTTTAACACGGATATTCCGTTCACCCCGACCGAGGACGGCAATCGATGCGCCTGCTGCCCATACCGGGATATATGTGGACTGTAAATGCCAACGAACCTAAATCACAACATCATAACATATATACGAGTGGGAAGAAAAATATATTTTTGGCACGGTACTTGCACGTTCATAGGAAAAACAGTACTCATTAAGTAAGAATTAGAGAAAGGACAAACCAAATATGACCAGTCAATTTTCGCCCAAAATATCAGAGATACTTGCTTTTAGCAGAGAAGAGGCAGCGCGCCTGACCAGCGGTTTTGTTGGGCCGGAACACCTTTTGCTGGGTATGCTCAGAGAAAAGGAAGGCCCAGTGACTGATCTTTTCGAAAGGTTGGCTATCAGCGTTCCCAACATCAAATACCAATTGGAAGAACGCCTACGCGACAGCCAGCGACCCATGACCGTTCAAACAAGAGACATTTTGCTAAACGACCACGCCAGCAACATATTGAAATTAGCCGTGATCGAAGCGAGAATCTTGCATACCCAAACGGTAGACGTTCAGCATTTGCTACTTGCCATATTGCACGACAACTTGGATAATGGAGCCAAAGAGGTGCTGGAGGAAAACAACTTGACTTACGAGAAGATGTTCCAATTGTTACAAAAGAAACCCATGACAGACGGATTGGACCTGCCTGACGAGGAAGAGGAAGATTTCGAAGACTCCAACATGGAGAGCCAACAAAGTGGATACAAACGGCACGCTACCGCCACCGCTCAGTCCCAAGGCAAGAGCAGCACACCTGTTTTGGATAATTTTTCCACCGACTTGACGCTCGCCGCTACCCAAGGCAAGCTCGACCCCGTGGTCGGACGCGAAAAGGAGATACAGCGAGTGATAGAGATTTTGTGTCGCCGCAAGAAGAACAACCCAATATTAATAGGTGAGCCCGGCGTAGGAAAAAGCGCTATCGTAGAGGGGTTGGCCCAACTGATATCCAAGCGCCGCACTTCCCCGATGCTGTTTAACCGCCGTGTCGTGAGCCTTGACATGACCGCGATAGTGGCCGGAACCAAGTACAGGGGGCAGTTTGAAGAGCGAATTCGCGCTCTCCTGAAAGAATTGGAGCAGAACAAGGATGTCATAGTCTTCATCGATGAGATACACACACTTGTCGGCGCCGGGTCCACCCCGGGGAGCATGGATGCCGCCAACATTATGAAACCAGCGTTGGCGCGCGGCGCCATTCAATGCATAGGAGCCACCACGCTCGACGAGTTTAGAAACTCCATTGAGAAAGATGGCGCGTTGGAGCGACGTTTCCAAAAAGTGCTTGTGGAGCCCACCACAAAAGAAGAGACTCTCCAAATCCTCACGAACGTCAAAAGCAGGTACGAGGAACACCACCATGTCACCTATACAGAGGATGCCATCAACGCATGCGTCAAGCTCACGGAACGCTACGTCACCGACAGATTTTTCCCGGACAAGGCCATCGACGCGATGGACGAGGTGGGGGCGAGAGTGCATTTGCAGCACGCAGAGGTGCCAAAGGAGATTATCGAAATTGAAAAAGAGATAGAGAGTGTCAAAGCCAAGAAGCACCAAGCGGTAAACAGTCAGAATTTTGAGTTGGCCGCCAGTTTTCGTGACAAGCAGACTCAAATGGAACAGAAGTTGCAAGACATGCAACAGCAATGGAGACAAGACGACGCTGACACACGACAGGTGGTGACAGACAAGGAGGTGGCAGACGTGGTTTCAATGATGACAGGCGTACCCCTTCAGCGCATGGCGCAAACCGAGAGCGAACGCTTGGTGAAAATGGGTGACACCCTCAAGAAAGATGTCATAGGGCAGGACAGAGCCATCGAAAAAATGGTAAAAGCCATTCAGCGCAACCGTGTCGGGCTTCGCTCGCCCAACCATCCCATCGGCGCGTTCATGTTTCTTGGCCCGACAGGAGTTGGCAAGACATATTTAGCAAAGAAATTGGCAGAAAACATGTTTGGCTCTGAAGACGCGCTTATTCGCATTGACATGAGCGAGTACACAGAGAGTTTCAACGTGTCGAGGCTGGTAGGAGCGCCTCCCGGCTACGTGGGGTACGAAGAAGGCGGACAGCTCACGGAGCAAGTGCGTCGGCGCCCCTACTCCATCGTGCTGCTCGATGAGATAGAAAAAGCGCACGGCAATGTCTTCAACTTGTTGCTGCAAGCGCTGGACGAGGGAAGGCTGACAGACGGAAACGGACGCACCGTGGACTTTCGCAACACTGTCATCATCATGACCTCCAACGCTGGCACTCGCCAGCTGAAAGAGTTCGGCCGTGGCGTTGGGTTTAACGCAGGCGGTATAGACAATGCCACGGACATGAGCGAGGCCAATAAAGAATACGCACGCTCGGTCATTCAAAAAAGTTTGAACAAGCAGTTCTCGCCCGAGTTCCTCAACCGGCTGGATGAAATTATCACGTTCGACCAACTTGATTTGGGCGCCATCAAGCAGATTATCAACATCGAGCTGCGCGGCCTCATCAAGCGTATCAACGATTTAGGCTATAACGTTCAGATATCGGAGAAAGCCAAAGATTTTGTGGCCACCAAGGGATATGATATTCAATTTGGCGCCCGTCCGCTCAAGAGAGCCATTCAAACGTATATAGAGGACGGCCTTTGCGAGCGTATACTCTCGGGAGATATTAAACCGGGCCACACCATTTCCATTGGCAAAGCTCCCGGCAAAAGCGAATTAACATTTAAATAAGGGTTTCCTGATAATATCAACTATCCGTCAGCGTCTTCGCGTTGAGCGCGACACGACTGGCGGATATTCTTTTTTCCGCTCGCCACCATCCAAGACAAGTCGGCTCGCCCCTGACGATGGCGATGGCGAAACGAAACGCCACAAAAAAAGCGAGTGCCGTTCGCGGCGCTCGCTTTATTATTTTTTTGCGTGGCAGACTATTTCACCTTGTCCACGATTGCCTTGAAAGCCTCGGGATTGTTCATGGCGAGGTCGGCGAGAACCTTACGGTTAATTTCAATTCCCGCCTTGTGCAGGGCACCCATCAACTGGCTGTAGCTCATGTCATGAATGCGCGCGGCGGCATTGATACGTTGTATCCAAAGCGCGCGGAAATTGCGTTTCTTATTCTTACGGTCGCGGTAAGCATAGGTCAAACCCTTCTCCCAGGTGTTCTTGGCTACCGTCCAGACATTCTTGCGAGCTCCGTAATAACCTTTAGTGAGCTTCAGAATTCTTTTTCTTTTTGCTCTTGAAGCAACATGATTAACTGATCTTGGCATAATTTTCCTTCTTTAAACGTTCGACTAAAAAGTTAATAATTAACGGAGACAGAGCAAGTCGCGCACCTGCTTCAAGTTTGTGCTGTCAACCAATGTTGATTTCACAAGGTTCCTTTTTTGTTTCTTAGTCTTCTTAGTCAGAATGTGACTGTGGTAAGCGTGCTTGCGTTTAATCTTACCCGTACCGGTGAAACGAAATCTCTTCTTTGAACCGGAATTAGTCTTTACCTTTGGCATTTTTTGTTAATTTAAATTGTTATCAATAAAAGGTGGCTACGCATATACCTGGCGCTTCCACTCAGTTTTTGCTTCATTGTCACTCCTCGCTATCGGAGTTTTGACCCTTGTTTATGAGATTTTTCAAGCTCTCGCCCCCCTTGGCATTGTCTAACAAGCCGTTTGCCGAGGCGCTCTCGGCAACCTCTGCCTTCATTTTTTCCTTGGCGGCCTGCTCAGCGGCCAACCTGTCTCTTTTTTGTTGGCTCTGCTTCACGACGCTAACCTTTTTCGGCGCGAGGTAGAGGAACATCTTCTTGCCCTCGAGTTTGGGCAACTGCTCCACTTTGGCATACTCCTCCAAGTCGTTGGCGAAACGCAGCAACAGCACCTCTCCCTGTTCTTTGAACAAGATGGAACGGCCTCTAAAAAAAACATAGGCTCGCACTTTGTTGCCCTCTTCCAAGAACCCTTTGGCGTGCTTCAACTTGAAATTGTAATCATGGTCGTCGGTCTGGGGCCCGAACCTAATCTCCTTGACCTCAACCTTGGTCTGTTTTTGCTTCATTTCCTTTTGTCGCTTTTTCTGCTGATAAAGGAATTTGCTATAGTCGATGATCCTGCAAACAGGCGGCTGGGCGTTAGGAGAAATCTCCACAAGGTCCACGCCTTGCTGCCGAGCCAAGTCCAACGCTTGGCGAGTTGGCATCACTTCCGCGCCATTGTCACTGACCACGCGAACCTCGCGGACACGTATCTGTCCATTCACGCGATACTGATTCTTAATATTGCCTTTCTTCATTCAACTATTTTAAAAGCTTAACATATTTATGACCAGACGCATAACGTCCTGATTCAGCGCGCAAAATTACCAAAAATATAGCAACCACGCAAATGTTTCGACAAAAAAAATCAAATATTTTTATATTGACCACTCCCACCAAGCGCGGCATCCGCACAAACGAAAAACACTATCACAATTATGTTGAAAAAACAAGACAAACGGGATGTCTTGCCGAAATGTTATTTTGAGCGCGTGGCCATTGGATATTATTCGCGCGGCGATTAGTGCCCAATGGCCATGCGATTAGTATCGAAACACGCCACGTTTGAGGCCTAAACGCAATGCGAATGGATACTAAAAATGCCGCGCGAACGCTATGGCAAAGACAGCGAGCCTGGCGCGCGTCCACGTCAAGCGTCTTATTGGTTTATTATATCCAATTGTTGCCTTACGCTTTCTTGATGGATAATTTCAAAAATTTTGGCCACGTTTTCAGCGTCAAGCCCACTCGACATGGCCCACGCGCCTCGCTTTTCCAATATCTCGCCATAGCGATGGGGTTGGAAGACCGTCATGTTTTGTTCTTTCTTATATTTTCCTATCTCTCTGCATACACGCATCCGCTCGGCCAACAGCTCCAAAATCCGGTTGTCACACTCATCTATTTGGCGCCTAAGCAGCTTGATGTCCTCAGAGCCGTCAGTCTCTCCGCGCACCACGAGAAGGTCCAAGATGCAACTGAGCACATCAGGCGTCACTTGCTGGCCCGCGTCGGTCCATGCCTCATCCGGGTTGTAATGGCTCTCTATGATAAGCCCATCAAAGCCCATGTCCATGGCTTGTTGGCACAGCGGCGCTATCAGCTCGCGCCGCCCCCCGATATGGCTGGGGTCGCAGATAAGTGGCAAGTTGGGTATGCGGCGATGCAATTCCATTGGTATTTGCCACATGGGCAGGTTGCGATAAATTTTCTTTTCGTAACAGGAAAATCCCCGATGTATGGCCGCCATGCGCTTCACTCCTACCTGATAGAGACGTTCCAAAGCCCCAATCCACAACTCCAAGTCAGGGTTGACTGGGTTTTTCACCAACACCGGCACGTCTACCCCTCGCAGGCTGTCGGCCACATCTTGCATGCCAAAAGGATTGGCGGCCGTGCGAGCGCCTATCCAAAGAATGTCAATGCCATATTTCAGGCAAAGCTCCACATGCTCCGGTTTGGCCACCTCGGTAGCCACAAGCATGCCAGTCTCCTCTTTCACGCGCTTGAGCCAAGGCAAAGCCAGCTCGCCATTGCCCTCAAAACCTCCGGGCTTGGTACGTGGTTTCCACACGCCCGCGCGAAACATGTGGCAACCTTTGTCTCTCAATTGCTTGGCCGTGGCCATCACCCGCTCCTCCGTCTCGGCGCTGCACGGCCCCGCCAAAACAAAGGGACGCACCCTGTCACAGGGCAAATTCAAAGATGTTAATTCCATATTCCATATTTATTTTAAGGCAGGCAGTCGAAGATCGAACGGCCTGAAACGTCGCGCAAAATCGTCACGTCGCGCAAATTGGCCCTCATGCCATCATCCCTGCTTGTTTTCGTCCGGCCTGTCATGGGCGGCCAGCTCCGCCAAGGCGGCCCTGTCAGCTTGCGCCCCAGTGTCATCACCCGTCATTTCTCTTAGGATAGCTCTCTTCTCGTAAGCCTCGGCGCAAAATGGGTTCGCATCTATAACTCTGCCATAATAGCTCATAGCCGCCGTCTTGTCATCCTCCGCGGTCACGCAACGCGCCTTGAGCAGCAGCGCGTCCTCGTTGTCACCAAGCTGCCGGAGCATGTTGTCGGCGTCTTTAGAGGCTTGCTCGATATTACCCATCTTCAGATAGGTTTGCCCCCGAAGCAGGCAAGCCTCCCAAAAGGGGTTGTCCTCAGACACGCTGATAGCCTTGGTGAGATAGCCGATGGCATCGGCGCTCCTGTCCTTTCCTATATACGCGCGCGCGAAAGAATAGTTGGCCATGGCGTTTTCGCTATCTATCCCGATAGCTTTCTCGCATGCGTCTGTCATGGCATCATAGTTTTCCATCATGTAAGCCACGTCTGCCATGCGCAGCCAGATACGCACATTGTCAGGCTCAAGAGAGGCCAAACGGCTTAGCTGCTCATACGCGGCCTCCATATTGTCGCATCTAATCAACGCTTGCGCAAGATAGTCGCGCGTCTCAGCGTCATCTTTTATTTCGAGCGCGTGGGTGAGACACTTGACGGCATAAGGCAGCGCGTTTTGGCGCAACGCGGCCACGCCATCATATTTCAGCGCGTCAAATTCTTTGGCTTGGCGTTCTCGCTCAGCCTCCTCGGCAGTCATGTTGTCGTTGCCAAAAAGTTTTCTCAAGAAGCTCATGAGTTTTTATTGTTTTTTCAATTTTTTGTAATGAGCGTTAGGAATGGCGTCCGCGCGCTCAAACTTAGGCCAATAGCCCTCGGGGGCGAGCCATTTCTGTCCGGGCTTCCGCAGTTGCACGAACGCGTACCGGGCGTTTATGTAGCCATCCTCGCCATCCTTGGCCAACACATAGCACCACGCGCGGCGCCTGTACATCACAACCTTTTTGTTGTCCTTCATGACCGTCTCGTCCCATGTCTCCTGTGGAATGACGGTCGAGATGACGGTCGCATGGCTGTATCGACGCGCGAAATCGGCCCGGCACGCCACATACATTCCCGTGGAGTCTGCCGTGAAACGGTTGGTGGTGTACACCGGCATGTACGACACGCCATCCACCTCCACCAGCGTTTTGTCGCTATCGCTGTCGCCGCCCAACAACTCATTGAGGCTGTCTCCGGTTTTTCGTATGCCACGCTTTATGTCTCTAAACAGCGTGTTCAAACGCTCCTTGGGCGTCTGCTTAATGTCCTTGTACACTTGGGCGTTGGCAGGAATGGCGAGAATGAGTGCCAACAACAACACCGTTAATTGTCTTTTCATACACGTATATGTTTTTAGAACCGTTACAAAGTTAACCAATGTGACGCGAGCCGCGGTATCGTTTTAGCGATTTTTATACAAAAGTATAATAAAAAAGCTAAACCGACACATCGCTATCAACAACTTTACGTATATTTGCGACAACATATCGCTCTCGCGAGCCGCTATCAAAAATTAAGGACATGAACCTCAAAAGATATTTTGTCATGGCGTGGTGCCTCATCGCGGTCACATTGGGGCATGCCCAGCAAGACAAGCTTTCTGCCCTCAACGCCATGAGGCCCGGCATGGCCGGGACCACCGCGGCAGACTCTCTCCATCGCAAGCGCGAGCCTTGCCCAAGCCTTTCTCGCGCCCCACGCGCCTATCCCATATCATGGCCCTGCCATTATATTTATGGTGGCATGCACCAAGGACTCAACGTGAGCCTGAACTTGAGCGCTTTTGCCATGTTCGGCAAGCGCGCGCCAAGCGGCGCCGGCCTCGCGCAAAACATCAATGCCACTTGGCTACAGCCTTTGGGCAAACGGGCGTGGATGGCCGCGGGCGGCTATCTCGACCATGTCAACTGGAATGGAAACAGCTACACCACTGGCGGACTGTATGGCCAATTGGGCTATCAGTTTGACGAACATTGGGCTGGATACATCTATGGCCAAAAATCTATCGTGAACGATGGTCTTGCGGGCTGCGGTCATTATTGGGGGCGTGGACTATACGGCATGCTGCCATCAATGCGCGATGGGTTGAGCGACAAATTGGGCGCGACAGTGAGATGGACTCCAAACCCCACGCTCTCCATAGAGGTTTCGGTGGAGAAAAACTGGTATCCCAACACTCGGACGGTATATCCCGACCGCTACAAATACTGCTACCCATCACCTAAGTAGGACGCTTGACGCCATCTTTCTCACGCAAACCAAAGGTGACATTGGCAAACGCGCGGCGAATTTGAGATTGGTTTTGTCCTGAAACATAGCCGAATATCCATTCGCTAAAAAAAATAAAACAAGATTTGCCAACAGCGAACCTCGCGAAAAAAGACAGTCGTCCCACTGACGTTTCGCTCTTTTCAATCGCGACTGACGACCAATCGCCGGAATCGCGACAGCTCGCGCCGACCAACTGTCTAATAGAGACAAAACAATTTTTGTGACACGTGATAAATTTTTATTATTGTAAATTTTGGTGTTTCTAAAATAATTCTTAAATTTGCGCGTCACATTCAAAATTCAACGGCCAAGTCGTCTCCCTCTATCGGAAACAACAAGAAACGACAAGGCATGGATAACAAAACACAACAAAGGTTTATGCACAAATACGCGACACATGACCTCGACCGACAACACAAGGCCAAATCCATCATCCTCGCGATGGAGGGGAAAGGCGTGCGCTTATCCAAACCGTTAACGTTTGTTATTGCCCCCCCCCGATTATTTAACACTTTTTACAACATCGTTTTTTATCAGAAACCTCTTGACGGCCTTTTTACAAGGCTGTCCGGGGACTTGTTGGCTGTCCGAGCGCGCCACGCGTGTCAAAAAAGTCAACCACCTTTCACAAGGTAAAGAGGGGTTGACAACGGGGGTGGCCAACAAGGACGCGCCCGGCATATCCATGGCAATCCGAGCCGAGGGTTACGACGTTACGCGTACTGGCGCCAATGCCCCCCATGCGCCGAAAGTCAAGCCAACCAAACATCATTGGGCCGTGGCGATGACGACACTTGCGTTTCAACGATATAATCGCTTATTCACAAAAAACAACATTCACAAAACATAAAGTATTTTTAAAACATGCGACATCATAAACAAACAAACAAAAGAAAATACATCGCCCCCACATGCGAGACGTACCAAATGAGGACATGCCATTTGATGGACATCTCTGCCGGAGCGAAAGGATTTGAATATGGCGGAGAACTAAGTAAGAAACACGAGTTTGACAACGAACACACATCTGACTCTTATGACTTCACCTGGGAGACAGACAACTCTCAAATTGGAAAGGAAATAAAACCATGACACCACTAATGAAAAAAACCAAACAAAAGACACTCGCGCTACTTGCGCCGCTCGTCTTGGCATGCGCCGGTCTTGCCTCATGCGCAGACGAAAACTTAGTGAACAAAAATGGCGGCGAGAGCGTCAATCCGGCCGATTTCAAGCTCGCCACCACCACCGTAACATTCTCTGCCGACGCGGGCATGCAGCTACCCAACGTAACTCGCGCCTTAGACCCGGACGCGCCTGCCACGCGAGCGGTTTCGCTCAACGAGCGCTACATGCCGATGGACAACAAAGACCACAGCCTCAACGCGAGGGTCTTTGTGGTAAAGGTGGACAAGAATTCCAAGAAGATGATTAACGGCGAGGAAGCCATGGACCCCAAAAAGGTCGTCATGGGTGCGGGCGAAATCAAATGGAACAACGTGCGTGAGCTTACGGGCGGAGGCGTGCATCTCTATTCCAAGGAAAGCGTGCTCACACTCACATGGCTTGATAACAGCGCGGTAATCAGACCCAACGAGGAGTGGTACATCTGTGGCATCATCGGGGGAGAATATGATATGGACATCAAGAAAGCGGCTGATCAGGCGGCAGACCCAGCAAAAAAGAAGCTCTATACTCAATTCTACAATTTCTATGTCAAGATGAACCCCTCCAGTGAACACAACACCCGCGACGAGAAGGGTCGACTTCGCGTGACGGCAGCTTTCAGCACGGGATGGACAAAACTGAAGGTAGAGAAAGCAAACGTGATAAACCTGCGGAAATGGGCGTTCAATGCGATGGGTACACTTCTTCGTTTCAAGGTGAAGCGCGACACGAAGCTGGTCAAGCCCGAGGCGCACAAATACACCTTCGCCAGTTCACAGCTTACAGCCAACGGAGGGTTCATGATGATGCCGATGAGCCTGTTCGCCTCAGAGGATGTTCTTAACATGGAACACAAGAAAGGACTTGACTGCGAGATACGTCCATGGGAGGCGAATATAGACCGTAACTTCTATTGGCAATACGATGATGAAAGACGCTTGCAGTTTAACAACGTCACGGACACGAAGCCCAGCGAAAACGGTGGCTTCTTCTACGAGTACCGATACACCTACGACGCCGCAAAGATGCGCGGACCTAAAGCGAACAAAGACTATGATGAGTTTTACGTTTGGGGCATGCCTGTCCCACTGCCCAACTACAACGGAACCACGCAGATTACAGCCGAGCGAGGCAGCTTCATGCTCGGGCGCAAGCAGCCCAAAAACTCAAAATATCCCTACGCCGACGAGTGGCTCTACGCCAAGGCGGTGAAGCCGGAAACCAACTCGAATGAGTACAAGCTGAGAGACTTCACCAACAAGAAGTTCCGTGGCAAAGCCTTCTCCATAGAACTGGGCGTGTGCCGTCCCCGATTCAGCGCAATGGATGAAAATAAACAGCCAAAATATGCATGGCCCAATCCGCTGGAGCGACTCGCCGTCACCAACAGCATGACCAACCAGAAGGGATGGCACGACTCTAACAAGCCGAATGGTAATGATAAAGGCTATGGAGAAATTGATAACTGGACTCTCAAGCAAGGCATTTTCAAGACAAAATTCGTTACATGGGGTCGACGCATGTTGCCAGAAAACTATCATGTTCCCAACTCGGAAGAATGGGGATGCGCCATTCCGAACATCTATAATTCAATATACGACCGTTATCTTGTAAGTGACTTGCTGGGCTGGGACTACATTAAGTCGGGAGCCAGACCATGGTTTGAGATGTATAATCCCGGTAAAGACGACACGCGCGCTAACATTGCTGCGGGAGAGACGCACAACAAGAATAAGCTATCTTTACAGGAGGAATTGCACTGGGGCGAATACCCTGCTCTCTACTCCTACTTCATGCAGGATAGGAAAAAAGGAGAGATGTATGCCATCCGTTTTGACGGCACGAACAAGGATGCAAAGTTTCAAGGATACACTCTGGGACAGAGATACCGCTGTGCCTACCGCTGGCGACTGATCAACATGGGTGGCGAGGGCGATGCCAACGACAGCCACGGCATGCGCCTCGTGGTGCAGAGCCGCTGGATAGGCAGCGCCAATGTGGGCCTCAAGGATATCATGGATGACGCATGGTGGGGGAAAAGCTCTCCCGACAATCCGTTGTTCGAGACCGACTGCTACCGCGTGCTGCCACTAGTAGGCTACCCATACACGGGGTCAGGATGGACGTGGTACGTCAGCTATTGGTCAAGAGCAAGGTGGAAGTCAATTTCAGTTACGAAAGATGACGAAAGTACCAATAGGACAATGTGTTTCCGCCGTATCGGCGGTGACGGCTTCGAACGTGGACACAACGATGGTCTTAAATACTTCCTCCCCGTCCGCCTGTTCGTCAACAGAGGCGTGGACGAGTTCGGAGGTGAAGCACCGCGACAGAAGCAGCACGACAAGGACCAGACGACGCTCATCAGCCGAAAGGCCGACGGCAATGTGACAAATTGGACTTGGACACCGAAGCTTTATTGACCGTAACCATTTGCGTCCGGAAAAATAACGCGTGGGGATACAATGACATTTGTATCCCCACTTTTTTTTGATGGTCGGCTGCCTCCGCGGCATAGGAAAAGCGCGGCATTGCCCTGCCTTTACCAGCAAAGGGCGGCGACGAGGCGCAAGTTGAGCCTTGACATAGCGAGCGCGCGTCAAACACGCCATCTGTTGCCACGCTTGGATCTCTCAGGCGTGGTTTGGGGGAAAGAGAACCCTCCGCCCCTGGCCACGCCTCGATATTGAGCCCAGCGCGCATGAATCTTGGAAACATAATCCACGGTTTCCGAGCCACGCAAGTAGCCATACTTGACAACATTGTCCTTATAGAAAGTGGGCGAGCTGAGTTTAAGGACAAACTCTTGCACATCGGCCCATCGGTTGGGGTTCTTGCCATACTTTCGGGCCAAGTTCATGGCGTCGCGCACATGATAGTGCCCACCGTTGTAGCTGGCCAAGACGTATGATACCCTCTCGGACGCGGGCACGTCGCGGAACAGGCCGTTTAGCTCCCTGATGTATCTGGCGGCGGCGGCGATATTGTCCTCGGGGTCCATGAGGCGACTTTGCCCCAAGCCCAAGTGGGCGGCCGTGCCCGGCATAATCTGCATGAGCCCGCATGCGCCAGCCCATGAGCGGGCGTCAGGGTCGAAAGTGGACTCCTGATAGCACTGGGCGGCCATGAGCCGCCAATCCCACCGGGCCAAAGAAGCGTAACGCTTGAAATAATGATCAAAACGCGATATTACACCGCCCGCGCGATCGAGCATGGGCGAATAGACTCGGCGTTTGATAGCCTTGGTGGACAGAAGGAAACGCTCTCGCCGGGCGACCTCGGCTATCATTTGCGGTTTGAACCATTGGTTTAGAGCGTCCGCCAATCCCTCATTGCCCTTTTGGACAGCCCAAGCGGTTTTCAAAGTGTCGACACGCACACCGGCAAAACTCAGCCCCTTGACGGATTGCGGCAACTGGATGGCCGCGACATCGCCGTCGCCAGCCTTGAGACGGGATATTACCTCGGCGGTGTCTTTGCACAGCTCGACACGCAAGGAGACCCCGATGGCCTGGGCGAACTTCTCGCACAGCATATATTGCAGGCCCATTCCGCGACCATGGTAATCAAAGTAGGTATCAGGCCCGGACATCGTGAGCACGATCATCTCGCCATTGCTGACAATGTCATCAAACCCGAACGAGTCTCCTTGCGGTATGGAGTCGACGCCGATTTTGGCTCCCCAAGGCGTAACTTCAGGCCGTTGCTGACTATCACAAGACGCTAACGCAAAGGATAGCAACAGAAAAAACGTTGGCATTAAATGTCGCATACAAATTTATTTGGTCACAAAAGTACGACATTTATTGCATAATAGCTTAAAAAACAGTACATTTGCATAGTATTTTAAGATAATTAATACAATGTCATTCCGCCCCAACTCCCACACGCCACACCAAGCGAAGCCAAACGGGCAAAGGGCAGAGCACCGTGCCAACGCGTTTAAAGGAACACACGTACCAAGGGCAGCGACGATACATTGGCAACCCCCAAAAACGAGAGATATGAAAGCATTGCAAGAATTGGCGCGTAAAAACATCTGGCAGATATCACCTGACGAAACATCATTGGACAACCCTGGCAAAGATGACGCACGCATATTTTTGGACGCAAACGAAATTCCTTACAACAAGCCTCACAACCGATACCCAGACCCATGGCAGACAAAACTCAAGGCCACGCTATCTCAAGTAAAAGGCGTGGCTCCAGAAAATATCTTCTTGGGGAATGGATCTGACGAAGTGATAGACATGGTGTATCGTGTGTTTTGCGAGCCTCGACGTGACAACGTGGTGGCCATCGCGCCCACATACGGCACGTACAAAGCGCGCGCGGATGTCAACGACGTGGAATACAGAGCCGTGCCGCTAAGCGAGGGATTTCGGCTCGACGCACAAAAAACGCTCGCCGCGCGCGACGCCAACACGAAAGTGATCTGGCTTTGCAGCCCAAACGATCCTACCGGGAACAGCCTGCAACAAACGGAAATCGAGAAAATAATAATGGGCTTTGACGGTATCGTCGTGATAGACGAGGCTTATAGCGACTTCTCGCCAGCGAAACTCTTTCGCAGTGAGATCGGGAAACATCCCAACATTATAGCGCTCAACACCATGAGCAAAGCTTGGGGACGCGCCGACATACGTTTGGGCATGGCCTTTGCCAATGAGCAAATTGTCAAATTGCTCAACAAGGTTAAACTCCCTTATAACATAAACACGTTGACGCAACGCCACGCGCTCGACGCCCTTGAGCACAGGCAAGATGTTGAGAAATGGGTGAGAATGCTACTCCAAGAACGCGGCCAATTGATGAAAGCGTTCGAATATTTGCCTATATGCGAGCGCGTCTATCCGTCAGACTCCAATTTTTTCTTGGCCAAAATGACCGACGCGCAATCCATATACAAATATTTGACGGAAAAAGGGATTGCCGTGAAAAACGAAAGCGACGTGGAGCTATGCGAAAACTGTTTGCGCGTCACCGTTGGAACAAAGAGTGAAAATTCTGAGCTCTTGGGCGCCCTGAGGCAATTTTAAGCCATAGCTTGGTTTGGCGGCGGAAACAACAATGATGGACATTCGCGCCAGTGAGTGTGTCAAAAATGAAAAAAGAACTTTTATGGCACATAAATTTAAAATATAACAAAAATCCATCAAAGTTTACTGAATTATTGACAAGATAAACGAATAAAATATTTATATTTGCAATATAGATTAATTTCAATAGGTTAAGGTTAGTTTTTAAAAGGTTAAAAAGTCCCCAATCCGAGTAGTGATACTGTGGATTGGGGTGTTTTTTTAGTCGGTTTTAAAACTTACGATGCCCGTCATGGCATCATCCAAATAAAATGTTTGCTTAACAGTGTCTTTGTGAGTGACATACATGACATGGATAAATTTTAAGTCGTCCGTTCTTTGATGGTATTTCGTGGACGGTTTTACCTGCTTGCATTCCACGGCCCTCTGGCGCATAACCCGTACAATGGAGTCTGAGACAAAACGCGCGGACTGTATGCCAGACCATCGCAAAACATCAAAATCCTCGATTGACATATCAGACTTCACGAACTCCTCGACCAAGGAGCGAGCTTGCCTGTCTTGCCCACAACCCACGGACAGGGCGGCGAGCAAGACCATGCCAATGATATGTTTCTTATGTTTCAACTCGATCACGCTTTGGCCTGAGGGATATTTTTCAATATTTCAAGCAGATGATCCCATACCATCCGCACGGTTGGGATGCGCAAACGCTCGTCGGGAGTATGGACAAAACGCAAGGTCGGACCGAAACTCACCATGTCGAGGTCGGGATATTTCTCGGAGAAAAGGCCACACTCAAGACCGGCGTGGATGCCTTTTACCGTGGGTTCCTTGCCAAAGAGCTTTTTGTAAGCGTCCACCGTAATCTTGACAAGTTTGGAGTCAGGATTCATTTTCCATGCCGGATAACCGTCATTTTGCACAACCTCCGCTCCGGCGAGCTGGAACGTGGCCTTGACGGTATTGGCCATATTGCGCAAATTGCTCATCACGTTTGAACGTTGGCTCGACACTACGACCACCTTGGACCGTTCGCTCTGAACGCTCGCCACGTTGCTTGAGGTCTCTACCATCCACTCGAGAGCCTTGTCTTGACACATGGCGAAGACGCCATTGTCGAGTGCTTGCAAAGCCAATATAAGATTTTTGCTGACACTTTTTGGCATCACGGCTTGAGCGTCGGCGCTCTCCAAAGACCAAACCATGTTGGTGTCTGTTACGTGATACTCGTCTTCCACCTCCTTGGTGAAAACGTTCCAATCCACCTTCACGTCGTCTTTCTTATCAAACGGAACGGCAAAAACGACCTTGCCATCACGTGTTATGGCATTGTGCATCTTACCAGAATTCCACTGCGCAAGGCGCAAATCCATCTTCTCTTGCTGCATATAAAGGAACCGAGCGAGTATCTTGATGGCGTTGGCGCGCTTCTTCTCAATATCGTCACCGGAATGGCCGCCTATCAATCCCTTGACAGAAGCCTCTAAAAAGAAATGGCCTTCGGGTGCCATCTCACGCTCAAAATTGAACGTAGCGGTGGTGTTGATGCCGCCAGCGCACGACACAAATATTTGACCTTCGTCCTCAGAGTCCAGGTTGATAAGATACTCTCCAGACATAAAGCCAGCTTCGAGGCCAAACGCGCCCGTGAGACCGGTCTCCTCGTCACGCGTGAAAAGACATTCCAATGGTCCATGCTCAATGTCATTAGAGTCGAGGATGGCCAGTTCGATGGCACAACCAATGCCGTCGTCGGCCCCAAGAGTGGTGCCCTTGGCACGCAGCCATTCTCCCTCGACATAAGTTTGAATGGCATCCTTGTGAAAGTCGAAGTCTACATCAACCAGCTTGTCACAAACCATGTCCATATGGCTTTGCAACACCGTAACGGCCAAATTCTCAAGACCTTTGCTGGCAGGTTTCCTGATAATCACATTGCCAGTCTTATCCACCTCACAACTCAAATTGCGCTCTTTGGCAAATTGTTGCAGATAGGAAATAATTTGCTCTTCATGTTTTGAGGGACGAGGGATTTGGTTAATCTTAGCGAACTGCTCGAACACGCGAGCGGGATTTAATTCTGCCATAATCTTATTTTTATAAGGTTTATCTATTTTTCTTTTGCGATATGGTCTTTTTGCACTAACTTTGCAACCATTAATACACTTAATATAGTGCAAAGATAATAAAAATGATAGTATCCATACTCTTGGGCATGTTAATAATTGCTATTTCCGTCGCTTTGCTATCCATCAAGATAATCGTCAGGAAAGATGGCAAGTTTGATTCCCAACACATACACGACAACGCCGCAATGAGGAAACGCGGCATACATTGTGTGTTGGCGCAAGACAAGGAGGCTATCCAAAAAGATCAAGCATTTTAAGTATCATACCTATATATATGGTAATCGAACATAAAAAAGACAAAATATGAAAACAAAAAATCTTTTCGCCGTCCTGTCCATGGTCACAGTGTCAACAATCATAGTATCGTCTTGTGACAAGAGCCAATCCAAAATGGACGACAAATCGACTTCCGTCGCGACTGGCAAAGTGGCGCCAAGCAACAGGCTGGCGTATGTGGAGGTAGACTCCATAATGTCACAATACAAATTCTGCAAGGAATATAGCAAAATACTCGAGCAAAAAGGCAACAATATCCAAAAGACCTTGGCCTCAAAACAACAACAACTGCAAGCCGCCGCCGCAAACTTCCAGCAAAAAATACAACAAAACGCTTATACGCAAGAGCAAGCCGAAAGGGTTCAAATAGGACTGCAAAAACAAAACAACGACTTGCAAGCGCTAAACCAACGGCTTGGCAGCGAATTTCAAGCCGAGACGGAAAAATATAACAAAGCATTGCACGACTCATTGCAACACTATCTTGCCGCATACAACAAAGATAAGAAATATGGCATGATTTTCGCCAAGCAAGGAGACAACCTGTTATATGCGGACAAGGCTTATGACATTACGAACGAAGTAATTGCCGGCTTGAACAAATCATATAAAGGCAAAGCCCTGTCAAGTAGCGAAAAAAATAAGAAATAAACAATAATACGATAAAAAGCATACCAAACATTTGGATGTGTTATTTTTTTATCGTACCTTTGCAACCGCTTATTAAGAAAGGCTCCGTAGCTCAACTGAATAGAGCATCTGACTACGGATCAGAAGGTTGTGGGTTTGAATCCCGCTGGAGTCACTTCTTATATAAGTTTACATGCATACATTGGCTCCGTAGCTCAACTGAATAGAGCATCTGACTACGGATCAGAAGGTTGTGGGTTTGAATCCCGCCGGAGTCACAAAAAGCAGGGTTGCCAATTATAGCGCAACTCTTTTTTATTTTCGTTACTTTACAAGCCAACTCCATCCACCCACTGCCGCAATTCAGTAACAAATTGAAAACAAGCAACTTCTAAAACACAAAAACAAACCTTATAAATAGAAAAAAAACAAAATAAATTTCCAAATAAAAAGAAAATCTTGTATCTTTGCAATTCAATTACAAAGGAATGTCAACAACATCAAAATAAAAACATATCAGAAATGACAAAAGCAGATATTATCAGTGAAATCACGGAGCAAACTGGATTGCAAAAAAAAGAGGTTGCTGTTGTAATCGAAAGTTTTATGGAGACTGTCAAAAGGTGCATGCTTGACAAAAAAGAGAATGTGTATTTGCGCGGTTTTGGCAGTTTCATCATTAAGCGTCGCGCCACCAAGACAGCGCGGGACATCGGCAAAAACACCACCATCACCATTCCGGCGCACAATTTACCCAGCTTCAAGCCCGCGAAAGCATTTGTTGATGAAATGAAAGGTGAATAAGGAATACCCTAAATAATATTATCAAAATAACATTAAAATTTACAGTTATGCCAAACGGTAAAAAAAAGAAGGGCCGCAAGATGGCCAACCACAAGCGCAAAAAAAGATTGCGTAAAAATCGTCATAAGAGCAAATAATCATTGATTTGCTATGAGAAGGGGGAAGCCTCGGTGGCAAGCCCCCTTACTTTTTATAGTTTAATGTCCAAGAAATGACAAGTGAAGTAATTATCGACGCAAAACCTAAAGAGATTTCCATAGCTCTCTTGGAAGACAAGCGACTGGTGGAATATCAGAACGAGCCTCGTTCGATAAATTTCTCGGTAGGAAACATCTACATTGCGAAAGTAAAAAAACTCATGCCGGGTTTGAACGCATGCTTTGTCGATGTTGGTTACGAACGCGACGCTTTCTTGCATTATCTTGACTTAGGAAGTCAATTCAACTCTTACGCTAAATATCTAAAGCAGGTACAGAGCGACAGAAAAAAACTCTTATCTTTTAGCAAGGCCTCTCACCTACCCGACCTTAAAAAAGACGGCAGCGTGCAACAAACCTTGCAGGTAGGACAAGAAGTTTTAGTACAAATCGTCAAAGAACCGATATCCACCAAGGGACCCCGGCTTACCGGCGAACTAAGTTTTGCCGGCCGTTTTCTTGTTCTTATACCCTTTGGCGACAAGGTTTCCGTATCTTCAAAGATAAAAAAAAGCGAAGAAAGAGCACGGCTTAAACAACTCATCCACAGTATCAAACCAAAAGGTTGCAGTGTAATTGTACGTACCGTAGCACAAGGCAAACGAGTAGCGGAGCTTGATTCGGAACTTAAGATTTTAACAAAACATTGGACAGATGCCATTGTTAAAGTTCAAAAGACACAAAACCGACCACAACTCGTATATGAGGAAGAGGGCAGGGCCATTGCCTTGCTTAGAGATCTCTTCAACCCAAGCTACGAAAGCATTTTTGTTAACGACAAGGAAATTTTCAAAGAAGTAAAGGATTACGTTTCCATGATAGCCCCCGAAAAGGCAGCCATCGTCAAGATGTATAATGGGAAAACACCTATCTTTGATAATTTCAACATTACAAAGCAGATCAAATCAAGCTTTGGCAAGACGGTGAATTACGCTCACGGAGCATACCTAATCATCGAACACACCGAAGCAATGCACGTTGTGGATGTGAACAGTGGTAACCGTTCAAAAAACGAAAAGGGACAAGAAGGCACGGCGCTGGATACCAATCTTGGCGCCGCCGATGAATTGGCAAGGCAGCTCAGGCTACGTGACATGGGAGGAATCATTGTAGTGGACTTTATCGACATGAATTTGGCGGAGGATCGACAAATGCTCTACGAACGCATGTGCAAAGCCATGCAAAAAGACAGGGCTCGCCACAACATTCTGCCTCTGAGCAAATTCGGCCTTATGCAAATAACTCGTCAACGCGTGCGTCCTGCCATGGATGTCAATGTTGAGGAGACATGCCCCACTTGCAACGGCACCGGTAAAATCAGGGCGAGCATCTTGTTCACTGACCAGCTTGAAGGAAAAATTGACCAATTAGTCAACAAGATTGGCGTCAAGAAATTCTACTTGCACGTTCATCCGTATGTAGCGGCTTACATAAATCAAGGCATACTCAGCCTCAAGCGTAAGTGGCAATTAAAATACGGGATTGGAGTGCGCGTCATCTCTTCAGAGAAACTTGCGTTTTTGCAATATGAGTTCTACGACTCAAGAGGAGAATTCATTGACATGAAAGAAGAGATAGAGACAAAGTAAGAAATCCAACTATCGAGCAGGAGACAAATGCCAACAGCGGTCATTTATCTCCTGCTTTCGCGTTTACAGCCCGCCCGCGCCACCTTGCGCTCGCGTTCGCGCGCGTCCATGCCTGTCGCCGCAACCACGGCGCGTCCACTCGCAAACTCCTCACCGGAGGCAGCGCGTTCCCACTCGCCATTATGGTTTCGTTTGCCGACGCCCCCGCGCGCGGTTGGCGGCATTCTGTCGCGAACAGCCTGCGATCAAACTATTTTCCGATGCAAAAGTGATTGAATATGTTATGTATCACCTCCGTGGAAGTTATGGACCCACCCGTGATTCCCGCCAACTCATCAAGGCATTGGCGCAAGTCCTCGGCAAGCAGGTCTCCACTCAGGTTCATGTCCATGCTCCCGATGAGACGCTCAACGCTCGCTTTCGCTTTCGTGAGGGCTTCATAATGACGTGTATTGGTTACTATCACCGAGTTTTCGTCTATTTCAGGAATACCCGCCACTTCATAGACCTTTTGTTCCAAGGTGTCGAGCCCTATCGCGCGCTTGGCGCTGACGCGAACATGTGTCACATTGGACGGCCAGGTGGAACAATCTGTCTCTATAAGGCCCTCAAGATTATCCTTGCGAGAAGACAAGTCTATCTTGTTGTGCACGACAATGACTTTTTTATCCTTGGCGTGTCCCATCAGTTGTTCCAACTCCGAAGCGGTCGGGTCTGCGTCGACAACCCATAGGATGATGGCGGCTTCGCTCATTTTATGATATGTGCGCTCTATGCCCATACGCTCAACCCTGTCTTGTGTCTTTCGCAATCCTGCCGTATCGATAAACCTGAAAGTCACGCCATGTATGTCTATCGTATCCTCTATAACATCGCGGGTGGTGCCATGCACGTCACTAACAATGGCTTTGTCTTCGTGTAAAAGTTTGTTGAGCAGGGTGCTCTTGCCAACATTGGTCTTGCCAATAATGGCAACGGGAATGCCTTTTTTTATCGCGGCGCCCGTTTCAAAAGAGCGCGCCAAGGTGGAGAGACGGCTATGTATGGCCGCGGCAAGTTTTTTCAAGTCGCCGCGATCAGCAAATTCAAGTTCCTCGTGGTCGCTGAAATCCAACTCAAGTTCTATCAAGCTGGTCAATTTCAGCAATTGCGCGCGCAGTTTTTCCAATTCGCCGCTAAAATGACCTTTTAGTTGGCTTAGGGCGAGTTTGTGCGTAGCCTTGTTAGTTGCCGCGATAATATCCGCGACGGCCTCGGCTTGCGACAAGTCCATCTTGCCATTAAGATAAGCCCGTAACGTGTATTCTCCCGGATTCGCTTGGCGCGCGCCCGAGGCGACAAGACTTTGCAACGCCTGTTGGAGTATGTAGGCCGAGCCATGACAGCTTATCTCCACACAGTCCTCGCCCGTGTAGCTGTGTGGGGCTCGGTACACGCTCACCACGACATCGTCGAGCTCTTCTCCATCCTTTGAGCGCAACACACCATATTGCAGCGTATTACCTTTTGCCTCCAAGAGAGCGCTATCTTTTCTTATGGCGCAAAAAAGATTGTTGGCAATGGCGATGGCCGATGGCCCACTAAGCCTTATAACGCCAATGGCACCACCCGAGGGTGTTGCCAAGGCTACGATAGTGTCATTGTCTAAAATGTTCATTGATGAGAAGGGCCCGTGTCGTTTGTCGTTAAATGCGGTCGAGCACTTTTACGATAAGATCGTCAATGGAGTTTTTGTAATTACTGTTAACCTGTTTTTCCAATCGATTTGCAATCACCATGCAACATGTCAAGGCCTTGTGCCCCATCAGATTAGCCAGACCAGCGACCGCGCTTGATTCCATCTCAAAATTGGTGACGCGCAATCCATCGTATTCAAAAGACTCTATTTTTTTGTTCAAATCTGGATCTGCCAATGGCACACGCAACTGTCTGCCCTGTGGCCCGAAAAATCCTCCGCACGCCACCGTGTATCCGCGAACCATGTCGTTTGCCGCGATTTGGTCCAGAAGCGTCTTGTCCGCCGGCGCCACATAAGGGTTCCCCATTGCGTCTTTCCACCCCACGTGTTCCTTGAACGCCTTTTCCAAAGCGACGTCGCAGTGTTTGTCACGGTTGGCATAGAAGTTGATCAAGCCGTCAAACCCGATACTTTTAACCGACGCCACATAAGTGCCTGTTGGCGTATTGGGCTGCAATCCGCCACATGTGCCCACCCTGACGAACGTGAGCGACTTAAGTTTGGGCTTGGCGGTCCGGGTCTTGAAATCGATATTGGCCAACGCGTCCATTTCGTTGAGCACGATGTCAATGTTGTCGCACCCTATCCCCGTGCTCTGCGCGGTGACGCGCTTGCCTTTGTATGTTCCTGTAACTGACCGGAACTCGCGATTGCTCACCTCGCATTCTTTGGTGTCAAAATGCGAGGCCACCCTGTCCACTCGCCCGGGATCACCCACAAGGATAATCTTGTCCGCCATTTGCTCCGGACGCAAATGCAGATGGAAGATAGATCCGTCACTATTAATAATCAATTCGGATTCGGCAAAATAATTGTTCATATCTATCAAATTTGGTTTTTCAAACTGTATTTTACAATGCCCCGTCCTTATGGTTGGAGCTCTTCTTGTCTAATCTTTTTGGCCATGAGATGGATGTCGCGACATTGCTGCAGCAAGTCTTTTTCAAGTTGGCCGATCTTTCGGGCCAGTGCTTGTACGTCGGCGTCGTTCGCCCTTGAATATGCCGAGCGCGCTAAATCCAAGTCTGATCGCGTTTTTTTTATCATGGATTTAAGTTCTCGCCATTGCATGAACGATTTCCGCGCCGCCATCGATTTTAATTCGGTTGGCGAGGTAATAATTCTTTTGTTGTCAAGGACAAACGGCACCTCGGTCTCGGATTTTGAAAGAGACTGATTTTTTTCAAGCATTCTGTCCCTCCGCTTCAAGGCCTCGCCACGATCCCCGAAAGACCACGTGCGGCTAATGTCGGTAATTTTGGCAAATTGCTCAAGCTGGTTGTTTGTAAGGTTGTCCGCGGAAAAATCAAGCCGTGGGTAGGTGGGAACGAAGGTGTAAATGCAAACCTTGTCGTCCGCTTGAAATCTATCAGTGACCAACCAGCCCAACGAATTTACGTCGTCAATGACCAACATATAGTCGTTCGCGGTGGAATTGTATGGCAACCCATAGTTTTGAGGCTCATTCCAACGCCCCCTGTCACTGTCATACGTGGTTACGAAAATGTCGCGTTTGCCTATGCTGTTTGGGCCGCGCGCGGAGAAAAACATGGTTGTTCCATCAGCGCACAAAAAAGGATAGTTGGGAAATGTGAACGCGCCACCGTCGACGCCCGCGATTTTTGACGGCTCGCTCCAGCCGTCACCCAACAGTAACTGACTGTAAAGCGAGGTGCCGGCGCTGTCGCCATCCGCGTAAACGCGGCGGCCTCCAAAATCGTTCTGAAACTGGACGAGGGCCTGTTTCGCGTCGCCATCTTTCTTAACCGTGATTTGCCCAATATCTTTACCAAGGGGTATCTTGGATAAAAAAGCGTCCTTGCTCACCACCACGCTGTCAATAAACATGACCTTGGCCGTGGCCGGCAACATGCTTTTAAAGATTTCAAGGCCACGCGTGTCCGTCCGGGGCGCGCCCGGCTGATGTCTCGCTGGCGCCGGACGAGTTTTCTGCGCGGAAGCGTTCAACGCTCCCACCAACATGATTACGACACAAAAGCGGATAGGGTATCTCTTCATTTCCATCCTTTTGATAACAAAGATAAATAATTTCTCGCACAGCGATCAAGCCAACCTTTATTATTTTAGAAATATTAACCCAAGGCCATGCTTTACATTGTCGCCGCGCGCCCGGGTCTTCGAGGCCTGCAATTTTATGTTTTCCCTGTCATAATCTTGCCAAATGATTGGCAAGGCGCGCCTTGCGCTTTGCGCCGGCGATGGCTGACGGCAAAACTAACGCGGGCAGTTTTGTCAAAAAACAATCATAAAAAATGGCATCCTCGAAATTGTCATTCCGTGGGAAAAATGGCTAAGTTTGTCGCCCAAACGATGGAACAATGGAGTGTGATTTTGTTGCATCCATTTCGATTCGTATCTCAAGGCAGGGCGATTACGTATTAAACGCCATCCGTTTAAGCAGTATTTTCATGAAAAACAAGGGTTAATCACGGTGCCATCAGGCAACAATGGCAGCACGGCAAGAAAACTTTCCCGAGGGAAAACATGATTTGTCGTCGCGACATGATGATTTTCAATCATTTGCGAAAAACGCTCATTTCTCGCTTATTTGCGAGCGACACCCCCCTTGTGCCCAAACATTCAAAAACGCAGAGGCCTTTTGTCAGATTATTTCATCATCCATTTCACGCCGCGCCTCATTCGTTGGTGTAGAGCCCCAAAACGGCCATGACCATCGCCGCGGCGACAACGCATCCAATAACAAACAACACATTGGATAGCGTTGCCCTTCTTTTTCTCGCGGCTGTTTGTCGCCCGTTAAATGTTCTTGCGCCATGCTCTCGATGGCGATGGCGCGTGTGGCGCGCGAGCTTTACCGAGGGGCCGCCCTGTCGTCATTCCTCACGAAAACCATCTCTTTTGGCAGCTTGAGCCACTTCCGGTTCCTCGCGATTTTCAGGTCGCTCCCTTTCTCCTGCCTCAAGACGTAAGTGCCATCTTTCTTGAGGGAAAAGGTGGCCGCGAGATCCTCGCTCCCATAATCGTTGACAACGCTGAGCTCGATGGTCTTGGCGTCCTTGATGGCAGAGGCGGTGAACAGCCATTTGCGCCCGTCTTGGCAATCGCCAAGATAGCCCGGCATCTCACCGTACACCTCTTGGTCCGGCACCGTCACGTTGTTGTGGTAAGCGTCGAGCACGATATAAACGTCAAACTCTTTGTTGTAGAACCTGCCCTTGAACGTCGTCGAGTCCAAATCGCTTGTCGCCGTACGCGCGAACGCCGACGCGGCGGACAGGACGCACGCGAGCGCGAAGATGAGTTTTTTAACCATAATGACCATTTGTTTTTGCAAAGATAATGTTTTAAATCAAGAAGTGGTTTGTTTTTAATAAATTATAGCGTTGAAAATTTGTCTTATACATTATTTATCTTATCTTTGCATGAAAAGTATCGATTAATGACAACAACAGAAATGCTGTTTCCAGATTATATCTTCGAGTCGAGTTGGGAGGTATGCAACAAGGTCGGAGGTATATATGCGGTGCTGTCCACGCGCGCCAAAACACTGCAAGATAACATAAAAGACCGCATCATTTTTATAGGTCCGGATTGTTGGAAAGAGAAATCGTGTCCCTATTTCACGGAGGACCCGAACCTTTTTTCGGATTGGAAAGGACAAGCGGACGCTGACGGATTGCGCGTCAGGGCCGGCCGCTGGGACATTCCCGGGCGGCCCATTGCCATCCTCGTGGATTTCAACGTGTTCTACAACGACAAGAACGACATATACGCCAAGCTCTGGGAAGACTTCCAAGTGGACAGCCTCCACGCTTACGGCGACTATGACGAGGCGTCCATGTTCTCTTACGCCGCGGGGCGAGTGGTGGAGAGCTTCTATCGCTTTTATCTCAATCGCTCGCTCAAGGTGGTCTATCACGGCAATGAGTGGATGACGGGGCTGGGATTGTTGTACATCAAAAAACACCTGCCAGAGGTGGCCACGATTTTCACCACGCACGCCACGAGCATAGGCAGGAGCATAGCCGGCAACAACAAGCCCCTCTACCAGTATCTCGACGCCTACAACGGCGACCAAATGGCAGGCGAGCTCAACATGCGGAGCAAGCACTCCATCGAGAAGCAAACGGCCCTTCACGTGGATTGTTTCACCACCGTGAGCGACATCACCGCCCGCGAGTGCGCGGCGTTGTTGGACAAGCCGGCGGACGTGGTGCTGCCCAATGGTTTCGAGGCTAATTTCGTGGCCAAGGGCGCGGCCTTTTCGGCCAAGCGGCGCCAAGCCCGCGAACGCATGCTCGAGGTGGCCAACGCGTTGTTGGGCGCGAGCCTCGGCGACGACACATTGATTGTCTCCACGAGCGGGCGGTACGAATACCGCAACAAGGGCATCGACGTTTTCATAGAGGCGATGGGCAGGCTACGGCGCGAGCCAAGGCTAAGCAAGAATGTCGTGGCCTTCATAGAAGTGCCCGCTTGGGTGGCCGCCCCAAGGCAAGATTTGCAACAACGTTTGCAAATGGGCAGTATTTTTACGGAGCCACTGCCCAATCCCGTCGCGACCCATTGTTTGCGCAACGCCGACGAAGACCGCGTCATGGGCATGATGAACGCCCTTGGCATAAGAAACGACGCGGACGACAATGTCAAGATAATCTTCGTGCCTTGCTACCTAACCGGCCACGATGGCATATTCGACATGCCCTATTATGACATAATAATAGGTGGCGACCTGTCCGTCTACCCGTCTTATTACGAGCCATGGGGGTACACGCCGTTAGAGTCCATAGCTTTCAAGGTGCCCACGATAACCACCGACCTGGCGGGATTTGGCCTTTGGGTAAACTCTGTCATGGGTCATTATGGCGAGATAGAAGATGGCGTGAAAGTGGTGCGACGCACCGATTACAACTACAATGAGGTGGTCGAGGCTATCAAAGGCGCGGTCGTGGATTACGCCAACATGGCCCCGGCAAAGGTTAAAGCCATTCGCGAGAAAGCCGGGAGACTATCCAAGAAGGCGTTGTGGAGCCATTTCATCGCATATTACAAACGAGCCTACGACATGGCTTTAAGAAAGGCGGAAGACAGGAAAATACAAAAACAACTATAAAACAGTATTGATAATTATGAAAATCAAATCTAATTACAGTGACACTCCCAAGTGGAAAGAAATTTCGATCAAGTCTCGCCTGCCCGAGGAACTAAACGGCCTGAACGAGATAGCCCACAACCTTTGGTGGGCTTGGAACCATGAAGCTCGCAGCTTGTTCAAGAGTTTGGACGAGAAATTGTTCGAAGAAGTGCGGCATAATCCTGTCATGCTCCTTGAGCGTCTTAGCTACGACCGCAAAGAGGCGATAGTGCACGACGCGGCGCTGATGCGAAACGTAAAAAAAGTTTACGCCAGCTTTCGCGCCTACATGGATGTCGAGCCAGACAAGAAACGCCCTTCCGTGGCCTATTTTTCCATGGAATATGGCCTTAACCAAGTGTTGAAAATATATTCCGGTGGGCTCGGAGTGCTCGCCGGCGACTATTTGAAAGAGGCCTCGGACTCAAACGTGGACCTCTGCGCCGTGGGCTTCTTGTACCGTTATGGCTACTTTACCCAGACGCTATCCATGGATGGTCAACAAATCGCCAAATACGACGCGCAAAACTTCAACTCGCTGCCCATAGAGCGAGTGCTTGACGCGAACGGAGAACAAGTGGTGGTAGACGTGCCCTATCTCAACTACCAAGTGCACGCCCTGGTATGGCGCGCCAACGTGGGCCGCATCAAATTATACCTGCTGGATACCGACAACGAGATGAATTCCGAATTTGACAAGCCTATCACCCACTCCTTGTATGGCGGCGATTGGGAAAACCGCCTGAAACAAGAAATCCTCCTTGGCATTGGCGGAATTCTCACCTTGAAAAAACTTGGCATAAAAAAAGACGTGTACCATTGCAACGAAGGCCATGCCGCCCTCTGCAACCTGCAACGCCTTTGTGATTATATCGACGAGGGATTGACCTTCAACCAGGCTATAGAACTGGTCAGGGCGTCGGCGCTTTACACGGTGCACACGCCCGTACCGGCAGGCCACGACTACTTCAGCGAGGACCTGTTTGGAAAATACATGGGTGGCTATCCCGCGAAACTGGGCATCTCATGGGATGAGTTTATCGGCATGGGACGACAAAACCCGGACGACCACGGCGAGCGTTTCTGCATGAGCACGTTCGCTTGCAACACGTCGCAAGAAGTAAACGGCGTGAGCAAGCTGCACGGATGGGTAAGCCAAAAAATGTTCGCCCCCATCTGGTCTGGCTATTATCCGGAAGAAAACCACGTGGGGTATGTCACCAATGGCGTACACCTCCCCACATGGACCGCTACCGAATGGCGCAAGGTGTACGACAAATATTTTGACAAGAGCTTTATGGGCGACCAGAGCAACGAGAAGATTTGGCACGCCATCCACAACGTCCCGGACGAAGAGATATGGAAAACCCGCATGGCCCTGAAGAAGAAATTGGTGGATTACATCCGCGAGAAGTTCACGCAGTCGTGGCTCAGGAACCAAGGCGACCCCGCCCGGGTGGTCTCGTTGCTCAACAACATCAACTCCAACGCGTTGATGATAGGTTTCTGCCGTCGTTTCGCCACTTACAAACGCGCCCACCTGCTGTTTACGGATATAAACCGCTTAAACAGCATCGTAAACGACCCGGACCGCCCCGTGATATTCCTTTTCTCAGGAAAGGCGCACCCGGCGGATGGAGCCGGACAAGGCCTGATTAAAAAAATCTACGAGATAAGCCAACGCCCCGAGTTCCTTGGCAAGATTATTTTCCTTGAGGATTACGACATGCAGTTGGCCCGGAGATTGGTGTCGGGCGTAGACATTTGGATGAACACGCCCACCCGTCCGCTCGAGGCATCCGGAACGTCGGGCGAAAAGGCAGAGATGAACGGTGTCGTAAACCTTGCCGTCCTTGACGGATGGTGGGTGGAAGGCTATCGCGAAGGCGCGGGATGGGCGCTGCCACAAGAGCGCACCTACCAAAACCAAGCGTACCAAGACCAACTTGACGCCGCCACCATCTACTCACTGTTAGAGAACGAGATAATCCCTCTCTACTATGATCGCGGCCGGAAGAGCTACAGCGAGAAATGGATAAAAGTTATCAAGAACTCCATCGCCACCATCGCTCCGCATTATACCATGAAACGCCAACTGGACGATTACTTCGACAAATTCTACAACAAGGAGGCCGCGCGCTTCAAGAAGCTGTCGGCCAACAACAACCAATTGGCCAAAGACCTCGCCTTGTGGAAAGAGACCGTGGCCAGCCGTTGGGATAGCATAAACGTGGTGAGCAAAAAAACGGAGCTGTTCGACAATGGCGGGGAAACGGGCGTCAAGTACCATTTGGAATACGTGATAGACGAACAAGGGCTTGATGACGCCATCGGATTGGAACTCGTCACGATGAAGCCGGAGACCGACCCCTCGGACCATCAAATACATCGCGTGTTTGAATTTAAGCAAGTGGGCCACGAGGGGAACAACTATACCTTCGAGCTTGAGGTTGAACCCGACATCGCGGGAACTTATCGTAGCTGCGTGCGCATGTTCCCCAAGAACGCGAACTTGCCCCACAGGCAAGATTTCTGCTACGTAAAATGGCTTGATTGACCTAATTAGCGAACAACATATAGACAAGACAGATGCCTACATACATAAAGATGTAGGCATCTGTTGTTTTGTCATAATATTAAAAATATTTACCACTATATGGTTTCATACTTACTGATCAATTCGTATATTTGCAAAGAGTAATGATTATGCACAACCCATCCGTGGCCTAACCCACGGCAAAAAACAAAAACATGAAACACGTGATGATGTCAATCTTGACCGCATTGGGGCTCGGGACAAGTTCTTGCGCCCGGCAAGAAAGCGTCACTTCGGTAGACGCCAACCACTTTGAGAACGCCATTCATGCCAACAGCGTCCAGTTGATCGACGTTCGCTCCGCGAACGAATATGCCGAAGGGCACATAGCCCACGCCGCCAACATCGACGCGCTACAAAACGATTTTCTCGCCAAGGCGCAACGATCACTCAGCAAAAAAAAACCGGCATACGTCTATTGTCGCAGCGGCAAACGCTCGATGATGGCCGCCAACAAGCTCGCCAAGGCTGGCTACAAGGTCATAAACCTCCGAGGCGGCATCCTGGAATGGATGGACGCGGGCAAACCTGTCAATCGATAATCGGCAAGGACCACCCCACCTCAAGTCGCATGGCGCAAGACATTCGCGCGACCGCGCGGCTTGATGGAAAAAACGTCCGGGACCTTGCCACCTAAAAAACAACAAGGCATGTGGTTAATATTGGCTTTTCTCTCAGCGGCACTTTTGGGCTTTTACGACTCGTTCAAGAAAAAATCCCTCACGGACAACGCCGTGATACCCGTGCTCTTTCTCAACACCGTGTTCTCATCTCTTATTTTCTTGCCGTTCATCATTATCTCGATGACGAGCCATCAATTGGACGGAAGCATATACCATGTGCCATGCGTCGGGTGGGAAACGCACAAGTACATCATTTTGAAAAGTGCCATCGTGCTGTCAAGCTGGGCCATGGGCTACATCGGCTTGAAGCACCTGCCGCTCACCATCGTGGGCCCAATCAACGCCACGCGCCCCGTAATGGTGCTTACGGGCGCCCTCTTGGTGTATGGCGAGACACTCAACGGATGGCAGTGGGCAGGCGTGTCATTGGCCGTCATGTCTTTTTTCGCACTCAGCAGATCCGGCAAGCGGGAGGGTATAAACTTCAGGAGCAACCGCTGGATATACTTCGTTGTGCTGGCGGCCATATTGGGAGCCGCCAGCGGACTGTACGACAAATTTCTGATGGCGGCGCCCAAGGATGGCGGCGCGGGCATTGACCACATGGCCGTCCAGTCGTGGTACAACCTCTACCAAATGCTCATGATGCTCATCGCGCTAATCGTGTTTTGGTGGCCCAAACGCCAATCGGACAGCGTTTTCCGTTGGGATTGGAGCATAGTGGGCATTAGCGTGTTTCTATGCGCGGCCGACTTCTTGTATTTTTACGCGCTGAGCCTGCCCGACGCCATGATTTCCGTCGTGTCGATGGCGCGCCGCGGCAGCGTTATCGTGAGCTTCCTGTTTGGCGCCATCGCATTTCGCGAGCGCAACCTCAAGGCCAAAGCCGCCGACTTGGCATTGGTGTTACTGGGCATGCTGTTACTCTACGTAGGCAGCCGATAAATTAATTCGCACTTTGCGCCGCAGTATTTTGCGCATTGAAACTAAAATGTTATCTTTGTAGTTGGATTGCAATATACACCGCATTAACAAAACTAAGCATCGTATCATGGCACAAAATATTTTCAAGGGGTTGGGAATAGCCCTTGTAACCCCTTTCAAGCCCAATGGAGAGGTTGACTATGTCGCTTTGAAAAAACTCGTGGAGTACCAGCTTGACAATGGCGCCGACTTTCTTTGCATACTTGCCACGACCGCTGAGTCACCGTGCTTGACGCGCGAGGAGAAAGACGAGATCACAAAACTCATCAAGGAGTTGGTTCGCGGGCGCGTTCCCATTCTGAAATATTGCGGTGGCAACAACACCGCCGCGGTGATAGACGAAATCAGGCACACGGACTGGGCAGGCATTGACGGCATGCTGAGCATTTGCCCATATTACAACAAACCATCGCAAGAAGGCTTGTTCCAACACTTCAAGGCCATAGCCGCCGTAAGCCCATTGCCCATTGTGCTTTATAACGTTCCAGGCAGGACGGGGGTTAACATGACGTCGGCCACAACGGTAAAGATTGCCAGACATTGTCCCAATATCGTTGGAATAAAAGAAGCCTCGGGAAGATTGGAGCAGGTGGACGAAATAATCAAAGACAAACCTGACAATTTTGACGTCATAAGCGGTGATGACGCGCTTACGTTCCCGATGATAGCCAGTGGCGCCGCCGGTGTCATATCCGTGATTGGCAACGCGCTTCCCAAGCAGTTTTCACGCATGATACGACTTGAGTTCAGAGGTGAATACGAGGCGGCACGCAAGATACACCACATGTTCACAGAGCTGTACAGCCTGCTTTTCGTAGATGGCAACCCAGCGGGCGTCAAGGCGTTGCTCAACGACATGGGGCTCATTGACAACGTGTTGCGCCTGCCATTAGTGCCCACAAAGATAGAGACAAAGGACAAAATGGCCGAAATATTAAAAAGAATGACCATTTGACATAACCCACGCACGCGCTTTCTTCCCACTCGCTCCACATTACGCGCCATTGCGGATGGGAACGGTATGTATTCACGTGTAGCTTGGACGCCCATCGACTCGCCTTGGACCACGCCGGACAGCCTTGACGACCTGTTGCCCGAACTCAAAGGAACAAACGCGAAAAATAAGCGGCATGACCAAGATTGCCATTCGTTTTTTTCTATCTTTCAATAAATTATTGTAATTTTGCGCTATATAAAATCAATCCATATTCATTAGGTATGTATAGAACAAACACTTGTGGAGAACTGCGTTTGACTGACGCCGGCAAGGAAGTGACGCTTGCCGGATGGGTGCAGCGCTCTCGTAAGATGGGCGGCATGACCTTCGTGGACCTTCGCGACCGCTATGGCATCACCCAATTTGTCTTTAACGAGGCAGACGACAAAGGCCTCTGCGACCAAGCCAACAAATTGGGACGCGAATGCTGCGTGCAAATAAAAGGCATCGTTGCCGAGCGACAAAGCAAAAACCCCAAGATGGACACTGGCGACATAGAAATCGTGGCCAAGCGGCTCACCGTGCTCAGCCCTTCGCTCACCCCACCTTTTACCATCGAGGAAAACACCGACGGCGGAGACGACCTGCGCATGAAATACAGATACCTTGACCTGCGAAGGGAGAGCGTGCGCAAAAACTTGGAGTTGCGCCACCGCATGACTATCCTCATCCGCAATTTTCTTGACTCCAAGAAATTCATCGAGGTGGAGACCCCTATCCTCATTGGATCTACGCCAGAGGGCGCACGCGACTTCGTGGTTCCCTCGCGCATGAACCCCGGTCAGTTCTACGCCTTGCCCCAAAGCCCGCAAACATTGAAACAGCTCCTCATGGTGGCCGGTTTTGACAGGTACTTCCAAATAGCCAAGTGTTTTCGCGATGAGGACCTTCGCGCGGACCGACAGCCCGAGTTCACACAGATAGACTGCGAGATGAGCTTTGTTGACCAGGATGACGTGACAGAGCTTTTCGAAGACATGGCGCGCCATCTTTTCAGGGAGATAAGAGGCGTGGAGCTGCCCAAGCTGCAACAGATGACATGGCACGAGGCCATGAAACGCTATGGCTCTGACAAGCCAGACCTTCGTTTTGGGATGGAGTTCGTGGAGCTGAAAGACACCTTCGCGGACAAAGGCGATTTTTCCGTATTCAACAAGGCGGCCTACATTGGCGGCATTCGAGTTGCCGGATGCGCAAGTTACAGCCGCAAACAACTGGACGAGCTTGCCGACTTCGTGAAACGCCCGCAGGTGGGCGCCATGGGGTTGGTTTACATCAAATACAACGCCGACGGCACGGTGAAGAGTTCCATCGACAAGTTTTACGCGCCCGAGACGCTGGCTCATGTCAAAGAGAAAATGGGCGCCAAGGACGGAGACCTCGTCTTGATACTCTCCGGCGACAACGCCAACAAGACACGCACCCAGCTTTGCAGTTTAAGATTGGAGATGGGCGACCGTCTTGGGCTGCGCGACAAGAACGTCTTCAAATGCCTGTGGGTCGTGGACTTCCCCCTATTTGAGTGGAGCGACGAGGAACAACGCCTGATGGCCACGCACCACCCATTCACGATGCCCAACCCCGACGACCTGCCACTACTCGACTCTCACCCGGAGCAAGTTCGCGCCAAGGCTTACGACTTCGTGTGCAACGGCATCGAGGTGGGAGGCGGAAGTATCCGTATCCACGACACCCAGCTGCAAGAAAAAATGTTCGAGGTGCTTGGCTTCACGCGAGAGAGAGCGGAGGCACAGTTTGGATTTTTAATGAACGCATTCAAGTATGGCGCGCCGCCCCATGCCGGATTGGCCTTTGGCTTGGATCGCTTTGTGAGCATATTGGCAGGTCTTGACAGTATTCGCGATTGCATAGCGTTCCCCAAGAACAACAGCGGACGAGATGTCATGCTTGACGCACCATCGTTCATTGACGACAAGCAACTTGATGAGTTGCAAATCAAACTTGACCTAAAATCATGACGATTGTCTTTAATTGAGCTTATACAAAACTCCCGATTATTCTTCATGCAATAATCGGGAGTTTTTTTTGGGAGGTGGTTGTTAAATTCATGGACAGACATAACATTAAAAGAGACATGAAAAAAATTGCCACCTGTTATCCTCTTTTCGTTTTAAGATATATGTTTTTCAGTCGCAAGGCTATGGCGTTTGCACGCAATAGCGACATTGGATATATTACTTTTAACTATTATATCTCCGCTTTTTCAATGTAATTTAGTAACTTTGGAGCAGAATAAAAATAATTTAAAATGCATTTTAAGTGGAAATATGATCCACCTACACAACAAGACATACAACAGGCTAACGAATTAGGCGAGAAGCTTAACATGAACCCCATATTGGCAGGGCTGCTCATTAAGCGTGGCATCACCACCGAAAGCGCGGCAAAACGTTTCTTCAGGCCACAGCTATCCGACCTTATCAACCCTTTTCTGATGAAAGATATGGACGTGGCCGTGGACAGACTGAACGACGCCATGGGGCGTAAAGAGCGTGTCATGGTGTATGGGGACTATGATGTGGATGGATGTACGGCAGTGGCATTGGTCTATAAATTCTTGCAGCAATTCTATTCGAACATAGACTACTACATTCCAAATCGATACGACGAGGGGTATGGCGTGAGCAAGAAAGCCATGGAATTTGCCCATGAAACCGGAGTTAAACTGATAATAATCCTTGACTGTGGCATCAAGGCTATTGAGGAAATAGCTTATGCCAAAAGCCTTGGCATAGATTTTATCATTTGCGATCACCATGTGCCTGACAGTGATATGCCACCGGCGGCTGCCATCCTCAACCCCAAAAGGCCTGACGACCCATACCCTTTCAAGCATCTTTGTGGATGTGGCGTGGGCTTCAAATTCATGCAAGCTTTCGCCAAGAACAATGGCATTCCGTTCTCGCGACTCATCCCCCTGCTCGACTTCTGCGCGGTAAGCATCGCCGCGGACATTGTTCCCGTGGTTGACGAAAATCGCATATTGGCTTTTCACGGATTGAAACAACTCAATCAAAACCCAAGCGTAGGGCTGAAGGCCATTATTGACACGTGCGGCCTTAGCGGCAGGGAAATAGCCATGAGCGACATTATCTTTAAGATAGGGCCACGTATCAACGCCTCGGGACGTGTGGAAAACGGTAAGGAAAGCGTGGACCTGTTAGTGGAAAAAGATCTTGGAGTGGCCTTAAAAGAAGCCAAACGCATCAATGAATACAATGAGCAGCGCAAGGATATAGACAAGCAAATGACCGAGGAGGCTAACCAAATAGTGGCCAGGCTGAAAGATCACAAATATCAATCGAGCATCGTCCTTTATGACGAGCGTTGGAAAAAGGGCGTCATCGGCATCGTAGCCTCACGGCTAACAGAACTTTACTTCCGCCCCACCATAGTGTTGACGCGCGATGGCGACTTGGCCACAGGATCGGCACGGTCCGTGATGGGCTTTGACGTTTACTCCGCCATCAAACATTGCAACGACCTGATGGTCAACTTCGGAGGCCACACTTACGCGGCAGGCTTGACGCTGAGATGGGATGACATTCCACAATTTATCAAGCGTTTCCAACGCTATGTGGAAGAGCACATAGAGCCAGAGCAAATAGAGCCTTGCATAGAAATAGACGCGGTGATAAACTTCAAGGACATATCCAAGCGGTTGCACAATGACCTGAAGCGTTTCTCTCCATTCGGACCAGGCAATCCAAAACCCTTGTTTTGCACGAAAAGCGTATATGATTATGGTACAAGCAAAGTGGTGGGACGAGCGCAAGAGCACATCAAACTTGAATTGGTAGACTCATTGTCACCCACCGTGATGAATGGCATCGCCTTCGGGCAAAGCGCATCGGCTCGATACATCAAATCCAAACGAGCTTTTGACATAGCTTATACCATTGAAGACAACATTTTCAAACATAATCGAGTACAACTGCAAATCGAAGATATCAAGCCAGTGGAAGAAGAGCCTCAATGCCCATAATTGACACGACGAAAATGCAAGATCTGTATCAGGACATTCTAGAGCGGTATTGGGGATATAAAAATTTTCGAGGAATTCAGCGCGAAATTATCGAAAGCATCTGCTCTGGCAAGGACACTTTAGGACTGATGCCAACCGGCGGCGGCAAGTCTATCACTTTCCAAGTGCCAGCATTGGCGCAAGACGGTGTGTGCATTGTAATAACACCTCTTGTCGCCTTGATGAAAGATCAGGTGCAGAGGCTGAGCAAGCAGGGAATTGTAGCCGCGGCGATTTACGCCGGAATGGCTCGATCCGCAATATTGAAGATATTGGAAAACTGTGTCTTGGGGCAAACAAAATTGCTATACATATCGCCAGAGCGCATAGGATCGGCCATGTTCCAAACAAAGCTCAAGCACATGAAAGTGAGCTTTATCACCGTGGATGAAGCGCACTGCATCAGCCAATGGGGATATGATTTTCGTCCGGCATACTTGCAAATAATCGAAATTCGCAAGTTATTACCCGGAGTTCCAGTCCTTGCCCTGACAGCCACGGCAACGCCAAATGTAGTGGAGGACATTCAAGAGCGATTGGCATTTTGCAAAAAAAATGTTTTTCGCATGAGTTTTGAGCGAAAGAATTTGGCATATGTGGTAAGGACGGCAACAGACAAACAAACCGAGTTGGTACATATCTTGTCAAGCGTGCAGGGCAGCGCCATTGTCTATGTGCGCAGCAGGCGTCGAAGCAAAGACGTCTCGGCCATGTTGGAAGAAAATGGAATAGAATCTACCTTTTATCATGCGGGATTGGAATTAGCGACCAAAGATGAGCGACAGAAACAATGGCAAAACAATCAAAAACGCGTGATAGTGGCGACCAACGCTTTCGGAATGGGCATAGACAAGATTGACGTGAGGTTAGTGGTACATTATGACTGCCCTGACTCCATAGAGGCTTACTTTCAAGAAGCGGGACGCGCTGGTCGCGATGGGAAAAAGGCTTATGCGGTGTTGCTGTGGAATAACAGCGATATACGAAAGCTAAACAAACGTATAGACGACAACTTCCCTGACAAAGATTATATCGCCGATGTGTATGAGCACTTGGCCTATTACTATGAAATAGGCGTGGGAAGTGGGAAAGGACACACGTTCACATTCGAGATAGACAAGTTTTCCTATATCTACAAGTATTTTCCGGTAAAGGTGGCCTCGGCCTTGAAGCTACTGCAAAACGCAGGTTATCTTAAGTACGAGACAGATCCTGACGGCAAGGCAAGACTCATGTTCTTGTTGGGAAGAAACGACCTTTACAAACTCAAGGAACTCACTAAACACGAGGAAGCGGTAATAACCTCCGCGCTCCGAAACTATGGAGGGCTGTTCACCGATTACAATTATGTAGACGAGGCTCTTATCGCAATGGACGCGGGGATAGGTAGAGAGTTGACTTACCAAGTGCTGAAAACATTGAGCCGGAAACAAATCATCCATTTCATACCACAAAGCAAAACGCCATTTATAACTTATAGACAAGACCGTGTCGACGCCACCGATGTTGTACTGCCCCCAAATGTGTACGAGGATCGAAAGGAAGATTTTACCCGACGCATAATGAGCATGATAGACTATGCCACCAACGGCTACGTTTGCAGAAGTAGGCAACTGCTGCGTTATTTCGGGGAGACGCGATCAACGGACTGCAAAGTCTGTGACGTTTGTGTATCCTCTGGATTTCATAGCGTTTCTGATTTGGATCTAAGGCGAGTTTGTGATCAGATATTGTCATTGCTCGCTGATAAAGAAAGGCACAGAATTACCGAGCTTAACAAGCTTGTAATACCCAACAAGCAGATGAACTGCGCTCTGGAGTATCTTGCCAATGAAGAGATGATACATATTGATGGACCTTTTATCCATCTATAACATTGTGCGTGTTTTGCATGACCTTGTCAAGGTGACAAAGGTAAGGGCACTGGCTTATGCAATGAAATATTAATCGCCTTGGCAAGCCAAAACTCATTGATAGCACTAACGAGAATCGCTTTGGCCATTCGTTGAGGCGAGTGATCAAAAAGCACGGCGAAAGGATTTTTATCCCTGTTGGCATACAAGTCAGGAATTTTAGCTAAATTTGCATGAGTGAAAAAAATATCCTAAGATATTCCTCAATAGTCGATGACTGAACAACGTGTATATATCGCCATAGACCTGAAGTCGTTTTACGCTTCGGTGGAGTGTGTGGAGAGAGGGCTCGACCCACTTGCCACCAACCTTGTGGTGGCGGATATCGATCGCACGGAGAAAACCATTTGCTTGGCAGTGTCACCATCACTCAAGGCTTACGGCATAAGTGGAAGAGCGCGCCTGTTTGAGGTGGTGCAGAGAGTGCAAGAGGTAAATTATGTTCGGAGACGACATGTGGCTACACATGCACTGGTAGGGAAATCATATTCTGACCCAGAAGTCAAGGCTAATGATAACCTCGCGCTTGATTATATCGTAGCCAAACCACGGATGTCTTTTTACATACAATACAGCGCGCGCATTTACAATGTATATTTGCGATACATAGCGCCAGAAGACATCCATGTGTATTCGATAGATGAGGTATTTTTTGACGCCACCAATTATCTTAAAATCTACAATCTATCAGCTCATCAATTGGCTATGAAAATGGTTCGTGCAGTTTTGCGAGAAACTGGCATCACTGCCACAGCAGGTATCGGCACCAATCTATATTTAGCCAAAATAGCTATGGATATAGTGGCCAAGCATAAGCCGGCAGACAAGGATGGTGTAAGAATAGCGGAGCTGGATGAGCAGTCTTATCGCCGCTTGCTGTGGGACCACAAACCCCTGACAAGCTTTTGGCGTGTAGGACATGGCTTGGCTGCGAAACTGGAGAGTTACGGTATGTACACCATGGGACAAATCGCTCGATGCTCGATAAACAACGAGGAATTGCTATACAAGCTATTTGGCGTTAACGCAGAATTACTCATAGACCATGCTTGGGGATGGGAACCATGCACCATAGAGGCGATAAAATCTTACAGGCCCAAGGAAAACTCGCTTTGCACCGGGCAAGTATTGCAAGAGCCTTATACGTTTAAGAAAGCACGAGTGGTGGCCAAGGAAATGGCTGATAGCATGGCACTCGACCTTGTGGACAAACATCTTGTTACAGACCAAATTGTGGTTACGGTGGGATATGACATAGAAAACCTTACCAATCCATCCATTCAATCCACCTACAATGGCCCTATCACGACAGACGGCTATGGCAGGAGGAAACCCAAGAGTGTGCATGGCTCCGCAAATTTAGGTTTTCATAACTCCTCGTCCAAACTTATCACGTTAGCCGTAATTAAAATATTCGACCAAATAGTGAGTCGCAATCTGCTCATACGCCGCATGAATGTGACTGCCAACCATGTAGTGTCGGAGGATAATGTCCGCCGAGAAACGCACGCTCCAATACAACTGAATTTGTTTACAAACGGTGAATCCCAGAGACGGCAAGAAGCAGAGCGACGCATGACGCTCTCTCGGGAGCGACGTATGCAGCAAACGTTATTAAACATTAAAAAGAAGTTCGGCAAAAACGCTATTCTTAAAGGTATTGACTTCGAAGAAGGAGCCACGACACGCGAGCGCAATATTCAGATAGGCGGACATAGAGCTTAAGCGCCAAGACAACAATGATACAAGACACTTGATATTAATATGAGTTCAGATTACGATGATATTATTCATTTGCCACATCACGTTTCCAAACGTCATCCACGAATGCCAATGCGCAAGCGAGCCGCTCAATTTGCGCCGTTCTCGGCAATAACAGGGCATGCAGAGGCAATAAAAGAAGCTGCGAGAGTTACAGAGATTGAGCCCATCATGTCTGAAGACAGCAACGCAACGCTCAATAAAAAAATGACAACTTTGATGAGAAAGATAGGCCAAAGGCCTGTAGTCAGGATACATTATTTTTGCCCTGACAAGCGCAAAGAGGGCGGCTGCTATTTGCAAGCCGTTGGAATTTTGAAAAAAGTGAATTTTGACGAGCGTTATATAGAAATTGTGACACAGAGTGACCAAATGGCAATATCTTGGCGGTGGATAGTGGATATTCAAGAAGAGGAAGCGAAGTTGTAATGGCAACCGCATTTTATTACCTTTGAAATAAAAACATAGACCCTTTTTGTAAACTGATGTTTTAAAACAAATTTATGATATACCCCAAAAATTTCGAAAACAAATTAGGTTTTGAGGAAATACGTTCCGCTCTTAAGACAGAATGCCTGTCAACCCTGGGTAAAGACATGGTAGACAAGATGGAGTTTACCTCCAATCCCGACCAAGTGAACATATGGATGTCGGAAATACGAGAGATGAGACGTATCATAGAAGAAGAGACAGACTTTCCGTTGGCTTTTTTCTTTGATGTTCGCGAGAGCGTTCGCCGTGTACGTTTAGAGGGTACATGGTTGGAAGAGCAAGAGTTGCACGATATGAAAAGGTCTTTACGCACCATTGACGATTTGGTCAAGTTTTTTTATCGTGGGGATGATACGGAAAACGATGGCTCAAAAGATTCGGGTACAATTGTATCCGATGCCATCGTTATTAAAAAATGGTATTTCCCCTCGCTCCACGACTTGGCGGATGGCGTCGCCACTTTCCCCACTTTGGTACAACAGATAGACCAAATAATTGATAAATTTGGGCACGTTCGCGACAACGCCACGCCCGAGTTACACGATATACGCCGTGAGCTGGCACAAGCAGAAGGCTCCGTTTCTCGAATACTTGCAGGGATATTGCGCTCCGCCCAGAGCGATGGCTTGGTGGACAAGGACACCTCGCCAACAGTGCGCGACGGCCGTTTAGTCATACCCGTGGCCCCAGCTCTTAAACGACGCATACCCGGCATTGTGCACGACGAGAGCTCGACAGGCAAGACTGTCTTCATTGAGCCTTCCGAAGTAGTTGAGGCAAACAATAAAATACGAGAATTAGAACGCAAGGAACGGCAAGAAATCGTGCGCATCCTAACGAAGATGGCGTCGCGTATAAGGCCTCATGTAGCGGAAATTCTCGATTCCTACCAGTTTCTGGGACAAATAGACTTCATCCACTCCAAAGCCAAATTGGCAATCAAGACAAACGCTTTCGAGCCTGTTGTAAAGCGCCGACCGTTTTTAGACCTAATCCAAGCGAGACACCCGCTGCTTGAGGCTCATCTGCGCGAAGGGCAAAAAATAGTCCCGTTAGATGTTCTTTTAACGCCAGAAACGCATATACTAATTATCTCAGGGCCAAACGCTGGGGGAAAGTCGGTTTGCCTGAAAACCGTAGGATTGTTGCAGTACATGTTGCAAATGGGATTGAGCGTTCCCGTGGGCGACAGAAGTAGCTGTGGAGTTTTTAAAGACCTGATGATGGATATAGGTGATGAGCAAAGCCTTGAAAATGACCTAAGCACCTATTCCTCCCATCTGTTAAACATGAAAAACATGATGCGCCAAGCTTCCGTAGACACGCTTATTCTCATAGATGAGTTTGGCACGGGAACGGAACCGCAAATTGGCGGCGCTATAGCCGAAAGCGTGTTGAAACGTTTTTGCGAAAAAGGCGCATGGGCAATCATAACAACCCACTACCAAAATCTCAAGCATTTTGCCGACACCCATAAAGGAGTGACCAATGGCGCCATGCTCTATGATCGACATATGATGCAACCCCTGTTCCAGTTGGCCATAGGAAGACCAGGCAGTTCGTTCGCAATAGATATAGCCCGCAAAATAGGATTGCCCGAAGACGTAATCGCGGACGCCTCCGAGTTGGTAGGGTCCGACTATATTCGCAGTGACAAATATTTGCAAGACATTGTGCGTGACAAACGATATTGGGAGCAAAAACGCCAAACAGTTCATCAATTAGAGAAAGATCTTCAAAAACGCGTTGACGAGTATGAAAACTCAATAACAGAAGTTGACATACAGCGTAAAAACATTATCAACGAGGCCAAGCAAAAAGCTCGCGAACTACTTGAGGAGAGTAATAGAAAGATTGAAAACGTCATTAAAGAGATACGGGAACAACAAGCCGAAAAAGAAGAAACGCGCAAGCTACGCACAGAGCTCAATGAGTTTAGGCAAGATGTAGAACAAGACGAATGGGAAAAAAGCAAAAAGAAACATCCAGGCATACTGAACGAAGAGGATTTTAAAAAGAAAGTAGAGGAAATTAAAGCGCGCAAGCAAAGGAGAGAGGAACGCAAAAAGAGCAAACGAGAAGACGAGGAGAGAGCTGCCCAAACTTTGCGCGCGCTGGCTCCAAAGTCTGCAAAGACCATTAAGCGAGAGCTTGACATAGGTGACGAGGTCAGGATCAAGGGACTGGGAACCAAGGGGCGCATCGTTTCCTTAGAAGGGAAACATGCCGTTGTCGTCATAGGCAACATCAAGACCAACATACCAACCAAGCGCCTTGAGACCATTGGCGACGGCACGGTTAACACACAGCTGACAGCCCCGGGACAAGCGCCTTCGAAAATGGATGAGCTTAAGTCGGGTTTGCAAAAACATGCCATATCTCATGTTACACAAAACACCATCAACGACCACCGCAAGGAATTTACACAAGACATAGATATTAGAGGCATGCGTGGGGACGAGGCCGTCTTGGCTGTACAACGCTTTGTTGACGATGCCATATTGATGGGAGTTTCACGCGTGAGAATACTTCATGGCAAGGGCAATGGCACGCTTCGGCAGATAGTTAGGACTTATTTGTCTTCCGAGCCAGCTGTCGTACATTATGCAGATGAGCACGTGCAATTTGGCGGAGCGGGTATCACGGTGGTTGATTTAGGGTGATTGACAAGCATTACGTCAATACACTCTCACGTCTGTAATGACAGATGTCCCCACCACCTCATTAAGACGCTTGGTTAGTCGCGTGTGCATCATGCTTAAATTTTGCCTTAACGCAGGGTTGGTGACTTTTACAAAAAGCACTTGGTTTTTGATAAATCTTTCGGCCGTGTACCCACTGACACTCTCGCCCACTATCTTGGGCCATGCATCCACCACTCTCATTTGCAGCAAAGGAGTCTCCAGTCCCTCTTTTCGCAAGTAATGTTGAAGAACGTCACCGAGCGATTTCACGTCACGCTTGAACATGGTTCGAACTCCTTTCTGTCACCGCGCCACCTTTAACATCGAACAATTTGTAGTCTTCGTCACTGTGCCTCAAAATTTTATCAAGGTGCTCACGATTGGTGTCGGTAATAAAGATTTGGCCAAAATGATCACCGGAGACCAACTTGACAATTTGCTCCACCCTGCCAGAGTCAAGTTTGTCAAAAATATCATCCAACAATAGCAATGGGGTCGTGTTAGACGCGGTACGCCGTAAAAAATCAAATTGCGCCAATTTAAGAGCCAACACAAAAGTCTTGGTTTGCCCTTGGCTACCCTCTCGTTTCATTGGATAACCATCAATGAGCATCTCCAAGTCATCACGATGAATACCATGCAAACTGTAGCCCACAGCCCTGTCTTTAAAACGATCGCTCTGAATGATATCTATCAATGGGCCTCTCTGGGCATGCGACATATATCGCAGGGAGACCGTCTCGCGCTGTCCGGAGACACGCTGGTAAATATGTTGAAACACTGGCGTCATCTCCGTGACAAACTCCTCCCTTTTCTTAAACACCACATCACCCTGCTCCCCCATTTCTTTTTCCCACAGTTCCAAAAGCGTCGTGTCTGGCTCATTTTCTTGTTTCAACAATGCGTTGCGCTGCTGAAGAGCCTTGTTGTATCTGTTAAGCGCATCTATGTATACATTGTCATATTGGGCAATGACCATATCCATCAATCGGCGTCTCTCATCCCCTCCACCGTCCACAAGCATAGAGTCAGAGGGCGACACGAATATTAAAGGTATAAAGCCAATATGTTGCGACAATTTTTTATATGCCTTCTTGTTACGCCTCACCTGCTTGCTCTTCCCTTTCTTCATACCGGCATAAATGTCTTCTTGGTCGCCATTGCCAGACTCATAAATTCCCTCTATCATAAAAAAATCCTGCCCATGCATAACCACTTGGCTGTCCATGTTGCTAAACCTGCTGTGACAGAAAGAAAGATAGTATATCGCATCAAGAAGATTGGTCTTGCCCTCACCGTTGTTGCCAATAAAACAATTAATGTTAGAAGAGAATGCAAGTTCCGCGGCTCTGATATTCTTATAATTAAGGATGGAAATATTCTTTAAAATCATAGCTTTCGACGCTTTAGAATACAAAGATAGTTCTTTTGAGCCTTAAATTCGAAAAAAAAAACAGAGAAATTTCAGTATATGGGATAAAATGGTTAATTTTGTCACAAGTTATTGTAAATAAATAAACAAAAATAATGGCAAACAACAAAGAGCAAGCAACATACGACGTTGCATCTAAATCCGAGGCTTTCTTCCAAAAATATGGCAAGGCCGTTCTCATCGTTGTAGTAGCGGTGATTATTGTCATCGCAGGTGTTTTCTGCTACAAATCATTTATCAGCGAGCCACGTGAAGAGAAGGCCAACACAGCCATTGCAAGAGGGCAAGACTATTTTAACGCGGACCAGTTTGACAAGGCTCTTAATGGCGACGGCGCGGGCTATGTGGGATTCCTAAATATCGCAAGTGACTATGGCAACACCAACGCCGGGAATTTGGCCAAGCTATATGCCGGCTTGAGCTACGCGAACTTAGGCAAATGGAAAGAGGCCGTGGATTATTTGAAAGACTACTCTCCCGCTGACGACGCCATGGTCAGTCCAGCGGCAATTCAAGCGCTGGGCAACGCTTACGCACACATAGGCGAAATAGACAAGGCCATAGCCAAACTGAAATCTGCCGCGGAGAGAGCTGACAAAAACAGCGGGAATGGGATTAACAACAGCCTCTCGCCAACATTTTTGTTGCAAGCAGGCCAATTGTTGGAATCGCAAAACAAAAAAGAAGAGGCTCTTAAACTCTACGAGAGCGTCAAGTCCAAGTATGTCAACTCAACGCTTGTACAAAGCCAAGAGATTGACAAATACATCGAAAGGGTAAAACAATAAATGGCCACGTCACTCCACAATCTATCCGAATACGATTTTTCCAAGGTGCCAGATGCCAGCAACATGTGCTTTGGCATTGTAGTATCAGAATGGAACTCCAAGGTGACCGGCGCACTTCTTGACGGCGCTGTCAAGACCTTGAAGAAGCATGGCACCCTGCCAGAAAACATACACGTGAAAACCGTGCCTGGCAGTTTCGAGTTGGTATACGGCGCCCAACAAATGTGCAAGAACGATGGATTTGACGCCATCATTATCCTGGGGTGCGTTGTCAGAGGCGATACACCGCATTTTGATTACATATGCGAGGGAGTTACGCACGGCATCTCATATCTCAATGCCAGCCAAAACATACCCGTGATTTTTGGATTGCTTACGACAAACAATTTCGAGCAAGCTGTAGAACGCAGTGGCGGAAAATTTGGCAACAAAGGCGATGAATGCGCAGTGGTAGCCATCAAGATGGCCAAGTTTTAGATTTTGTCGCTTGCCATGCTTGAAAAGGCATGCCAACTCTCTCCCCGACAGCGCGCGAGCGAGCCATGAATGTGATGACAGTACAAGATAAAAAAAAATCTATCGTACTATCATCACATTTTTACATGAGATTAGCTGTTGTCCATCGGGATAGCATGAAAAAAATATCCATGAGCTTATCATAAAATCATTAACAAGGAAGATCACCCAATACATCAAAATAAAATTAATGGTATGAGACTGTACGAACTACTTCACGCGTATGATTTCGATGAAATTATGCCCGTCATTGCCGACATGTTCCCAGGCTCCGGCAAATATCAAGAACAATTGCGAGAAGAATATGACATTCTTGCCTCCATGGAACCTGCGCTGTCTAATAAAGAAATAAAATATAAGCTCATTCCCTCAACCAAGGCAAACGAACAATATATGGGAGCGGAAGACAGCAATTTCGATACGACATGGGAGGCTTGCCTGGGCAAAAATGTGTCGCGCGCCCATGGTGTGGACTTGTCAGACATTGAGTTGCTTGCCAACTGTTTGGTAAATGTTTGCCTGATTGGACATCACCCCCGCGCCTTTGACAATTCATACAGGCTGCTCACAACAAAATAAGGCCACGCGCCGAAGACCCACAGACACGCTTTACGACATGTCGACTTACAATCCTTGGACATAGCGCATGTGGGTGAAACAGCGGCGCGCGTCTCCTGAAGTATCCGCCCATGGACGCGGCCGCTCATCATGCGCTCTTCGCAATTACGCTTGCGCTACTTTTAGAAAAAGATTCGAATTTTCCGAGACCATCCATCGAAGAGGGACGGCACGCTCCCCCTCTTTTCCCCGAAGTTGTCTTTTTCGCTCCTTTGTTTATTTGCCGAAGGCGGATTTCCTAACTGGATTTACCTCTTCATTTTTTGTCTCGAAAACCTTACGCAGAATGACATAAATTCGCGCCGCAAAACGCATGGCGCGAAATGTCCACGGTATTTTATCTCATCATTCTGGCCATCAGAAACCAAATAGCGTTTCATATCGTTAAACAGACACATGAATACGAAACATAAACTCCCAAAAAAATATTTAATATTTAATACATAAAATGTTAGCGCATCGAGAAAATATTATTAAATTTGTCGCTAACTAATAACTATATTAACTTTAAACCTTAACAAGACTATGGAACAAATTCCAATGGTATTTTGGCTCATACCCATCGCCTCGGTGTGCGCTTTATTTATGGCTTGGTTTTTCTTTCGCAGCATGATGAAAGCTGACGAGGGCACGCCTCGTATGATTGAAATTGCCGGCTACATTCGTCGCGGAGCCATGGCATACCTCAAGCAGCAGTACAAGGTAGTGCTGATCGTTTTCATCATCTTGGCGATTATATTCGCCATCATGGCCTATGGCTTCAACGCCCAGAACCCTTGGGTGCCCTTTGCGTTCCTCACGGGTGGTTTCTTTAGTGGCTTGGCCGGCTTCTTTGGGATGAAGACCGCCACCTACGCCAGCGCGCGCACGGCAAACGCCGCGCGACACAGCTTGGACCATGGACTCAAGATCGCGTTCCGCTCTGGCGCCGTAATGGGACTTGTCGTCGTGGGACTCGGATTGTTAGACATCGCGGTATGGTTCTTGGTACTTAACCATTTCTATAATGGCGACAGCTCATCGCTGATCATCGTCACCACGACCATGTTGACATTTGGCATGGGCGCCTCGACGCAGGCTCTCTTCGCCCGCGTGGGCGGTGGCATCTACACCAAAGCGGCCGACGTAGGCGCCGACTTGGTAGGCAAGGTAGAGGCCGACATTCCCGAAGACGACCCACGCAACCCCGCCACCATCGCTGACAACGTGGGCGACAACGTGGGCGACGTGGCCGGCATGGGCGCCGACCTGTACGAAAGCTATTGCGGCTCCATACTGAGCACCGCGGCGCTTGGCGCCACAGCCTTCGCCGCTTCCGCCGGAGACATGCAGATGCGCGCCGTCATCGCGCCCATGTTGATAGCCGCCGTTGGCGTGTTCCTCAGCCTGTTGGGTATCTTTATGGTTCGTACCAAGGAAGGCGCCACGATGAAAGATCTCTTGCGCGCCCTTGGCTTGGGCACCAACACCGCCGCGGTGCTCATCGCGCTTGCCACGTTCGCCATACTGTACCTGCTCCAAATCGAGAATTGGTTAGGCGTGAGCTTCTCCGTTATCAGCGGTTTGCTCGCGGGTGTCATCATCGGCCAATCCACCGAATACTACACCTCGCAGACCTACAAGCCCACCAAGTCCATATCAGAAGCCTCAAAGACCGGAGCGGCCACGGTCATCATCAAGGGTATCGGAACAGGAATGATTTCCACGTGCATACCCGTGCTCACCATCTCGGTGGCTATCATGTTGAGCTATCTCTGTGCCAACGGCTTTGACATGAGCATGAGCGCTCAAAGCATACAGACAGGCTTGTACGGCATTGGCATTGCGGCAGTGGGCATGCTGTCCACGCTTGGCATCACGTTGGCAACCGACGCATACGGTCCTATCGCCGACAACGCTGGAGGTAACGCCGAAATGAGCAACCTCGGCGAGGGGGTGCGAGAACGCACCGACAGCCTTGACGCACTTGGCAACACCACCGCCGCGACAGGCAAAGGCTTCGCCATTGGTTCCGCCGCGCTCACAGCGCTGGCTCTGTTGGCGTCATACATCGAGGAAATCAAAATCGCCATGCACCGAGTTGGCGCTATGATGACCAACTTGGCAGGCGACGCCATCGACGCAAGCAACGCCACCATTCCCGACTTCATGAACTATTTCCAAGTTAACTTGATGAACCCGAAGGTGCTTGTAGGCGCATTTGTAGGCGCCATGGCGGCCTTCTTGTTCTGCGGCCTCACCATGGGCGCCGTGGGACGCGCCGCCGCCAAGATGGTGGAAGAGGTGCGCAGGCAATTCCGCGAGATTAAAGGAATACTCGAGGGTACGGGCACTCCCGACTACGGCAGATGTGTGGAAATCTCCACCTTGAGCGCACAACAAGAGATGATCATTCCCTCCATTCTCGCCATCATCATTCCTATCGTCGTTGGAGTCGTGCTGGGCGTAGCCGGCGTGCTGGGATTGCTGGTAGGCGGTTTGGCGGCAGGCTTCACCTTGGCCGTATTTATGGCCAACGCCGGAGGCTCATGGGACAACGCGAAAAAACATGTGGAAGAAGGCCATTTTGGCGGCAAGGGTTCCGCCTGCCATAAGGCCACCATCGTTGGCGACACCGTCGGCGACCCATTCAAAGACACGTCCGGCCCATCGCTGAATATCCTGATCAAGCTGATGTCAATGGTAAGCATCGTGATGGCAGGTCTCACCGTGGCCATGAGTTGACAATATTGGAGACGTAAATATAACAGCAAAGGCAAAAGACTTATAAAACATGGTCTTTTGCCTTTACTTTTCTCTCACTTTGTCTCGCTCGCCCATCAAATCCCAAATCAAGGCTTAAGGAGAAAAGGCAAAACCTTGAAAAAGATCGCGCCGACAGCAAGAAACAAATTGAAAAAGGCGACCGCCATTGGCAGTCGCCCTTGTCCGTCATGCATGTATCGTTATATCACGTCTATCTTGCGTTGCACTTTAGCCATAGCGCCCTTGCGAGGCAACGTCACGTGCAACACGCCATTTTCCACTTTTGCCTCTATTTTGTCATGCTCCACGTCGTCAGGCAAAATCAACGCCTGGTGATAGCTGCTGTATGAAAACTCACGACGCAAGTAGTGTTCCTCCTTGTTTTCGTCTTTCTTCTCTTCCTTGTGTTCCATTTTGATTTCAAGGCATCCATCCTCAGTGACATTCACGTCGAAATCGTCCTTTTTCATACCTGGAACAGCAATTTCCACATCATATTGTTTTTCGTTTTCCTTAACGTTTATGGCTGGCGTGGTAGCCTTGGGTTTTGACAACCAATTGTCGTTAAAGAAATCACCAAACGAGTTGGCTAACCAGTTGTCTGTTGAACGTAATGTTGGAAACATCATAATCTTTACCTCCTAATTATTGTTTGTTACTACTGTTAAACGTATCATTCTCGTCTCAAGCACTTCTATCATGCGTACCATCGACGTTCACTATCTCTATCGCAAGATATATGCCATTCGGTTTTATGTTATTTCAAACACAAAAAGAAGACATTTTGTCCGCTTTTCCCTCCAGATTAGTCATGTAAGCAGTAAAAATATGCCAAGATGTCATACAACTTGTAAGTAACGGCCAATAAAAATATACAAGTCATTCGAGGGAATCCATTAAAAACATGACCAACCAAATGAAGAAATCGTTTTATTTTTTTTGTGAAACCGCTTCTTTCCAAACAAAAAAAATCATTTTTTTGCGTATCAAGCTCAAAATATAGAATAAATCGTGTAGATTTGCAATGTCAAACCTAAAGAAATATGAAAAGAACACTACTAATCACTTGCGTTTTTTGCATGATGGCCGCCGCTGGGCATGCCTGCACGGCCGCGGTAATAACGGGCAAAGCCACCAAAGACGGTCGGCCCATGATATGGAAAGTGCGTGATACAGACGCCCTGCAAAACTGCATGCGTTTTTTCAAAGGACAGAAATATGACTTCATTGGCGTTGTGGATTGCCAGCCGCGATCAAAAGAAGAAGTGTGGCTGGGAACAAACACGGCTGGATTTTCCATTATAAACACACAATCATTCAACCTTGAGAAAACGGTCGACGGTATAGAGCCGGGTGGGAAAAATGGTGAGTTCATGTACAAAACGCTTAGCGTTTGCGCCACCGTACAAGACCTGAGGCACTATCTCGACACCACCAAGCTCGCGGGACTGTGCGCCAACTTTGGCGTGATCGATGCTGAGGGTGGAGCCGTGTGGGTGGAAGTGAGCACGCGAAGTTATCATTTTTTTGACGTAAACGACCCCAAGACAGCACCCAATGGATATGCCGTGAGAACAAATTTCAGTTTCACAGGAGAGCCCAATGAGGGGTTGGGATACGTGCGTTATAAAACTGCCGATGATGCTTTAAGCCAAGCCGCAAAAGCCAAAGCTATCACCCCCGACTGGATATTCGAACATTTAGACCGCTCTTTCCTTAACCCCAAACTTGGCATAGACCTACACGATGGAGCCCACAACATTCCCAACACGTCCGGATGGTTTGTTGACCACGATTTCATCTCAAGGGTGGGAACAGCTTGCTCGGGTGTTATCGAAGGGGTAAAATCGCACGAAAACCCTGAGCTAACAACCATGTGGACCGTCATTGGCTATCCTCCTGTGAGCACAGCGTTTCCCTTTTGGGTTAAAAACGCGGATAAACTGCTGCCAGCTTTATACACGATCGGGGCAGGCCAGAAAGTGACCGCTTTCGGAAAGAAAGTGGACACGCTGAAAGATCGGGTTTATTCCTATCACCAAGGAATTGGTTCTGACAGATATTTCAATTGGGAAGCGCTCTACAACAAGCAGGGCGATGGAATTATGCAAAAGTTGAAACCTGTTGAGAAAGAGATTTTCAACAAGACCAACGCCGTGTCCATGAAATGGTATGAGAACGGTAAAGTTAACACCAAAGAGCTCGAATCATTATACCTCACGCTAACCAATTATGTCACATCAAGTTACAAGCATCTATTCGATTTGTAACACACGACTGCTTGATGTATGACAAATAAGAAACGGATTGAAAACTTGCGATGTATTTTCAATCCGTTTCGCAGTTCTACAGTCTTATCCTTAGCATCGTAACGTTGCCACAAGCGGCATGTCATATAACAAGCGGCATGGGGGCTATCGTGTCACTCCACCAACGCCTCGCAAAGTTTTCTTTGGAGCACCCGAGCGTCAAGGACAGACATCTCGGTGTCCATGATAGCAAAAGCCAACAGGTGCCCATTGCTCCCTTGGCAGTAACCCGCCAACGAACTTATACCATAAGGATGTGAAAGCGTTCCTGTCTTAGCCCTGATTTTGCCCTTTGTCTTTGGCCCTTGAAAAACACGCACCAACGTCCCATCCACGCCAGACACCGACAGGTCGCTGTAAAGACGCTGGAAAATGGGTTTGTGCAGATAGCCATAACGCAGGATCGACGTAAGCGAACGCGGCGAAAGGTGATTGTATGTGCACAGGCCGCAACCATCATGAATGACAAGCGACCTGTCCTTGAGGTTCAGCGTGTCGCGCAGGAACGAGCGCAAGTACTCCACTCCGGCCAGCACGGGGTTGGCATGAGGGTTGACATGATGGCCAATGGTATACAGCATCGCGGTGGCTTGGGTGTTGGAACTATGTTTCCACATGCGTCGCGTGACAAGCCCTATAGACCTTTTGTATTGATAGACGCACCGCATTCCACGGGGAATGGCAGCCATCGCCACCTGGCTGTCGGCCACTTGGACGCCCTGCGCGCGCAGCGCCGACTTGATGGCTTGGACGACACGCTCCTCTCCTTTGTAAAACAATCCATAACGCGAAAAACTCAAATCCCACGGATACCAATGTTCCTCGCTTCGCACCGGTTCGGTAATGGTGAGGTCTATCAATAATTTGCCGGTCAATTTACCAATTCCCTTATTTTTAATTATCTTGGCAAATTGCGCTAAATCAGGTGCCATGATTTGTGGGTCAAGGCCTATTTTAAATCCCAAGTCACCATAAAGCATACCACCTTTAACGTCGCCACGCACATAAACAGACGTTTTGTAGAAATAGTCAGTACCCAGCAAATGCAGTCCAGCCACGCCGCTTAGCAATTTCAAACAAGACGCCGATGACATTGCCTGGTTTTCGTTATAACCATAAACCGGCTTGTCCGCGGTCAGGTCATAGACGTGAAAGGCAAACCGCCCTTTCGGCCTTGGCTGGATGGAAAAATCCGAAAGTCTTCGCCTCAACGACATATCTATCGCCAAAGTTTTATCTTTGGAGAGCCCCGAGGGCTTATTTTTAGTTTTATTTGAACAGCCCGAACACCCTGCTATCAACTGTACGCAAACAGTTAAAACTACAAAAAAAGAAATATATTTGTGTATTCTCAAAACGTGTTACCCCCTTGGTCTTTCGTGCAAAATTACATATTATTTTTAGCTCTATTGGCACAGCAAGCATATCAGAGCGCGCAAAACCGCCATCTAAAGATATTTTCTCACTCACGTTGAAACAGCCTGAACGCGCGCAGGCATTGGCATCAGCTTGCAATGAGCGCGTCTAACAACCACTCATGGTCCAAAAACCGTGTCGATCGACAAGTGTTTCTCTCGCCTCAAAACATCACAATGGTTAGTCGCATTGGAAGATGTCGCGCGTGTAAACCTTGTCCGACACATCATCCAGGAACATGTCATAGCGGTTCGCTATGATGACCTGGCTTTGCCTTTTAAACTCGTCAGCGTCGTTCACTACTCTACTTCCAAAAAATGTCGAGCCATCAGCGAGCGTTGGCTCGTATATTATCACTTCGGCTCCCTTGGCTTTAATACGCTTCATCACGCCTTGAATGCTGCTCTGTCTGAAGTTGTCGCTATGGCTTTTCATCGTCAGGCGATATACGCCTATGACACACCTCCGCTCATTTGAGGAAGCATAGTCGCCACGATTATAATAATCGTAGTAACCCGCCTTGTGCAACACCTGGTCGGCTATAAAATCCTTGCGCGTGCGATTGCTCTCCACGATGGCTTGCACAAGGTTCTCGGGCACGTCCTCATAGTTGGCCAAGAGCTGCTTGGTATCCTTTGGAAGACAGTAGCCCCCATATCCAAAAGATGGGTTGTTGTAAAAATCGCCTATGCGAGGGTCAAGGCTCACACCCTCGATAATGTGCCGCGTGTTGAGCCCCTTGACCTCCGCGTACGTGTCAAGCTCGTTAAAATAGCTCACTCTCAATGCCAAGTAGGTGTTAGCGAAAAGTTTCACGGCCTCGGCTTCGGTGAGCCCCATGAACAGGGTTGGGATATCATCTTTGATGGCTCCTTGTCTCAACAAATCGGCAAAGACACGCGCCGCCTCGTCCAAGCGAGCGTCGCCCTCGGGCCGCCCCACGATGATACGGTTGGGATAAAGATTGTCCAACAAGGCCTTACTCTCTCGCAAGAACTCCGGGGCGAATATAATATTGTCCGATTTGAATTTCTCGCGCACGCTGGCCGTGTAGCCCACGGGTATTGTCGATTTGATAACCATGATGGCTCGAGGGTTGACACGCGTGACCAACTTGATGACCTCCTCCACGTGCCGCGTGTCAAAATAGTTTTTCGCGGAGTCGTAATTGGTCGGTGTCGCTATCACCACAAAATCCGCGTCCTTGTAAGCCACCTCCGCATCCATCGTCGCCGACAGGTCAAGGTCTTTCTCTTTGAGGTATTTTTCGATATACTCATCTTGTATCGGAGATTGCCCGCGATTAATCATCTCCACCTTTTCGGGCATCACATCCACGGCCGTGACATGGTGATGTTTGCTCAAGAGCGTCGCTATGCTCAGTCCCACGTATCCGGAACCGGCCACCGCAATATTATATTTTCGCATAATACGATCCTCTTTCCTTGTGATTTAATTCTCAAGCGATTGCTTGTACCAATCGTAAAGTTTCCTCACGCCGTCGCCTATCTCCACATTGTGTTTCCATCCCAGGCCGTGCAGCTTGGTCACGTCAATAAGTTTGCGCGGCGTTCCGTTAGGTTTGGACTTGTCCCAAGCTATCTCTCCATCGAAATGGACTGCTTGCACAACCAGTTTGGAAAGCTCTTTTATGGTCAACTCTTCGCCTGTCCCTATATTGATATGACAATTTCTTATCTCGCCAAGAGCGGGAATGGCGCCACCGCGACCCTCGGAATTGTTGCGGTCTACAGCCCCATCGGTCTTTACTCCATAGAAAACGGATGAATATTTCTCAATGCCGACAATGTCTTTAAAGTCCACGTTCAACAAAATATGAACAGACGCGTCGGCCATGTCTTCACTCCAAAGAAACTCGCGCAGCGGACTGCCATCACCCCAGAGCGTCACCCTATTGTTCTCTATACCATAAAAAGCGAGCGCTCTCAAAATGCGGTCCCAGTCACTTTTGCCATCAACATTCCCGGGCCCTATCTCTTGGGCGAGCGCGGTGGGCGGGTTGACGGGCCGCTTGTCCATGTCGACGCGAACGGCCTCCTCGTTGCCATCATGTATCAGCTTGGCCAAATACACCTTGCGCATCATGGCCGGAAGCACATGCGAGTTTTCCAAATGGAAATTGTCGTTGGGTCCGTACAGGTTGGTCGGCATTACCGCTATATAGTTGGTCCCGTACTGCAGGTTATAGCTTTCGCACATTTTCAGCCCGGCTATCTTCGCTATGGCGTACTCCTCGTTGGTGTACTCGAGTGGCGAGGTGAGCAAGGCGTCTTCTTTCATGGGCTGAGGAGCGTTCTTGGGATATATACATGTCGACCCCAAGAACAACAGTTTCTTGACGCCATGAAGATACGACTGCTCTATCACGTTGCACTGCATCTTCATGTTTTGCATGATAAAGTCGGCCCGATAGAGCGAGTTGGCCATGATGCCCCCCACGAAGGCGGCGGCCAACACCACCGCGTCGGGTTTCACCTCGTCAAAAAAACGTTTGACGGCCACTTGGTCGGTCAAGTCCAATTCTTTGTGGTTGCGGCCGACAAGATTATGGTAGCCCCTTGCCTCAAGGTTGCGCCAAATGGCCGAACCCACAAGTCCATGATGGCCCGCGATATATATTTTGGAATTTTTGTCTATCATATTTTCAAAACGCCCTACTTTACAATGCCTTTTTCCAAGTATTCCTCAAGATTGACCCGAACTCTCGAGGCCGCGTCGTCAGCGGCCACTTTTTTCATGTCGCTGTCCACCATGATACGCACCAAATCCTCAAAACTGGTCCTGTTAGGGTTCCAGCCCAACTTGGTCTTGGCCTTCGTGGGGTCTCCCCATAGGTTGACCACGTCGGTGGGACGATAGAAATCGGGACTGACCTCAATGACCACTTCGCCCGTCGCCTTGTCAATGCCTTTCTCGTCCAGACCCTCGCCCCTGAACTCCAGCTCTATGCCCACGCGCTTGAATGCCAAGTCGCAAAACTCGCGCACGCTATGTTGCTTGCCGGTGGCTATCACAAAATCATCCGGACGGTCCTGCTGGAGCATTAGCCACATACACTCCACATAATCTTTGGCATATCCCCAATCGCGCAACGAGGAGAGATTGCCAAGATACAATTTCTTTTGTTTGCCCTGCGCGATGCGCGCGGCCGCAAGCGTTATCTTGCGTGTCACGAACGTCTCGCCACGGCGCTCACTCTCGTGATTGAACAAAATGCCATTGCACGCATACATGTTGTACGCGGCGCGGTATTCTTGCACTATCCAATAGCCGTACAGTTTAGCCACGGCATAGGGACTGTAAGGGTGGAATGGGGTGCTCTCGTTTTGAGGAACCTCCTCCACTTTGCCGTACAACTCAGACGTGGACGCCTGATATACACGGCAGGTTTCTGCCAAGCCACATATTCTAACGGCCTCCAAAACGCGCAGCACGCCCACGGCGACAACGTCGGCCGTGTATTCAGGCGCGTCAAAACTGACCTGCACGTGACTTTGGGCGGCAAGGTTGTAAATCTCGGTGGGCCGCACCTTGCCCACCAATGACGCGATGCTCATGGAATCGCTCAAGTCGGCATAATGCAAATGGAACCGCTCCTTGCCCTCCAAATGGGCTATGCGCTCCCTGTAATCGACAGACGAACGACGTATTACGCCATGTACCTCGTAGTGTTTTTCCAAAAGCAATTCCGCCAAGTAGCTGCCATCCTGACCGGTTATACCGGTTATCAAAGCGACTTTCCTATTCTCCATTACTTGTTGTGTTAGATGTGTATTTAGATGATAACGCACCAAACGCGCATTATATTATAAAATTTTCTGTTTTATTATGCGAAAGCGGCCTTGCATGTATCAAAACTACATTTTATCACATCCCACACGTTTTATCGCTACGAAAAATTATAACAACCGCGCGCTTAAAACTCGCATATTTACAAATGGCGACAACATTGGCTTGAAATACACGAAAATCGAGAGTTTTCTCCAACACCGTATTAATCAAGACGTTGCGCAAACATAAAAAACATTGCCGTCAAAAAGTTTTCTCGAGAGCCTGTCATTGGATATTATTCACGACGCGATTAAGCACTATTTTGTACGCGTTTAAGCGCCCAACAATTCTCGTTTGGAAACCAATCGCGGTGCGAATGGATAGTTTTCGGGATGTGACACAACAGGAAACGTTTTGGCAACAAGTTCACATCGTGTTTTCATGCTTGTTTTTTTTCTATTTCGACGAGTTCTAACACACGTATTTTTTTTGATAAAAACATGACAGAAAAGAGTCTTTCTCTATTAAGATACCACTTCACACAATAGCTGTTACGGGTGCTATCGCAGTGTCAATAAGTCATTTTGATGGTTTGCCACTCGTCTTTGGAAAAAAGGTTCAATTTGATTTGGCCATTGACAGTCTCTCCACCCCCGTCGCCAACATTGCCAAAGAACGAGCCTTTTAACTCTGTAATGAAATTTCTCTTGATCTGGATGCCATCTATTCGCTTATGGAATATTTGAGCGTTTTCGTTATTAAAGGCCGTAACCTCCATTGTCAACAGATTACTGTCAGAGCGTGGAATGGAAAAAATATCAAAACTTCCGGGATTTCCAACCATGTCGGTAGAAACGACTATCTCCTCCGTCTGTCTCGACTTGACAGCCCCCTCGCCCAGCAAGGCGTTGAGCGACGAGCTTCCTCCCGTGTAATAAAACTTCATTCTGGAGACATTAGCGGGTATTTTGTTGGTCTGAAAGCGCACCATAGCAACCGCGCGTTTGAGATCAACATCAAAAGACTGAGCTTCGCTCCCAACTGTGATATCAGCGCAATAGTAAAATGTATCGGTGAGTTTTCCGTTAAAACCTATCTTCTCTATGTCAGTCATCGTAGGATTTTTTGCCCCATTATGCGCTAAAACGACTATTTTATATTTACCCTCTGGCAGTGTTAGTTGGAGTGTTCCAAAGTTGGAATCGGTGGACAACTGGTTAATCTGCTTTATTTTCCGCTTACCGTTATATACCGCAAGATTTAGCCGTGAACAAACAGACCGCACGTCGGTGCCTCGCGAGAAGGACATGCTCCGCGCATCCATTCGCTCAAATGAGGACACTATAAATTTGATGGGGATGCCGGCTTTGTTTTCCACCGGGGTGTCTACATCATCGTAAACGGCCTTCTGACAGGAGGTGAAAGACATACAGAACAAGCATGAAACGCATGCCAAAACACATAAACCACGAAATGTTTTCATTGTATATGTCAGTTATTATTCTAATGCAAATATAACGTATTCTTATGAAACATAAAACGAACAGACATGAGAAAATTATAAAAAAAAAATGTCATCAACCCTCATGCTATTGACAACACCGTCAAAATGATGATGGCTGATGCCGTAAAAAAGGTAAAAATTGGGGGAAAAAAAGTATCAAGCTAATCGGATTAAAAACTTTGACACAGCCTTAAACCAATACGCTTGATACCCTCTTGTCTGTTTGATAGAAGTAATTTTTTATCCTTCTATGTCCTTGAGCTGACTGGCAACCTCGTCTTTGACACGTTGGGCGAACTCCTCTTTTTTCATCGAGGCTTGCTCGCCACCGCCCTGCTTGCGCATGGAGACAAGCCCGTCCGCGGCCTCTTTCTCCCCTACGACAACCATATAGGGCACTCGCTTGAGCTCGTTGTCCCTGATTTTGCGCCCTACTTTTTCGTTGCGGTCGTCAACATAGCACCGCACGTCTTGGGTGTCGAAATATGTTTTCAAGGTTTGCGCGTAGTCGTTATACTTCTCGGAAATGGGCAAGATGGCCACTTGGTCGGGCGCGAGCCACAATGGGAAATGACCTGCGGTATGCTCAATGAGCACGGCCGTGAAACGCTCCAGCGACCCAAACGGGGCGCGGTGTATCATGACGGGCACCTGTTTGGAATTGTCAGTGTCAGTGTACTCAAGCTTAAACCGGGCAGGAAGATTGTAATCTACCTGTATAGTGCCAAGCTGCCAACGCCTGCCGATGGCGTCTTTCACCATGAAATCAAGTTTGGGGCCATAGAAAGCGGCCTCTCCTATTTCCTCGCGCGCTTTCATGCCTTTCTCCTTGCAAGCCTCGCGGATGGCGTTTTGGCTTTCTTCCCATATCTCGTCAGAGCCTATATATTTTTCGGTATCCTTGGGGTCTCTCAAGGAGATCTGCGCCTCATAGTTGTCAAAACCAAAGACGTTGAACACTTTCTGTATAATGTCGATGACATTCTCAAACTCCGATTTCACTTGGTCCGGACGCACGAAGATATGCGCGTCGTCTTGCGTGAATGTTCTCACACGGGTCAATCCATGCAGCTCCCCACTCTTCTCGTAGCGAAAGACAGTGCCAAATTCCGCGATGCGGAGTGGCAAATCCTTGTACGACCGGGGTTTCATGGCATAGACCTCACAGTGGTGTGGGCAGTTCATCGGCTTCAACATGTACTCCTCGTCCTCCTCCGGCGTGTGTATTGGCTGGAAGGCATCCTTGCCGTAATGGGCGTAGTGGCCCGAGGTGACATACAGGTTTTTGGAGCCAATCCCGGGCGTAATCACTTCCTGATAGTTGTAAGGCTTCAACAATCCGCGAAGCAATTCTTGCAAGCGAAGACGCAACTGCGTTCCCTTGGGCAACCAAATGGGCAAACCTTTGCCAACCCTGTCAGAGAACATAAACAGCTCCATCTCCTTGCCTATCTTGCGATGGTCGCGCTTTTTGGCCTCTTCAAGCATAACAAGGTATTCGTCGAGCATCTTCTTCTTGGGGAAGGTGATACCATAAACTCGTACCATTTGCTCGCGCGATGCGTCCCCGCGCCAGAACGCGCCAGCCACGCTCGTTATCTTGATGGCTTTGATACGGCCCGTGCTCATCAAGTGAGGGCCGCGGCAAAGATCCGTGAAATGTCCCTGTGTGTATGTGGAGATGGTGCCATCTTTCAAGTCCAAGTCGATATGCTCCACCTTATATTTCTGCCCCTCGGCCTCAAATTCTTTCATGGCATCGGCCTTGCTGACATCACGCCGAACCACCTTTTCGTCTTTCTTGGCCAGCTCGCGCATCTTGTCCTCTATCTTGGGGAAGTCGTTCTCGGAGATAGTTTTTCCGTCCGGGAGCATCACGTCATAGAAAAATCCGTTTTCGATGGCTGGTCCAAAACCAAACTGGATGCCGGGATACAGCTCTTGCAACGCCTCTGCGAGCAAGTGGGCCGATGTGTGCCAAAACGTATGTTTGCCCTCTTCGTCCTCAAATTTATAGAGCTCAATCGACGCGTCCTCATTGATTGGACGGTTCAACTCTGTGGTCTCACCATTAACCCCGCAAGATACAACGTCACGGGCGAGAGCCGGTGATAAGCTCTCCGCGATTTGAAGTCCAGTTACGCCCTGCTCGTACTCACGCGCAGAACCATCCGGAAAAGTGATTTTAACCATATTACAAATTAGTTTTATTTAAATCATAGCAAAATTAATACATATTTTTTGAACCCAATAATAAAAACGCCAAAATATAATAACAACGCGTAAAGTTATGATTTAAAATGTGCGTCAACAACTTACAAACACATTAAAGATTGGTCCCATACATTGAGCGACACATATAATACAAAAAGAAACATAGATGATGTCCTGTCATCTTTGTTTTTTTCGGTTACAATCGCCATGGGAGGAACCCGGCGCGTATACGCCAGCCACCCTCTATAGCAAATGCGGGAAAAATCGTTCGCGGCTTAACGCCCAAGCCTATTTGCTCTCGGCCGACAGTCTTTTGCTCAACGCGTAAGCGTCGTAAAGCCCCAATTCGCCAGCCTTGCTCAAGTCTTCAAGCGCCTCTTTGAGTTTGCCGGCGCGAAAATGAACTATTCCTCTGTTATAGTAAGCTTCTGCCAAACGCCCATCCAATTGTATGGCACGGGTATAATCGGCTATGGCACGATCGTTATTTTTTATGTCGGCAAACATGTTCGCCCGGTCAAAATAGAGATACGCGTTCTTGGGGGCGAGCTTGATAGCCTCCGCGAAATCGCCCTCCGCTTGCGCGACCTTCAAGCTTATGTTTTGTCCTTTTGACGCGTCATAGCTATTTTGCAGGGCTTGGCACACCGCCCTCGTCCAGTGCCCCATAAGCGAGCCTTTCCTCATTGACAAGTAATCGTCAAGGTCCGCGATGGCGCTGGCATAGTTTTGAGCGTCGGCGTATGCCACGGCGCGCTGCAAAAGCAGATCCGCCTGTATGTCGCGGTCTCGCTCTGCGCCAATACCAACAGACAGCGCGTCTATGAGTTGGAATATCTGTTTAGACCTCAAGACCGTCAGCTTGTTGCGCTTGTGATTACACGTAAGGTTCAATTTGCGTACAGGATCGCGCTTGGCGTTAAAAGAATCGACCGCCGCGTCGTATGCTTTGTAATTGTATATCTCATCAGAATAAGCAAAATAGGATAGTTGATACATGGGCAACAGCTCTGTGTCGACTTCACGGTTCTGAATGGTTCCGCGATACTGGCTTTTGTACTCATGTTGTATTTGCTCCGGCTTGTCCTCGACTACAATATCATTATATTTGTCAAGATTAATCTCGGAACGTTTTCGCGTTTCCTTGATTTTTGCTCTACTCCATCGTTTTTGAACGCCTATATGTTTGTCCATCTGCGCTTTAAAGACGCGAAACTCATCTTGCTCGGCTCTTGACGCCATGCCCAACCGTCGATAACAATTGGCTCTTGCGCCCAAACCCGTCCAGAAATTCGGAAATTGTTTGATGACAGCGGTATAGTCGCGTATGGCCTCGCGCAGGTTTCCAACCTTGTCATTGAGAATGGCCCGGTTGTAGATGGCCATAAAATTGCGCGGCTCCATCTTGATTACGAAATCGAAATCCTCGATGGCACGATTGTCGTCGCCCAGCTGCACACGGAGCAAACCACGATTGTAATGAGCCAAAAAATTGTTGGGGTTAAGGTCGATGGCCATGTCATAATCAGCCATCGCGCCTCGCAAATTGTTGTAATTAAGTCTGGCCAAGGCCCTGTTTACATAATTGTTTACCACTTTTGGTCTCAAGTGGATGGCTTTTGTCAAACAAGAATCGGCGCCTTTCCATTTTCGCCTGTTAAGCGCGATGTACGAGCGTGTCATCCAAGCGTCAGCGTTGTATGGGTCTATTCTAAGGCTTTTGGATAGCCACGCGTCTGCCTTGACGGTATCTTTCTTGTTCAAAAAGATCTCCGCCTTTAGCGAATAGGCCGCCGCGGTATTGGCCCAACGAGCGACAATGGTGTCCGCGTCCGACAAAGCGCGGTCGTAATCCTTGACGTTCATGCGGCAAATGGCTCTGTTAAGCCAAAAACTTGAAATCGTGGAGTTCAAGCCAATGGCGCGCGTATAGTCGGCGATGGCGTCGCGGTATTTCTCTTGCCTGATGCGACTGATGGCGCGCAAGTCGTAAATTTGCTCAATATAAGGATTGAGCTCCAAAGCTTTCGAGGCATCGCGCTCCGCGCCCACGTAGTCTTCCAAATGGAACTTGGCTACCGAACGGTCGAACCAAGGCAACCAAAGGTAAGGCTTCAGGGCCAACACTTTGTTAAAATATTGTATGGAGAGCACGTAATCCTCGTAATGCAAGGCCACCTCGCCGCTGGTAATCAGCCGGTCTATATTGTATTGCGCGCTCATCCGGTGAGCCGGCAACAGCATTATGAGCAACAAGATTAGCTTGCCCTTCATCATCGTATTATTTATGGGCTGTCTTCGTTCTGTACGAGCATTTGAATTTGCCCTGCGATATGTTACGCAGCTTGTTTTTAACAAGTTGCTTGCGTAGCGGCGAAATTCTGTCTACATACATCACTCCCTCAAGGTGGTCAAACTCGTGCTGCATTACCCGAGCGAGAAATCCCTCTACCCATTCATCATGCGGTTGCAACGCCTCGTCGAGATACTTCACGCGTATGCGGGAGTAGCGCTCAACATTTTCGTTCAGCCCCGGGATGGACAAACAGCCCTCCTCCATCGTGACCTTGTCCGACGACTTGTCCACCTCCATAATATGAGAATTGATAAACGCATGACGGTATCCAGCGTACTCGGGAAAGTCATCCCTCAGCACGTCAAGGTCTATTACCACCACACGTACAGACTTTCCTATTTGCGGAGCCGCCAAGCCCACGCCCGACGCAGCGTCAAGCGTATCGTACATGTCATGGATGAGCCTGTCCAAATCTTGATAATCCGTGGGAATATCCTGGGCAACCTTCCTTAACACGGAATGCCCGTAAGTGTAAATGGGTAAAATCATCTTCTTGAACTCATGTAATCTTGAAGTAAAATGGTGGCGCTAATCTCGTCTACCAAGCCCTTGTTCTCCCTTCTTGTTTTCTTTTTCACTCCCGACTGCAATATTACGCGCTGGGCCATCACCGAGGTGAAACGCTCGTCATAATACACAATAGGCACTTCGGGGTGAGCGTTTTTCCACCTGTTCGCGAAGTTTTCCACCCTTAAAAAATTCTCTGATGGATTGGCGTTAAGTTGCAAGGGCTTGCCAATAACAATACGTTCGACTTTCTCTTTTTGAACATACAGGGAGAGAAAGTCGAACAATTCTTTGGTATCTATCGTGGTTAGCGCGTTGGCAACGATTTGCAAGGGATCGGTAACAGCCAATCCCGTGCGTTTCTTGCCATAGTCTATTGATAATATTCTTGCCAAATTTATTTCTTATACAGCAACCAAGCGTCGCCCTTTGGATTGTACTGACTGCCACGAATGGCATCGCGACTCTCCACGGCCTTGCCCTTGTCGGCATAGGTGGTGGCCACCACGCGATACATGTTGAGATTGGAGTTGTAAACGATTTGGGCATCGTAACCGCCTTTCGCCAAAGAGCTTTGCAAACCCTCCGCGTTGGCCTTCAAGCCGAAAGAGCCCACCACCACGCTGTATGCCTGCAAACCCGCGCCATTAACAACCGTAACGTCCTCTACGCGAACGGTGGCGTTGTCAACGTTGGAGACGGTGGTTTGAGTGGCTGGCTGCGTCGTTAACGGCGTCACTACCGGAGCGGCTTCTTGGGTGGGCTGCTGGGCTTGGTATTTCTCATCTTGCGCCTTAGCTTTCTCGTAGGCTTTCTTATAAGCACTCTCCTGTGATTTGCAACTCGTGAATGCCAAAGCTACACACAAGGCAGAACCCATGACGAATAATTTCTTCATATCATTTGCTTATTTATGGATAAAACATTTATTTCTTAAAAGACCACTATATTTCTATAATTGGCGAAATTACGAAATAATCTACAAAATGGGAATAACCGTCCGCATAAAGTTTGTTAAATCAACATAACAGAAGTTTTTTAACAAAAAAAACGGCATTTTTCCTCGTTTTTCACAATGAAAATGTTATATTTGCAAAAAGGAACAACTAATAATTACAACAAAATAAAAAAGATTATGAAAACATTAGGTTACATCAGCGCTTTCTTGGGCGGCGCTATCGCCGGAACCGTTTTAGGCATTCTCATGGCCCCTGAAAAAGGTTCTGAAACACGCTCAAAAATTAACGACACCGTAGACGACTTCTGCAAAAAACACGACATCAAACTTAACACCCAAGACGCGGAAGACTTCGTCGACGACATTAAAGAGGCCGTGGGCAAGAACCTCTAAGCAATTGGCATCATACGCAAGGGGCTGCGAGAACTCACAACCCCTTTTTTAAATCCAAAATCCAAGCTATCATGTTTTCAAACGACCAAAACGTAGAAACCATTGGCCAACTCATCGAGACTTTAAAGCATTACGCCTCATTGCAAGGAGAATACCTAAAGTTGGACATAGTGGAGAAAGTGGTGAGAATATTAACGGCCATCGCCATCATCTCCGTTATCTCATTGCTATCCACGCTCACGCTCATCTATTTGGGTTTCGCCACCGCACACGCTCTCGAGCCCTTGGTCGGCATCGTGTCAGGCTACGCCATCGTCGCGGGTATCTATCTTCTCATACTCTTGCTTTTCATCATGTTTAAGAAGCAATGGATAGAAAAACCGCTCGTCAAGTTTCTCGCCTCATTATTATTAAGCAAATAAATTATGTACCCCAACCATTCCTCGGACACCATCTATACCAAGCTGGAGCAAATCCGACTGCGCAAAGCCATGATCCAAAAAGAAATACTAAAAGATGACCACAAAATAAGAAGCCATTGGAACTCGCTTTTCGCCAAATCACGCCATATCGCCAAAAGCTCTTCGCCCACCAAACGTTTTGGAGGCTTAATGACCATGGGAGCCGGGCTTTTAGACGCTGTTATTTTGGGATGGAAACTGTACCGCAAATTTAAAAAATAGCAAACTTGGCGGTCCATACCGACCACTCATGTCACTATTAAAAGCACACCAAATTATAGAAAAGAACCGCGCCAGCCATGTTAACATACCTAAACTGACGAAAGAAAAATGATAATTTAAGTTATAAAACACACGTTTTACGTGCGATATAGTACCATTGTTATAAAAACACGCTAACTTTGCAACGTGTTTTTCATAGTATTAGATTTAAGGTTAACAAGGTTGGAGTACGGCGGTACTCCATTTTTTTTGCCCTAAAAATAAAACATGAAAAAAGACCACGCCCCCATTCCCAAAGAAAAGCACCATACGTTCCAAAGAAAAACGTCACACGCCGCCACTTCATAAACGCGCGCTTTCGCAACCGAAAAATAAAAAAAATAGCTTCCAGCGTGTTTCATGTATGAAAATGATAGCAAAGGCACACCAACACACTCGTGATAACCCAAGTGACAGGATAGCATATCATCAGGTGCGCAAAGCCAGGCCATACCGGGCAGACGAGCATTACCCAAACCACTCGGATGACACAGGTGCCAAAAATGGTGAGCAAGGCCGGTTCCAACGAGTGTCCGTACGCGCGCAACGCAGACGACGGAATGTCATAAAACGCAGCTATAGATTGGAAAACAAGCACGTATCGCATTCTGAGCTTGGCATAATATATCACGGATGTATCTCTCGTAAACAACGACAACACCTCGTCGTCAAATAGCATGAACAGCATGTTTGATACAAGACAAACAAGAAATCCGCCCACAAAGCAAATTCGGAACACTCGCTTGCAACGATCCAAATGGCCTGCCCCGTAGTTTTGGCCTATGAAAGTCACGGCCGCGCTGCTGAACGCTCCCAGCATAAAGTAACAATAGCTATCAAAAGTTTGCGATACAGACGCACCTGCAACGGCGCTTGATCCATACCCGTTGATGGCACTTTGCACAAAGATATTGCTAAGCGAGAACACCATGCTTTGAACCCCCGCAGGCACTCCGATTTGCAATATGCGTTTCAACTCTATATTGTAAACGCGTATTTTTTTGACGTTCAACTTGAAAGCGCCGTCCTCTTTTCTCAGCAGCCACACTATAGTAGCCGCACAAAAAAGATTGGCCATGTCGGTCGCGATAGCCACTCCCATCACGCTCATGTGAAAATTGATGACTAAAACCAAGTTTAGCGCCGTGTTGATTATCCCCGCCACCACCAACACATAAAGCGGCCGGCGCGTATCGCCCTTGCTACGCAAAATAGACGCGCCAAAATTATAGATCATCACGAATGGCACGCCGACAAAATAGATACGCAGATAGAGCACGGCATCGTCTATGATATTGCGTGGCGTTTCCATCAAGAGCAATATGGGGCGGGACAAAACAAGTCCGGCGAATAGCAGGAAAACGCCGCTCGCGAGAGCCAACGCCGCCGAGGTGCTGACGGCATGGCGAATGCTTCGCGTGTCACGTTGGCCCACATGGTTGGCGATTATGACACTCGCGCCAATGGATATGCCAACGAAGAAATTGATCATCAGGTTTATAAGGAATGTATTGGCGCCGACGGCGGCTAACGCCTCGCTGCACGCGAAGCGTCCCACGACAGCCACGTCCACCGAATTGAAAAGCTGCTGCAAGACGCTGCTCGCCGCAAACGGCATGGCAAATTTCAATATTTTGCCCAACAACGGGCCACGCAACATGTCTATTTCATTCGTTTTTGTCATCTTATATGTCAACCTATGTTCGTCGTTTACAAAAATTATCGCATAACAAAGAGCCATCCTCCCTCAAATGAGTTGGGATGGCCCTCGCATGGTTGGGGCAACCAAAATGGCGTATTATGCGCCAAATGTCTACGCCATTAACTTATGTTTTATTGCATGTCGTACACCACCTGCATGAGTTTTTTGCCCAATTCATCGGCTTCTCTCATGGTAGACGCCTCACTGTATACTCGAATAATAGGCTCGGTATTCGACTTTCTAAGGTGCACCCATTTATTGGGGAAATCAATTTTCACGCCGTCAATATCTGTCACTTGCGCCTCTGGCTCATGGCTGAACAGTTCTTTAACTTTCAGAAGGATGGCATCCACATCGGTGGAAGGTGTAAGGTCGATCCTGTTTTTCGCGATAAAATAATTGGGGAACGTGGCGCGAAGCTGAGACGCGGACATCTGTTTTTGAGCCATCGAACTCAAGAAAAGCCCTATACCAACAAGCGCGTCCCTGCCGTAATGGCTCTTGGGATAAATGACACCGCCATTGCCCTCACCACCAATAACGGCACCTACCTCTTTCATTTTTGTCGTAACGTTCACCTCTCCCACAGCCGACGCGTAATATTTGCAACCGTGTTTCTCCGTGACGTCACGCAACGCGCGCGTCGAGCTCAAGTTGCTCACCGTGGCTCCTTTGTCATGATCGAGAATATAGTCGGCCACAGTCACCAACGTGTATTCCTCGCCATACATCTCTCCATCCTCGCATATGAAGGCCAGCCTGTCCACGTCGGGGTCCACCACCACGCCCAAATCATAACCACCCATAGCGCACTTGCCCATGATCTCGCCCAAATTTTTAGCGATGGGCTCCGGGTTGTGGGCGAAATCACCGTTTGCCTCGCCATTGACAAACGTGGCTTTCACGCCCAACGCTTTGAACAAATCGGGCAAAATAACACCGCCAACCGAATTGATGGTATCCACGACTACGTTGAAATGGGCTTTTTTGATGCTCTCAACGTCAACCAAGTCAAGTGCCAGCACGGCATCAATATGTTTTTGGTTGAACGTATTGTCCTCGGAGTAATGTCCTAAACGATCAACCTCCGCATATTCAAAGTCTTCTCTTTCGGCTATATCCAGCACCTCCTTGCCATCGGCGGCCGTAAGGAACTCACCCTCATTATTAAGTAGTTTCAAAGCGTTCCATTGGCGAGGATTATGGCTTGCGGTGATAATAATACCTCCCGCGGCCTCGCTCATACGCACGGCCAGCTCGGTTGTAGGCGTGGTGGCCAAGCCTATGTTCAGCACGTCATAGCCCATGCCCATCAAAGTGCCACAAACTACATTTTTAACCATCTCGCCCGATATGCGCGCATCTCGCCCAACGACGATCTTGTTGCTGTTAGACTTGCCACCGCGGCGAATAAATGTGGCGTAAGCCGAGGTAAACTTCACGATATCCAATGGATTTAAAGTGTTGCCAACGGTTCCACCTATCGTGCCCCGAATACCCGATATTGATTTGATTAGAGTCATTGTATTACAGTTTTAAAGTTATGATTTTGTTTTTAGTTGCCACGCTCGTAAGTTATATCATAGAGATAGGGAATTACGCTTCCCGTAGCCCTCTGGTGTCCCATGTCGTGCGGCACGATGATCCGCACACGAGCCAACTCGTCTTCTTTCTCTTTATATCTTCCCACATTGATGTATGTAAGCGGCATGAGCCATCCCTCGGGAACAGCCGTTGTCGTGAGACTGTGCGCCCATACCAATGTGCTGTGATTTTTTACGAAAGAGCCCGAGAATGTCCCGGCCTTGTTGGCAAGCAATATCTTGTCCACCCAATTGCCCATTGACGGCAACAGCATGTTTGAGGCTTCTATACTATCGGTGATAAGATTGCGTTCGGTGTAGCGACAGAGCAGCGTGAGGGTCTCGTTTGTTTTCACCTTCTCGCCACAGCCTCGATTCACTATTTGCATGTAAACACCATTTGCGCTAAACAGCACAAACTCATTTTTGCGAACGTCAGTGGTGTAGTTTTTGAGAGCGAACTCCTCCTCGGAGATGACGGTTACGGCGGAATCCTCTATATATTTGTTAATGGCGGAACGCTCATGTTTTTTTTGATCAGCGTATGTCACCTCGTTTCTGCATGCCATCAGAAGGGACAATCCGAAAAGCAGCGAAAACAAATAAGGCAATCTTCTCATTGTCGTAATATTTTGTTAATATGGTGCAAAGATAATAAAAACCACACAAAGCCATGCAGATAAATCATTAAAAAAGGTATATCTGACAGTAAAGACGGGCTCAGCTGATATTTAACGGGCGAGCTAAAGGCTCGGCAGGCATTCACTTTTGGGGGGCAACGCAGGTCCCCCGCGATTGTTGCGACCATGTGTAACCGCGAACAGGATTAAAGGCAGGAAGACATGACGCTGGCGCGAAAGCTCGCGCGCGCAAATTTACGCCGCGCCCTGACGTATCCCGAATCCAGCGCGGCAACCTTCATGCGTTTTTCGCCCCCCACTCTTCCCCCCTTGCTCCCCATTCTTCATCTT
>NZ_JRNC01000015.1 GCF_000758925.1 Prevotella sp. S7-1-8
GCGCGATTGGCGCTTTCTCATGGCGCGATTGGGCCTTGTTGGCAGCGCGGAAGAGCCTCTATCACGCCGCGATTACAACCTTATCATCATGCCATTTGATACTCAACCGCTGACCGCGAAACAGGAGAGAAAAGGCCGTTTTTAAAAAGACGCTGAATGTCAGCCCTTTACAAAACGCTGCGTATTTCGCTTATTTCGGGCGAGGGCGAACTTATTTTTAAACAAGCGAATTTGAGAGGTTTTTTTGTTCAAATAATTGACAGTTTCCAATTTTTCAAGAGCCGCGTTCGGGGCAAGTGTTTTTTTTTAAAGAGCAAAACCGAAAACGCGCATACGATCCGCCTCCATCTTGAAGCGCGCGCGCCCCGTTCGCGCCCCGTGTTTGTACATGGCGAGTGTCTCCTCGACACACGCACAAGCATTTATTGTGCCAAGGGGTCGATCTCAACAGCGAAACGAGACTCCATACTTTTTTCGCAGATCCTAAAGACTGACACGAAATCTCACCGCGAGAGAGCCTTGATTATTTGCTTATCTTATACTATTTGCCTGATGACACACCTGTCAAACCCCTGACATCACTTGAGTATATCGGCATAGTACATAAACGCTGAACGGGTTATCCTCTCCGCCTCATCCATGGAGCAGTCCAACTGGCCACCACTGGCATTGAAATGTCCTCCGCCATTGAAGAAACGCTTGGCCATATCCTCCACGGAAAAGTTGTCCACAGACCGCAAGCTCACCCAAACCTTGTTGTCCACACGGTCGTCCTCGCGCAATGAGACAGACACTTTCATGCCTTTAATGCGTAGCGGCTCGTTCACCAAGCCCTCGCCATCGCCGCGCACATAATGGTAATCTCGTATGTTTTTGCGCGTCAAGGTGAAATATGAGGCATGCAAATCCTCAAAGACATTCAGCTTCTGTGACATGAGATAGCCACGCAACCTGATGGCCCATTGGCTGAAGTTGTTGTACACATTGCGGTAAATCTTGTCTTTGTCTATACGCTTGGTGAGCAGTTGGCAGATTATGAAGTATATCTCCGGCCGCGTGGAGTTGAAGGTAAATCCACCCGTGTCTGTCATCATGCCACAATAAACACATGTGGCAAACTTCTTGTCAAGCCCGTCAAAACCACCCAATTGCCACACCACGCGAAACACCACCTCGGAAGAAGAGCTTAGGTCTGGCTTTGAAACGGATAAAATTGTCGGCAGCGTGGGGTTGAGATGGTGGTCCAACATGACCCTTGGCGCGTTGCATTCCGCCAGGGTTCGCTCCATCTCGTCCACTCGGCTCAGGGCGTTGTAGTCTATGCAAAAAACAAGGTCAGCCTTGTCAAACATCGCCTTCGCCTCGTCGGGACGCTTGTCATACCGCACGATACGCTCATTGCCAGGCAGCCAGTGTAAAAAATCGGGGTAACCATTGGGCACGATCAACGTGGCCTCCTTGCCAAAACAATCAGCCAAATAGTAACTCCAAGCCAAGCAAGCGCCAAGCGCGTCGCCATCTGGGCGTGAGTGACCGGTGATCAGTATATGACGCGCGGAGGCTATCATTTCTTTTAAATCATTCGCTTGCCGGTCTGTTAATAAATTTAAATCCATAATAAGTGCAAAGGTAACAAAATTAATTGCGACAAACACGACGCGCCTACGGAATGAGCAAACTCGAGTCGCCATAGCTCAAGAAGCGAAAGTCGTGCCCGAGCGCATAGTCGTAAACCTTGCGCCAATCGCCTTTGAGGAATGCGCTCACAAGCAGCAACAACGTGCTCTGGGGCTGGTGAAAATTGGTGATGAGCATCTTCACGATCTTATAAGTATAGCCCGGCGCTATGATGATTTGCGTGCCTGAGTGCAGCGCGTCAACCTTGTCGCGATCGAGATAGTCCAAGATGTTTTGGATGGCTTGGCGCACGGGCAAGGCCTTTCCGTTCACAATCGCCAATCCCTCCGCGTCGTGCGGCAGGTCGTAAGGCTCCCATTGGTTAACGTGCAGTTCCTCCTCGGACAGATTTGGGTTGGCGGCGAGCTTTGCGCCCATATAGTACAGGCTCTCGAGCGTACGCACGCTGGTGGTGCCCACGGCTATGGCGCGGCAATCGTGGCTGAGCAGGCGCTCGAGCGTGTGGCGGCGCACCACAACATACTCACTGTGCATGTTGTGCCCATCGATGGTGTCCGACTTGACAGGCCGAAACGTGCCGGCGCCCACATGCAGCGTCAACTCGTCGCGCGCGATGCCCTTAGCGTCGATGCGTCGGAGCACATCGTCGGTGAAGTGCAACCCAGCCGTAGGGGCGGCCACGCTGCCTTTTATTTTAGAATAAACGGTTTGGTAGGTGGTCTTGTCGCTCTCTTGCGTATCGCGATTGAGATATGGCGGTATGGGCAACTCGCCCACGCTTTCCAATATATCCGCGAAATTAATGTCGTTGTTGTCCCACTCGAAGTCTATCCAATAGTTGGTGCCACCCACTCTCTCCGCGGTTTTATCACGATTCATAGTGACAGATAGCGTGAACGAACGCCCTTTTATCTCAAACGAGCGCTTCAACGCGCCCTCCTTCCATTTTTTCAGGTTGCCCACCATGCAAAGCCAACTGCACTTGCCCGTGGCTTGGAACATCTGCTCGTAGTCGGCTGGCGATGTGGGTTCCATCAAGAACACCTCGATGAGCGCGCCTGTGTCCTTGCGAAAATGAATGCGCGCCTGTATCACGCGGGTGTTGTTGAACACCATCAGCGAGCCTTGGGGCAAATGGTCGGGCAGGTTACGGAACACATCGTCGCTCACCTCGCCACGATCGTAGACAAGGAGTTTGCTGTGGTCGCGCCGTGGCAGTGGGTATTTTGCGATACGCTCGTCGGGGAGCTCATAATTGAAGTCGGAAATGTGAATATGTTTTGTATCCATAGAAATAAAGTTATGCTACTGTCGAAAATATCAAACAACAATGAGCGCGAGCAGCATCACCACGGCCAACGTTGCGGCCACGACAACAACCACCGCGTCAATATCCGCCATGGAATAGCCAGATGGCGTGTAGTGTGAGGATATATAGTTGATTCTCGGACTAATTTTATAATAAAATTTGTGGTACACCATATAACCGACCAAGCCAGACACGATGCCCCACAGCGCGCCACAGACAATGTCCGCAGGATAGTGGAGGCCAAGGTAAAGACGCGTCCAACAATTGAGTAGCGACCACGACACCATGACCGTAGCGAACAGACGGTTACGCACCAACATGCTGAAAAACACCGCCAATGACATAGTGTTGGCGGCATGGGCAGAGAAAAAGCTGAAACCAGAGCCTCGATGACCGTCCACCACGTTGACAATATACTTGAGGCAAGGGTCCAATGCCGGTCTCGGACGGGCCACCAAAGGCTTCACGATGCCGTCGGCCACACCGTCGGCAAGGAGTACGCACAGGCCAGCGCAACATGTCACGAGCACGATTTGTGGCATGGTCTCATTGTTTTTGACTACGAGAAAAAACAACGCCAAGAAGAGGGGCGTCCACGTAAAGCCCCACGTGAGCATGTCAGACATACGGTCCAAGAACAGCGAGTCGCTACCATTAAACCATAACAAAAGCTGCTGGTCAAACTCAATAATAGATTCTAAAGTCATCTCGACTATGTTATGCGTTAAGGTGGGGCTGGAGCATTAACCTTGGCAAGACGCCGCCCACATTGTTGATATTATGTTACACTGTGATGATAGCAGAGCCATACTCCTTAGATCATTTCCAATTGTTCAGAGGGCATCCATCCCTCGCGACCATCTGGCAGACGTATGCCACGCCATGATTTCATGTTAGTGTCAGTGACATCCACCCGGGTGCCCTCGTGCAGTATGAAAGCATCCTCGGCATTCGCGGAGGGCGTTTTCTTCACATTTACCGAAAGGGCCATGATGATGGCGCCGGAGCGATTGACAAAGGCATGGTGTTGATCCCAAGCGAAAAGAGTGGAAAACATGAAAAAGACGAAGAAAGTCATGCCACCAAAGAAACCTACCTTGCGCCAAAGCACGCGAGGCGCGAACAGGTATACCAACACAAGCAACAACGCCAAGATAATGGACACAATGCTGATGTAGGCCCAAACGTTGGCATTGGTTATATTGACCAAGCCACGATACCACGTGACAAACACCACCTCGCTCTCTGGCGTGAGCTTGTCAATGGTCTTTGAGCGCGCGAACTGCAAGTTGAACCTGATATCCTTGTCGCCGGGCGAAAGCAACAACGCTCGCTCATAGGCCAAGATAGCCATGGTGAGGCTGTCAGAACGGTAGCAGGCATTGCCAAGATTATAATAAAGCTCGGCGGAAGCGCCCTGTTTCAACAAGCGTCGATAGTCCATGATCGCTTGCTGGTAATCACCCTTACGGTAGGCATAATCCGCCATCTTCTTGGTAACAGCCGACGCGAAAAGCGGCACGCACAACGACAGGAAGACCGTCAGAAGAACACTCCTGAACCTGTTGTCCATTACTTTAAAATGATATATAGTCATAGTTTACGTTTCTTCTTCATTACATCCTCTATCTCGCTGATGGCCACCGCGGCGGCTGTATAGGTCTTGCCCATGTTGCCGGAAGCGTCGCCGGGAGCGTATCGCTCATATTCGCAGGCGTCGAGTGCCAAGAGAAATTTTTCGATTGTTTCTTGCCGAACATCGTGTTGGGCGAAAGTTTCGGCTATGTTATCGCGCGACAGTTGTTCCACGGGCATGACGAGCTTGCTGCCAGCATAATCCCACAACGCCCGCAAAACCTCATCGTAAAAGGCGTCGCCACGACCGGCGCGCATAAGTTGGGAAGCCTTTTTAAGCCGGGCGCGAGCTATGCCGTCAGCCCTCTTTCTACGCAAATTGATGATGTCCGCGCGCTCCACGGCACGCTTGTGGAACAAAATGAGCAACACGATGAAAGCTGCCAGTGGCAACAGCAAACAAACCCAGTAGACACCACTGCCGACAAATCGCACGCCGGAAACAGAGCGGCAAGCCTCGCCATCCTTGATATCGTGTATATCATTATCCTTTGGATCGTCATAGACGGCGGTGGCATTTTTTCCCGTACCCTTTGCCACGTTGATAGAGAAACTTTTCGTTCTAAGCGTCTTGTAAGCGTTGGTTTGAACGTCAAAGTACACAAACTCCATGGCAGGAATTGTGTAATGACCCTGCTGGCGAGGCACAAACAGAATATCGTATACCATGTTTCCCTCCACGCCTTTGGTCGTGAGCTTGGTTTTATCAGTAATCTTCGGGTCGTACTTGTCAAAATTTTTGGGTAAGTTTATGTCTGGAGCCTTGATAAGTTTAAGGTTGCCTACGCCGCTGACCACCACACGCATGGTGACAGGATCGCCCGCTTGGACATCGGTTTTGCTTAGTTGTGACGAGATGTTAAACCTGCCCACGCCCCCCGAGAAGTTATCCGGTTTTTTCGGCAGGGGATCCACCTGTATGGTGAGCCCGGGGGCCTTGATGTCTCGTTTGACCTCCACATAACCGGAACCACCGTTGAAAAACGCCTCAAAAGGATCTACCGCGCGGTTTTGTTGCACCACGATGCCCTTGAAAGTGATGCTCGGCACTTCCAACTTTCCTGTCATCTGCGGATACATGACATACTGGCTCCATGTCACGGAGCGGTATGCCCGTCCGTTGACACGCTCCACCTTGAAACTCTTCTGCTGGGGCAGCGGCACTTCCTGGGTGTGAAAACCCGTCAAGTCGGGCATCTTGCCCTCAAGCTGCGTAAGGTCGACGAGGGTATAAACTTTATAGGTAAGCAGCACCGGTTCTTGTTCGTGCACCCTGCGTTTGCTGGCTGAAACCTTGATGAACAAGTCCTTGCCGGATATTGGCGAGCCAGCCGAGCGCATGGTGTTGCCTCCCCCGTCGTCTTGGTGCATATGCGGAACGCCGCCACCATTGGGGTGCGACGACCCGGAAACCGTGACACGGACAGCACGAGAAGAGACAGCCCTGCCGTTGATTTTGGCGTGGGCGGCAGGAATGGTATAAGTGCCAGGCTTGTCGGCATAAAGCGTATAGGTATAAGTGATAGACGACGAGCTACTCGTGTGCCCATTAACTACCTGATAGCTTGATTGTTGCGATGTGTATGGACCGGCTATTACCTCTAATCCTCCGGGGATATTTCCAACTCTGAAACCCTCTACCTCTTGTGTGTTGATGGTAAAGGAAAGTCGAAAATTCTCACCCGTAGAGACCCGTGAGGGCACCGATACAGATATTTGCGCCTGCGTGTTCGGCATTCCGCACACAAAGCACAGGCATGTGAGAAAAATACGTAATATACAACGTGTCATTGCTGATGTTTTACCAATTTTTCTGCAACCGTCGGCGCTGGGGCTGCCGCTGCTGTTGCTTCAAGCGTCGCTGTGTTGCTTTTTCTTCCTGAATGGCATAATTCAACAGTTGCTCAGCATTGTCCTTGCTCATCTGTTCCCCGTTCTGTTGACGCTGCTCATTCCGTTCGTTTTTGTTAGGGTTTTGCTTGTTTTGCTGTTGTTTCTTCTTGTCGTTATCCTTTTTGTTCTTGTCGTTTTTGTTCTTGTCGTTGTTTTTTGGGGGCTGTTTCTTCGCGAGACGCTTGCACAGGGCCAGATTATATCGGGTGGCATTATCGTTGGGATTGTGGCGCAAGCTCTCTTTATACGCCTCGATAGCCTCGGCATACAGTTGTCGTTTCTGACAGATTACGCCTATGTTGTGATAGGCCATAGCCTTGCGCAGATGCGCTTTTTCCGTCTTTCCGGCAGTCTCAAACTGCGTGACGGCAGCCGAATCCTTTTGTTGTCGCGACAGCGCACATCCCAGATTGTACATCGCTTGGGTGTTGGAGGCGTTTTTTTCCAACGCCTTGCGGTACTCAGCCTCGGCCTTGGCATAGTTCTGTTCACGATAGAACTTATTGCCATTGCGCACGAATTGCCGGTCGCTCTGCGCATCCACGGCTTGGGCGCAAAGCGACAGGAAAAGAGCTATGAGTATGTATTGGATAGTTTTCATAAGATGGTTCACTTCTTTTTAAACAGCGACACGTTCCTCAACAAGGGGTTTTTGGCCTCCATCACGCATATCTCGGCGACGAGAAGAAGTACGGCAAGAATGCCAAACGCTTGGAACTGCTCATCGTACTCGCTGTATATCACCGAGTTTGTCTCACCTTTTTGCAGCTTGGTCAGCTCGTCGTTGAGTTGCTCTTGCGCGTCAGAGGTGTTGTCCACATGTATGTATGTGCCACTGCCAGCCTTGGCAATGTCTTGGCACATTGGCTCGTTGAGCGCGGACATGACCGTTTGCCCAGTGGCATCGGTCATGTATCCTCCATTCCCAGTAGGTATGGGAGCCCCTTTCGCGCTGCCCACGCCGAGGATGAACACATTGATACCGCGCTTCCTCGCCTCGGCAGCGGCCTCGGCGGCACCGCCCTCATGGTCTTCGCCATCAGTGATGACGATGATGGCCCGCCCCACTTTTTCTTGTTGCGTGAAGCTGCGCATGCCCACCGTTATGGCTCGGCCGATATCCGTTCCCTGTGTCTCAATAAGCGAAGGGTCTATATTTTGCAAAAACATCTTGGCCGAAACGTAGTCGCTCGTGATAGGCAATTGCACGAAAGCATCGCCAGCGAAGACCACCAAGCCTATCTTGTCATTGGTGAAATGGTCCACCAAGTTCTCCACGAGCATCTTGCTTTTGTCCAACCTGCTCGGCGCCACATCCTCGGCTTTCATGGAGTTTGAGACATCCATGCAGATGATAGCCTCTATGCCATTGCGTTTCTCGTGTTGAATTTTCGAACCCATTTGTGGTCGAGCCAACATGACAATCACCACCGCAAGAGCGCCAAGCAGCAAGCTGAACTTGACCAATGGGCGAAAGCGCGACACATCGGGCGTCAGCGATTTGAGCAATTTGGGATCGCCAAACCGCTTTTGTCGTTTGAGCTGTCGCCGGTTCACAATCACTCTGATGACCATGAGCGCGGGGACAACCAATAACATCCATAAATATATAGGAGTGTCAAATCTCAGCATATCAATTATTTTTTACGACCAATGCCACTATATGGCATGCCATTCTCATCATGGAATACGGCGGAATACCGTATTGCGGAGAAGAAATTCTAACAAGAGGAACAGCGCCGCGGCAAGCGCGAAAGGCTGATAAGCCTCGTAACGCTTGGAGAATTTCGTTACATTCATCTTGGTTTTCTCCAGCTGGTCAATGTCGCGATAAATCTGTTTCAACTCTTTATTGTTTGTGGCGCGGTAGAAATTGCCCTCGGTAAGGGTTGCTATCTCGCTCAAAGTTTTCGTGTCTATCTCCACGGGTATGTTCACGTACTGCACTCCACCGGCCACCGGCATGGGGTAACGCGCCACCTTATTTGTGCCAACGCCAATGGTATAGACCCTTATTCCCATGGAGTGGGCTATCTGGGCGGCGGTGAGCGGCGATATGTCGCCCATATTGTTACTGCCATCCGTGAGCAAGATCACTACCTTGCTCTTGGCCTTGGAGTCCTTGAGACGCGACACAGCGTTGGCCAAGCCCATGCCTAGGGCGGTGCCATCCTGTATAAGTCCGCGAGCGGCGATGTCGGTACGCACGTTATGCAGCAAGCTGAGCAATGACCCGTGGTCGGTGGTGAGCGGGCACTGCGTAAAAGATTCACCCGCGAATATTGTCAGGCCTATATTGTCATTGGGCCTGCCAGATATAAACTCCGACGCCACTTCCTTGGCCGCTTCCATGCGATTGGGCCTGAGATCCTCTGCCAACATGGACGTGGACACATCCATGGCGAGCATGACGTCTATACCCTCCACAGTCTTGTTGCCCCACGAGTTGTGTGTTTGCGGGCGAGCGAGAGCGCATACTATAGACACGAACGCCAAGCATCGCAACAGCATGGGAGCGGCCAGCGTTCTAACGCGCCAGCTCTTGGGAGCCGCGAGATAGGCGTAAGTGTCGCTCATACGCATGGAGGGTTCCTTGCGCTTGCGATACAAAAAATACCACAACACGTAGGGCACGAGCAGCAAGAGCAACAAAAAATATTCCTTGTTTGCAAATTCCATTTACACAGTTTACTTTTAATCAGGCGCCACGAATGGCGTTGCGGCTAAATCATTAACAAATACACATTATATATAATGTAAGCGAGCAGTCCGGCGATGGAAATCGCCAACAGCCAAAGCAGTGCCTTGATGGTAAGGCGTCCTTGCCGTTTTCGTTTATCGTCATCCGATAGTTGTGGCATGATTTTTTCCTCGGTGGCCTGCCCCTCCACTTTCGTGCTGTCGATGAAGTTCACGGCATTCACCAAATTGAGGTCGTTCTCGTTGATCAATGTCGAGTATTTAGCGAACTTGACAAGGTCTGCCGTAGTGAACAGTTCGGTCAGCTCATCGAGCATTTTGGAATCTCCCGCAATCTGCAGACGCTCTATAATTTCTTGCGACGTCATCTCCATGGCATTGAAACCAAATCTATCTCGGATGTATTGGCGAAGCGTATCGGTAAGCCTTGTATAGTAAGTTTTCTGGTCCTCACTTGTTTGCATGTGCTCGGCTTTTATTTTTTCAATAGCGTTGAGCGCGCGCTGATGAGGTGGCTCATGCTTCACAACGCGCGCGCGAGTGATGATGGGCTTATTGTCACGCAATCTTATGACGAGGTAAAAAACTGCCAACGCTAATACTATCACCAATAATGACAGCCAGAAAAAAGGACTCCACTCTGACCATTGAAAAGGATTGTTCTGCACGTCCTTTGGCGGAAAGAATTGATTGGGGTGCAAAGTGTCCACGTCCATGGTAATAACCTTGAGCGCGGCCGTGCCACCTTGATACGCCTTGCCATTTACCTTGACGGTCAAAGCTGGTATAGCGTAGAGATTTTCATCAAACGAAGTGATGGTGTAGGTGCGTTCCAACCTTACCTGATTGTCGCCGGCGGCCAATGTGTCGCCATCCGCCACGCTCACCACCTCTACCCCCGGTACGACATATTGGGAGGCCTTCAAGGCAGGCCAAACCAATCTCGAGCCTTTGGGCATAGTCACACCGAGCCGCAAATGTGCTTGCTGGCCAATGAGAATACCCACGGAGTCGACCGTCTGCTCAACAACCACCTGCGCCCCTACAGGCAGCGAGACAGCAAGAGCCAACAGTATCAATATGTCGCGAACAGTTTTATTCATTTTCTTATATTGCTTTATTATCAAGCCATTGAGTTCTACTTCCGAAACCGCTAAGTCCGCTGCTTGAACAGTATGAGCAACGATTTGACGAAGTCTTGGTTCGTGGCAATGGACGTCCAGTCTACACGGCTACGAGAAAACACCTGCTTGAGCGACTCCTCGCGGCTCAGCCAATAACTCGTGTGAGCCCTACGCAGCTTGGCGTTAGCGGTGTCTATTACCATCTCGTGTCCGGTCTCAGCGTCCACCACCTTCATCAAACCAACGTTTGGCAACTGCTTAGCCCGAGGGTCGTACACCTGAATGGACATCAAATCATGCTTACGATTGGCTATTTCAATTTCTTTGGAGAAATCCTTCCGGTCATAAAAATCACTAATCACAAACGAGGTGCAACGTCGCTTCATCATGCGAGTCAAGAAAGCCACAGCCATGCCGATGTCGGTTTTGCGGCTCTCAGGGTGGAAATCGAGCAACTCGCGAATGATGTAAAGGATGTGCTTGCGACCTTTTTTGGGTGGAATGTACTTCTCTATCCTGTCCGAGAAGAATATCACACCTATCTTGTCGTTGTTTTGTATGGCAGAGAACGCAATGGTGGCAGCTATCTCCGTGGCCATGTCTCGCTTCATCTGCCGTGAGGTACCAAACTCCAACGAGCCGGAAACGTCAATGAGTAGCATCACGGTGAGCTCGCGTTCCTCCTCGAAGACCTTCACATATGGACGATGAAAACGCGCCGTCACATTCCAGTCTATGTCTCGCACATCATCGCCAAATTGGTATTCTCTAACCTCGGAAAACGCCATGCCACGACCCTTGAAGGCCGTGTGGTATTGCCCGGCAAAGATGTTTTGACTCAAACCACGGGTCTTAATCTCTATCTTCCGTACTTTTTTTAATATCTCGGTTGTCTCCATTCGGTAATCATTGCGCTTGAAACGTGCTTGGCGAGCATTGCCCAAGCGTCAAGCCTTGTCGTTCCACAGACCGGCGAGCAGCCTGAAAGCCACTCGCCCACAATCCCTGTCGCGTCAGGGCACCTCTATTTTGTTGATGATCTTGCTCACGATTTCCTCGCCGCTCACATTGGCGGCCTCCGCCTCGTAGCTCAATCCCACCCGGTGGCGCAGCACGTCGTGGGCTATGGCGCGAACGTCCTCCGGCACCACGTAGCCACGATGCTTGATGAAAGCGTAGGCGCGCGCGGCCTTGGCCAGGTTGATGCTGGCGCGCGGGCTGCCGCCGTAGGTTATCAGTTCCTTGAGCTCCGGAAGCGCGTAGCGGTCCGGGTAGCGCGTGGCGAAAACGATGTCGGCGATATAGCGCTCTATCTTCTCGTCTATGTAAACCTGCCCCACCACCTCGCGCGCGGCCATAATCTCGGCTGCCGTGGCCACCGGGCGCACCTCGGGCAGGCTGCCGCACAAGTTCTCGCGTATGATAAGCTTCTCCTCCTCCAACGTGGGGTAATCTATAATGACTTTCAACATGAAACGGTCCACTTGGGCTTCGGGCAACTCATAGGTACCCTCTTGCTCGATGGGGTTTTGCGTAGCCATCACCAAGAATGGCTTGGGCAAGCCGAACGTGGTCTCGCCGATGGTCACTTGGTGCTCTTGCATGGCCTCCAGAAGGGCGCTCTGCACCTTGGCCGGGGCACGGTTTATCTCGTCGGCAAGCACGAAATTGGCAAACACCGGGCCTTTTTTCACTTGAAACTTCTCTTCTTTCTGCGAGTAGATCATCGTTCCTATGACATCCGCCGGCAGCAAATCGGGCGTGAACTGCACACGACTGAAATCCGCGTCTATGAGCTGCGCCAATGTCTTTATGGCCAATGTCTTGGCCAACCCGGGCACGCCCTCCAACAAGATGTGCCCGTCACTAAGCAGGGAGATGAGCAACATGTCCACCAAATGTTTCTGACCCACTATCACTTGATCCATTCCCGCAACCAAGTTGGTCACGAAACCGCTTTGTCGCTCAATTCTAATGTTCAACTCGCGAATATCCACTGATTCTGCCATAATATCTTGTTTTTTCTTTGTTTCTATCGTGATGCAAAAATACAACTTTATATCAAAAGCAGGCAAACATACTTACTAAAGTATATTAAAAATGATGTCAAACACCGTGGTTTTAAGAAACTTTTGAAATACGGCACCCCCATTTCCCAACGCGCGCCCCATATCGCGCGGCCACTCCCCTCGCACGCGGGCCATGACCACATGGAGGCATCTTGCGAAAGATTTTTCTCAAGCATTTCAAAACACCACGTCCAAGCCATCCAAGCCAAACGCCTCCGCAACAAACCCACGGCTGTTATCTTCGAGGACACAGGCAACGCGGCCGACGGAGGCCTCCGCGCCGGACTTGTCCAAAACAAAGATTTCCAACACCCGGAGACCGACCGCCACGGCCGGCAACCAAACAGCCCCATACACGCCGAGCGAACCATGCCGCCAAGCGAGGACAATTCCGACCATGTGTCTTTAGGCCGACGCGCACTTTATATATAAGGTGGGATGGCATCGCGGGCAACCCCCAACCGCTGTTCGATTTTTTATATACATACGCAATGAGAATACGGATAAAAACCAAGCGCGCGTCGCTAAACACGACCACGACGCGAAAGACCCCTTTGGACCGTGGAAGCCATTTTACCGCCAAGCGCCTCCCTGTTAGCCAGCCAGCCCAGCCCCTGTCCTCACGCATCCACTCCTCCCCAACTCGCGAGCAATGACGCACGGACTTTGCGTCGGCCACTGTCATTATTTTGTTAACAAACATAAAACGCGGCCGTTTATTGTTTAAATTACAATATAAATACATTCCGACAAGGCTAAATATTTGGTGTTTAGATAGTTTTTCCATTAATTCGCGAACAGTTTATATGTTTGACTATAAAACAAAGTCTTAAAAAAAAGAAGATTATGAAAAGATTATTTACATTGATGGCTGCCGGAACGCTGGCAGCATCCATGACCGCACAGACAGTCACCGAAAGCAAGACATTTGACAATGTTTATGTTGGAATAAATGGTGGTGTGGCAACCAAGTCCACAGGACACGCATGGCTGAAAGACTTAAACCCCAATGCCGGTCTTCGTCTCGGTCGCTATTTCACCCCCGTCTTTGGCCTTGCGGTTGAGAGCAACGTGTATTTCTCCAACAAACCTTGGGAGTCTGTAGGCACAGTCGCTCGCGCCATCAACACAAGTCTCTTGGGAACCGTAAACTTGAGCAACTGGTTCGGTGGTTACACCGGCGAGCCTCGCGCTTTTGAGATAAGCGGCGTATATGGGCTTGGTTGGGGGCACGTGTTTGGCCACCACGACGGATATGTAGGCTCTGACTTCAAAAAGAACAAGACAGAGAATTTGCTTGCCAAGAGCCAAAATATTGTTAGGACAAACAGCCTGACCTCAAAAGCTGGATTGGATTTAGCTTTCAATTTTGGCGAGAACAAGGCTTGGCAGTTCTACGTTGAGCCAGCCGTGATATGGGGTCTTAATGGCTTCGGATACGATGGCGTGGAATACAATGTCAATAAATCTTTCGTTCAACTCAACGCTGGTTTCGTTTACAAGTTCGCCAACTCTAACGGCGCGCACAACTTCACCATCGCCAAATCGCGCGACCAAAACGAGATAGACGCCTTGAACGCCACCATCAACGACCTTCGCAACGAATTGGCCAAGAAGCCTAAGACTGTGGTGAAAGAGGTGGTGAAAAAGGTTTCCCAACCTGTAGCCAAGACCGTGAAAGTGGAAAATCTTATCTTTGTCACATTCGCGCAAGGCAAGGCCGATTTGACGCATGCCGCCAAGAAAGCGCTTAACAACGTGAAGGCCGGCAGCCACGTGGAAGTGGTCGGAACAGCATCGCCAGAGGGTTCAAAGGAGGTCAACGACAAATTGTCGCAGGCTCGCGCCGACGTTGTGGCCAAGCACCTGACCAAAAAGGGTGTCATTGTTGACCAAGCCACTGGCAAGGGCGTGCAGGGCACAACCTCCAACCGATTGGCAGTAGTGTACATTCGGTAACGCTTGACAGAACCATAAAACAAAAAACATCCATCTCCGCTATCCTTTTGGGTAGCGGAGATTTTTTTGCTCAGTAGAAAAAATATGGAGTTTCATTGTGCTATTGAGATTAACCCATTGGTACAATAAATGCCCGTATGTTTTTTGAGGAGGCGCTCACCATGTACAGGGGGGCGAATGGGTCGTGTGTACGCTTCGAGATGGCGACAAAATATTTACGCGTTTTCGGTCTTTTTTATTTTAAACCCCACTTGTCCCGAACGTGGTTTTTGAGAAATTGG
>NZ_JRNC01000016.1 GCF_000758925.1 Prevotella sp. S7-1-8
ACGAAACGACAATGGACGTGAAAAGGACGCTTATGAAAGCGTTTGGAGTAACAGAACGTATGGTTAACAGGGCGCTGAGCTTTGACAGCGACAGCGAGCTTGCCCGTAAAATCCGCCATACGGCCAGAATGAAAGGTGGTTGGATAGAGGCTTCTGTACCTGAGGAGGAAATCTTCTATGATGTTACCGAAAACGGAATGAGGCTGATGCGCCAGTATTTTAGCAATGGTGCCATCTTGGAAGCCAACATGACAACTGGCTCGGGGATCATCTTGTTCAAGGGTTCCAAAAGAAAAGATTACAGCAAGGTTTATCTGAGCGAGATTCCTTTGATGCAGGAATACGCAAAGGCTTTATAATGTGTGGTATGGAGTATTACGGTAATAAACTTTGCATATCCTATCCCGAATTTGTGGACAGCGGCATAGTCAGCGTGGCCAACTATAAACAGTTGGCAGCACGTGGGCGTATTGACGTAGTCCGCCACGGTGGTGGTGCGAGTGGCTGTTGTGCTCTGATTGCCATAGACAGTTTGCCGAGTAAGTACAAGGAGGCTGTCGAGAAGAAGTACCCCGGTGACGATGAGGTTCGCATCAAGGCATGGGTGCTTTCCAATTACGAAATGGATCAGGCAGCCATCGCCTTCTTCCATGACCGCAGCAAGACGGGTATCGACCTTGACGAGAAAAAGAAACGCGAGTACATTATCAACGCTTCGGTGCTGAACTGCTGTATCAAGCTCTACGATCGTGCACGGGACAGCCAACGCCTGTTCGGCGGCAAGTACAACTGGGACATGATGGCCAAGACCATTGAAATCCTGCGCGAGGAGCTGGGCCACACGCTTCCGACGAGCACGCTGCGTTTCAGGAAGAAGGTGAACGACTACAAGCGAGGTGGTTACGGCTGCTTAATCAGCGGCAAATTCGGCAACCAGAGCGCAAGGAAAGTGGATTATAAGACCAAGCAACTGGTCCGTGGTTTGGCTGTCTTGCCGAACAAACCCTACAACAGCAACGTACACGAGATGTATATCAGCTTTGTCTGTGGCGAGCTTGACGTTTATGACCCGAAGACCGGCGAACTGTTCAATCCCGATGACTTCACGGATAAGAACGGCGACCCGAAGTCCCTGAGCGATAGCACTATCAACAATATACTGAACGAGCCGGCAACCAAAATGCTGATAGAAAAGTCGCTGTCGAGCTGGAGCACCTTCATGCACGAGCAAATGCCTTACATGCACCGCCATAACGGACGCTTCTCGCTGAGCCAAATCACAATGGACGACGTGGACTTGACGCGCAAGCTGAAGGACACGAAGCAGCGGGTGCATGCCTACTATGCCTACGATGTGGTGAGCCAGTGCGTGATTGGCGCCAGCTATGCGAGGAAGAAGGACGAGCGGCTCGTGGTAGATTGTTTCCGAGATATGTTTCGCTTGATAGCCCGCCACGGCTGGGGTATTCCTGCCGGTATCGAGGTGGAGAACCACCTGATGAGCCAGTACAAGGAGGGCTTCCTGAAAGCTGAGACGGTGTTCCAGTTCGTGCGTTTCTGCGCCCCTCTGAACTCACAGGAGAAATATGCCGAGCCTCTGAACGGTGCGAAGAAGCGCAGCGTGATACACAAGAACCACGAAGGCATCGGCCGTTTCTACGGCAAGGGCAAGTGGCGTCAGGAGTATAAGAAGATCAGCGACGAGACCAACGAGCTCTACGAGGACAAGGAATATTTCACTTGGGAGCAGCTGGTTGCCGATGACCGCAAGGACAACGAAGAGTGGAACAACACGCTGCACCCCAACCAGAAGATGTATCCGGGAATGACGCGCTGGCAGGTGCTGGAGGCCTACATCAACCCGAACCTGCTGCCCTACGACGCGAGAACGCTTGCCTACCATATCGGCGAGCGGGTGGAAACAAGCATTCGCAGGAACTCGACCGTAAGGGTGGCACACGAAGACTGGTGGCTGAGCAGCACGAGCGTACTGGAACGGCTGGAGCCGAACAATTATAAGGTAACAGCCTGTTATCTTCCCGATGATGAAGGCACTCCACAGGAGGTGTTTATCTATCAGAAAGGCAAGTACATCGACACCGTGGAGAAAGTGAACACTTACAGCCGTGTTATCGCCGAACAGACGGAAGAAGACCAAGCAGCGTTCGTGGAACAGCAGAAAAAGATAGCGAAATTTAACAAATATGTTGAGGACAACGCCATCGACAGACTGGGAATATTGAAGCCGAGCCAACAGGCACAGCAGGAGGTACAGGAACTGAAACCCTCCGTACCTCAGAAATGTGAGCCAAGAATGCCGTTACCAAGCGCATCCGACAGAGCAGTCGCAGATATATAGAATAACGTTAACAAAGTTGATTATCGGCTGCATTCGGCAAAACAAGCGAGCTTGATTGCGCTCATTTGCACGATAATTACCAAAGTTGATTATCGGCTGCATTCGGCAAAACAAGCGAGCTTGATTGCGCTCATTTGCACGATAATTAAAATGCCATTAGAATATGATTAGTGAGATGCAAAAACAGCGGATACTGGATGCCATAGCCTCCAACCGCAAGAACTATCCGAGCGACGCGAAGCACGCATCGGCGCTTGGTATTTCCCCGAGTGTCTATAACGGATTGAAAAAAGGTCAGACGGAAAAGACGCTAAGCGACGCCAACTGGGTGAATATTGCCCGGAAGCTGGATGTGAACCTGCGCGAGACAATAGAGTGGAAAGGAGCTCAGACTGAAACCTTTAAATATATCAGCCTGCAGTTGGGCGCCTGCCAGGAACGCAGCCTGAGCGTAATACTCTGCGACCTTCCGAACATCGGCAAAACTTATACCGCTCGTTGGTATGTAAAGGAACACCGTAACGCTATTTACGTAGACTGCTCACAGGTGAAAACGAAGCGTGCGCTAGTTAAGAAGATAGCACGGGAGTTCGGTGTAGGCATAAGCGGCAAGTATCAGGACACCTACGAGGATCTCGTGTATTACCTGCGCTCTATGGAGCGGCCGTTGGTGGTGCTGGACGAAGCCGGCGACTTGCAATACGAGGCTTTCCTTGAACTAAAAGCCTTGTGGAACGCAACGGAAATGTGCTGTGGCTGGTATATGATGGGAGCCGACGGGCTGCGTGCCAAGATCAACAGAATGGTGGAACATCAGAAGGTGGGCTATGCCGAGATATTCTCACGATACGGCGGCAAGTACAGCAAGGTAACTCCTGACCAAGAAGATGACCGCCGTGAGTTCCTCTTGGATCAAGCCCGTGCTGTGGCAAGCGTGAACGCCCCGAAAGGCACGGACATCGGTCAAATAGTACGCAAGAGCGGCGGCGGACTGCGAAGGGTTTATACAGAAATCAGCAAACTTAAGGAAGGCGCGTAATGGCGAAACGAGCGTACAGTCCGAAAGAGATTGCGGCCAAGAAATGGGTGACCTTGCCTTGGGGTGCGCAGTGGAGTGATCCGTTTGGTTTCCCTGCTGAGAATGCCTCTTGGTTTATCAGCGGCGCGAGCGCACAGGGCAAGAGTTCATTCGTCATGCAGTTGGGGAAGGAACTTTGTAAATATGGTTCTGTTCTCTATATGAGCTACGAGGAGGGTGTGAACCAAAGTTTCCAACGCCGAATGAACTACCTTGGTATGAATGAGGTACAGGGTAAATTCAGAGTAGTTGTTGACGATACCATCGAAGAACTTGCCGTACGTCTTTCCAAGCCCAAATCTCCGAAATTCATCATTGTGGATTCCTTTCAAGTAGGCTGTGATGACAAAGGATGGACGTATCCCGACACCGTGTCACTGATGAAGCGATTTAACCGTAAGTGCTTTATTTTTATCAGCCAAGAGGATAAGAGCGCACCAACAGGGAAACCTGCACGACGTCTGAGGTATATCTGCGATATGAAAGTACGCGTGATTGGTTACAAAGCCTACTGCTTGGGCCGATCTATCGGTGAAGCGGGAAAGTATTATGTAGTGTGGAAAGACGGAGTAATCAAAACAAATAATGACACCAAGTTATGAGTAAAGAAAGACGGATAATTGAGATTGCCCCAGGGACGATGAGCCCGGGCGGACGGATGACAGACCGTATTGAGAGCAGAGGGCACCGTTGTCCCTATTGTCAAGGAAACGGATATCTTTGGCAAGAGGACGAATGGCAGGAACGCTATAAGAAGGAATGTCCGATATGCAAGGGCAGCGGCAGACTTGACGCCGTGATAACTATTGAGTGGAAAGCGGGAAGCAATTCATAATTCATAATTCATAATTCATAAACCATGAACAATTTTTTTGAAGAACTGAAGAAACGTATTCAAGTGTGGCACGAGAAGCGTGCGGAGCGTATCGAAGCAGACCGTCAGGCGGCACTTGATGCAGAGGCACGGGAAGCTGTGCAGGTAATGGAATTCAACAGCAGGCTGTACATCTGTGTACACGGCACACCACTGTTCGACATCGATATTTTCAAGAACAGCGTGGCCGAGGTCGTAGCCTGTGGCCGCAGCGCATACAAGGACTGGAAGGAGGAGAAGCTATGGGAGCGGAACGGAACTACGCACGTTTCTACTGTCTGCTGAAAAAACTGCCCGGAGCAGATAAGGGAACGCTTGTGGAACAATATACCCACGGTCGGACGGTCCACCTGCACGAGACCACCATACAGGAGTACGACGCGATGTGCAACGATATGGAACGAATGGCAGGTTTTGATGAGCGCAGGGAGGTAATACGGAAGGAACTCCGTCGAAAGCGCAGCGTGTGCCTGAAGCTGATGCAGCAGCTCGGTGTTGATACCACGGACTGGGCGCAAGTGGATAATCTTTGCATGAACCCTCGTCTTGCCGGAAAACCTTTCAGGAATATCAGCATAGAGGAACTTGATGACCTCTCCGTAAAGCTGAGGACGATTAAGCGCAAGGGTGGCCTGAAGCCACGGCAAGCACGGGAAGAGCAGAAGAATATGACCTCATTTGTTTATATCCCGGTTGGCAATATAACAGAATGTTAGTTTTTAGTAATAATCAAAATAGTCGAAAAATGGAAACAAGTATTGAAAAGGCCTTTTGTAATTTAGGTAGAACAAAAAAGTCAGAGTTCATATCAGAGCATATTGAACTTGCCTCAAGCAAGGCTATGGCAAATTATGTCAAGGATTATCTGTTTGATGTGCTTAAAGACGTAAACGATGACGAGTACATAGCAATGTACCTGAGAGAGAAAGGATATACAGTAACCAAATAAAACAATATCACTATGGCAACAAGAAAGAAAAAAGTAATCATCACCGGCGTGAGCAGAGAAGCCGCCGATGAAGCGTTTGCAACCTATGCCAAGAGCGATGCACAGGTACAGAAAATCAATGCGGACATCGAGCTGCAGTGTGCCAAGGTGCGCGAGAAGTATGCCGACAAGTTGGCTACGCTGACTGCTGAAAGAGACAATGCGTTTGACACGCTACAGTCGTTTGCCACGGAGAACCAAGCTGAGCTGTTTTCCAAGAAGAAGAGCCTTGACATGGCTCATGGCACGATTGGGTTTCGCACTGGGACACCGAAGTTGAAGACGCTGAAAGGCTTTACTTGGGCGAGTGCGCTGAACCTTGTAAAGAGCTTCCTGCCAAGCTATATCCGCCAGACAGAGGAGATTGCCAAAGACAAACTGCTTGCAGACCGCGAGATGGAAGTTCAACTTGGCGGCGGTGACCCTGAGAACCGTGGCTATCGTCCCCTTCGTGAGCAGATGACGGCGTGTGGCATCCAGGTGGTGCAGGACGAGGCCTTCTATGTTGAACCTAAGAAAGAGGAGACGGCATGAAGCGCGAAGTGAGGCGACCTCCTCGGGTGTCGTTTTGCCGCAGGTGCGTGGGCACCGGCGTATGGCGACACCTTATGGATGACGGTACGCCGTTGACAGGGCCCTGTCCCCAGTGTGAGGGCAGTGGCTGGGTGACGGTGAGTTCAGTAACGGAATATGACATCAGGCCTTATAGGCGAGCAATTCATAATTCATAATTCATAATTCATAATGTTAGTTGACAAGTTGACGAGGAAACAAGTTGACGAGGAGCCTCCCCTAACCCCTCCGAAGGAGGGGGATTGGTTAGCTGAACTAACAGCTCGTGAACTCGTAAACTTGTGAACTTTTGAACTAAAAAACTTATTGTAGTATATGCAGAAGCGACGCGGCGTAAGTTATCAGAAACGTGTAGAGGAGATAAACAGGATATACGATCAACATGCCAGAAGCGGAATTTCGAACCGTGAGATATGGCGACGGTACATATATCCTGTGTATGCCATTACTGAACGTACCTTTTACAATATACTCAACGCGAGCGCGGAAAGTAAGAATAAGATAGCTGACGATACCCGTCAGCTATTGCTCTTTGAAACATGGGGAGCCTCCCCCGACCCCTCCGAAGGAGGGGAGAAAAAGCCCTACCCCCTGCCCCTCCCCGAAAGGGAGGGGAGTGATTAGCTGACTACTTTGAACATTATGATTAGCTGAACTATCAACTCGTCAACTCGTAAACTAAAGAACTTATAAACTTATCAATGAAACAGCAATGAGAAAGGAATTATATGCCGCCATTGTGGCGAAGCTCAAGCAAGATGTTCCTGAGGTTGTACACATCGACCTGTGGAACCACAACGTGGAATTTATAGAGCAGGAGGAGGGCTGGGAACGTCCAGCCGTGTTCGTGGAGTTCGGATCGATAGTATGGGAGCCCAATGTGGGCAGTGGCTATCGAGGAAAAGGATTAGTGCGCCTGCACGTCGTTACGGACTGGACGGAAGGCGGTCAAGAGGCTGCATGGGAACTGATAGGCAAGATTCGTGCGGCTATGGAGAACGTGGAAGGTATAGGCTTTCACGGTTTGGTACTTTCGGAAACCGAAACGAACCACAACCACGAGGAGATATTGGAAAGTATCGAGAGTTACTCGGTGAGATACCTACTTTATAATTCATAATTCATAATTCATAATGTTAGTTGACAAGTTGACGAGGAAACAAGTTGACGAGTTGTTAGCTTAAAAGTGAAAAGTCTATTTACTTGTGAACTCGTATACTCGTAAACTTGTGAACTAAAGAACTTAAAAATGAAACAGGAATTATTCATAGAGGGCGAGAAGGTGAGCTACTCGATACAGACGAAGAATGTAGTGAGCGTGCTTGGCAGGGTGTATATCTACCGTAAGCCCACGACAGAAGATGTGCTGAAGATAGTGTGGATGGGGCTGACGAGTCAGAAAGGGCTGAGTTTTGACGAGTTCAGGAAGATGCATGCCTTGGGCTTGGTTCGTATGAGCAGGCGTCGCGGTCAGTATACGTTGGGGCAGGTGTACTGGCTGGTGATGGGAAGAGTGCGGGAAATCAACCGCAGGCAGCATAATTCATAATTCATAATTCAT
>NZ_JRNC01000017.1 GCF_000758925.1 Prevotella sp. S7-1-8
TTGTGAACATTTAAACTGTTAAAATGTTTGCGTAAGTGGCTGATTTTTCGTAACTTTATATGGTTATAGTTGACGAGTTGACAAGTTGACGAGTTGTTAGCTTAAAAGCAAAAAGTCTATTTACTCGTGAACTAAAAAACTTTTGAGCTATTTTTCAACTTTTCGGCGGAAAAGTTTGGTGGTATTGAAATTTTGCGTATCTTTGCGGTGCTAAAGTTTTATTTCGATAGGGCGAGAGAGTTCGCCTGATGCACCGCATTCGGGCTTTTTTTATGCCTTGGCGGTACGCCTATACAGGCGGTGCGCTCACCCCGTGATGCAGTTGTAATGGCTGTGTCAAGTCCTATCGAATAGACTTTAGCAGCGGGTAGTGGCGCACCGCTTTTTTGCGCCCATGCTAAAAATATTCGATTTATGTCAAACAACATTGAGAGCCGTGCCCAGGCTTTGAGCGGGCAAGCGAAGGTGTTTACCTTCAACGCAAGCAATCAGAACATCAGAGTGCAGATGAAAGACGGCGAGCCTTGGTTTGTTGCCAAGGACGTGTGTGATGCACTTGAAATTGAAAACAATCGAAATGCCACCTCTCGATTAGACGATGACGAGAAGGGGGTGTCCACAGTACGGACATCCTCTGGTGAACAACAGATGACCATTGTCAGTGAGAGTGGTTTGTACAATTTGATTTTCCAGAGCCGCAAGGCGGAGGCTAAGGCATTCAGGAAGTGGGTAACGAGCGAAGTATTGCCGAGTTTGCGCAAGACTGGCAGGTATGAACTGGGGCAGCCTGCGCAGCGACGTGTAGTGCGGAGGACCCGCGGCGATGGTGTGAACGTGGAGCTGACGAACTTGCTGTGGCTGATTGGCGAGAGCCTTGAGCAGGGTGACCAGGCGGCAGTGGCTTTGGAGCTTGGTGTTAGCCGTACGGCTGTGAACAGGACGCTGAACGGCCTGAACAGGAGCAGCCGAATACTGATGGCACTATACCGTAAGGCTCGTGAGAACCGTGAGCAGAACCTGCTGTATCATGCTCCGGAGGTGATGGCTGGTCGTCTGCTGGGCTGTGATGCGGCTTTGCCGCTGGGTAACCAATTGCCGACGGTTCAGATTGGCGGTAAGAGAGGCGGCAAGACAGGTAACCAAAATGCCAGGAAGCACTGGGGAAAGGAGATGAAGTGATGGAAGAGTTGCTGAAGCTGAACACGCTGTATATGGAGCAGAACATAGAACTTGGGGAGAAGATAGGCATGCTTGAGGAGCGAATACGGTGGATGGAGCAACGCTTCGGCTATGGCGAAAGCAAGGTGCCTTGCAAGGTGGTACGCCTTCAGCCTAAGGTATGAAAAAGTGAATGACAGCGTAGAGAAGCCCGCTTGACGGAAGTGCCGTCAGGCGGGGCTTTTTGCATTATTTAGCATGGGAAAGGTTGTAAAACAGGAAATAAATGCTTATATTTGCAGTGTGTTCTAAAAGGAATAGGTAAAACTATGACAGCTTTAGTAGGAGTTTTGAATAAGCATGCAGTTGCCATCGCAGCTGACAGTGCCGTTACGATGGGCAACACCCACAAGGTGGTGAACAGCGCAAATAAGATATTCACGCTGTCGAAATATCACCCAGTGGCAGTTATGACCTATAGCAATGCCGCATTTATGGATGTGCCTTGGGACATTATCATCAAGGAGTATCGCAAGGAATTGGGTGAAACGAGTTTCCCGATATTAAATAACTACATAGATGATTTCGTACAGTTCTTGCATCGTCGCAATTTCTTCTGCGATGAAGAAACGCAACGATCGTTTATGCTTTTACTTTTGGATTCTTTTTTCAGTTTGTGCCGTAATGTGATATTACAAGAAAAAGGTATTGAAATAAAAGATCAAACCGAAGAAATCATATCTGAAGAATTGCAACAATGCTTGAATAGCAATAAGGTTGGAATGCAATGTCCCGAATTTGAGAAATATGCTTATACTGATTTTGCGCATTATGCAAAGGTGGATATTGAAGAATACGCAAAGAAAGTTGGATTTAATAATGTGGAACTTCTGTGCGAATCTTTCTATCACTATTTGTCTGCAAGATTGAATATAACCCTGAACACAGGATTGGTGTTTGTAGGGTACGGTGATGAAGAAATATACCCTTCACTGTTCCCGATAAACGTGTCATTCGGCATGGATGGACATTTGCGCTATTATTTGGAAGAAGAAAAAGTGGTAAAGATTTCTGATCACGGTTCATCTGCAGTTATTGCCCCATTTGCTCAAATAGATGTAACACAGACCATTGTTCGAGGTATCAATCCGAGTTTTCAAGACATTATTTATAATGTTATAGGGAAGTCCATTAACTCTTTTTCTGATGCAATAACAAACATCCTTGATAATGACTCATCTACAGTTGCAGTATCTTCCGCTATTAAATCACTTGACAAGGACTCTATTATTCGTGATATAACACACCAAATCAACAAGGAAATGCATGAAAGTTATACGGTTCCTTTGTTGAACACAGTTGTGTCATTGGACAAAGAAGACATGGCGAATATGGCTGAAAGTTTCATTTCTCTTACATCGCTTGTGAGACGAATGCAGCCGGGAGAGGAAACGGTTGGTGGCCCTGTGGACGTAGCGGTCATTTCCAAAGGCGACGGATTTGTGTGGATTAACAGGAAGCATTATTTCAAACCTGAACTGAATGCTTCTTTTTTCAATAATTATTTTAAGTAAGGAGGTTTTTCTATGATAGGTTTAACATTAAGCAGTTTATGTTCCCAACCACAGGTTGAGGGCACATTGTTGACACCAGAGCAAGTAGAGGAAATCTCAACTCGCATTTCAAGAATCGTGTCGGAAAAGATTTCAAAGCAGTTGGAGGAGGCACTTGCGTCCTCAACAATGCAGGTAGAGAAATCAAAGTAAAATAGAATAGTACTATAGGCAAGTGCGCAACCCAATGAGGATTGCGCACATTCTGTTTTAATGTCTATATTTGTTTTTATTGTTTATATTTGCAGTGAGGATTCCGTAGCTAATGACTACCTATTCCTCGACTTCGGGGGCTGGCCATAGGTCAGGCGTCCGTTTTTTTATTTGCTTATGATGTCTTCGATTTCCTTGTCAATGGCCTGTTCGATTATCTCGTCCAGTTCGCGGCTTTCTCCAATGAACTTTCGCTGCGGTATGTGTATGGTTGAGCCTACGGGCTTTTGCGCCATTCGGTACCAGAAGTCAGCCTCTGAATTCTTGTGTTTCCTTGCCCACGAGTCTCCGTTTTCTTCCCGGAACTTTGCCCAGAAGAATCGTTTCATTCTTTTTGTTACTACGATGTCTCCTCCCGAATTGTGAATGTTGGCGTATGGTACAGATGTACCAATGGTTACGGCTGCGTCGGTGGGCGCATAGGCTATGGATCCGTAGAGGTTCTGCCGTGATGACATGAGCGGCTTATACTGTTTGCCTGCCCCGTGCGCGTACTTCTGTCTGTGTGTGCGCAGCCATGGGTGCAGCCCCCCGTCAACGAATCCACCCCGCCGGAAGTTGTCCTGGAAGTGGTCTTTTGCTATGCGTCCTACCTTGATGGGCAGTGTGCGTTGCCTGGCCTGCTCTATCTCGCGGCCATACTGCTGTAGGAACTGTAGGAACTGTTGTGGTGTCATGGTTGGTGCTTTTTTATTTGTATTTGCTGTTTTTTCCTCATTTTTGTTTGTCATTTGAGAAATAATGTGTATATTTGCATCAGCTTCGCAAGAAGTTAGGGACAGGGCGCAAGCCGTGTACCACCCGAGGGCGTTTTTTAGCGTCCTCTTTTTTATCACATTTCTTTTATTATATTTTCATTCTTGAAGTAGAAAAACACTCTTAATTCAGGATATTTTCGCTTTACGTCATTCAATGCTTTATACACGCTTGGCGTTTTTTCTTTCAGTTCGTAGAGTATAGCTTTCGCCCCCTGCTTATGGTATGCCTTGGCAGCATATTTTTCGATGTTGTTATGGCTTCCAGCTGCCTTGAGGTCGGTTGGGATCTCGTCAAGCAAGATGTCATAGGTCTTCCCCTGTTGGCGTGCTGTTCCTCTGAGGAACTCAACTGCATGTCCGTTGTCGGCAGCGACACGGCACATGTGGCTCTCTTTCTTGAACTTCTCCTGCTCGTTCTTTGATGCTTTTGCTTCCTGGATACGCTTCAGCTCTGTAACGACATAGCCGTCTTCTTTTTCGGCAAGATATGACTGCTCCCATTTTTTCTCGTCATACTTATAGAACTCTTTTCTGCTGCTTTCCATTTTTCCGACCGCCTTTTTGACCGCCTTTGCCGCTCCAGGGTGTGCATTTTTAATATATGGGTGTGATTTGGCGAAGATTTGTGCTGTACTCCCTGGGTTGTTATCGAGTCCGGGCTGTGGGTCGTGTGCTGCCGTACTGTCTTGAGGCACGTTGGTAGCAGATTTGTCGGTAGATCTTAGGTCGCACTTGCAGTTCCATCGGTCTCCTGGCCTGTGCTGTCCCCAGAAGGGGTGGTCAACGGGCAGTATAGTCCCCCAGAAAGGCATGTGGTCAGCTCCCGGGTTTGGCGATGTGGACGGCATCCACTCGAGGTTTGGAAGCACATCTTTCTCTCGCTGGAACTGCTGCCAGTTGGCAGCTTGCCTTGCGCGCAACACTGCGGTGTCGTACTCCGTTCTCATCCATGCCTTGCACTGGTGTGAGGTAATGTCCTGCACATCGTTTTTCCACCGTTCAAACGGCTTTAGATTGCCGTTAGAATCGGTGAGCTGCCGTGCGACATCGTTCTGCAGCCGGTGCGTCTTGAACGCTGCGAATACGGCGGTGTTGTGTCGTAGCGCGTTGAGGAAGTCGTCTTCTGGCCTTTGAGCCTGTCTGATTCCCTTGTCGGCAGCGGTGTTGAGTGTGGACACGAACGCGTGGAAGAATGCCGGCTCGATGTCGGTTTTAGGATTGAAGTTTCGCCTGTAGATGTTGTGAAGAGCACGTTCGATGACCTCGTCGGATATGGCAAAGCCCTTTTCGGTCGATGCGAGGCAGCACTTTTCTTCGTGCCCATAGTAGAGGTCGTTGACTACCAGTCTAAATGAGCCCCGTCCTGCGGGGCTTGGACGAAAAAAGGGTGTATGTTCTTTTGCTGTTGTTTCTTATTGGAGTCTTTCCCTTTTTTACCTTCGGTGTTTTGCGGCTGCACTTGAGAATTGGAACGAGTTTTATTCTTCTCGCTTGCACGAGAATTGTCGTCAGGGTTTTGCGGCTGCACTTGAGGATTGGAACGAGTGCCATTCTTCTGGCTTGCACGGGAATTGTCGTCAGGGTCTTCTTGCGGCTCTATCATAGGCATATTGTTCCTACGCTCTCCCACGGGCATGGAATACTTTTCAGCGAAGTAAGCCGGATCCACATCATATCGATCAGCCACCATCGTTTCGTAAGCTACCTGCTGCTCCGGCGTGAAATCAACGGAGTAGTCCCAGTCGAATCGGAATCCCTCGAGAGGGAATCCATGCGCCACCATGCGTGGCAAGAGCTGATTGTTGATGACATCCCTGAGCATGTCGGCATCCTCTTCCACAAGGTTTTGGAACACCTGCAAGTGGGTCTGGCTTTGCGAGAGGCTGCTGCCGTCCTCAATGGTCATGGTCTGCCCGATGATGAGCTTGGAGAGTTCTGAGTTAGCACGGTCCACTCGCTGGTTGTAGACATTGTAAGCATCGCCACGTGTGGATTCGATGAACTCAAGTTCGGTGTCGAGTGGCATGACGGCGGTCTGCGAGGCACCCGCCTCGACGAGCATGCGGTTAAGGCGGTTTATCTCCTTACTGTCCCGCGAGGCAGTCTTGGCAATACGCATAGGCATGCCGAAGATCTCGCCGAAGGTGTCCCAGAAGGCAAGCATGTTCTTTTTAGGAATCGTATGCTGCGCAGCCTTTAGGAAGAGGCCGAGATTGTCCGGCTGTCCTGCCTCTATGAGCCAGTCGGAGAACGGCGGACGGTGGAAGTCGAAGCCTGTCTTCCAGTCATCCCCAATCTGCTTTACCACACGTCCATATTCAGGAATGACATGTTTGCGCGGTATGAGCCTAACGCCACTATAGCAGGCGCATCCGTCGCCGTCCTGCACGATGTCTCCCAGCTCAATGAGCGAGTGTCCCCAGTATACGGAATCAAGCGCGAGACGGCAGAGCTGCTTGAACCACGACTGGTCGAAGTAATGCAGTGCCTCTTTGTTTTCATTTTCTTTGGCGTCGATAATCTTGAATGTTCTTGCCATGACAAAGCCCTGCCGCTGCCTGACGCATCCGGAAAGATGTGCATCCACCTCGGCATCGCGATAGATGTCGTAGAGCCTCTGGCGGTTGGGTTCATCAACGTTTATGGCGAGCTGCCATGCCCTGCGCCAATCTGCGATGTCCTTACGTGTGAGTGCGTCAGTGGTCTGCTGTAGCGTCATCACGACATGTTTCATTCGTTTACGGTCATCTTCCTTGGCAAGGTTGAAACTGCCATAGGGCGTGTGAAGGACGTTCGCTCCGGAGCGTCCTGTCAGAGAGCTGAAAAATCTTTTTATATCCATTACCAGTTATGTCTTAAAGGTTTCTGTGAGTGAAAGACGCTCCCGCTACCGGAGGGCTCCCCTGCCGCATCCACGCATAGTGGCATGTCTGGCACAATCTTTCCAGCCTGTACGCCTTCCAGCCATTTCACGGCACGCTCGTAGCGTTCCTTCCGGATTTCACTGCCCATCTTCTGTGGCAAGGATGCCGTCATGTGGTACAATGCGATGTCACACATATACATGACGATGAGTTTATTGCGCTCGTTGCCTTCTGCTGCAAATGTCGCCTTGCAGTCGTAAACAGGGCGGAGGTAGCTTGAAATCTCCTCCTGCGCCTCGCTCTCGGCGTTGGCACGGTTTTCGGCAGAGGTCTGTGATACCGTTTTCAGGGCAGCCTCACCTATGACTACCCTGTAGTCTTCGTCTGTAATAAACATGAGTTACCTCCTTTTTATGTGGTTACATACAATGCTATTTTTTCAATATCCGCAACCTTGACCCCCTTACGGAAACGGTGTGTGCGCACGAGGTGGCGAATATTCTGCTTGGGCACGACCTTGATCCTGCCCCCCATACTAAGCACATAATACTTCATTTTGAACAAGGCCGACATTTTCTTTGCCTTCCGGACTGCACGCTTGTATTTCCAAGCGAAAAAGATGTCTTTTATCAGTTTTATCATACTACCATGAATTTTTGGCGGTCGGTCTTTTTCCGAACACCGGTTGAAAACTTTCCTGTCTTGCATTGCGCTGCAGAATCCAAATAGCCCCCTCGTCAGCGTCCGGCGCATCGTCGTGAACACGGCTGCCCCGTTCAAGAGACAGCGTCTGCTCTATGCCCACCTGCATATCGGGTGAGTCCTTGAGCTTCTTATTATAGTAAACGTAGCCACGTTCCCACAGTGGGCTGACAGCCTCGATGCGCTGTATCTTGTCGGGCTTCTTGCGCTTGTCGGGCATGATAGGGAGCTGGTATCCACGCAGGTTACCCTCCAGGGCGAACTCGTCCAGAATGACGTCCTGCATGAAGTTCGCCTCCATAAAGAAGCGTATGGCTGCTTTGTCCCTCGTCCGCTCGTAGAGGTCATAAAGCCACCGTACCATACCTCCGACCGTGTCCTGCCGTACATAACAGTCTATGAGATGCAGTTCGTTTCCGAGCTTTCCCCACAGACGTGAAGCCTTGTAGTCGTTAGATGTAGTGGACTTGAAAGACGGGTCGGTGTAACATACGAGCATATCATACTTGCGGAGCGACGGCATGGGCTTGTATCTTATCCAGTCTGCCCGGAAGATGGTGCCGTCTACGATGGGATTGTGCATCATCTCCTTCTCCCATGCGCGGTAGCCCACGAAGCTGCGGTACTCCTGTGCGTCTTCCTTGTTCCATTTCTCCTTCCATACCGGCTCCCCGTTTTTGTCTATAGCCTGAACCTTTGAGACAAACACGCCAGGCGTGGCTGCGATGTTTGCCAGTACGGAGGTCTTTGATATGAGGTTGCCCACCATAAGGAAACGTCCTCGCCCGACATCGAGGGCGCCGAAGAGTGCCTCCTTCACCCAGTCGGTGAGGTCGTGTACACGCTTCTCGTTGCGGCAGAGCTCGTCATCGTCAAGGTCATCAATGACGATATAGTCTGGGCGTGCCTCACGCTCACGCAGTCCACGTGGCGACTGCCCACGTCCTACAGCAAGGAATTTCACACCAGAGGCGGTTTTGAACTCCCCTGCCGTCCATAGCCCGAGGTTCTTCTGCTGCCCGAAGTCGGCGATGATGCGCTGGTTGTACTCCAGCTCTGCTTGAATATCTCCGAGGAGTCGGTTGGCCGAATCCTGCGACTTGCCTACAACGACCATGAAATTGATGAGCCGTTTTGGGCGGAGCATCAACCATAGGGGCATGAAGATGTCGAAATGGGTGGATTTGGCGTGTCCTCTGGGCCACATGAAGACCGCCTTGAGGTTAGGCGTATCCATGACCTTGCGTGCAGCCTGATTGTGGAACGGCGCGTTGTGTACGGTGCGTACAACCTCGCCCGTAGTCTTGTCGCGCAGGGTGAGGAAATGTGGGAAGTAATACTCACAGAAGGCGGCATAGTTGCTGAGCAGTCTTTCCTTGCGCCTGTCTTTTTGGGCAGGTGTCTCGTTGGCAAGTGCCGTGGTGTCGGTAATGGACTGGATGCGCTTGCAATGCTCCTTCCACTGCTGGAATGCCAGTTTCTTTTCTGCTGCTGTTGCCATGGTGGTAGTTTATGAATTCACGA
>NZ_JRNC01000018.1 GCF_000758925.1 Prevotella sp. S7-1-8
AAAAATTATGAATTATCATTTTATTCCCATCTGCTCGGTGAGGTACATATCCTGAAACTTGTTGATGGTTTTGATGAGTTCCGGCGTTACAGAGGGGTCAATGGTGGCACGGTACTCCAGCCACTTGGAGAATGCCATAAAGACCTCAATCGCATCCACGACATTAGCCTTCTTGTCAAGTTTCTCGATGACGGAGGACAGTTTGGCGAGCTTGTCGCCCAGCCCTGCTATGAGCGAGGGGTCTTCCGACTCGTTCACCTCGGTTATCAACTTGTCTATGGTGAGCAGCAGTTTGTTCACCAGCTCGTGGCGCGTCACGTTCTTGGCCGCCCTCGCCTCTTTCCAACCATCCGCATTGCACCACTTGGATATGGTAACCCTTGACACCTCTACTTTCTCCGCTATCTCGTTCTGCTCCATTCCTGCAAGGTAGAGAGAGCGTGCCAGTGATTTTTTCTTTTCTGTTTCTGCTTTTGTCATAAATCGGTTTGTTGCTTTACCATGCAAAATTGCCTTATTTTATTGAGGTTGCAAAAAAACGGTGCAGCCGCTTCATAGAAGCGTGCAGTGGTTTCATACTTTTTTGGAAGTCAATGATTTATGACATAATATTGCAGCGGAAATCGAATATTAAACGCAAATGGGAAAACGTGTAAGAATATCTAATGACAGCCTGAACAGCTACGGGTCCAGAGTGCTGACGAGCGGCATGGACGTGTCGCAGTACAACCGTAACCCCGTACTGCTCTATATGCACGAGCGCGGCAATGTGGTGGGTTATGTGAAAGACCTGAAGGTGGAGAACAATGAGGTAACCGGTGAACTGATGTTCGACTGTGCCTCAGAACTGAGCCAACGCTGCAAGAAGCAGTTTGAGTTCGGAAGCCTAAGAATGGTGAGCGCCGGTCTGGAGATACTTGAGATGAGTGAGGACAAAGACCTGCTTGTAGTCGGGCAGACACGTCCCACCATCACCAAGAGCAAGCTATTTGAGGTAAGCGTCGCTGATGTCGGTGCCAATGATGATGCCCTCGTGCTTCATAAAGACGGAAAAAGAATAACCCTCGGCAGGGACGGAGATTGCCCGCTGCCGCTTTTGAATAATATTAACAAACAAAAAACAGAAGAAATGGAAAACAAGACCATCGCCCTGAATTTGGGGCTGCCGGAAACGGCAACCGAGGCTGAAATCTCCGCCAAGATTGCCGAGTTGAAAGCCGTCAAGGAACAGAACGCGTCTCTGCTTCAGGAAAAAGAGAAGCTCACTTTGGCGAGAATCAACAGCCTTATAGATCAAGCCATCGCTGACAAACGCATTGAGTTAAATAACAAAGACCAGTTTGTGGAGCTGGGCAAGAAGATAGGCGCGGAGGAACTGGAGAAGACGCTGAAGGCGATGCACCCTGCCGTGAAGCTGTCTTCCGTATTGGGACATCAGGGCGGTGCTCCTGCCGGAGATCAGACCTTCACAAAGCTGAGCGAGGTGCCGAGAGACCAGATAGCGACCTTGCGCTCGGAGAATCCGGAGGAATACAAGCGTCTGTACAAGGCCGAGTACGGCATCGAGTGTGTGATCTAAATAGTAAACCGGTTAACCAGTTCACGAGTTCATAGTTATAAGGCTGGTTCTATAAATTACCACCGTAAAGTTTTTTTATGTCAGTCTTTTTACGTTTTGTCATCTTGTGGTCTCTATTATGTGGGACTAGGTGGGACTATGTTGGACTAGGTAGGACTAGGTTTTTATATAAAACAGGGTCGCGATCTGACAATGCTAATTTATAGAACCGCCCATAATTATGAATTGTGAATTGTGAAAGAATAACCCTAAAAACAAAAAAGATGAACAAAATTTTAAAGATGTTTGCCGCACTGCTATTCAATGCGATAGTAGGTGCCGTCATTGCGAAAATGCTTGGCTTGCCTGCCGTGGCGGGCGCATTGACCCTCAACTTGGTGGCTGCCATGGTGGGCGCCATGCCAAAAGGCGCACTCCGCGCTGGAGTATTTACAGAGATATGGACCGGCGAGCTGGTGAAAGCCCTGCGCAGAGGCCTTGAAGGCTCATGGCTCGACGGCGTGCCAGACCAGAGTACCATCACCAACAACGACGTCATTCACCTCGTCGACGTAGGGGTCGACCCTGACGTGCTGGTCAACAACACCACCTATCCCATACCACTGCAGGCCTTGGACGACAAAGACATTGCCATCAAGCTCGACAAGTTCCAGACAAAAGTCACACCCATCACCGATGACGAACTATATGCCGTCAGCTACAACAAGATGGCACGGGTGAAAGAAAGTCACGGCAACGCGCTGAATGACGCTAAATTTACAAAAGCCGCCCATGCGCTCTGCGCTCAGAAAAACAGCGCCACCACGCCCGTGCTCACCACCACCGGCGAGCGCGACGCTGAGACTGGCCGACTGCGCCTGACACCTCAAGACCTTGTGGCCATGAAACGGGCGCTGGATAAGATGAAGGTGCCGGCAGAAAACCGCCGTCTCGTGCTCTGCCCCGACCATGTGAACGACCTGCTGCTCGCCAGTCAGAACTTCCGCGAGCAGTACAACATCGACCGCGGAACCGGTAAGGTAGGCAAGCTCTACGGGTTCGACATCTTCGAGTATGCCAACACGCCGCTCTATACGCAGGCTGGCGTCAAGAAAGCGCTTGGCGCAAACGCCGAGAAGGGAGAGTTCCAGTGCTCGTTCGCCTTCTACACGCCACGCGTGTTCAAGGCCACAGGGTCCACGAAGATGTATTACAGCGAGGCTTCCACCGACCCCGAATACCAGCGTAACAAGATCAACTTCCGCCATTATTTCATCTGCATGCCTAAAAAGACTGATGCGGGCGTGGTAATGGCAAACGGCTATAAGGAAACCGCATGATGAGCAAGCCGATGAAATATCTCGTCATCCACTGCACCGCCACGCCGGAGGGGCGCGAGGTCACCGCGGCTGAGATACGCCGATGGCACACCGCGCCACCCCCGGCAGGCAGGGGGTGGAAACACGTTGGCTACACGGACCTCATTCATCTTGACGGCACCATCGAGCGGCTGGCGCCCAACAACGAAGACGACCGTGTAGACAACTGGGAGATCACCAATGGTTCGGCAGGGTACAACAGCGTGAGCCGGCACATCGTGTATGTGGGTGGATGCGACAGCGACATGCGCCCTAAAGACACACGCACGCCGGCACAGCGCGAGGCGCTCAAGCGATACGTCCTCGAGTTCCACAGCCGGTTCCCGCAGATACGCATCGTAGGGCACCACGACCTCAACCCCGCCAAGCAATGCCCCTCGTTCGACGTGGGGCGGTGGATGGCCGGGATAGGAGTTCATAATTCATAATTTACAATTCACAATATACAAGCAATGGGAGACACGATATTTCAAATCCTGCAATGGGCAATCCCATCGGGCGGTATCGGAGCCGCCATTGCCTGGATCGCCAACCGGCGGACCAGAACCGTCGAGGAGAAAAAAAAGATAGAGGATACCTACAAGCAGATGTACGACATGGTGAGCCGTGAGCTCATCAGTCTGCAACAGCAAAACGAAACCAACTATGACAAAATTGAGAATCTTCGCACCGATGGCGACAAGATGCGACGGGTGCTCAACCGCCTCTCACGGGCCATCGAGGCTATTCAGATATGCCCTCATCGCACTACTTGCCCTGTCAGCGTGGAGCTGTCGCTCGACCAAGACAGTGCAACGCCAAAGCCTGCGCGAGGAAAGCATGAGCCTGCAAAGGGACAGCCTCACGGCGACGGTCACCCAAACATGGCAGAAGCCGGTGAGGGTTCCCATGGCAACAGCCTGTCTCAGGCTGACACTCGACAGCATCAGGCAGCTGCCACCAGGGGCGTCGTACACGGCAAGGGAAAAACAGGCGGCCGTCAAGCTCCAAAGGAAACCGGCGACGGCGAATGAGCCTGAGCAAATCATCATTGAGGCACAATGCGACTCACTGCTACTGGTAGCCGCAAGTTACTCAAAGAACATCATCACGCTGAAACGGCAACTCAATGAGGCGAACAGGGCAAACAGCGAGTTGAGGGAAACGGCAAAGGATCGCGGCGCCCCCGGTCTCAGAATTACATTCATCGCCTTCATCGCCGGGGTGGCGGCCGGCATAGTATCAACCCATTTAATAAGAAAGATATGGCAAAAAGTGTTTTAGACGGAACAAACCTCATCCTTAGCGTGGATGGCAAAGCGCTGGGATTTTCCACCGGATGCAAGGTAAGCACCACCACCGAGACAGGTGAGCGCGTCACCAAAGAGGCAGCAACTGGCAAGTGGAAGGAGAAATATGTAAAGAGCTTCTCGGAGAGCATCTCCGCAGAGGGCTGCGTGCTCACCGACGGCGACAGCGAGACCCCCACCTACGATCAGCTCAAGGAAAAACAGCTCGCCGGCGAGCCCATCGAGGCCGCCTACGGCTTGCGCGACGGCGACAAGCGAACTGGAAAAACCAGCGGTGGCTACAAGGGAAAGTACATCATCACATCGCTCGAACTCGACGGGCAGGCCGGTGACGACGCCAAGTACAGCGTACAGCTGGAGAACTGCGGAAAGGTGGGAAAGGTGGCGTCAGGTCTTAGTGAGTCTGGTTCAACAGCTAGCGCGGGAGGAACCAGGTCATGAAGATAGTCATCAACGGAAAGTCTTACCCCTGTTATCTGGTAATGGGGGCATTCCTGCTGTTCAAGCGCGAGACAGGAAAGGATGTAAGCCAGCTCAAACAAGAAAACCTCGAAGACCTGCTCATGCTCATGTGGTGTTGCGTCAAATGCTCATCACAGGCAGCGGGACAAGAGTTCCCATTAGATTTCGAGACCTTCTGCAACACCATCACGCCCGACATGCTCACACAGTGGAACCGGCAAATCAGTTCCATGGATGAAAAAAAATGACCAACAAGAGGTAACGCAGGCTGATGTTGAGCAACTGCTCGGAATCGCGCTGGGGTGCATGGGCATGGGGATGGACGACTTCTGCCGATGCACCCCTTCTGAGTTCAGGGCGGCGTGGGACGCATGGAACGACAGGCGCATGGCCGTAGAGCGCGACCATTGGGAACGCTTGCGCATGAGCTGCCTGTGTACCTTGCAGCCATGGGCAAAACAAAGGTTAAGCCCGAGTGACATCATGGAGTTTCCATGGGATGAGAAACAGGAAAACCAAAAGCAAGACATACCCGACAGGCAGGAGATCATGCGCAGGTACAGGGAGGAAAAGCGGAAGGCAGGACTGAAATAGCCCGCTTATTTAGCCTTGATGACACCATAGCAGAACAAAAGACCTGCGATGATCACCACAAGGCAAAACGCTACCATAAGCACACTGGCAACAGGGTGCTCCACTATCAGGTCGTGAAGGGGCTGTAAGTTGACGCTTGCTAACATAAAGTTCAAAGTTCAAAGTTTGAAGCTGCTGCAAATATAAGAAAAAAAAATAGAAACCATGACAAAAGAGGTCAGTTTTACCATCAAAATCAACAGTGACGGAGGAGTGAAGAAAGTCACCGCCGACGCAAAAGAGGTGGGGAAGGCACTGTCCGAGGTGCAGGAAGAGGCCGAGAAAGCCAAACAAAGTGTCATCACCTGGGCACAGGCGGCACAGGCCGTGGACGCATTTCAAAACTCCATCGCACAACTCCAGGGGGTGCTCTGTGACCTTACACAGGCATACCAGGTACAGCTGGTGGCAGAAACGCAGCTCGACACCATCATGCGACAGCGCATGGGAAGTACCGACGCGGAGATACAAAGCGTCAAACAACTGTGTGCCGCGCAGCAGGAACTCGGCGTCATCGGCGACGAGGTGCAGATGAGCGGCGCCCAGCAGATGGCCACCTTCCTCAAGCAGAAGCAGAGCCTCGAGGTGCTCATTCCGGCCATGAACAACCTCATCGCGCAGCAGGACGGACTGAACGCGACCACACAGGATGCGGTGAGCGTCGGCAACATGATGGGAAAGGCCATGCAGGGGCAGGCAGAGGTGCTGCAACGCGTGGGAATCACTTTCGACGAGACACAGAAGCAGGTGCTCCAGTACGGAAATGAGTCCGAACGGGCCGCCATGCTCGCGGAGGTGATCACGGCCAACGTGGGCAACATGAACGCACAACTGGCAAAGACCGACGCCGGCAAGCAGAAGCAGCTGGAGAACACCCTCGGAGACATCAAGGAACAGTTGGGGAGCATGGTACAGGGAGCCATGCCCTTTGTCACCATCGCCGCACAGACCATGATCTGCCTGGCGGCCACGGCGAAACTCATCACGTCCATCAAGGCGCTCAGCGCGGCATTCGTCCTTACGTCCATCAAGGGGCTGGCACTGGCAGTTCACGAACGGGTGGTGGCAACGGCACAAAACCTTCTGGCGGCAAGCGGATATACGGCAACGGCAGGAACGGCGGCGCTCACCGTTGCCGTAACGGCACTCTACGCAGCCATGACCATGGGCATTTCCCTCATCATCACCGGGATTATTTCCCTGTTCAGTTCCATGGGCGACGAGGCGGAAGACGCAGCGCAGGACGTGGACATGCTCAAAGAAAGCACGGACGCCTTCAGCAGCGCGTCATCCAACGCCAAGGCGGAGATCGACATGGAGGTGAGCACACTGGCATCGCTCATCAACAGCCATAAGAACACGACGAAAAAGGTAAGCGAGCTCAACAAGAAGTACGGGGAGAGTTTCGGGTATCACCGCACGGCGGCGGAATGGTACGACACGCTCATCTCAAAAAGCAAGGTCTATTGCGCGCAAATCGGATACGAGGCACAAGCCAAGGTGCTCGCATCGAAAATCGCCGCCAAGCAGCTCGAAAAAGAGAGCAAGCAAAGCGAACGCTTCCAGCTGGGGCAGCAGTATTGGGACGGCAACGGCAACACGCATTACAACTGGGAGAATGCAGCCGGAGGAAAAGACTACTACGAACAGCTGGGTGGCGAGGTGAGCAAGCTCACTAACGATATAAAGGTACTGCAACGGCAGTATGGCGCCTGCATCAAGCACATGGTGGATGCACAGAAGGAACTTGAGAGGTCACGAAACAATGTGCGCGTCACGGATGCGAACATACACGAACTCACCAACGAGGAACTCAATCAGGAGCTGGAGCAGAAACGAAAAGAACTCGACAGGGTCAAGGGCAACGACAACGCCGAACGGCAACGACTCAACCGTGAGATTGGACGCTTGCAAAAGGAATTGAACAAGCGCGACGCTGTCAACAAGAGAGAACAGGGCGTGGCGCACACCAACAAAAAGACAACGAGGAAAACCCATGCTAAGCAAAACGCACCCGAAAAGCCGGTGGAAAATCCAAAAACACTGGAGCAAATAGCCAAGAACCTCTCCTATTATGACAACCTGTTGAAAAAAACCGACAAGGATGACAAGAACAAGATAGCCAGCCTGACAGCGCTCATCGGCAAGTACAAGGAACTGCAAAAGGCGGTGCAGCAGGAGGTCGATGCGGCAAGCCGGCCAACGTCGCTCGACACCTTGGAAGACATTGACGCACAACTGCTGTATCAGCAACAGCTGCGAAAACAGGCGTCCAAGGAGAAACTCAGCCAGATCGACGCTGAGATAAAACGTTTGAACAATCTTAAAACGGCATTCGAAGACAGTTCGCACGCAGCCCTCAAGACAGATGAGATAAAGACCTATGAGCAGCTCGACGAAGAGATTGCCTTCTACGAGAAGCAGCTCAAGAAAGCCACGCAAAGCGGTCGAGCGGAGATACAGAAGCACATTCTCGCCTTGCAGAAGCTGCGGCACGAGTGGGACGAGGCCTTGGCAACGCTCGCAAAGCCCGCACACATCGGGACACTCAACTCGATGGAAGAACTCGACAAGGCCATCAGCTACTATGGCGCCCTGCAGCGAAAGGCAAGCGCACAGGAGGTGGAGAACATACAGCGCACCATCAATGCCTTGCAGGACAAGCGGGATGCCATGGCGAGGATGACACAACTGCCTGCCATGCACGAAGAGACACACGCGCTGGGAGCCATGAGCGGAAAGAAGCTGCGCATTGAACTGGAAGTGATTGGCTTGGAGGGCATTCGTGAAAAAATACGCTCCCTGCAGAAAATGCTCGCCGACACGAAGAATCCACTCGGAGCGCAACAGCGCGAAGAGGTGAAGGAACTCATCGGCACATGGAAGAGGTATGAGAAGGTGCTGCGGCGAAGCCAAGTCAGCTTCACCGAGGCATGGGGAGGCATAAAGGGCATTGGAGATGGTGTACAGAGCCTTACCAACGCCCTCGAGGGCAATGGGGATGCCTGGCAGACCATCACCGGCGTCGTCGACGCGGCCATACAAATTTACCAAGGGTTGAGCGGCATCATCGCCATCATCGACGCACTCACAGGGGCGACGCAGCAGAACACCGCGGCCACCACGGCGCAAGGCATGGCAAAGACGGAAACGGCGGCAGTAGACAGCGCGGCTACGGCCACGGAAGTCACCAACAGCGCCGCAAGGGCCACGGCGGCAAGCGCGGAGACTACCGCAGACGTGGCAGGGGCGGCAGCCAAGACCATGAAGGCTCATGCGAGCATTCCATTCGCAGGGATAGCCATTGGCATTGGCATGGTGGCCGCGCTCATAGGGGTCATGGCTTCGTTGCCAAAGTTTGCCGACGGCTGTATCGCCTACGGACCCACGCTGGGCATTTTCGGCGAGTATGCCGGGGCGGCAAACAACCCGGAAGTGGTGGTGCCGCTCGACAGGCTCAAGGCTTTGATAGGCGACACCGGCGGTGGTTTCAGCGGCAGGCTGGAGGCAAGGCTGCGTGGGCGTGACATCGTGCTGGCACTGGCAAACGAGACGCGCGTCAGCAGGAAGAAAACAAACATTAGATTATAGGGGAGGTTCTACAAATTCTACTATGTGGAACTAGGTGAGACTATGTGGAACCAGGTGAGACTATGTGGAGCTAGGTGAGACTATGTTTTATATAAAGCAGGCTCGCAATCTTTCAAAGCTAATTTATAGAACCGCCCATAACACGCACACACATGTACATACACGGACATTTTTACAACCAGCTCAACGAGCGCATAGAGGTGCACATCCTCACGAAAGGCAGCCATACGCCAGACATAGAGATAGGGGCGAAGGATAGCGGCATCAGCTGGACCGACGACCCCGTGGACATCACGAGCCAGGTCAGCGACACCTTCGACGCGCTGCTCTGTCAACAGGCGAGCGTGAGGCTGCTCACAAAAAATTTCGTGCCCGACTTCTTCTGCGCGTCATGCTGGGACGCGGTGGTCAACATCTATCGGGAGGGTGAATGCCTCTTCGCCGGATTCGTGGAGCCACAGACCTACTCGCAGGGATATAATGAGGATCAGGACGAGATTGAGCTGAGCTGCATCGACGTACTCACGGCAATGCGATACGCCAAATACAGAGGCGTGGGAACGCCGGGGGTGGCATACGCCGGCATCAAGGCCACCGCCAACCAGCGCACCATGGCAGACATCGTCATGGAAACGCTGAAAGACATGACCAAAGGGGTAGATATCAAGGGAAAGGGAAATCTCACATTCCTATATGATGGCAGCCGGGCACTCGACAGGCTGGAGGAGAACAAATATCAGGTGTTCAGCCAGCTGTCCGTCAATGAGCTGCTCTTTCTCGGCGATGACGAGGATGAGGTGTGGCAGCAGGACGAGGTGCTCGGGGAAACGCTCAAATACCTCAACCTGCACATCAGGCAAGAGGGATTCACATTCTACATCTTCGCATGGGAAAGCGTCAAGAGCCAGCAGCCCATCAGGTGGCGTGACCTCGTCAGCGCACAAGAGTCGGTCACCACAAGGCAACGCGTGGACATCAGCAACGCAAACGTCGTGGGACAGGACACCACCATCAGCGTAGGCGAGGTGTACAACCAGCTGCTGCTCACATGCAAGACCGGGAGCGTGGAGAACGTCATCGAGAGCCCGTTTGACAACGACACACTCGGGAGCCCCTACAACGCCAAGCAAAAGTACATGACCGAGTACAGCTGCGATGGGGAGGGAGAAACCTCCATCGACGCTTTTGACGCCATCACGCATGGCAGAACGACGGGGTACGGCGGGGCCACCATCACAGATTGGTTCGTCCGCGTCATGGAGAACCGGCGCTGGAGGTTCCCGGTCGACGGTATCGGAGACATCATGCATCTGTTCAATCAAGGTGGGCGCTACCAGCAGGCGTTGCCAAACGCATTGACATATTACGACACGGCGGCCCTCATCGCATTTGGAAAGGTAGAACAGCCATGCGCAGTGAAAGACAACGCGCCCATCGCAAAAGTGCAAATGACCAACTATCTCGTCGTGAGTGTCAACGGAAACGGTATCGACAACAACCCGGCGGAAGTGTATCCAAACGAGCGAAGTCTCAAGGCATCCATTCCAAGGGCAGTATACGAGGGGAGCGCCTCCGGGGGGGTGTTCTCACCAAGCGATGACAAAACTACCAACTACATCGTCATCAGCGGGAACGTCATCCTCAACCCCATCACCCCGCTCACCGACAATTTCAGGGCCATCAACGACTACAAACCCAGCTTTCCTTTTGCAGGAAGGAGAATCATGAGGTGGTGGCACCACACGGTTCCGGCAAAGAACAACCGGAACAAGTATTACACACAGCAGTGGTGGAAAGCCGACACGCCCGCCCAAGAGCCTACGTGGGACAGGGACACCACACGAGGACTGGTGCCGTTCACCGGGTCGGCGCCAGAGCAAGTCGAGTTCAACTACAGTGCCATTGGCGACGGAACCGACAGAATCTCGAAAGTAGCGGTGTTGGCCTGCATGCTCATCATCGGAGACAAGTGCGTGGTCGAGGAGGGCGACGGGGGAAGCCCCGGTAACTTCAAATGGGAAAAATACTTCCCCAGGGAAAAGTGCGCAAGCGATGATGTGTATTATCAGCAGAGCTTCACCATTGGCTTCAATCCAAAAATAGGTGACAAGCTCATCGGAAGAAAATTTGACATACAGAACAACATCAGCTACAAAATGGGAATAGACGTCGAGGGCATGGCCATTCCCATCAGAAAATCCGATAAGGTTAGCGGGCAGGTCAAGTTCATGATACTCGGACCGGTGAACGCCACGTGGGAGAACATCACGAGGAGGCATCCCACCTTCTTCAGGCATACCAAGTGGACCAGCAACACCATTTCACTGCTGGCGAACGTCAGCAGCATCCTCATCGAGGATTTTCAGGTGAAGGCGTACAGTGACAATGGGATGACCGAAAGACCGGGTGACAGCGACATCGTCTACATGAGCGACGACAAGCAGCAGTTTGTTAACAGGAAGGATGACATCGAATTCAAAATCAATTCGGCACTCACCTCGGAGGAATGCAGGCAGCTGGGCGTGGCACAGGGGGTATGCATGAGCACGCCGCTCAACTTGCTCACCGGCGACGGGGTGGTCAATATCTACGACCACACAACGGGGAGACAGGCAAAGCCGGAGCAGCTGTATGTTGACAGCTATTACAACGAGTACCACCAGCCCAGAATTCTCATGACCCAAAAGCTCACCGACAAGAAGGAGCAACGCGTCAGCACGTTCAACCACTACAGGCATCCGGCACTGGGAAAGTATTTCTTTGTGCAGGGCATCACGAGGAACCTTGAATCGGGGGAGGCTGAAATGGCACTAAAGGAGATGGAAACATGATAGACGTAAAGATCATCAAAAAACAGAAAAACAAGGCTGCAACGCCAACGCTCAGGACACCGGGAGCAGCCTATGGAGACAAGTCCGTCAAGGAGGCTGTGCACGCCAGTAAAGCCGATATGGCGAAAATGGCGGAAAAGGCCACGCCTCGCCGAACAGGCAGAGCATGCCAAGAAGGCGGACGAAGCAACAAGGGCGGATGAGGCAAATCATGCGCAGGCGGCCAATGAAGCAAACCATGCCAGAATGGCCGATGAGGTGAGCTTGGAATCAAAAACACTGACGCACTTCCTGCGGAACGACATACCCAACACGGCAGCAGAGGTCGTGACATTCCTCAAGGGCATCGTGGCCAAGGCGGTGAGCTTTTTTCAAGGCATCGTCAACAGGGGTGACATCAAAAACATTGGAGACATTACCAATACAGGGAATATCAACAACGCTGGCGACATCACGAACTCGGGCAATATCATGACCAAGAACCTCACGGTGACTGGCAAGGCGACGTTCTTTGAGTTGGAGATACAAAAGGCTAAGGCGGCTGGGGGCATGACGGTGAACTCCGCGGGTACTTTCCACATTGACGCGGTGGAGGAAACGGCGGACGGATTTGTGTGTTTCCAGCGCGCGGAGAAAGACGGCGTGACGCTGTCGCGGACTTGCGAGGTGAATGACCAAATGATGTGTTCAGATGGCATGAACATCCTCAAGGGTGGAAAGGGCAATCACTACTATTGGCGGTTGGTGACGGATGCGCCTAAGGAGGTGGTGACGCGCACGATTGACGGCAAGGAGGAGAAGTGCCTTAAATTGGTTTTGAGCAAGACTGACTGTTCCAACCCGACTGACGACATGCCGAAGGTGGGTGACGAACTCGCGCAGATAGGAAACCGTAAGAACAAGGAAAGGCAGAGCGTCATCATGACGTGCGCCTACAATAGTTTTGACGGTGACCTGAAAGCTCCCTACTGGGTGCAATACATGGGCGTGAACGACTTCAAGCTCGCCACGCACAAGCGCACGTGGTTTGCCGCCAACGGCAGTCAGGTGACCGGCGACTTCAAGGTGAAGGGCGCGGACGGCGGACTTGAATCGGCCGAGGACTATATGGACAGGCTCGTGCGTGAGAACAACTCAGCGCTGTACAAGTTGGTGGAGAACGGCACACGCCCGAACCTGCTGTGGGGCAGCGACCTCAATCTTGACGGCGTGGACGTCTCGGACAAGGCGGCCGTGGAGAAGCGTTTG
>NZ_JRNC01000019.1 GCF_000758925.1 Prevotella sp. S7-1-8
TCGACGCGCGAGTTGAGGGTGCGCCCCGGCTCTGCCTGCACGTTGAGCGCGTGGGTGGCGTTCGACAGCCACGGCGGCCAGGGCAGCGTGTTCTGCGACATGGAGAGCTGGAACGAGGCCAAGGGCGGTTTCGAGCGCGTGTGGTCCAAGCCCGTCAAGGCCGACCACCAGTACGACTCCAAGGACGTGGCTCGGTGGACGCGCTGCCGCTGGACGTTTCGCGTGGGAGGGAGCGGCCGCGTGCGGTTCTACCTGTGCGCCTTCACCGACAAGTCCCAGTGCGATTTGTGGCTCTGCCGCCCCAAGCTCGAGGAGGGCGACACCGCCACGCCGTGGTGCGCGTATGATGACATGGACGCACGCAAGGGCAAGGACGCCGTTACCTACAAGCTGTTGCCGATGACAGAAAACGCGCTTGCCTACATGGATGGCGAGGATAAACAGAAACTGGTTGACCTGCAACTGGTGTACAAGATACAGAAGACCGTCGGCGAGCGGGTGAGTTTCACCACGTTGAAAGCCGAGGGAATGACGCTCACCGTTGAGCCGAGCTTTGGGGAGGCATTTGCGGATCTCGGCGACATATATGACTTGGGACACAGCTTGTCTTATGATGAGAAGAACCCTGTTAGCAGCTATGCCGTGACGTTGAAGAAAGGCGATGACATCGTGGACCGGCGCGTCGTGCCTGTCACGTTCAAGCCCAAGGTGGTGTTCGACATCGACACGAAGAATGGAGAGATTAACAGCGAGATAAGCAACGTTCGTGGTGACATGAACAGGGTTGAGCGAAACCTAAAACAGACCAGCAGCGCGGTGGGAAACCTCTCCGAGGATTTCACGCGTTTTAAGCAAACCGCGAACGAAATCAGCCTGACGGTGAATAGCGGCGCGCGCCCCAACCTGCTTTGGGGCAGCGACCTCAATCTCGACGGCGTGGACGTCGCGGACAAGGCGGCCGTGTCGCGGCGGCTT
>NZ_JRNC01000020.1 GCF_000758925.1 Prevotella sp. S7-1-8
GTGGCGCGCGAGTTGAGGGTGCGCCCCGGCTCCGTGTGCACGATGAGCGCGTGGGTGGCGTTCGACAGCCACGGCGGCCAGGGCAGCGTGTTCTGCGACATGGAGAGTTGGAACGAGGCCAAGGGCGGTTTCGAGCGCGTGTGGGCCACGCCCATCAAGGCCGACCACCAGTACGACTCCAAGGACGTGGCTCGGTGGACGCGCTGCCGCTGGACGTTCCGCGTGGGAGGGAGCGGCCGCGTGCGGTTCTACCTGTGCGCCTTCACCGACAAGTCCATGTGCGACTTGTGGCTCTGCCGCCCCAAGCTGGAGGAGGGCGACAAGGCCACGCCGTGGAGGGAGTACGACAGGACGGCGGACCTCGAGCGCGCCATCCTCGACATAAAGAGCGGCGAGATAACGCTCGACGCGAGGAAGACGACCGTCAAGGGAGACCTCACGGCCAAGAGCCTGCGCACCGAGGGAGACCCTGCCAAGGGCGGCGCGACCATCGTGGCCAAGGGCGGCATGTTTACAGTCTACGGCGTCAACAAGTCGGTGCCGGGCATCGAGATAGGGCTCAACGAGGCCGGCGAGCCTGTCCTGAGAATGTACAAGAACGGAAAGTTCGCGTACGACCTCGGGCCGGACACCATATTCGAGCAGGTGGCCGAAACGCGAAGCTCGTTCACGCCGTGTGACCTGCGCCGGATATGCGCCCCCGACGGCCAGGGCATGGAGAAAGCGTTCGGGCCGTCGTTCCCCGACGACTACCGCGCGGTGAGGGCGTACGTGTTCAGCGAGGGCTACAAGAAAGTGGGCGGCCAGACGATGTACAAGGTGTCCGGCACCGACGAGCCGTCGGAATACAACGGCGCGCACTTCGCCGAGCGGCGCGACACCCCCGACGTTACCGCCGAAGAGCTCGAGAAGTTGCGCAGGATAGCCGACGGCTGGTATCTGGACGGGGGCAGCCACGGCGGACCGGGGCGCGGCGGACCGGGGCGCGTCGACGAGCCATCCGGCGACGGCTCGGACGGCCAAGGGAACGAGATGCGCCGCTTCGTCGTGAGGCTCTACGCCAATGGCGAGGCCACGCCAAGGACCGGCTCGTTCACCGTGAGCGGCGACGGCCAAAGGGGGTGGACCGTGAGCAAGGTCGACATACCGTTCCAAGGCCGGCCGTAGAACCCATGCCCCGCGCGCGTAGAACCCATGCCCTGGGCGCGCGGAACATACGCCAAACGCGAACAGACCATACATCAACCATAAATCAACCATAAATCAACCACAAAAATTTTTAAAACCAAAAAGACATGAGAAGTTTGCTTTACAAAATCAGAAAACAGAAGATGACCGTGGGCAAGTACAAGGACAAGGAGGTGTACACCGCCATCCCCACGGGGCGCGAGCGCGTGGGCCACAGGGAGTTTTGCGAGGAGGTGGCCCGGGCCACCACGTTCACCGGCGCGGAGGTGGAGGCCGCCCTGCGGCTCGCCGCCGAGGTGGCCAAGCGGCACGTGGAGAACGGCGAGAGCGTGGACTTCGGCGACATCGGCACGCTCACCCCCACGTTCAGGAGCCACGCCGTGCCAAAGGCCGAGGACTTCGACCCCAAGCGGCACATCACGCGCCCCATGGTGCGGCTGAGGGCCTCGAGACGGTACTTCACCATAACCCACGCCTCGTACGAGAGGGCCGACGACACGCCCGGCCATGCGCCAAGCGAGCCCGCCAAGCCCGGCGACACCGTCACCGCCAAGCCGGAGTGAGGGAAAGGACACGAACACGAACGCGAACACGAAACGGACGATGACATGAGCGAGATAGACTACACGGAGACATGCCGCCGCGACCCCGGGAAGACCCCGGGCGCGACGGGATTGGTGAGGATAAACTACAAGGAGGACTTCGAGCTGGTGGTGGAGCTGCTGGCCGACGGCAAGCCCTACCCGCTGGGCGACGAGGATTTCAGGATAGACTTCACGGTGATGGCCTCGCGCTACAGCGTGGGCCGCGAGGGCGGCGCGTGCGAGCGGTGCGCGGTGGTGGGCGGCAACAAGGTGCGGTGCTTCATGGACGGCCACGGCCTGCCCCCCGGCAAGCTGCGAGCCGAGGTCAGGGTGAACGCGCCCGACGCCAACTACGCCGACGGCAAGCGATTGAGCGTGGCCGTGGCCGAGGGCGACGTGGAGCTGGTGAACGGCAACACGCGCCTCGACGGGGCGACGGTGAGGGCGAGCCTCCCCATCTTCTTGGTGGACGCCTACCAGCTGGCCAAGGAGCAAGGCTACAAAGGCACGATGGACGAGTATTACGCCACCTTCACCGACATATCCGCCCTGCTGGCCAAGGCCCGCGACATGGCCAAGGCCGAGCGGGAAAGGCAAGAGGCCGAGCGGGCGAGGCGCGAGGCGGAGACGGCGAGGGAGGCCGAGGCCGACAAGGCCCGCGCGGCGTGGCGAGACATGGAGCGCATGCGCCACCTGCGCGAGGGCGAGCACGCCCGCGAGCTGGAGCTGGTGGAGAAAATCAGGAACGCCCCCAAAGACCCCACGCGAGACGTGTGGCTCGACGCCACGGACGGGGAAATCAAGAGCGGGCCAGCCGAGGGAAACCTGACGAGGAACGCCATCGCCTACTATTATTTAGGCAGGCGAGTTATCAAAGGCGATTTCAGTGGACCGACAAAGGAGGGTGGAGGCAACGCGTTCGTTCGCCACTTGGATGTCAGAAACTGGGACATGACGCTATGCACGGATGCGAATCGTAAATTCCAAGATTATACAAGCTTGGTGTCGCTCGACACGTCTGAGTGGAATTTATCGGCTCTGGTCAATGGAGAATACATGTTTGCCGAATGCAACTCGCTGCAGGCTCTTGACGCGTCGAGATGGAATTTATCATCTCTGAATAATGCAACTGCTATGTTTGCCAATTGCAACTCACTGCAGACGCTTGACTTCAGGAAGTCTACATTTCGCAACGTAACGAGTTTTGACAACACCTTACTTAATTGCCACTCCCTCGCGGAGCTGTGGCTGCCACTTACATTTGACAAGCTGGCCTCGATAAACATCGCCGTGCCGTCGTGGGGCGTCACGCCCGAGGGCCTCGCCTCCTTGCGCTGGACGTTCGGCGATGGAGCTGACGACCGCGCGGCAAAAGGTTTGCGGCCATGCGCGGTGAGACTGGACGCAAATGTATACGACAGGCTGACGGACGAGGAGCGCACGGCGGCCGCAAAGAAAGGATGGACAATAACAAAATAAAACGAATATGAAAAAGACGGAAATTAACGGCTGCACGGTGCTCGAGGCCGAGCCCGGCATGATGATAGCCAAGGGCCGCTTCGTGTGCGGCACGGTGGCGTGGCTCGCCACGAACGACACCGCCGACGGCTACGAGGAGATAACCCGGGAGAGGGCCGCGGAGCTGGAGGCCGAGGCCATCCGCCGCCCGGGCGGGGACGACGCGGCGAGCGAGAGAGACAACCAACGTTAAACATAAAAAACAAAAGACATGCAAAGGAACACGAAAGAATGGATACAATACGGCTCAGCCATGGCCATGCTGGCCAGCGGCGTGGCCATGGCCTTCGCCAGCTTCTTCCTGAACGGCGGAGACCTCAAGGACAGCGTGCTGTGGTACGTGAGCCAGACGCTCGTGTACGCCGGCTCGATATTCGGCGTGGGCATATACGTGCAGAGCAAGTGGAGCGAGGTGAAAAACTACGTGGACGGCTGCCTGCGTGACAACAAGGACGACGATGAAAGCAAGTGACCGGCTGATAGAGAAAATCAAGGAGTTCGAGGGACTGCGGCTTCGGGCCTACAGGGACGCCGTGGGCAAGCCCACCATCGGCTACGGCCACACGCTGGGCGTGAGGATGGGGCAGCGCGTCACGGAGCGGCAGGCGGAGGAAATGCTGCGGCAAGACCTCTGGGTGGCCGGCAGGCTCCCGAACACGATTAAGGAGATAGACACGCAGGGCAAGTACGACGCCTTGGTGAGTTTCATATTCAATCTTGGCGTTGGCAGCTTCAAGCGTTCCACGCTCTACAGGCGCATATTGCGCCACGCCCCCGACAAGATGATACAAGCGGAGCTCATGCGGTGGACGCGCTCGGGCGGCAAGGTGCTGCCCGGGCTCGTCAGGCGCAGGGAATGGGAGGCGAAAAGATGGACGGAATGAAAAAGATACTGTTTTTATTCGTTGTAATCATGTCGCTGACAGGTTGCAAGACTGTCAGATTTGTGCCTGTGCCCGAGTATCACACCTTATATAAAACGAGGGTGGACACGGTGCGGCGTTTGGACAGCGTGCGAGACGTTCAGTGGATGACTGTCAGGGAAGTGGACAGCGCGCAGCTGGCGGCGTTGGGCATACAGATTAAAGGGCTGAAAAACGCACTCTTGATAGAACGCAACAAGTTGCTGCAAAAGATGTCGAACGAGAAAACGCATAAGATAGATACTATCATGCAGCGTGACAGCATCCCTGTGCCCTACCCTGTCGAAAAGCCGCTGACCAAGTGGCAGCGGTGGAAGATGGACTTGGGCGGCTGGGCCATGGGCGTGGCGGCGGTGCTTGTTATCTTAGTCATTTTGAAAGTGACCAAGATAGCGCATAAGATATTTGTTTGATGCAGAAACAGAACAGCTGTTGCAAAAGGCGAACCCTGCGAATATTTCCGCATGGGTGTGCGAGCAAATCAAGGAGGATAACAGGTAAATAACACTTACATGGATGATGATTATTTGTGATAAATATATGGTGTGGTAAAATTGGCACACCATATATTTTATTTAATGCTATTCTGTGAATCTTATAATTTTGGCTATTGCTTCGTCTGCGTGTTTCCTCATAATTCTGATGTAGTTATATATAGGCCTGTTTTGCTTCATTGATTGTCCTATTGTGTATTCAAGTACTTCAAGCGGTATTCCAAGCTCAAATCCGTATTGCACGAATGTTTTACGAGCAGAATAATAGCACAATCGTTTAACACCTATTTCTTTCCCTATTTTTCTAAGTGTTCGTCCTACATATCTATTGAAATTCTCATAAGAGAAGTTATAATCAAAGTTTAATATGCCTTTCTTTGAGACATATTTATCTATGATCTTTTTTGCTTCCATCGGGATTGATATTTCTATACGCTTGTCACCTCTTTTTGTATTCTTAGTCTTTGTCCTAACGTATTCTATTTGGTCGCTAACGGAAAAATCTATTTTCAACAGATCGATTAAATTTATTCCTCCGAGGTAGAAGCTAAGAAACCATAAGTCCTTGGCGATTTTTTCTATCCTACTTTTACCTGAATATGACTTTAGTTTTCTGAATTGCTCAATTGAAATATCAATATTTCGCTCCACTGGTTGTGGTATTACGCAATCTTGAAATGGGTTAATATCCTGTTTTACAAAATACCGTTTCCTACACAGGTTAGTCAAAACCCTTAAGCGGGTCAAGTACATCCCCGTAGTTGTTTGATTAAGTTTCTTCTTGTTTCGTAAAAACCGCTCAAAATTAGAGACGGTAACAGGAGTAATTGAATTGGCTGGTACATCACCTTTTGAGAACTCTATAAAATATTTACCGCATCGTTCAATAAGTTCCGCATACCCTATTCGGCCATCCTCTTTCAACTCTTTTACATAGTTGTTGCATATTTTTCCGATGGTTATATTATCGTCTGTTTTATGATAAGAAAGAATGGTGTTCTTCAAATCTTTTGCTGAAAGACATTTAATGTTGTTTATGTCATCCAAAATTTTCTGATACTTGTTCAGCAATATTCGCAACTGAACATTCATCACGTCTGCGTCAAAACGCTTTATTACATTCCCATTCTTGAATTGGGATATATCATCTATGATATATGGAGTTATTATATAAACTGTTTCATGATGATGCCTAACTGCAATTCTTATTTTATGTTTTCCATTTGCAAGCTGTTTCGCTTTGAAAATAGTTAATGAAAGTGTTGCCATTTTTATAAAAGTTAAAATAAAGGATACTCAAAAAGATACGCATTTGGCGTCAAATTTGAGAAAATAATCTCTTTTTTTTAACTGATGTATAACTTGAGGCGTGGAGGAAATGTCCTTAAACACTTGAATACAAAGGACTTATCTTTTGTGATCCGTTTGGGGTTCGAACCCAAGACCCCAACATTAAAAGTGTTGTGCTCTACCAACTGAGCTAACGGATCGTTGTTTATGCACTTATCTTTGTAAGCGAGTGCAAAGGTAAGAAGTTTTTGCCATATTTGCAAATTATTCCATTCTTTTTTTCACGAATCCACACGACTCTTACATTTAAAAAGTCTTGCGACTTTTACAAATACCGTTTTTTATAGCGCACCCATGACACGGCAGAAGCTGTTCCTTTCTAAAGACGCGACCATGATTGTATGGAAATTAGCCTTCGAAACTCGTATGGCATGACACATCCAATTTTTTTTCTAACAATATGAATTTCTGCAAAATAAGTACTAATTAAAAATCGGTCAAGCAAGCTGTTTTCCGTAACTTTACAGCAAAAAGGATCGTCACGAAAGAAATCCGCTTATTCATTCAACGCCGGCATCGCGTTGGTCACCGAGGCTCGGGGAGACAAGAGTGATGAAACCAAAGTTGGTCCACCGCTTATTGATATATTTGGGAAAACAATCACGGCGGACGCCATGTCCATGCGGAAAGTTATCATTGACAAAACCATGGAGAACAATGGAATTTTTGGCATAGGCACAACTTGTTGATATACAGACACAATATTTTTTTCGTACCCGAAACCAACAAGGGAAACTATGTCCTCGCGCCATTCTTAAGTGAAAGAGCCGTGCAAAATGACAGCATTTTAAAGACAAATGCTGTTTTTTGTATCATTTTTTGAGTACCTTTGCACAAGTTTATTACCTTATAATTATATATGTATCAATGAGACAAAAAAAAATCATATTATCCGAAAAAGACATCCCTACCCAGTGGTACAACATCCAAGCGGAAATGCCCAACAAACCACTGCCTCCCCTGAACCCATCTACCAAGCAGCCAGTGACAGCCGAAGACTTGGCGCATATCTTCAGTATGGAATGTTCCAAACAGGAACTTGACCAAACCAACAGATGGATAGACATACCCGAAGAGGTATTAGAGAAATACACATTCTACCGCTCTACCCCACTCGTCAGGGCTTATGCGCTGGAAAAAGCGTTGGACACTCCTGCTCACATATATTTCAAGAACGAATCGACCAACCCGTTAGGCTCGCACAAGGTGAACTCGGCCATACCGCAATGCTACTATTGCAAGAAGGAGGGTGTTACCAATGTGACGACAGAGACAGGCGCGGGGCAATGGGGAGCGGCGTTGTCTTACGCCGCTAAGCTGTACGGATTGGAGGCCGCCGTATACCAAGTGAAAATCACGATGCAGCAAAAGCCCTACCGCTCCATCATCATGCGCACCTTTGGCGCCACCGTGGAGGGGTCTCCATCAATGTCCACCCGCGCCGGCAAAAACATCATCACCGCAGACCCGACACATCCCGGGTCGCTTGGAACGGCCATCTCAGAGGCCATCGAGCTGGCCGTCACCACACCCGGATGCAAATACACCTTAGGTTCAGTTCTCAATCATGTGTCCTTGCACCAAACCATCATTGGCTTGGAAGCGGAGAAGCAAATGGAGATGGCCGGCGAATATCCAGACAAAATTATCGCCTGCTTTGGCGGAGGCTCCAATTTTGGTGGCATCGCGTTTCCCTTCATGCGTCACATGTTTGATGGCTCGCACAAGAACACAGAGTTTATCGCGGCCGAGCCAAACAGCTGTCCCAAGCTTACCCGCGGAGAGTTCAGGTACGACTTTGGAGACGAGGCTGGCTACACGCCACTTTTGCCCATGTACACCCTTGGGCACGACTTCAAACCTGCCAACATCCATGCCGGCGGCCTGCGCTACCACGGTGCGGGTATAATAATCTCCCAACTCATCAAGGATGGATACATGCACGGTGTAGACATTCCTCAACTCGAGACTTTCGCGGCGGGCACACTCTTTGCGCGAACAGAAGGCATCATTCCCGCCCCGGAGAGCTGCCACGCCATCGCCGCGACCATTCGCGAGGCTAAAAAAGCCAAGGTTGAGGGAAAGTCACCTGTCATCTTGTTCAACCTTTCGGGGCACGGTCTCATAGACATGCCGTCTTACAACAGTTATATCAATGGCGACCTGACCAATTATACCGTTACTGACGAGCAAATAGAGCAATTTCTCGCCAACGTGCCAACGGTGTAACGTGTCTGCTTACGAGACATCAAATGCCCATTTCATCCGTATGGACGAAATGGGCATTTGATATGTTAACGCTACAAAAAGTCTCTAAACCTTTTTGATAATATCCATTCCCACCCCAAGAGCTTCCATGTTTAACGGTATCAATCCATGATGACGCTCTGGCAATGTCTTGAAAAGTGCCTTGTTAATGCCATCCGTACTTACCACATGGGCCACCTTGAGCAGTCCGCCCAGCACTATCATGTTGAACACCTTGGAGTTTTTCATCTCCGCGGCCTTGTCCATGGCATCGATGCGATAGATAGTAATGTCGTCACGGTTAGGCTTATCCATAATGCCAAAGCCGTCATAGATAAGTATTCCACCGGGCTTAACTTTAGGCATGAATTTATCTAACGAGGGTTGGTTCAGCACAATAGCAATGTCGTACATGCTCAATATGGGCGATGAGATACGCTCGTCGCTCACGATGACCGTGACGTTAGCCGTGCCACCTCGCTGCTCCGGACCATAAGCAGGCATCCATGTCACCTCCTTGTCCTCCATCAATCCGGAGTATGCCAATATTTTACCCATCGACAAGACGCCTTGTCCGCCAAAGCCCGATATAATGATTTCTGTCTTCATGTTACTTCAAATTTGTGGTGTCTTTCAGGTCACCCTTGATATATTCCGGGAACATGTTCTCTCTCATCCACTCGTTGGCCTTCACCGCGGACAATTTCCAGCCACTGCTGCAAGTGGACACTATTTCCACGAGGCTTGAGCCAAGTCCTTTCATGGACGACTCGAAAGCCTTTCGAATGGCTTTCTTGGCCTGCCTGATAGCGGCCACGGTATCCACGCTTTGGCGTGTCACATAGCACGTGCCCGTCAGTTTTGACGCCAACTCCGTGATATTGAGGGGGTAGCCATGAATGTCAGGGTCGCGGCCGTAAGGGCAGGTAGACGTTTTCTGCCCTATGAGCGTGGTCGGCGCCATTTGTCCTCCCGTCATGCCATAGATGGCATTGTTGATGAAAATAATGGCAATGTGCTCCCCCCTGTTCAGCGCATGGATGGTCTCCGCCGTACCAATGCACGCCAAGTCGCCATCACCTTGGTAGGTGAACACCAACCTGTCAGGCCATACACGCTTCACCGCCGTGGCCAAAGCCGGGGCGCGCCCATGAGGCGCTTCCTGCCAGTCTATATCAATATATCTGTACGCGAACACGGCACATCCCACTGGAGAGATGCCTACTGATTTCTCTCCCATACCCATTTCGTCTATGACTTCGGCCACCAGTTTGTGCACTTCGCCGTGCGAGCATCCCGGGCAATAGTGCATATGGGTTTCGTTCAGCAATTTGGGCTTGGCATAAACCAAGTTCTCCGGTGCTATAATATCATTGTTCATCTTATTTCCTCAATTTAGTTTTCAACGCTTCCACTATCTCCTGCGGGTCTGGCACGATACCGCCCAACCGTCCAAAATGCTCCACCGGCAATGCGTTTTCCACTGCCAACCTTACGTCTTGCACCATTTGTCCGGCATTGATTTCAGCCACAAGAATACCTTTTTTGTTTTGGGCTATGTCCGCAATGGCTTTTGTGGGGAACGGCCACAGCGTGATAGGACGGAACAGCCCCACCTTGATACCCTCCTCACGGCATATCTCCACGCTCTTCTCGGCAATGCGCGACGCACTGCCAAAAGCCACGATGACATAGTCAGCGTCGTCGCATAGATGTGTCTCAAAGCGCACCTCGCGTTGTTCTATCTCCCTGTATTTCTTTTGCAAGGCTATATTTCGGCGCTCCATCACCTCGGAGCTAAGCTCCAGCGAGGTAATGACATTTGGCTTCCGGTCTTTCTTTCGGCCTGTGGTCGCCCATGGATATCTCTTGATAATCTCCTCGTCGGTAAGCCGAGGTTTCATCGGCGGCAACACCACCTTCTCCATCATCTGGCCTATTATGCCATCAGAAAGTATCATCGCGGGGGTACGATAACGGAAAGCCAGCTCAAACGCCAAGTCCACGAAGTCGGCCATCTCCTGCACGGAGGCCGGCGCCAGCACTATGACATTATAGTCGCCGTTGCCACCGCCACGCGTGGCTTGAAAATAATCGCCCTGACTGGGTTGTATGGTGCCCAACCCCGGGCCACCTCGTTGCACGTTGACTATCACCCCCGGCACCTCGGCGCCAGCCATATACGATATGCCCTCTTGCATGAGCGCCACTCCGGGGCTTGACGATGTGGTGAACACCCTCTTGCCGGCGCCGCCGCCGCCATACACCATATTGATAGACGCCACCTCGCTCTCGGCCTGCAGCACCACCATGCCTGTGGTCTCCCAAGGCTTTAACAGCGACAGCGTCTCTATAATTTCGGTTTGCGGTGTGATGGGATACCCAAAAAAAGCATCGCATCCACAACGTACCGCTGCGTGCGCGATGGCCTCGTTGCCTTTCATCAATGTCACTTCCTTATTTTTCATGGCCATCCTCCATCTTCTTTCGATACACAGTGATACATCCATCCGGACACACTATTCCGCACGAAGCGCACCCTATGCAGTCGTCCGGACGAGCGGCTGTCACATAAGCGTATCCATGCGTATTCACTTTTCTATCAGCCAAAGAGATAACGTCTTTCGGGCACGCCACAATGCACAGCGTGCATCCTTTGCAGCGTTCCACGTCTACCACGATGGCCCCTTTCATCTTACCCATAAGCTATTAGTTTTTTAGTATTGCTTAAGGATTGTAAAAATCCTTACAATAAAAATTCATAATGTCGTCCAACATCCGCTTGGCCTCTACCGCCGGACTGTTTGCGTCCAAGCGTATGGCTTCCATATAGTTGTTCAAAGCCGAAGCGAAATCGCCCCGCTTGCGGCATTCGTTACCTTTCAAATAGTAGTCATTGGCGGTCATTGGCGGTTGTATTCCTTACGTTTCATATTTACAAAGATAAAAAACATTGGGCTTTTTTGTCCGCATAGCCATTGCCTTTTAATATATTTTTGCATTATCACAACCATTAGTTGCACAAAACAAAGATTTTGTGCAACTATTAAGAAAAAACTCATATTGGGCACGCACTCTACGCTCAAGCTGGCTTTGCGACGCGCCGTAACATTAATTTATATACGCCAAGCAACGCAAGCGCGCGGCTACGTCCACCCGAAAGCCTAATGGAAGGCTTCCGCGGCTTCTCTCCAAGCTCTCCCGGCGCGCAACCGTCCATGCGAATCACGCCGTCCCTATCTCCGCCCTTTTGTCAGAGGCAAGGAGAACGGGGGGGCGCGCGGAGTTCAGGGCAAAAGCCAACAAAGAACCTTTTTCATGGAAATGAATTTGATATATGACCGCCTATGGCCGATTAAAAAAAAATTAGCCGAGAGCCCTCCAATTAAGTAAAAATTATAATAAAATGTCTTAAATACTCATAATTTATGGGGGGGTAGATCGGCAATATCACTTTGTCATAAAAGCATTATCTTTGTATTGTATTTGAATTTCAACAAGTTATTCATTTTTTAATCTAATTCATAGGGCATAAAAAAGAAAGGAACACAATGAAAAAGATGTACGAGAAGCCAGTGGCAGAAGTACTAAGAATGGACGACACCATGCAGATGATTTGCAGCTCTGCCAATGGGTTTAAAAACCAAACACCTATCAAAGTGAGTGGATGGGGTGATCCGGAAGAAACGGACGCGGACGGAACGTCAACAGAAATTAAAGAAGAAGACTTACCAGCATGGCTAAAAGAAAATCCCT
>NZ_JRNC01000021.1 GCF_000758925.1 Prevotella sp. S7-1-8
AACGTCGTGCTCTCAAGAGCTTGAAGAGGGCAAAGTTCAGACGGAAAACAACAAAGCAGAGCTTAACAACGTAGTAAAACTAAACTTCGCTACCGATGCCTTGACACGGGGCACCATGTACGATGATATAGCGCAAATGCCCGACGATGCCACCTTTGGCGTATATGGCTATGCGCATAAAGATGGCGACGCCACTCCCAACGAACCCAACTTTATCAACAACGGCAGTGCGAAGAAAGACGGCAAAGTGCATGTAAGCGGCAAGGTGGCAACATACAAGACAGACATGCCGAAGGTGCAGCTCGCCGCCGTATACCCGAGATTGGACGATAGGGACGGTGACAAGTTAGTAAGGGATGGCAAAGACAAATATACCCTTACCTACTCCCTGAAAAAAGACATGGCACAGCAGAAAGACTTGATGATAGGGCAGGCTGAGGAGTTTGAGATAAATGATAAGAACTCTACCGATGAAAATATAAACAGCGGTACGAAAATAAACATGCACCATGCCCTTACAGCCATCAACTTCGCCATTGGCGACCGCGTACCTACGGGTTACACCATAGAGGGCATTCTTCTAAAAGGGTTATGCACGAATGGTACATGCAAAGTAGATTTGTCTAAAGACAAAAACGTGGAACGCTTTAAATGGGATACCAAAAACGCGAAAAAAGACTCGGTGTATATCAAGCCCAACCATGCAACCACCACAAAGATAAACGGAACCCAGTTTACCGGACTAAAAGGTAGCGACAAAAAGTACGATAACCTTACCGTCTTCATGATACCACAAGAAATCGACAAAGATGCTGTCGCTAAGGTATATTTGAAGATAGAAGGAAAAGTTAAGATTAACGAAGATAAAAGGAAAACAAAAATGATACGCATTCCTCTCCTGACCACGACAAAGACCAAAGATGATGGCGGAGGCAATGTAACCGAATATAAGGGAATAACCGAATACAGAGCTGGAGAAGTGAAACTATATCGCATAAGCGATAATACATACAAAACGATAAATCTAAAAGAAACAGATGTAAAGCTATATGTAAATCCATTGAAAATTAAAGATGTAGAAAATTATTATAATCATAAATTGGATTCTAATTATTTGAAAAATAAAAACGCATATATATACTTTAATAAAGAAACGTCATGTGAAAAAGTCAAGGACCAACCACACACATACAAGGTGTACATAGAAAGTTCTCGATACGCTGGTGATTCAAGTGGAAAAGTTGCCGAAAGAGCAGAGGTAGCTCCTCAAACTTTTAAGATTAAAAGGATAAAATATGAGATAAGTAAAGATACATATGCAGATCTGCCAGAAGGAAGTTGGAAAGCTAAGGTTGTAAAACAGCCTAAAGGGTATGACAGAGTAGGAGCTTTCACCTTGACTTTCCACCCTGAAAAATTTCCTCCAGAACTATCCAAACGTAATGCCAAAATATATATAGTAATAGTATTAGATGGTTTTGAAAAAACAGAATTGCAAATAAAGGGTAAAGGTTTTCCCACGGCTTAAAAGCCATAAACCAAACAGCTGCCAAGCGGTAAAAAGAGCAAGCGCAACGCCACGTAACGACAAACGCGGGACGTTGCGCTTTACGTTTGGTCGCTTTATATCGCACATTTTCGCGCGCCTTGTTGATTTCGTTGTCGAGTTCTTCCACACCGCTTAGAACAACGATACAGGCCGTCTTTTTATGAAAAAGCCTCTCAAGCCCAACTCGTTGGCAAATTGGGTAAACGGAAGCCATGAGAAACACTCGGCCTGTTGTGAAAATACATCATGCCATCATCCGTCGCGAGCTTTGATGGGAGTGGTTTCTGTCGCGACAAGCGGCTTGGCCAGACCACCTGCCCTGAGAAAACATCAGCAGCTTTGGCAAGAAGCTCGAAATCCTTAAAAATTGACTTGTAAAATACAAGTCAGATCGCAAGTTTGTTTAAAAACCATGCAAGTTTTACGGTCTTATGACGTTTAGAAGACAGAAAAACTATTCATGACGTACACCCAAACTGGCAAGGAGAAAGATATAATCAACCTGTTTCGCGAAGACAACGTCTTGGCGATGAATAAATTGTACGCCGAATTTGCCCCATATCTCACGGGCATTTGTGCCCGTTACATCGCGGAAGACGCAGAGTTGAAAGATGTGTTGCAAGAGTCTTTTATCAAGATTTTCACACGGATAGACCACTTTGAATATCGTGGCCAAGGTTCGTTACGGGCTTGGATGGCCCGTATTGTGATCAATGAAAGCCTGCAAACACTGCGTCAGAAAAAGAAGCTCCCTTTGACATCACTCGATAATGAACCGGTTGATTTGCCTGATGAAGAGCCCACCACTTATGGAATAGACACTGAAACGATGGCTCAACTTATCGGGAAATTACCAGCAGGATACCGAACGGTGCTCAATCTATATATCATTGAAGGTTTGTCGCACAAGGAGATAGCGAAAATGTTAGGCATTAAGCCAGACACCTCCGCGTCTCAATTACACCGCTCCAAAAACATGTTGGCTAAACTAATTTTGGACTTTAAACGAAGCAAACAATGAAAAAGCAATGGAAGAAAGACCTTGAACGCCTTGGGACGGAATACGTGAAGACTCCGCCCGAAGGGTTATTGGCCGATATCAAACGAGAGATGTTGGCCCGCGGCATTGTACCAGCTCAGCCCAAACGAAAGATTAGTCACGCGGTGTCTTGGCCACAAATGGCAGTGGCCGCAAGCGCGTTAGTTCTTCTTGGAGTAAGCGCGATAGGCTATCTACATCACTATCACAAGAGCGAGCGCACTATGGCCGACAAGACAAAGTGCGAGAAAAAAAAGACTTGGGATTACGGTACATCCCAAAACGCTGCCGCAAATGTAATTTCCACAGCTATCAATGACGCTGGGTATCAACTCAAAAAAAATGAGAAAAAAGATATGGCACAGAGTTTAGGGAAAATGGTGTCACGTCTAAAATTTGCCACGGGAAAAAGCCCATCAGCGCATACCAACCACGAGGGCAAGACTCTTTTAGCCCAGTCTGACATTGACCATGATGTGGCCCAAACACCTTTAAAGCATGAGGAAGATGCCAAAATTGTCGATCAGGATAACGCCAGCCAAACTCTTATGGGCAACGACCTGCCCCAATCTCGACACTATCGCCCTCAATATTCTACCAACCGGCATAACACATTGCATCATGCCGATACATGGCAACTCACAGCATACTATATGGGGCAACCCCATCATCAATCGGCCGATGGCGCGGACATGATGTATGCCACCAGCATGACCCTTTTTGCAAGCGAGCCAGTAAACGGGGATGACAACAATAAATCCATGTCCGCCATTAGCGCTCCGCCTGTGAAACGCGAATATCACCATCGTCCCATCAAAATAGGCGTATCAGCTCAGTACATGATTGATGATCGATGGAGCGTCCTGTCCGGCTTGACTTATAGCAAACTAATCTCCACTTTCACCGAAGAAACGGTCGTTTCCACCAAAACAACCGAGCAAACCCTGCATTATATCGGCATACCCATCAGTGTCACTTACTCTTTGTGGCAGTCTAATTATTTCAATATATATGTCAAGGCTGGGGCTGAAGTTGAGAAGCTCGTCAAGGGAAAAAGCGTCGCGAAAAGCGTTGATATAGACCATACCGCTCCTCCCGTCTCAAAGAATCTAAGCGAACATAAACTATTATTCAGCGCACACGCCGCCGCCGGATTGGCATACAAGCCAGTAAAGATGATGAGCGTTTTCGTTGAGCCAGGATTAGAATATTATTTTAAAAATCAAAGCGATATCAAATCCTCGTACACTGACAAACCTTTGGGGGGCAATGTCAATGTAGGTATTCGGCTGAACATCAAATAGCGCGAGTTTTTCAAAACTCATGCCATTGGCCCCTTCGTAGGGCAGCTATTAAGGTGAATTTTATAATATACTTATGTCTCGCGCTGTATTCCCAGCAAAAAAAAATTACCAAGACATGCAAGATTTAGACAGTCTAAGCATTTAACGAACAAGAAAAAACAAATTAATAAACATCGTTAAAACATGAAAATTATCAGATCTATCTTTCTCGCTTGCTGCGCATGTGCGGCGGTGACGTTCACATCTTGCATTGGCAATGATGAGCCGACAGTGTTGACCAAAGAACAAAAGGCGGCAGCTTTCCAACAAATTAAAGGTAACTACACTGGCAAGTTGGTTTACAAAAATCCAACTTCCACCACCGCGTCAAAATTAGACTCCGTCGATGTCAAATGGGAAATGCTGACAGACTCCACCATGCGCATCAATAATTTTCCGACCGCCCCACTGGTCAAGAACATAACTAACAAAGAGATAAGTGCCGCCCTTGCCACACTCCCACCCCAAGCGTTAAACTGCATGATAGACATACGGAAGAACGACCCATTGCTCTTTACTGTCAATCCCAAACCCTTGGAATACAACACGACGTACGAGGGCAAGGCTCATCACCTAAAAATACTATTCTATATCAATATCAGTGGTTCTTTCGGTGGATATATCCCAGCCCAAAAACGAATCCAAATTCAGATAGTCATCGCCTCCGTCTTTGTGGATGGCAAGCCCAAGCCTGAGCTTATCAAGGGTTACATCCCTGTCGTACTGGATGGAAAGAGAGAGAAATAAAGGTCAGTTAAAACAACCCATTAAGTGCCAATAATAGCCCAAGACACCCAACTTGGCAAATGGCAATTATGCGGATCACATCTCCAAGGCGTAAATACCATTCATAACATTACGGATGTTTACAGTTTTGGGCAACAATAAAGCTTGCGGCGGAGCAAGCGCCATCTGATCTAAACCATTTTAAACACACAGCCCCGTTTTTCGCGACACGCGCGGAGACGGGGCTTATCGTACGCGCCAATTACAAAACAAGGACGCCCCCATGGCGCATGCCACAATCCGCCAGAGGATATATACAAAAAAAACGCTTGAAATTAGCTACACACAGGGCTAATTTCAAGCATTCTTTCTTACTGGTCTACCTTATCCTAAAAGTGGAGCTGGCGGGAGTCGAACCCGCGTCCAAACAGGGAAATCATACGCTTTCTACACGTTTATTCCAGCCTTCGATTTTCGTGTGACGGCAAGACCTGGACCACCAACCGGCACCTTATCCTCTAAATTTCACCCTTGCATCGAGGCCCGCGAGAGCTATTTCCGATTTTTCTGCACCGCTAAGCCCTCAGATTCGGAACAACATCCTTGGAGCGATGTCTCGTTCCATCACCTTGTGACGGAATTAAGCCAGTAACTTACTGTTCTTCGGTTAGGCAGCGAGAGCGTAATTGTTTTCGCCAATTAATTTTTTGACAGCTCAGATTAAGGAGCAAGCTACCAAGGCTCCGCGTGCTTACGTACCATCTCATCCTGCTGTCAAATCCAGTCAACCCCGATACATCGCGCTCTACTGAAAATCAGCGTTCCACGTGTCGCATGGCCTTTAGCGCGAACGACGCTTGCCATCATTTCATGGGCATCGTCCTCATTCCGGCCATTTTCCAATTTGCAAAGATAGCGAGAACAAGCGAGAAGACAAAATAAAACACCCCAAAATTGCACTTCTATCTTGAATATTTACAACTTTACGTTGAAACTTGCATCTCGTTTAAACCGTTCCGCTCACATCATCATCTCCACCATTTGTCAACCGTCAAGACGAATTATGTTAATCTTGCAGATTCAAGAGTAAACAATTCCAATTGCCGATGGGCATCGCATTCCATTTTATCGCGCAAATCAAAATTAAAGACCATCGCCTCAACCATGGAATGTCGATTTTCGATTTTTCCTCCATTATGGTAAAAATGCTCCTTTGTCATCACATTGAATCGCCCCCAAAAACGCTTTATCATCTCATTAGGACGATAATTATTATGATGCCAACAGGAAAGTATAAACTTGGCGCGAGTTTTTGTCAAGGCATAGAAAAGTTCTTCCTCGTCTTTCTCCGTCCATCCATTATAGTAATCTACATACCGACCGTAATAGGGAGGGTCGCAATAGATAATATCGTCTTCGCTTGCTTGCGATATTGTTTCAATAAATGATACATTTCTAAAAACCCAATCTTTCTTTTGTATCGCCCGGGCGACGCTTCCCACCTGATTGCAAACTTTTGTTATGTACGCGGGGGCAAATCTATCCGGTTTTTTGCAGAATGGAATATTCCAAGCGCCGCGCTTATTGAAACGCATCATTCCATTGAAGCCTGCCCGAGACAGGAAAATAAAATCATACGGGCTATGCTCTTCGTTAAACCGATTGCGTACAAGGCGATAGTGTGCGTAACCATCCTCGTCCGCCGTCCTCAACAGTTTGCCTTCACAATCAAGATATGCACGCATGGTATATGGTGTAATTTCTCCTCTTTGCACTTGCTTGTAGAAATTTATGATATGGGGATTGGTGTCGCCCACTATGTGCGTCCCTTTGACAGGAGAATTGAATCCGACAACGCCCGTGCCAAAAAAAGGCTCTATCCATCGCGCGTTAAGCGAAACGCCCGATCTTAAAATCAAGTCGTTAATCCATGGCACCAATTTTGTCTTAATGCCTTGCGATTTAATGGGAGGAATGATAATAGACATGCCAATTATTTTAATTTCACGAGTATCCCATGTTCTTTTTTTAAATACTCTTGATAAGTTTTGAGATTGTTGTAACGCGGTTTGTCCAATCCGGCAGTCTTTGCGTCGGCCGCATTGTCGAAATTCATCCAATAATGATCAAAGACCTCTTCCCCAAGCTCCGCGAATGGCCCCTCCCCATTTATAAGCTTATCAATATTGACAACACCGCCAATATTTCTCGTATTGCCACTGCCGGGTCTGTCGCACGCTATCTTCCATTTAGGCTGCACAAAGAAAACAAGTCGCCCTATGACGGATTTTATCGCGTCCAACTCATCGATGCCATACACCTCCTTTTGGTTCCTTTCCACGGCGCTCTGTTTGTAAAGCATTCCAAGGACAAGATGACATTTATAGTCACCATATGGATAGTCTGTATTCCTTTTCACGTCGCGATTACGAAAATACCCCCAATAAGAACCAAGAGTAAGCCCATTTACTCGTTTGTCATCCCCATAGTAGCTTGACTTGAAATCTACCGCAAAGAGATTTCCGTCTTCATCCCTAAAAGTGATGTCAGGATAAAAATTTTGAGCAGAGGGAAATTCCATTGCCAAGCCATGGCGTTTGGCAAAAAATTCAAGTTGGGGAATAAGGATAATTTCTATAATCTTGGAAACAACCTTAGTGTCATTGGTTATTGCATAGACGTTCTTGTTCACGTCTATAAAACCTTTTACTATCCACTCATTGTCTTTTGTCTCAAGTAAGGCCTTGTATGATTTTACCTCCTCGGAAAGGATTTCCTGAAATTCCTGTTTGTTCATAGATCTATTTAGTGCAAGACATGCTTTTCTTTACATTTTGATTTTGCCCTTAAACAACAAAATGTTGCCAGGCGCCTCCGTCATATCGTAGGAATTCGTTTGATACCGTCTACAATTAGAAGCAGCGACCAGGACAATTGACAGGACAAAAATATAAATAAAAAATGAGAAACTCACCATTTACAAAGGTATTTTTCCATCATGGGGAAAGACCGTCTATCATCAAGGCAAGGGCGAAAATGGCAAATGTCTATATGCCAACGAGCATCCAAGTCATATTTCCAAGATACGATTGCCCATGAAACATAAAGGTATATGAGACATATCACCCCACAGGGCATCCAACCCAACGTAGACCAAGCCACGAGACACCCTTTTCACATCCCATCCTACGCCCCGGACCTCCCACTTTCGGCGAAACGCGTCGGTCAACAACAACCCCTACATGTCGACACCCGATGCGCCGCGAGAGCGGAATAGGCCGCGATGTCGGCATGTCAAAAGCCGGGAAATGTCAGGATAATTCCGAATTTTCAGGGGTTACGAAATGGATTCAAATAGCTTCGGAAAGGCAAGAGGCGAGCTTCCAAACGAAGAGAACAAGACTGTTATCGTGGAAAACCCATCGACTTTTACCCAAAATGCACTCAAAAAACGGACTCAAGATTGCTCTTTACTGCTTTTTCTTCATGCGACAAAGACCTAAACGGCGGGCCTTTGCTATCCCATCGCGTTGCCATCGCTATCCAATCGCGCTGCGATTGGATAGCGATGGCAACACCAATTTTTGTCAAGAAAGCACAAGCCTCTGTCTTCAAGCGCTTTGCCAAATTATCATTTTTTTGCCCATTTTTCCGCCCCCCAGCCTTGTCTTTTAGCGAGAAAGCTAAAAACAGAATGGTTTTATCCGTTTTTTTCAACGTTATTTTTTTATCCACGCTTTTGACGGAACAGCCACATCAAGCACACAGACAACCGCCCCGTGAGCATAGTGCCAATTTTTGGCGGCGGAAAGAGCGGCTTTCCATAGAGGATTTGCTATCTTTGCACCATGAAACCAATGATTTCAGTGCTAAGCATCACCGGCTCCGACAACACGGGCGCAGCCGGCATACAGGCCGACATCAAGACCATCACGGCCCTTGGCGGCAACGCCTTGACAGCCATCACCACCATGACCGTGCAAGACAGCGGCGGCATCCGCAGCCTGCTCGACCTGCCGCGCGACATGGTTGTGGGACAGGTGAAGGCCATCGTCGAGGATCTTCATCCACGCGCCGCCAAGGTGGGCATGGTGCGCGACGCCGCGACCATCCGCGCCCTGAGGCGCGAGATCATCGGATGTCCGCGGACTGTGCTCGTGCCTGGCATCGTCAGCTCGCGCGGCCAGCGACTCCTCTCCGACGACGCTGTCGACGCGTGGCGGCGAGAGCTTGTTCCCGAAGCCACGCTTCTCATCCTGCGCTGCAATGAGGCCGAGCTGCTACTGGGGGGCGCCATCCGTTCAGACGACGACATGACGGCCGCCGCCGAGGCATTGAAGGAGATGGGAGCCGAGGCCATTCTCCTGCGTGGCGGTCACCAGACGCAAGGCCGCCTCACCACCCTGCTCTACGGAGCGGGCCGGCAGCAGTTTTTCACCTCGCAAAACACCGAGGGCTGGCAGCGTCACGGTGTGGGCGGTGTGCTGTCGTCAGCCGTCGCCACCCGACTGGCCATGGGCGACGACATTGCCACGGCCATCCGATTAGCCCACGACTATCTGCACTCGCAGGTGGTCTATGCCGTGGAGCCACACGGAGGAGGACTTCGGCCCGCCGACCTCTACAACCAGTACATGACGCTCATTGCGGCCCACTACCGCACGGCCCACGGCGTGGCCTTCTACGCCGACCGGCTGGCCATCACGCCGAGATACCTCGCCCGTATCACCTCGCAGGTGGTGGGCAAGTCGCCCAAACAAATCATCGACGACTACCTGATGACGGAAGCCGAGAGCCTGTTGGGTGCCACGAGGCTGTCGGTCAGCGAGGTGGCCTATCGGTTGGGGTTCTCCTCCCCGGCCATGTTCAGCAAGTTTTTCGGCGCGAACGCCAATTGCCCGCCCAACGCATACCGGAACAAATTGGGCGACTTGTGATTTTCGGAACAACATTTTACGATAAGGGAACGACCGTCGCGCCGTTCCCTTTTTTATGTTTAGCTTTGCGGACAAACCATAAATTAATACAATCATACAATGGAAGATAGAACAACTCTTAACCGCAACTTGGCACAGATGCTCAAAGGCGGTGTGATCATGGACGTGACAACCCCCGAGCAAGCGCGCGTAGCCGAAGACGCTGGCGCGTGCGCCGTAATGGCTTTAGAGCGCATCCCAGCGGATATCAGGGCAGCTGGTGGCGTGTCGCGCATGAGCGATCCACACATGATCAAAGGTATCCAAGAGGCCGTCAGCATACCCGTGATGGCCAAATGCCGCATAGGCCATTTCGTGGAGGCGCAGATATTGCAAGCCATCGAGATAGACTACATAGACGAGAGCGAGGTGCTCTCTCCGGCCGACGATGTTTACCATATAGACAAACGCCAATTCAGCGTACCATTCGTATGTGGCGCCAAGGATCTCGGCGAGGCCCTAAGACGCATTAGCGAAGGCGCGACCATGATACGCACCAAGGGCGAGCCCGGTACCGGAGACGTCATTCAGGCCGTGCGCCACATGCGCATGATGCAAAGCGAAATACGCCGCATCACCTCACTTAACCACGATGAACTGTACGAGACTGCCAAGACGCTGCGCGTGCCGTTTGAATTGGTGGAATATGTACATGACAACGGCAAGTTGCCAGTGATCAATTTTGCCGCCGGAGGCGTGGCCACCCCCGCCGACGCAGCCTTGATGATGCAACTTGGGGCCGAGGGCGTGTTCGTGGGCAGCGGCATATTCAAGAGCGGCGATCCCGAGAAACGAGCTCGCGCCATCGTGCAGGCCGTGACAAACTATGACAACGCCAAGATGCTGGCCGAGCTGAGCGAGAACCTCGGCGAGGCCATGGTGGGCATCAACGAGAGCGAAATACAAATACTGATGGCCGAGAGAGGAAAATGAGAATAGCCATTTTAGCACTGCAAGGAGCGTTTGCCGAACACCGGCAAACGCTTCAGAAAATGGGCATCGAGACCTTTTTGGTACGAAACCTGTCAGACTGGCGGCAACCCAAGGACGGACTTGTGATACCGGGGGGCGAGAGCACCACGATGATGAGGCTTGTTCGCGACTTGGGATTGTACGAGCCCATCAGGCGGGACATCATCGACGGCCTGCCCACGTTCGGCACTTGCGCCGGCCTTATCATGCTTGATGGCGAACATTTGGGCACCATGAGCATAGACGTGAGACGCAACGCCTATGGCCGACAGCTCGGCAGCTTCGTGACAAGAGCCGAGATGAGAGGCGTGGGCAAAGTGTCAATGGTCTTCATCAGGGCACCATATATAAACAAGGTGGGCAAAGATTGCGAGGCGTTGGCCATCGTAGACGGACACATCGTGGCCGCGCGACAGGGCGACCAGTTGGTCACGTCGTTTCATCCCGAGTTGAGTGATGAGACCGCCGTGCACCAATATTTCATCGACATGTGCCAAGATCGAGCCAAACGCAAATAGGCTGAAACCGCACGCATGACATGGAACCCAATGGGCTGATAGCCCACCATGATATGTGGCGAGCGCATAAGGCATGCGCCAAATATCAAAGAGCAAAGGCATAGCGCAAGAAAAACACGCGACAGCTTTTGCCCTTGCTCTTTTAGGGTGTATTTTTGCCATCGCCATACACCCAAGCGCATGCAAACATCGCGGTTGGATGTGACACAAAAAACCTGTCAGGTTTACTTAGTTACAAATTTTTATCGTAACTTTGCACACCATCCACAACCTTTTGGCAAAAAGGTAATTTTAAATTATAATCAAGACAAGAATGAAGAAAAACATCGTTTGCATCATACTGTTGAGCTTATTGCCATTAAGTTTATGGTCACAAACGTCCATGACCGACTCGCAAGTAGCCGAATTTGTGCAGAAAGAAACGGCAAGGGGAACCTCGCGGGCACAGATAGTGACAAAACTGATGCAGAGCGGTGTGGATATAACGCAAGTGCGACGCGTAGAGAAAAAATACATGCGCATGCTCAACAACGACGGCTTGGGAGACGCGAGCCATGACGCCAACGGCAACAGACGCATGCGCGCCAACAACACGCGATACAAGGAATACGACAAACAGGCCACGGAGACAGAAGCTGAGAAACGCGCCACCGCCACCACCCAGCGACTGCAAGGAAACACAAAGTGGAAGGCGCAATACAACGAATACGACCCTGACTTCTCGCAAATGCAGGTGGCGCTCGACAATATGACCCCCACCGACTCCTTGAAACTGCTGAGAGACATCTTAAGCCACAAGGAACAAGAAAAAAACAAGGTTTTCGGGCGCGACATCTTTAACAACAAGGATCTGACTTTCGAACCAGCCATGAACATCGCCACCCCCCAGAACTACAGGCTGGGACCGGGCGACGCGGTGATTATAGACATATACGGTGCGTCGCAAAAAACGATAGACACCACTATATCGCCAGATGGCGACATAGTGATAGAAAACTACGGACCCATCCAAGTGAGCGGACTGACCGTGGCCCAAGCCAACCGCCGTATACGCGGCATGTTGGGCACGAGATACCAAAGCAGCCACATAAAGATCTCTCTGGGGCAGACACGCACCATATCCATCAACGTGATGGGCGAGGTGAAAACACCCGGCACCTATACCTTGTCAGCATTTGCCAGCGTGTTTCACGCACTGTACATGGCAGGCGGAACAAACGACATGGGAACGCTGCGCGCCATCAAGATATATCGCCACAACCGATTGGTAAGCGTATGCGACATCTACGACTATATCCTAAATGGCAAGATGAGGGGCAACGTGCGTCTGGCTGATGGCGACGTGATCATCGTGGGACCATACGATTGCTTGGTCAACATATCGGGCAAGGTGAAACGCCCCATGTTCTACGAGATGAAAAAGAGCGAGAGCGTGGAAAGCCTGCTCAAATACGCGGGTGGATTTACGGGCGACGCCTACACCAAGTCGGTACGCGTAAATCGCAAGACAGGACGCGAGCGCGCGGTATTCAACGTGGAAGAATTTGACATGAGCAGTTTTCGCGTGGCGGATGGCGACAGCGTGAGCGTGGACTCCATATTGCCCCGATACCACAACACGGTCGAGGTGAAAGGAGCCGTGTTTAGACCCGGGATGTATCAATTAGGCGAAAGTATCAACAGCGTGCGCACACTGATAAAACACGCCGAGGGATTGACAGAGGAGGCTTTTACCACTCGAGCCGTGATGCACCGCATGAAAACAGACCGAACGCTGAAAGTGATAAGCGTGGACGTGGATGGCATAATGAGCGGTCGCGTCGCGGACATACCACTGAAAGAAAACGACGTGCTCTTCATACCCAAGAAACAAGAGGCCATGACAGAGCGCACGATAACCATACACGGTGAAGTGCAATACCCCGGCATATACAAATACGCCGACAACGAGACATTGGAAGACTTTGTGCTGCAAGCCGGCGGACTGAAAGAGACGGCGTCTACCGTGAGAGTGGACGTGGCTCGCAGGGTGAACAATCCCAAAGCCCTAACCACCGATAGCATCATCGCGCGCAATTACAGTTTCGCGCTGAAAGATGGCTTCGTGATTGACGGCGAGCAAGGGTTCGCGCTGCAACCCTTTGACGAAGTGTACGTGCGCAAGAACCCCGTCTACTCAGAGCAACAAAACGTGACCATTGAGGGAGAGGTGATGTTTGGCGGCACATACACCCTAAACAAGCGCAACATGCGACTCACCGACCTGTTGCAGGCGGCAGGCGGGGTGACAGACATGGCCTATATCCAAGGGGCGCGCTTAGAACGCATACCAAACACGGCCGAACGGGCACGCATGGAGGCAGCCTTGAAAATGCAGCAAGAACAGTTGCAGCAACAACTCCTCTCGCTTGCGTCGAGCAGCAACAACGCCGCCAATATACAGCAGATAGGACAACAGGCATCATCGACACAGCTTAAGAAGTTTGAGGTGCCCAACACTTTCCCCGTCGGCATAGAGCTTGACAAGGCACTCGCCAACCCTAAGAGCGACGCCAACATCGCGCTGCGAGCTGGCGACCGCCTCATTCTGCCCCAATACACCGCCACCGTGAAGATTAATGGCGCCGTGATGTATCCGAACACCGTGGCATACAAAAAAGGAAAAAATCCAAGATATTACATCAATGCCGCAGGCGGTTTTTCTCAAAACGCATACAAGAGCAAGGCTTTCGTCATCTACATGAACGGCATGGTGAGCAAGGTGAGCCAAGGCGCGAAAATCCAGCCAGGATGCGAGATCGTGGTTCCAAGCAAGATCTCACGCAAGATGAGCATCGCAGAAACCTTGAGCCTTGGAACCGGCATGGCCAGTATCGCCGCAATGATCGCGACGATAGCGAACGTGACAAAATAGAGAAACAACCTGTATATCTGATGAGTATAATCAGAACAAAGAATGAGCGTAACAAGATGCTACGCAACAACATATTAGGTTCGGGAGCGCTGAAGTCTATCGGACTACTTACCTCTTTGCTTATAGTGCCAGTTACAATCAATTACTTAGATAATGAAGTATACGGCATATGGATGACTATCAGTTCTATGCTTTTCTGGATAGGAATTTTCGATATTGGCTTAGGCAATGGCATGCGCAATTATCTAGCAGAATCTATATCAAATGGAGACTATAAAAGAAGTAGGAAATATATTAGCACTACTTTTTCACTATTATCCATTGTGGCAATCGTTATATTTCTAATGGCACTGATTCCAATGTCATTAATGAATTTTAATTGGCTGTTTAATACCACGCACATAGACAACACCACTTTACGCGATGCGTTATTTATAGCCATTTCGTTCACCTTGCTCAACTTTGTGCTGAAAAATATCGGATTGGTTTTCGTGGCACTCCAGAAATATGCACTCAATGACTTGCTGAATGTATTAGGCAATGTTATTTCCCTGCTCATTATATACCTGCTAACCAAATTCACAACCGGCAACCTCCTTTATGTAGTGCTTGTATATACAGGAACCTATACTTGTATATATCTAATAGCTATCTTGCCCACATTTAGACGCTATCCACAACTCAAGCCTTCATTAGCAGATTTCGACAGAAGCATAGGCAAGCAAGTTATAGGCAAGGGATTAGGATTTTTTATCATACAAATCACGAGCTGCCTTTTTATTTTCGGAGCTGCCAATGTTTTTATCACACGATTTTGCGGACCCTCACAAGTGACCGTATATAACATTGCCTATAAGTATTTCAATCTTCTGGTTATAGCCTATACTATCCTTATATCTCCCATGTGGAACGCTTATACAGATGCTTATGTGAAAAAAGATTGGACTTGGATAGAAAAAAATTTTAAACGATCATTACGCTTTTGGGGACTCTCTGTAATAGGGGGCGTTATCATGTTGTTATTAGGAAACTATTTTTACTATTTATGGGTAGGCAATAAAGTCGCAGTTCCACTTTCAGTTTCTGTGAGTGTATTGGCCTATGTATGCTCCTTTAACTTAAATAATTGCGCTACTTGCCTGATTAACGGTTTAAACAAAATCAAAATACAAATTATTACATCCGTATGTTTCACGGTAATATATTTCGTGACGGTTGTTTTTTTAGGTAAACAACATGGCATCGAGGGCATCGTGACAGCTATGGCGGCAAGTTATGCACTGATGGCCATTATCCATCTCTATCAGTGCCATCTGCTTATCCAAAACAAAGCACAAGGAATATGGAATCATTGAAACTGATAAGCAAAAACAATAAAATAAGCGTAATCACCGTTGTCTTTAATGACGCGAAACATATAAGAGAGACGATGGAAAGCTTTTTCTCACAAACGTGGGAAAACAAGGAATACATTGTGATTGATGGCGGTAGTAATGACGGGACTGTCGAAATCATTCGCGAATACGAAGAAAGGATAGCTTATTGGTGCTCAGAACCCGACAAAGGCATATACGATGCCATGAACAAAGGTATCGCACACGCAACAGGAAATTGGATCAACTTTCTCAATAGTGGTGATCTTTTTGCCGAGAAACAGTCGTTGGAAAAGGCTATCAAATATACTCCAGGCATTCAAAATGTAGCTGTTATCTATGGCAACAGTATCAAACGAGATGACGATACGGACATATTCCAAGAAGCATCTCAAAATCTTGAGGATATGCGGCATGGACCAATTTACCGTCATGGATCGTCTTTGGTGAGAACGGACGTGCATCAAACACATCTGTTTGATGTCTCTCAAGCAGAGAAATATGGTTTTGCCCTTGATTGGTTGATGATCTATAAACTTTATTCCAAGGGTTATAAGTTTAAGAAAACAGATGTTACGATTCAGATATTCCTAGCAAAAGGTATATCAAATCAACTGGAGCAGAGCCTCAAACACAATAGAATAATCGTCACAGGAAGACCTCTTTCCTGCATAGACAAGTTTAAAATCAAAAAGCATATAGTGGTTGAGCGACTGAAAATGAGCCTACCCTACAAGTGGATAGTCGCATTTGGAACCGAATATCTGCTCAACGACTGGTTACCACTCATCCCTTTTTGGAAACTCAGAAAGCCTTTCATGAAGATGCTCAAAATGAAAATAGGTAATGGGACTATTATCATGAAGCGAGTTTATATCATGACTCCGCAGAAAATCAGAATAGGAAGATACTCCCATATCAATAGAGGCTGCCTGCTCGATGGACGTGGCGGGATCACAATTGGCGACAATGTATCTATATCCTATCATGTGAACATCATGACAGGAAGTCACAATCACAACACCCGACAGTTCAGAGGAGTCTTTCTCCCCATCGTGGTTGAAGACTATGCGTGGATTGGAGTCAATGCGACGATATTGCAAAATGTAAAAATTGGTAAAGGGGCGGTGGTCTGTGCCGGTGCAGTGGTCACCAAGGATGTGAAGCCATTCACCGTTGTTGCTGGAGTGCCAGCTCGTTCAATTGGAGAGAGAAATCGTGATTTAAATTACCATTGCAAGTGGGATGTTCCCTTTACTTAAAAAAAATAAAAATGGAAGAAAACAAAATATCGCATGAAATCGACCTGTTGAAATTGGCCGGAAAAGTTTTAAAAGAATGGAAAACCCTTCTGCTCTTTATATTATGCTCGATGGCTATTGGGATTATCGTTGCCTTGAGCACACCCAAAGAGTATAGTGCCAACGTGTTACTCGCTCCCGAATTATCATCCGGTGGCTTGGGATTGTCGAATAATTTGGAGGACATGGCCTCTTCTTTCGGATTTGATATCAGTGGCAAATCGTCCATGGATGCCATCTACCCAGAACTGTATCCAGATATTTTCCAGTCGACAGACTTTCTCTTAGGTTTGTTCAACACACCCGTGAGACTCAAAGACAACCCTACCATTCGTTCCTATAAAGATCATATTCAAAACGAAACTAAGTTTCCATTTTGGGACTATCCTAAGCTATGGGTTGCCAATCTTCTGAAAAAGAAAACATCAACCAGTGAACAAGCAGGACAAAAAGACCGCTTTAAGATTTCCAAAATTGACTATGATCTTTGTAACGCTATTAGTAAAAAGATCCTCTGCAACATCGATAAAAAGACCAGCGTGATATCTATTTCGGTTTCCGATCAAGATCCATTGGTGGCTGCCATCATGGCTGACACACTACAAAACCGGCTTCAAACCTACATTACCAACTACCGAACGCAGAAGGCCAGAGCCGATATGAACTACTATAAAGCACTCACTGTCAAAGCTAAGCAAGACTATGAGAAGGCCCGTAGAACCTATGGTGGATACGCAGACGCCAATACCGATATAATCCTCGAGAGCTTTAAGGCCAAACAGGAAGATCTTGAGAACGACATGCAATTAAAATATAATGCCTACACATCTCTGAATACACAGTTGCAGGCAGCTAAAGCAAAGGTACAGGAACGCACTCCGGCTTTCACCATCCTACAGAAACCCATCATGCCTTATATTGCGTCAAGCATGCCAAGGAGCCTCATGGTAATCTTCTTCATGCTCGTCGGATTCTTCCTTGATGTATTATGGATTCTCTACGGAAAAAACTATTTGAAGAAAAAAAAATCGTAAATGTCTATCGAACTGCTCCTCTCCTTGCCTAAAAGTTTCTATGTCTCGTGGCGCCTCACATCATTTAAGGAGGCATTTAGACTTCCTGTTTTGGTGAGATTCAACACAAAACTAATCTCACTGAAAGGCCATGTGTCTATCCATTCGGCTCACAAGGGAACAACTCGGCTGATTATCGGCTTCAATTCCGTAGGCATCTATGACAAAAAATATTCCCGTGCCATACTCCAAATAGATGGGAATATCGCTCTCCATGGCAAGGCCACTTTCGGCCAGGGTTCCCGCATCTGCGTCATGACAGACGCACTTCTTTCCTTGGGCAATGGGGTCAACAACACGGCTGAGGGCGCAATCGTCTGTCGAAAAAATATCAAGATTGGGCAAAATTGTCTCATATCGTGGGAAACTGTTATCATGGATTCAGATTGGCATGCCGTCAGAGATCTCGATAAAAATATGACCATGGACGACACTCAAGATATAATGATCGGGAATAATTGTTGGCTCGGGATGCGCAGTGTGGTGCTTAAAGGAAGCCGAATAGCCCATGGAAGCATCGTTGCAGCTCAATCAACCGTGACCCACGCATTCGACACGCCCAACGTTTTGTTGGCAGGCACGCCCGCAATTATCAAAAAAGAAAAAGTGACGCTTCATAGACCATGATATATTCAATACCCTACAGCCTATTGGTCATATTTTTAGGCATCCTCGCCATGTTGTTGCATCAAAGGCGTGATGATCAGGACTTCTGCTATAAGTTGAAAATTGTGGGGGTGAGTGTTTATTTTGTGTTTTTTGCTTTTCGTGGCTTTATATTTACCGACTGGCTCACTTATTACATAGAATTCGACAATGTTAACATAGATCTGCTGCTCCACTATGAGTTGGGCAAGAGTCGAGAGCCCTTGTTTCTCATCTTAATGCTGATAACGAAAGGGATTATCAACGATTTCCACTTCTTTATTTTTATTTGCACGGCCATCAACACTTGGTTGCTAATTACATTTTTCCGAAAATATACCGACAATATTTTTATATGCCTCGTGCTATATTTGGTATTTGAGGGTTTTGGTATTTCCATCAATCTAATGCGTAATTCTATTGCCATTTTCATTTTCCTCAACGCTATAGAACACCTCGAAAAACGCCAACCTCTACAATATTTCGGAATGTGCCTGATGGCCGTTGGATTCCATTTCTCTGCATTTATCTATATTCCATTATATTTTTTTTTCCATCGCAAAATGAACAAATGGGGGTATCTCACAATATTGGTACTGTGTAATGCCGTTTTTATCTTTCATATTCCTATATTCATGAGACTCATCTCCCTGTTCGGCATCGGCGGAGCATTTCTTGAGAATAAAATCGACGTGTATTCCGAGATTGGAAATCGATTAGGATTCGGCATGGGATTTATCGAGCGTTTTATCACCGGCTTACTAGTGTTTCTCTATTATGACAAACTCAACAGCATACGTCCCACAAACAAGATATTCATCAATGGACTGATCACATATTTCATTTGTAGCTTCATGTTCAGCGAATTTACAGAAATCAGCAAGCGATTGGCCATGCTCTTCGTGTTCTCCTATTGGATTATCTGGGGCGACCTCATTAAATGTTTTGCCATCAAAAACAACCGACGTCTGTTCATTGCCTATCTCTGCGTCTATTGCCTACTGAAGACAACCGTCACCATTAATCAACCAGTAGACCAATATGAGAACTTGCTGTTTGGCAAGACCAAGTCGTTTCAGGAAAGAAAGTATATATACGACCGAACCTTCGAAGAGCCAAAATATTGACCTCAACCAAGATTTACACCATGAGAAAAATACTTTTCGTGACATTTGCCAATCAAAGCGCCTATTCCGGTGGGGAACAATGTGCCAAAAGAAATTTGAAAGCCATTGAAGATATTTACGGGCAAGAGAATGTGACTGCCTATATTATCCGTCCTGACAATGCTGAGCGAAAAATTCGCGACAAGCTCGTAAGAATGGCCGAAATCATGAAATGCTATATGGGCGGATTGCGAAAGTCGGCGCTCAACGATATTATCCATATAGTCAAAGAGCAACAGATCACAGATCTTTTCATAGACAGTTCGCAATTGGGTTATCTTGCCAAGAAGATCAAGCAGATAGCCCCAAAGACCAAGGTTTATGTCTTCTTCCAAAACATAGAATACGATTTTTTTTCCTCCACAACACTTCACAGCTACGACTACCTACATCTCTTTTGGATACCCTTGTCTTTTCAAAATGAAAAATGGGCTTGCCGATGGGCTGACAAGGTGGTAGTGCTCAACCAGAAAGACTCCCATCGGTTAGAAAAGCTCTATCACAGGCAGGCCAATGCCATCATTCCCATTACAATGGTTGACGACTACGCACCCACCATGGAAGCAATGAAAGCACCCACTTCAAGACCGCTCAGTGCTGTTTTTGTAGGTAGCTATTTCACGGGGAATGTCAAAGGTCTCAAATGGTTTTGCCAAACAGTAGTGCCATGCGTCGATTTGCGCCTTACGATTGTGGGGGCAGGCATGGACAAGTTGGCCAACGACATAGCGCCGTCAGACAAAATAAGTATTCATGGCACGGTTCGAGACCTCGCCCCATACTATGAAGAAGCCGATGTGGCCTTGATCCCTATCACTTCGGGAGGAGGCATGAAAGTGAAGACAGCTGAAGCCTTGAAATATGGCAAACATATCATCGGTACCCGGAATGCATTAGAAGGGTATGAGGGCGACTGTGAAATCATCACCGAATGTAATACGGCAGATGAGTTTGTTCAAGCCATTGAGAAGTATCGCAATCCATGGAAATTTCAGCCTAAGGCGAGACAACTGTTTCTCGAAAAGTATGCCTACGAGGCATCTCTACTATTATTTCACCAACTCTTTCAATCATGAATGTACTTATCGATGGCCGGCCATTGGTCACCAGCAGTGCCGGCATTACGTTTTTTCTAATAAACAGTCTTCAAGCCTGGGCAGCGTCAAGCCCCGAAAATCTTTTTTATGTGGCTATTCCGAAGCCACTTAACAAGACGGTAGATACCACCGGCTGGCCCAACAATATCCATATCATAGAGAACCGATCCCCATTCCTTCGTCGACTCCCCAATCTGGTTTGGCTCAACCTGATTATGCCATGGTTAGTGCGCAGACTGCATGCTGACCTTTATTTTTCACCCCTACCCTGCATTCCTTTCTTGCTGCCCCAACATCTATTTCGGCTCATTGTGGTGCACGATGTGGTCAATATTGAATATCAATCGACCATGCAGTGGACCAATATAATATCTAACGCACTGTTCTTCTCACGTTCGATACGCAAGGCTGACCTCATCTGGACCAACTCGCTTTATACCCGTTCAAAGGTGCAACAGTATTTTCCCAAACGGCGATGCCAACAGATTTTCACCGGATGCTCCGTCAACCGTACATTATTTCGTCGTCTCTCGCTCACCGAAGAAGACCGAGCCGCTGTCAAGAGTAAATACCGGATCAACGACCGTTTTATACTCTTCGTAGGCTCATTAGAGCCTCGCAAAAATCTTGGCTATCTATTGGGGCTTATGCCCGACATCTACGAGACCACCAAAGTGCAATTGGTTGTAGTGGGCGGCATGAGCTGGAAAAGCTCTGCCTTAAAAGACATTATCCAACAGGATGGATTTCCTCGCGAGAGCGTTGTATTCTGCAATTTTGTGCCTAACGACGATCTCGTCAAGCTTTACAACATGGCTGACAGTTTCGTATCGACCTCGTTGAACGAGGGGTTCGGCATGCCCCAATTGGAAGCCCTGTCGTGCGGCTGTCCCGTCATCACCTCACGAAACTCGGCCATGGCCGAGATAACAGAAGGAAAAAGCGGAGCTGTGGCTATCGAAGGCTACGATAGAAAACAATGGATCAGTGTAATCAGAAAGGTAATAGACCAACGACCCACTCCGAAAGATGACGAAATAAGCTCATACGACTGGACTTCGATCATCGCCAAACTGAAAGAGCGCCTGCCGTTCCACCGTAAACATTAAAAACAACCAATATGAAAATAGCGATAGATTGCCGCCTGATCGGCTCCAGTGGCATCGGGACTTTCATCGAAAACGTTGTGAACTACATGGTAAAATATGCGGATCATTCGTATGTCCTCATTGGGAATCCAGACTATTTAGCAACTTATCGATACCATTCGCATTGTCAAATCATAACCTGTACCTATCGTAGTTTTTCCCTCAAAGAACTATTATTTTTTCCAGTCGGGATCATTAACCAATGTGACGCATTCTACACGCCAAACTTCAATGTTCCCTTAGGTATCCATGTGCCTATCTACTCCACCATCCACGACATTGTAATGCTCGATACCGAACATTTCAACAACCGACTGAAACGCTTCATTACAAAGTTGTATCTACGTCATGCTCTCTACATCTCAAATACTGTATTCACTGTCTCTAAGTTTTCGCAAGAGCGCATCCGGTCCACTTTCAAAACTAACACTTCCATAAAGGTGGTGCCTAACGGAATTTCCAACGAACTTAGAACCTATGCAAATAACCACTTGGAAACTACATGGCGCAAGGGCATTGTTTTTCTCGGCAACCTGAAGAAACATAAGGGTTTAAGTACACTCATTCAAGCTTTCGACCTCTTGGTCCGCAACGGCCTTGCCAAACAGCTCACGGTTATAGGACGATTTGACTTTCGAACCAAAGACAAAGATATTATAAAAGTGCTTAAAACCCATCACGAACACATTCGTTTTGTCTCCAATGCCAGCAATTCCGACGTTTTCCACATGGTTTCTGAGGCTGAGCTACTTGTTTCACCCTCGCTTTACGAAGGCTTCGGAATTCCTCCACTCGAAGCAATGTATCTTGGCACTCCTGTCATCATCTCCAACATACCAGCATACCAAGAAATCTATCGAGACCTACCTGTCACCTTTTTTAAGGCAGGAGACGCTAAGGACTTGTTTGAGAAAATACGAGATCACAGTCCCCACGCACTTCACATTAGGGGAAAAATAGACAAACTCTACAACTATCAAATGGCGGCAAAGCGTATAATAGACGTCATCTATGAGCAACGGCATCCACAATAAAACGTAAAAATCAAAACAACAGAAACTTTCTAAAACAACGACTGATAAATTTTGCGGCATCCATCAATCATCTCGTCAAATTGAAATATCTCTTTATAACGACGCGACGCACCCTGCGATAACCGCTTTCGGAGGCTCTCGTTTTCCATTATTGATATCAAAGCTTCGGCCAAGGCATGACTGTCCGCGACTGGCACATTCAAGCCCGAAACACCATGCGCATTGACCCACGACACACCTGACCCAGGAATGTTAGTGGCGACAATAGGCTTACCACACGACATAGCTTCCAATTGAACAATAGCAAATGCTTCAGTTCTCAAAATAGAACTCAAACAAAACAGGTCGCATGCCTGGAAATAGTTAGGCAGGTCTTCGTCTGGCACACGTCCAAGAAGCTTTACCCTATCACTGAGTCCATAGATATCAATACGATCTTGAAGTTTCTCCCGTAACTCGCCACCACCGCCAATAAGCACTACATAGTCATCGGAAAGCTCGCGAGCCGCTTCGACAAGGTACTCAAAACCTTTATAGCGCACCAGCCGACCTAACGAAAACACAATGTGCTTTCCCGGATACTGGGCTCGAATCCGTGCTACTCTCTCATCATTCCAAACCACAGGATGAGTACCGATGGGCAAATAAGTACATTTTTTTTGAACAGCCTGTAGATGTGGAGATTGCTGAACATAGACAGGAGTGGTACCCACTACAACCGCTGCACGTCTGAGCAGCCAATTTTGCAGGGGCATATAAAGCCGTAGGAGAGACCTCTGGGATAGAATATCACTGTGCCAATGAACCACCACCTTGCCTTTATAGCCCGACAATAGCAATGCTAACGCAGCCATTGGATCGGGATGATGTACATGGATGATATCGTAATTGCGACAAATACGTCTCAACTCAATTATCATCTGTATAGAAATCATCGTGGAATATTTTTTTAGCAAAGATTTCTCACAAATAATATGAGCATTCGAAGCAACTTCTACAACTCGTCGCGACGCTCCGACCACTGCATGACAACATAGCATGTCACAGATTAAGCCTTGGTCGGATAGTCCTTGCAGCAAGTCAACCATCACTCTCTCAACACCACCAGAAACTGGATAGAATTTGCCTAACTGAAGTATTCTCATTAACATTTCTTTTATGCAAAGGTATTAAATTAATTATAATACTTCAAAAGAAAAATGTATAATAATATTGATAATTGCTTATTTGCTACTTAAAAATTTTACTCTGAATGAAAATTCCACGTCAAAAAGTGACAAATCCTATCTCATTCATAGTATTGGCAACCACTCTCGTCATCTTGCCGCTACCACTGATGTCAGATCCGTAAATCAAACTCATTCAGGCGTACCCTTTGGCCAATATATCGCATGAAACCTCTTTGTTTAATTGATTTGCCAGATCAACAGAAATGGCAATGGGCCAAGCGGCCTCTTTTCAGTTTATACAACTTCCTCCCAAATTCCTTGAAGAAATAATATCAAGACAAAAAAATCCGCAAAGAGCGGCGCGACTCTGCTAAAACGTCATAAAGAACTGGAACAAAAATTAAACAGACATTGCTAAATCTCAAAACACAAGACAACACTATTACTAACCTATATCTACAAAAAAATAGAAAACAAGACAAAATCAGCCATAAAATACAAATAAAAATGAACAGCGATACAATAAAAATGAGCCGTTTGCGTTTTAATACAACAAGATACACTATAACGACAGGAAACTTTAACAGAAATTATATCTAAGACTTAATCCAATGTTCGACAATATCTTTTCAAGTACTGTATACAACGACGACACTGCCAACAAACGGTACATTCCCGATGGGATGAATGAATTTGAGCGTAATGTTAAGCGCGTCTTTGATTTTCTTGCAGCCATTGTCTGTATAATTATTTTCTCTCCTGTATTTCTTATTTGTTATTTTCTTGTCAAGCGAGAGGATGGTGGGCAAGCCATTTTTCGGCAGGAACGCGTTGGGCGTTTTGGACGACCTTTCACCATCTACAAGTTTCGCAGCATGCGGACAGATGCCGAGAAACACGGACCGCAACTGTACGGGCACGACAAAGACGACAGAATGACCAAGATTGGGCATTTTCTCCGCAACCACCATCTCGACGAGTTGCCCCAGCTATGGAATGTCGTTAAAGGCGACATGGCTTTCATCGGTCCGCGGCCAGAGCGAAAATATTATATAGACCAGATTGTCGAGCGTGACCCAAGGTATGTTTACCTTTACCAAATCCGCCCGGGTGTCACGTCTTACGCCACCCTGTACAATGGCTATACCGACACCATGGAAAAGATGCTCAAGCGCTTAGAGCTCGATCTTTATTATTTGGAGCATCGATCATGGTGGTTCGACTTGAAAATATTGGTGAAGACATTCTTCAATATCGTATTTGGAAAAAAATTCTGAGATTTCGTCATCATCAGGTTTTCAACCTAATATTTTCTGAACGTCAGCCTTAGCGTCTCGCTTCTTAGGATCATCCTTTGGCTGGTGAGTTGCTCCACCACGAACAATTCCTCCAGCTTGCTCATGCCGTAAGGTCTCAACCGGTCCACGTTGGTCACGGGCACGTCACCGGCCTCGCGATCGTTTATCCTCGCGTCATAAATTTTCAATTTGTTGTCGTTCAGCGAGAACCTGAAGATGTATCGCTTACCGTTCGCGGTGGCGTTCATCTGCAGCATTTTGCCTTGCACGGCATAATACACGCGGTTCGCCGTCGTCTCAAGGATGCCTCCCGTGGCCAAGGTGTCCATGCGGGTCATTTGCCACAAGCCGTCCAGCTTGCCGTTTCTTGATGTGTCGACCCATTCACCACAAGCGGTCAGCCCCGCCAATATCAATGCGAACGCAAAAAACAATTTCTTCATAAGTTGAACACCCCCGATTTTGCAACCGTAAATTGAAAGCCAAAATTATTTCCTATCAGCGTGCCAAAGTCCAAGCCACAGGCCGCTTTCATCTGCCAACGTCTTGGAAAACAGTATGTGGCCTCCACCATGAGGCTCGTGTCGCGCCTCTTGTCAGCGTAAGGCATGTCGTAAGTGCCCCACCCCGTCTGGCAGGTTATCATAGCCCGATAGCTTACGCGCTCCGTGGGCTGGCCATCAAAGGCGAGATGCCACGCCACGAAGCGGTTGTTCTTGAACTCTATTCTGCCATCATCGTTATATATAGGCGATGTGTACAGTGGGTTGCCCATGGCCTGGCCCCAATGCTGCCACCCCGCGAAGATATAGTGATTGTAAAAATTGTCCCTTCCGCCCAAATGGTCGGACAGCCCCTTCGAGTGGTCGTGGTAGATGGGGCCGCTCTGGTATTTTGTGCAGATATATTCCAGCACGATGTCGCGCAGCCAACCGCCCAACTTCAAATTTAGCTCGGCGCCCACCATCACGTCTTTCAGGTCGTACATGAAAAAGTGGTTGCGCTTCCTCACGTTCCATTCCTTTCCCGCGCCATATCCGTCATAATCGAGGAGGAACATGGACGAGTGGTCCTCGAAGAACTTGTCCGCGTACACGCCCAAACGCCATGTGTCCGCGTCGTAGTTCACGCGCGCCACCCAGCTGCCCACCACGTCTCCCTCCGCGTTTTCATACACGGTGCCTTTCTCCAGCACGTCTTCCCCGCCGGGGACAAAGGCTTTCAAAAAACTTCTCAACCCGGTGCCGTTACGTATCGTCACCAAATGGCCTTTTTCGTCCATGCGGCAACTCTTGCCGCCAAACAGCGTGGCCATCTCCAAGCCCATCTCCACCGACAAGGGCAACGACCTGTCCTCCTCGCTGCCTATCTTCAGGTAGCCGGCCTTGCTGTGGAAGAGCGCGTCCGCCGTGTACTTCGATTTTCCACCCGTGAAGCGTCGCTGCCAGCCATCGTCGGTCATCTTGCCGTACGCTATGTGCCCTTTCAGGTGCAGCCACCTGCCCAGCGCGGGTATCGTCCAATACTCGGGCAGGGCCAACCGCACCTGCGGCACCGGGCGGGCGTTCACTCCCAGCGTTTGCGACCCCGCGCTCAGCCGGTTGTTTTTCAGCTCCATGGCATACTCCTTGGCGCCCACGGTCAGCGTTCCGCGCAGCCATCGGCCCTCCACGAATACTTGCTGCGCCACCACGCCGGCGGCATGGTTAAGGGCCAAAGCCATGTCCACGCCATATCCACCCCCCCATCTCCGGGCAGAGTCGGCGCTCAGGGGCCGCGCCACTTGGCATCGCCAATAGCCGTTCACGGCGTCTATCGATGACAGTCCATGCTTGTTGGCGTTGAGCCACAATGGCGTGCGCCCGTCAGACACAGACGCTTGCGCCTCCACCTTGTAATGGATATTCTTGCCCAAACACAATTTTTCACGCTCGGCGCCATATTGTCGGGCATGTTGAGCCGCCACGTTTTGGGTCGCCAATGTCATGGCGAGAAGTATAGGCAAACGGTTCATTCTTCAATGTTATAAATCCAACGATTGTTTTACATAGCGCCACGTGGCGTCCGTGCCACATAGCCTGACGTAACCTTACATTGCAAAGATAACGCTTTTTTAGGGATTTTCCCCCACCCGCATAGGGAAAAACCTTTCGCGCCCTGTCACGATATGGCTATCTTTGCAATATATAAGCAGGGAGACACGCTCCTTGAAGCTGTTGAACCACAAAACATCAAGGATATGAAAAAATTAGCGTTAGCATTCGCGGCGTTGCTCGCCGTCACCATCCAAGCGTCGGCCATGAGCTATGAGCGGGCCCGCGAGCAGGCCTTGTTTCTCACCGACAAAATGGCTTACGAGCTCAATTTGACCGAAGACCAGTACGAGGCCGCCTACGAGATAAACTTAGACTACCTTATGGGCATAGAAGATTATACAGACCTTTATGGCGCGTATTGGACGCGCCGCAATCTCGACTTAAGCTATATCCTGCTCGACTGGCAGTACCGCACCTATGTCAACGCGGCCTATTTTTATCGCCCACTCTATTGGGACTCCGGCTACTGGCATTTCGGTGTATACGCGCGCTATCCACATCGCGACTATTTTTATTTTGGGAGGCCACGCTTCTACGTAACCTATAATGGCTACCACAGTTGGCATAGCAATGGCGGGCGCAGTTGGTATCGTGGCCGTAGTTTTGGCGGCAGGTGCTCTAATGGCGCGGCTCGAGTGGGCATGCGCGACGGCTTCGACCGGGGCGATTTTGGCCGCGGCACCCGTTTCACGTACAATGGCGCCCGGTCTTTTGGCAATGGCACCCGTCGCATAGACGCCGACGCGCGTTCCTTCGGCAATGGCAACGGTCGTTTTGGCTCTCGCAACAGGTCGTATGGCTACGGCGATCGTCGATTTGACGGAGACGAGCGCTCGTTTGGCGGTGGCAATCGTCGCATGGACTCCGGTTCGCGGCCATACGATTTCGGCGGTCGTTCAGACGACTCGCGCTACGGAAGCCCACGTTCTTTTGGCCATGGCTCTTTTGAGGCAAGCCCTCGCTCGTTTGGGCATGGCCGACAGAGCAGCACCCGCTCCACTGTCACTCGCCCCAATCCCAATCCCTCGTTTGGCGGCGAGGCGCCCCTATTCACAGCCCCGCGCCGCACGTTCGCGCCTCGCAACAGCGATGGCTCGCAATCATTTGGCAACCGTCCTTCCATCCGGCAGCCCAACGCGCCGGCTCGCTCTTTTGGCAGTGGCTACGGCGGCAGCCCTAACAGCCAGTCCACGGGCGGCCACTTTGGTCGTGGCAGATAATGTCGACAAATCATTCCAGGCATGCGTGCCTGTAGCCATTGGCCGCGCGCGGACTCCACGCGCGGCCATTTTTAGCAGGCGCCCACCGTGCGCCACCGTGTCGTTTGTCAATAAAACATCACAAAAAACTGCGCTTCCAAACAATTGGTTTTAGCAAGCTCCTAAACTCATCGCCGCATACTTCGCGCTCGTTTTGCCAACGCGCTCACGGCGCCGGCTCTGCCTTGAAGCGCCATTCGCGCTGCCAAAACCATCCAAACACGAGCTGGTCGCTACCCATTCAGCTTGCCTTTAGGCCTTGTTCGAGATGCGAACAAGGCCTAAAGGCAAGCCTATCAAAAAACTTTCGAGACAACACTGGCTTGAAAAATTCACAACATTTTATAATACAACCAATTACAAAAAACTCAAATGCAGCGCGTATTTGCGCCCAGCCGGCAGTCCATACGCGAATACGCCAAGCGCGCGATGGATTTTGTCATATTTTTTCAACGCCATATTCCAACGGCCGGCGCCGATCGCGCCAATTCTCACAGCATGAGCACGCGCACCTCGGCATTGCCCATCTTGCGTATCTCGCCCATGGGTTTGTCAAAGTGGACGCTCTGGATGGCCTTGTTGATGATGCCATGCCCCACGGCCAGCACCGTGCGCCCGGGATAGGTCTCCTTGAGCCACGCCATGAAATCGCGCGCCCTACCCCTCATGCGCTCCAAGCTCTCAATGTCCGGCGGCCATTCCTCGTCTCGCAGATCGGGGATATACCTGCCGGTGAACCCTCCCCAATCGCGTTCCCTGAGCAACGGCGTGGTGACCACGTCCTTGCCGTGTGGTTCGGCGACAATCTCGCAAGTGCGCACCGCTCTGCGCAAGTCGCTCGCCACAAACACGTCTATGCGCTCATGGCTCAGCGCGTCTCTCAACGCCCTGGCCTGCTCGAGCCCCTCGTCGCTGAGCCGCCCGTCTGTCTGCCCCTGCATAATCTGGGCCTTGTTCTCCACGGTCTCGCCGTGCCGTGCCAACAACAATTTTACCATCGCGCGTTTTTTAGATAGGTGTTAAAAAATAAGCGTACAGCCTGCGCCACCGTTTGTCAACGTGTTTTCGGCTCACAAGCCGTAAAATTACAAATTATATGTGACGATGCCTTGCATATCAAAAAAAATAATATAAATTTGCAAGAGGATACCCAAAGGTATCCCCAACTAAATTTTCTGACCATGAAATTACTCCGAAGTGGCATATTCCGCGCCATCTGTTCCATCATCGTCGGCGCGCTGCTTGTGAAATATCGCGAGCAGACAATGACATGGCTCACCGTGGCCATAGGCGCGCTTTTCTTTCTGCCGGGGCTCATCAGCTGCGTCGCTTACCTCGCGGACAAACACAACAGCGACAAAACTCAAGTTTTCGACTCTGAGGGCAAACTCATCCAAGGTGACAAGCCCAATTTCCCCCTCGTGGGTATTGGCAGCGTCGTGCTTGGCGCGATATTGGCCATGACGCCCAACTCGTTTATCAACGGACTGACGTACGTTCTCGCGGCAATTCTCATCCTTGGCGCCATCAACATGTTTTACAATCTCGCCTCCATCATGCGCATAGCCAAGATAGGCGTGGCGTGGTGGGTGGTACCCATATCGCTGTTGGTCACAGGCGTCACCATCATCGCCAAGCCCACCCTTCTCCCGGCCTCGGCCCTGTTCATCATAGGCTGGGCCATGATGGTTTACGGCGTGACAGACCTCGTCAACGCCATTAAAATTCAGCAGGTGGCCAAAGCCCACGACCGATCGCTCAAGGCCCAAGAGACCGCCGCCACAGAGGCGGAAGACGCCACGCCGACCGATTGATTTTCACCGCCGCCCCAATGGGCGCCGGGGCTCAACGCGATGGCCACGCAGCTTTGACCACTGACAGTGGGGCCGCGTGGCCATCGGCGTCTTCGCGTCACGGCGCGCCATCGCATGCCAAGGATAGCCGCGCCGCCGCGAGGCGGTCTCGACGAGACGGCCTGGCACGTTAGCCGCGGGGTGACGGGGGCGGCTATACCGCGCCCGTAAGCTCTGACTTCGATACCAGTCCCTCTATATATTTGCACAATATGCCTATGCCCTTAAGGTTCTCGCCGCCCTGCGGTATGATGAGGTCGGCATAGCGTTTGGTCGGCTCGATAAACTGCTCATGCATGGGCTTGAGCACCTTGAGATACCGATCCACCACCATCGACACCGTGCGGCCGCGGTCTATGGTGTCGCGCTGGATGTTGCGAATGAGGCGCTCGTCGGGGTCTGTGTCCACGAAAATCTTGAGGTCCATCATGTCGCGCAACTTCTTGTCAATAAGGGTCATGATGCCCTCAATGATGATAACGGGCTTGGGCTCTATATGGATGGTCTCGGGCAGGCGGTTGCTCAGCAGGTAGCTGTAGGTGGGCTGCTCCACGGAATGCCCCTTGCGCAACTCTTTGACGTGCTTGATGAGAAGCCTCCAGTCAAATGCGTCAGGGTGGTCAAAGTTGATGGCCTTGCGCTCTTCGTCTGTCATGCCCGTGGTGTCATTGTAATAGGAGTCCAAGGGCACCACGACCACATGGTCCGGCGGCAACGCCTCCACAATCTTGTTTACCACGGTGGTCTTGCCCGAGCCGGTGCCACCGGCTATGCCAATGATGGTGATATTGTCTGTTTTTGCGTCCATAGTGTATCTGTTGACTTATTATTAGAAATGTTGTCTCATGTCGGGGCGGCAAGCCTCACAGCAGGCCGATGTCGCCAAACATCCTCGCGTAGTACTCGGCCTTGGCCTCCAGCCTCATGGGATAGGCCCTCGACGAGCTGGGCAGGCGGTATAACGACAAGACGCGACCGTCAAACCGGAAGTCTCTATGGTCGCCCATCCTCATGCCCTTGGCGTCGATGCCATAACGCCCGGAAAATATGTGGGTGGCCAATTGCCCGGCCGCCACCACGGCCCGGCAACGCGGCAACGCGCGCAGCATGCCGTCGAGGTCTGCCTGCCGCACCACCTCGAGGTCCTTGTCCGATGCCGTGCCCTTGGTGCGGCGCACGCTCAGGCAGGTGTCAAAGATGGCTATGCCCTTGTCTCGCAGGAACGCTTTCAGCGGCTCAAGCCGGTAAGTCTTGCGCCCCTCGTCCACGAAGCGCAGCTTGTCGCCAAAAAAGCAAAGGCCAACGATGCGCCACATGTCGTTGGTGAAGTTGGGATAATACCACGGCATGCACCAACGCTTGGGCGCCGGGGGAAACGTGCCAAGCATGAGAAGCTTGGCGTTAGGTGGCAAAAATGGAACAAAGGGGTGGACTTCCACGCCACCCCGTTCCTCTTTTAGAGCCAAATCACGCGCGGATTTGGACATTTCGGCAGTATCTGACATTAACTTTTGGTTTTCAACGCCCGCGCCCTCCGGCTGTCAGCGAAGCGCGCCTTGTCGCTCCGCGCGCCGGAAACACGCACGCGGAGCGCTGTCATTTCTGCTCTTTAACCAAATAGACGCACACCGGCAGGTGGTCGGAGAAACCGTCCAGCCACACGCCCCCGGCCGAGGTGCGCTTGGGAGCTCCCTTGTATTTGCCATCGGCCTGGAACAGGTAGGGCATGCGCTGTATCTCGTTTTTCCAGTATTTCAGGGTGCGGTAGTCTTTGGAGCCCTTGGGGTTGAGCAGGTTTGGGGTCATCAAAATCTGGTCGAACAGGTTCCAGCGGCCTTGGTACATCAGCGTACCGGTGCCCTGCTTGACGAGGATGTCGTACCAAGGGTTGTACATGTCGCCCGGGCCCACTTTCGCAATCTCCTCCTTGCCACCAAGCACTTCGTACATACTCTTGTTGGTGGGATCGTCGTTCATGTCACCCATGACAAACACTTTGCGCCGCTTGTCGTCGCGGAGCAACGAGTCTTTGACGGCCTTGGCCTGCGCGGCGCCCACCTCGCGATAGTAAGAGCCGCTGAAACGACTGGGCAGGTGACACACGACGAAGGCCACGCGCTCGCCTGCCATCTCGCCGCTCACGGTGAGAAAGCCGCGCGTGGCGAAACCGCTGTCTTGCTTGGCGGTGGGCACGTATGGCACCAACTTGACGCTCTCGACCTTGAAAAGGGCCGGATTGTAGAGCAGGGCGCAGTCTATGCCTCGCTTGTCGGGACCCTCGACATGGCAAAAGCGGTAGCCGCGAGCCTTGAGCGCAGGCTGGGCGCAGAGGTCTGCCAGCGCCCTCGCGTTCTCCACCTCGGCCAGGCCGATAACGGCACAGCCCACGTTTGGCAGCACGTTTGTGCCCATGTCGCTCAGCGCGCGGGCCATGTTGTGGAGCTTGTGACCATATTTAAAGCCGTTCCAACGGTACGATCCAGTGGGGAGAAAGTCGAAATCCCTCTTCCCCTCGTCGTGACACGTGTCGAAAAGGTTCTCCTGATTGTAGAACCCCACGGCGTAAACAGAATACTTTTTTTGTGCCGACAGTGGCAAAAGCGTTGCCAATGCCAAGGCAACGAGCATAATTTTGTGTTTCATCGCGTACATTTTATATTTGTTGCAAATATCGCAATAAAATCCGAAACAGAACCGTCTTTCACAAAATTTTACCGAAAAAGCCGCGCCGATTTAAAATATATTTCGTTATTTTGTAAACACAAACACAAATATTAATCTCTTTATTATGCAAAAAAAGCTTATCATGGCCATGATGGCCCTAAGCTGCGCACCATTGGCTTATGCACAATCCGACTCGACAAGCGTTGGCGAGGCGGCATTCACCTTTACAGAAGCACAATTGGGCGAGGACGACAACATGGAGCAAAACATATCCATTGTCAACTCTAACTCGAACGCTTACGCCTCGGGGCTGGGCTATCTTTTCTCACCGATGAGATTTAGGTACAGGGCCTTGAACCAAAAGTACAACGAGATTTACATTAATGGAGCGCCCGTCAATGACATGGAGTCAGGACAGTTTCGCTACTCCTTGATAGGAGGACTAAACCAGCAAACGCGTGGCATGGAATCGGTGTTGCCCTTCGAGAGCAACAATTTCGCCATGTCGGGCATGGGAGGGTCCAACAACTACAACTTCAGGCCGGCCGCCATGCCGACAGGCCACCGCGTGACCTTGTCGGGCGCCAATCGCAACTATACACTGCGAGGCATGTACACATACAATAGCGGACTGACCAATGACGGCTGGGCCTTCTCCGCCAACGTGACCTATCGGTGGGCCAACAGGGGCTACGCGCCAGGCACATTCTACAACGCCTTGTCTTATTTCTTTGGCATCCAGAAACTCATTGGAGACCACCACTCCATCTCATTGTCCACGTGGGGCAACCCCACCGAGCGCGCGGCGCAAGGCGCGTCGACAGACGAGATGTACTGGCTGGCCAACAACTACCAGTACAACCCATATTGGGGCTACCAAAACGGCAAGAAACGCAACAGCCGCGTGGTGAACGACTTCTCGCCGGCGGCTATCTTGACATGGGACTGGGACATGAACGACAAGAACAGGTTGACCACCTCGCTATTTGGCAAATACGGCATGTACTCAAGCTCAAAGCTCAACTATAACAACGCAGAGAACCCACACCCGGACTATTACAAGCGCCTGCCGTCCAACAGTTACAACCCTTGGGGAGTCGGCGCCGCGAACTCGAGGCAGGGATACGACGATTTCATTTGCACGAGAGACTATCTCATGGGCAACGAGAGGGCGCGCCAAATAAACTTCGACGAGCTGATATTCGCCAACCGCCAAGCCGCCAAGCAGGGCGCTGACGCCATGTACTACATACAGGCCAAGCACAACGACGCACTCAACGTGACGCTCTCCTCCACGCTCTCCTCTCGCGTGACAAGGAACAGCGTTTGGAACAATGGCTTCGCCTTGGCCCACAACAACATCAACCACTACCAAACCATGGAAGACATGCTGGGAGCCTCTTCTTACCACAATGTCAACAACTACGCCTTGGGCAGGTACGCGGCAGGGTCGGACAAGTTGCAATACGACTTGAACAACCCGAACGCGACGGTAAAGGAGGGCGACCGCTTCGCTTACGATTACCACATCATCACCAACAAGGCGCAATTCTGGACAAGCTACAGCGAGGACTTCGGCTTGGTGCACTACAACGTCTCCGCTCGCGTGGGTGGCAAGACCATGCAGCGTGACGGCAAGATGCGTAACGGTCTATTCGCAGACAACTCGTATGGCAAGAGCAAGACGGCCAAATTTGTCGAGGGCGGCCTCAAGGCCAGCGGAGACTTCAATCTCGGGCGCGGCAACACGCTGACGCTGGGCATGGGCTACGAATCGCACGCCCCCGAAGCGTACACAGCGTTCTACGCCCCGGAAATGAACAACGACTTTGTGGGCAACCTTTTCAACGAGCATATATTCTCAAGCGAGGTGGGCTACCAATTGAGCGCCAGCTGGCTGCACGCAAACATCACCGCATACTACAACCACTTGTCGCACGTGACAGAGTGGACATGCTTCTATTTTGACGACATCAACAGCTTCTCGTACAACTCCCTGAGCGATCTTACCAAGGAATATTACGGCGTGGAGGCCGGGTTGAAGGTCAAATTGTCTTCGGCGCTCGACCTGAAACTTATCGGGACGATGAGCGACGCCAAGAACACGAGCGACGCCAAGGTGCGATACCTGAACTCCACGCAGGGCACATACAACGACGACATGGCCTTGGTGAAAAACATGAGAGAGAGCGGAACGCCACTCACGGCCACGTCGTTAGGACTGAGCTATCACCAAGGCGGATGGTTTGTCGACCTCAATGGCAACTGGTATGACCGCATCTACCTGAGTTACTCGCCCTATCACAGGTACAAGAGCAACTTAAGCAAAGGCAAGGAGGCGGCGCCACAAGAGAAAGGACACGGCGGCTGGATGCTCGACGGCTCCATTGGCCGAAGCGTTTATCTCAAACACGGCAGCCTTTCCATCAATCTCATGGTGACAAATATCCTGAACAACCAGAAGATTGTGACCGGAGGATACGAGCAAAGCCGTTCCGACTACAGCGCGTCAGGCAACAATCGCATGTATATCTTCTCTAAAAACCCCAAGAAATATTATGCCTTTGGCACAAATGCCATGCTTAACATCGCTTACAAATTCTAACAGAACCACTATGAAAACATTAAAATATATCATGGCCATGGCTATGGCATGCAGCGTCAACATGGCCTGCATGAACAGCAATTGGGACGAGCCGGAGCTTAGTCCCGAACAAGCCGGCATAGGAAACAACGCCATCAAGGAAACTCATGTCGTGAGCGTCGCCGACCTGAAAGCCAAATACAAGGAATATATCAACACCGATTGCCGTGACGGAAACTCTTTCACGCAGGTGGCCGAGGACATGCAAATAAAGGCCGTCGTGACGGGTAATGACGCGCAGGGAAACCTCTACAACGAGATATCCGTGGACGATGGCACCGGCGCCATCATCATCGCCATAGCGCAAGGCGGCATATACGGCCAGCTGCCCATAGGCACGGAAATACTCGTGGACCTGAAAGGACTCTACGTGGGCAACTATGGCAAGCAAGCCGAGATAGGCGCTCCAAATACCAACGCACATGGGCAGACTTACGTGGGCCGCATGAATCGTTTCGTATGGGCGCGGCATTTCAAGGTCACCGGCGACGGAAAGACCGTCGAGCCTGTCTTGTTTGACAAGAGCATTACCGTCAACAAGTATGGCAACGTGTACGACGGCAAGCTCGTCACGCTGAAAAACGTGAGCTTCAAAAGCGCCGACGGCAAGGCCACATACGCGTACGCAGGCAGCGGCCCGGGATCGAAACAGGTTTATTTTAACGAGTACAACAGCAAGTTGGTGATGCTTTACACCAGCAATTTCGCCAAATTCGCCGCCCATCCACTGCCTACCGGCAAGGTGAACGTGACGGGTGTCATGAAGCGGTTTAACAACACTTGGGAAATCGTCATTCGCACATTGGATGATGTGGAAGAAATAAAATAACAATAAAAACAACAAGAAATGAAAAAACTTATCTATTCTATGCTGGCGTTGGCCATCACCACGCTCGCATTCACAAGTTGCGAGGATGTTCCCGCGCCATTCGATACCGACTATCACGAAAATGGCGGCGCCATCCCCACAGACCCCACCGGCGAGGGCACTTTGGCCTCTCCATACAACGTGGCCAAGGTAATACAGATTATCAAAGCTGGCGAACAAACCGAAAAAGAGGTGTATTTCAAAGGCGTCATCACCAAAATCAAGGATATTGAAACGGAGAAATACGGCAACGCCACCTACTCGGTCAGCGACACGAAAGATGGCAAAAACTCTTTCTTGGTATATCGTGGCAAAGGTTTGAACGGCCAAAAGTTTACCACAGGAAACGAGATTAACGTGGGCGACACGGTGGTAGCGCTCGGCCGGTTGACCATATTCAACGGCACGCTCGAGACCACACCCGGAAGCATGATTATATCCATCAACGGCAAAGGCGGCACCGGCGGAGACGACACGCCCACCATCACCCCAGCCGGAGAGGGCACCAAAGAGTCGCCCTACAACGTAGCCAAGGCGCTCGCACTGACCAAGGCACTGCCCAAAGATGGCAAATCCAACGACGTTTACGTAATGGGCACCATCGTCGGGACTCCCTCAATCGACACCGGAAAATACGGCAACGCCACCTACGACATATCTGATGACGGCAAATCGGCCGCCACTTTCAAGGTGTTTCGCGGCTACGCTTTCAACGGCAAAAAGTTTAAGGCAGGAGACAAACTGAAAGCAGGCGACAAGGTTGTGGTATATGGCAAGTTGCTCAACTACTTTGGCAACACGCCAGAAATGGCCCAAGGCAACAAACTCATATCCGTCAATGGCAAGACTTCGTTCGACAACACAGGCGAGACACCGGGCGAGAACCCATCCGACACGCCCACGGGCCTGACCATAAATGGCACCACCGTGACGGCCGTGAACGCTGAAGCGACCGCTGGCGTCACCACGGCGACCGTCAATCTTGGCAAACTTAAGCTGGCCAAGGGTGCGGAAGTGACCACCGTACAGCTTTCCGACGGCTCGACAATCACGTTCGGGGGTGGCGAAAACACGAACAACAAGCCTGTGTTCTATCCAGCCACAAAAGGCGTGCGCGTATACGCCAACAACATAATCAAGTTTGACTGCAAAGCCAAGATTGCCAAAATAGTGTTCACATGCGACGTTTATCAAGGGAAAAACTGTGTTGGCAACAAGACCGCGACCATCACTTTTGATGGCAACAAGGCCACCTACATCAACAAACACTTTGAGAACAAAGGTGGCGTCCAGCTGCGCGCGCAAACCATAACAGTGACTTACGCAAAATAAAAAAACTTAATTGTCAGCGCCATATAGGCAAAAAGTCAGCGAATTGCTTGCCAAGTCGCATTATTCTTCGTAATTTTGCAGCCGCTAACAATATAGCGTAGACAATATTCACAAATAATAATTGACACAATGAAAAAAGGTATTCATCCCGAAAACTATCGCCCCGTCGTATTCAAGGATATGTCCAACGGCGATATGTTCCTCTCAAAGTCTACATGCAAGACTACAGATACAGTAGAGTTTGAAGGCGAAACTTACCCCGTGGTAAAGGTCGAAATCTCAAGCACTTCCCACCCATTCTACACTGGCAAGAAGAAGCTCGTCGACACAGCCGGTCGCGTGGACCGCTTCATGAACCGTTACGGTAAGCTCAAGAAGTAACACGGCGAAATACCTATACGGTATAAACGATTTTAACAAAAGTGCGGTCGAACGTAGTTGCATATGCGTTCAATCGCACTTTTTCTTTTGCCAGACACACCCCATAACATCTTCTATATGAAACTCACGCCTCTCCTCATATTGTGCGCCATGCCACTTTGCTTTGCCTGCGGAGATGACATAGACCCCGACAAGACCGACAAGCCTGGAAAGCCAGCCATCACGAGCGACAACGCAAACGCAAACCCCACCTACGACAAGGCATACACCCGATTGGAAATGCCACGCTTGCGCCAAGGCAACGACACCATCTTGGTGCACCGAACGCACGGAAACACCGTGAACTATATCACGGAGTGGGACATTGGCAAGAAATCGCAGCGATGGAGTTGCTACGTGATGAACCGCGCGTTGGCCCGGAAAAACACGAAGCGCTATTACAGCGAAGACAACCAATACCCTCGCGACCCACTCATCCCCCCATCCATGCAATGGGAAAAAGACCCATATTGGTACAACAGCAAAAAACTCGACCATGGACATATCTGCCCCTCGGCCGACCGCCTGTCGTCGTTCGACATGAACTACCAGACATTTTTCCTCACCAACATGCAACCCCAATTCAATGCCTTCAACGCCGGGTTGTGGGCCAAATTGGAGAAGAAAGTGCGCATCATCGCGTCCACTTGCGACACCCTTTATGTATGCAAGGGCGGCACCATAGACGAAGGTAAGTATGGCGGTTACAACAAGGTGTATAGCAGATTGGGCAACGGACTCATCATGCCACGCTACTTCTTCATGGCCATGCTACGCTTGAACAACGGCCAATACGATGCCATAGGCTTCTGGACCGACCAGATAGACAATGCCCACGACAGCGGACAGCGATTGGCGCAATACGCAATAAGTATCGACGAGTTGGAAAAACGCACGGGCATTGATTTCTTTTGCAATCTTCCAGATGCCGTCGAGGATAAGGTGGAAGCGGCTTTCGGCTTCGCCGTCTCGTGGGGATTGTGACCTCTGAGCCACGCAGGCGAGCGAAGCGCCCAAATCATCGCCGCTCGGCATGGGCAACGAGCGCGGTGGGCAATGACGGAGACACCATGCCTATAAGCATCCTCTCATAAGGCAAACAGAAACGATCCATTTACGATTAAATGGAACTCGCTTCTTGAAAGGGAATGCCTGCCATACCAATCTTATTAGGCCTCATGCAAGCCAAGTAGGCACTCAGGCGTTTTAAACTTGTAGCAATAAGAAAAAATGAGCTGGAGAAATGAAACGCGCGCGGAAAAGATGGCAGAGCGCGTTCTTGCCATTTTCTTTGTATCGGAAAAACATCCAGCCGCAACACATTTGAAACAAGACTTATAAAAACATAAAAGCCGCGCTTCACAGCGAGGCTTAAACATATTATACAAAAACATTATGAATTTCTATTTTACTATTACACAAGATGAAATTTATGGCTAATGATGAATTGATTAAAATCTATTTATGTATTGTATTAGCATCCCGAACATCTGCCCATCTTTGTCTTGCGCTGACAATAGCGCTCACACTGCATGCGGATGTCATAACCTAAGAGCGCGCCTAACATAAAATCTTCTTCAGGCGTCAAGTCGCTCAACGATTTGTTAACAACCAACCGAATGGCATCCAAACACTCCTTGCTACCAAAAAAAAGGTTGACGGTGTCGGCTCCGGCAGGATGCATGACATAATTGATGCCCCGATGCTCCAATCGCTTGATGGCATATGCGGCATAACGGCGGTTAAAGGTGTAGAGAACCATCTGTCGAACGCCCTTCTGATATTCATAAATGTGGTTCATAAGAACCTTCATCTCTATGGGGACATCAGCCATGTCATTAATTTTTTAAATATTAAACTATAAAAAACACTACAAGAGTCTTTCTCGCAACATTGACGAGTTTAGAAACCGAGCGTCGGTATCCAAGCGTCTATGCGCTCTTCTGTCTTGCCATCCTCGTTGACATCGTCAAGAGCCAACCCCACGAAATGGCCATCCACCACAGCGTCAGAATCGTCAAACTCATAGCCGTCTGTCGACACCTCGCCAACGAGTGTGGCGCCTGCTTCTTTGGCTGCGTCATAGAGTTCTTTCATGGCGCCACAAAAAGTGTCGGAATACGAGGCGGAATCTCCACAGCCAAACACGGCAACTTTCTTACCTGACAAATCGGCCTTTTTAACTATCTCTATACCATCATACCAATCGTCTTGCAACTCTCCCGCGCCCCATGTGGAACTGCCAAGAAGGATATTGTCTGCCTCGGCAAGCTGATCGGCGGTAAGGTCAGAAACAGCTATTACCTCTGCGCCAAGTTTGCTGGCGATAGTCTGTGCGATGCTCTCGCAAGTTCCGGTTGACGAACCGTATACTACAATCGTTTTGCTCATTTCGTTTGAAGTTTATGTGTCATTTTGTTTTTACAGTTGCAAAGATAATTGGTTTTCGAATATGTCACAATACCTAAAAATTAGGATTTTGCGGAAATACCTACATGTAATGAATATTTTTTTTTAAAATCGCCCCACTTTTGCAAGCATGGATCAGGCTTGAGAACGCCGGCAAGACGGCGAGGGGGAGGCAGAAAACCAAACTATGGCTTGCCGGCAAATACGCGCTGGCCAATTTGCAACAGTTAATTCACCTATTTATATGGCGAATAGAAGATTGCCTTTCAAACAAAGCAAAGCATACGGCGTATTGTACGCGATAACAAAAATTTTGTTGACACGCATCAAGCATGAGCGCCAACTAATATGACTTGTTTTTTGATACAAAAATGACGATGTTATAAGAAATTTGCAAAAAATGCTCTATCTTTGTAAACCAAAATAACAAACAAGCGTATGCAAGATGATGGAAAAGTACATTAGCATATATTACCGGCTCTTTGACGTGACAGACGGTCGAAAAGAACTTATCGAGGAGTGTTCTAAAGATTGCCCGTACCATTGCATATTGGGCATTGGAGAACTTTTGGACGAATTTGAAAGACAGATTTCTGAAATTGAAGCAGGCCATGAGTTTGACATCACCTTGCGCCCGGAACAGGCTTACGGGGAATATAGCGACGAGAAGGTGGTGGAGATTGAAAAAGAAACTTTCGTGGTGAACGGCGCGTTTGATAGCGAAAACGTATACGAAGACGCCGTCATACCTCTTCGGGATGAAGATGGCAACTACCTAAAAGGGATTGTCATGGAAGTGAGGGACAACTCTGTGATAGTGAACCTAAACCATCCGTTGGCTGGCCGAACGCTCAATTTTCATGGAGCTGTTATCGAAAACAGAGAAGCGTCCAAGAAGGATATAAACAATATCATGGAGGAACGCAATTGCGCAGGCAATCATTGCGACTGCAATAGCAACCGCGAAGACAACAACAGCAAACATCAAGGCGAATGCCGTTGCAAACATCGCCGCAGAGAATAACGAACGAAAAACCAGACTTAAACCTCGTTAGCGCGATTGATTTGGGGGAAACGCAACATGGGCAACCATGTCGCATCGTAATGACGGCAATGTATTTTTGCGGAAAAAAGGCATGGGCGTCATTCCTCTTAGACATGAACGCCTATCGGACTTCACATCGGGAACAAAAAAAATGAGCAACACTTTTGGCAACGTCTTCACACTGACCACTTTTGGCGAGAGTCATGGCAAGGCTGTTGGCGGCATCGTTGATGGCATGCCCGCTGGCATAAAGATAGACACCGCTTTCATACAGCAGGAATTAAACCGACGCAAACCGGGCCAAAGCAAAATAACCACGTCGCACAACGAAGAGGATCAAGCGGAATTGCTGAGTGGTGTCTTTGAGGGGAAAACGACCGGAGCGCCAATAGGATTTGTGGTTTACAACAAAGGCCAGCGCCCGAAAGACTACGACAACATGCGCCACCTGTTCAGGCCATCGCACGCAGACTATACCTATTATGAGAAATATGGCTTAAGGGATTATCGCGGAGGCGGACGCGCGTCAGCACGCGTCACCATCAGCAGAGTAGTAGCGGGCGCGTTGGCAAAGATGGCATTGCGACAAATAGGCATTTCCATACAGGCTTATACGACCCAGGTGGGCCATATCAAATTAGAAAAAGACTATCATTTGTATGACCTAAAACAAACCGAAACCAACGCCGTGCGCTGCCCGGACGCAGAGAAGGCCCAGCTCATGGAAAACCTTATTTTGCATGTAAAGGAAGCCGGCGACACCATAGGAGGGGTCATAGCCTGCGTTATCAAGGGCACACCCATTGGCCTGGGCGAGCCGGAATTTGGCAAGCTACATGCCCAACTCGGCGCTGCCATGTTGGGGATCAATGCCGTGAAAGGTTTTGAATATGGCGAAGGTTTTGACGGCGTGGAAGCCCTTGGAAGCGAGCAGAATGACGCTTTCACTATACAAGACGGCAAAATTGAAACTGCCACCAACCATAGCGGTGGAGTTCAGGGAGGCATAAGCAATGGGCAGGATATCTTTTTCAGGGTCGCCTTTAAACCTGTAGCCACCATTTTACAAGAACAAGACACCGTGGACACAGACGGCAACGCCACCACACTTATCGCGCAAGGCCGACACGACCCATGCGTTTTGCCAAGGGCCGTACCCATAGTTGAGGCGATGGCGGCCATGGTGATGATAGATTATTACCTGCTCAACAAGACAACCCGTATATGAGCTCTTTATAAAATATTATGCAATTTGTTTCCAAAACATACGAAAAACAAAAATATACCGTATATTTGCGACAAAATATGATGAGGGATTTGTGAAAAGCCCCAATTCGATTAGTTAAGTCTGGTTTAGTTTTTGTGTTGGTTGGGGGCTGCCTCGTGGCAGTCCCCACTTTTTATTTCCACTAAACGTATGACTTGTTTTCGTTCTCGAAATTAGCCAAACATCTACAGGAAATACTGTAAACGCGCACAAACACCGCCAACGACGCAGCTTGTTCAAAATGGGAAAGAGAGGGATACGCGAACGATTAGACTACGCCTATAATTTCGGACACATGCTTACAGCCATGATTTTCAAGCCACCCGGCAATGCCTTCTTTAACCTTCACGGTAATCATGGGATCGACAAAATTGGCGGTTCCAATTTGAACGGCGGTGGCTCCGGCCATCATAAACTCAATGGCGTCGGCGGCATTCATAATTCCACCAAGTCCTATCACCGGTATTTTAACGGCATGAGCCACATCCCATACCATGCGAACGGCTACCGGTTTGACAGCCGGCCCACTCAAGCCACCAGTGCGAATGCTGAGTTTAGGACAGCGACGCTCTATGTCGATAGCCATCCCCATGAGCGTATTGATAAGCGAGACAGAGTCCGCCCCTTCCGCTTCGCAAGCTCTTGCGATATCCGCGATATTAGTGACATTGGGCGAAAGTTTCACTATAAGCGTCTTGTGATAGACCTTACGCACAGCCTTTACAACAGCGGCGGCGCCACCGCAAGTTACGCCAAATGCCATTCCACCCTCCTTCACATTGGGGCACGATATGTTAAGCTCTATGGCAGGAATACGCTCCAAGGCATCTATTTTTGCAGCACAAGCCGCATAGGTCTCGGGCGAATTGCCACTAACGTTGACGATGACTGCCGTTTTGATACTTTTTATCTTAGGATAGATTTGCTCACAAAAATAATCCACGCCTTTATTCTGTAAGCCTACACAGTTCAACATGCCCGAAGCTGTCTCCGCCATGCGAGGATAATCGTTTCCTTCGCGTGGCTCAAGCGTAGTGCCCTTGACAATGATGCCCCCAATTGCGTGCAACGGAACAAGATCTTGAAACTCCAACCCATAACCAAAAGTGCCGCTGGCCGTCATTACCGGGTTGCTCAGTTGTAGATGATTTATTTTTACATTTAAATCTACCATAACAGTCTTTCAATATTAAAAACAGGCCCATCGGCGCACACACATCTATTTCCTGACACCGTCTTTTCCACACAACAAAGACACGCTCCAAGGCCGCACGCCATCAAGTTTTCCAAAGAAGCCTCACATTCTATATGATGCGACATGGCATATCGCGCAACCGACATCATCATTGGCTTTGGCCCACAAGTTTGGATAAAATCAAAAAATGTATCCCTCAATATACTGTGATCCGTCACAAAGCCCTTTTCTCCTTTTGAAAAATCTTCCGTGGTGACATGCACGCTGCCCAACTTTTCGAAATATTCAAGTTCTAAAAGATCTTTCTCTGAACGGGCTCCTAAAAGAAATGACGGCTCGTTGCCCGCCTCCGCCAATTTTCTTCCTTGGTATAAAAGAGGTGCAACACCTACCCCTCCCCCAACCAAGAGCACTCTTTTATTTCGTAATTGTTCGGCACTTGTAAAACTATTGCCCAATGGAAACAGGCAATTCAAGCTGTCACCCTCTTGTAATTGTAACAACCTTCGCGTGCCATCGCCCACGGCAGCAACAAGCAACCACAACTCGTTTTTAGACACATCCACATCATTTACAGATATTGGCCTGCGAAGAAATGTATTGGGAGAATTGTCAACACGAACCTCAACAAATTGCCCCGGAAACATTTGGGGTAGCGGATTATCATGCGTCAACTTAAGCAACGCATGCTTATCACTTAATTTACGCACCGAATTAACACGTAAATCGCGACAATATTTTCTCATACACAACTATATTTGAAGCTATATTTCACACCAAGACTGCGTAAGCCAAAAGCTTGTCAAGCACAACTTGAAGCCCATTGCGAACCTATATCTTTACAAAGATAGACATTTTTCCGGTGATGATTTAATGATAATAAGAAAAATTATCGCTTGGGTTCAAACGTCTCCCACGTCTGATCATCATAGAATATCCTTATCTCTGTTATTTTCCGCACAGGTTTGTCAATATATTTGATAACAGTTTTTTCTTCACCACACGACTGCTGGGGTACGGAATTGTCACTTGCCCGCTGTTGACTTTCAAAAAGACTTGGTGCCTGCCGAACAGAATGCGAAGTCGAAATAACCGAATGGTCAACAACGTTAGGCGCCATGGACGGAGTGTCACCATCGTCGTTTTTTTTATACATGGAACCTATACCAAATAACAACCATTCAACGGAAATATTTGGAAGACGATCATGAATAGACTCTATCATCTGTACTGTTGGTCTCGTCCGGTCATTAAATATTCCACTTAACGATCCTTCTGATATTCCGGTGAACTGTGCGAAATCTTTTTGAGACATCTTGAGACTTTCCATAATCTCTCTAATTCGATCTTTCATATACCTAATTTATTATGTCGACAAAGAAAATAGTGGATTAAAACCTTATTTCTTACGGTTTACAAAATTAAATATTAAAATTCTAATATCCAAACGAAACGCTTGGAAAATTTATATATTTCAATTCACATACGTATAGTCAAAACCCTAAGTGTCAAATGCAAAAAATGCGCAATGCGTGATTTAAGTTTGCAAATCCAAATTTAGATATGAAATCAAGCGTTAAGCAATACAATAGTCAATAAACACAAGTGATTGGTTATATTATAAATATTATGCCTCTTTTTTACTTCTAAGCCACAAACATTCGAAAAACTGATGATTTCTAACTCGCTTTTATATATTAACACTTGATTAAAGATATGTAAACCCCTGATTTTAAAGATAATGACCAAACTATACACCTCTATATAAAAAACAATTTGCGTTTTCAAACAAACAACCGCTCGTTTGTATACTCAAATTCGCAAGATTGAACTCGTTAGGTCGACCTGTGATTTGCGTTTGAACATGCGAACGCATGCCCATTTCTTTCAAATTCGATTTTTAAAATTACGAAAAGTTAAACGTTGCAAAATGTTAATATTGAATTATTTTGGGGAGATCTTGCAAAATATGCTCATTTCTTGCGTATTTGCCGGCAAGTGGTTATGTCGTTTAAAATATGCGATTTTTAAGGGTGTTAAAATTGCGTAACTACCCTATTCCATACGAGTTAAGCCTAAAAAAGAGCGTCATGGAAACGCTCATTATAGAAGAAAAAGTCAGATTGGGAGATGTTTTTAGTGCAAAATATAGAAGATAAGCTCTTTCATTAGGTCTCCCGTAGAGGTGTTCGGATTGTCCAAGCCCTTACTTTTAGTATCAGTTTCCCTTATCTTGTCCAATATTTCCAACGTTTTCCTACCAGAGTAATTTTTCATACCGGTTATATAGTCTGTGACCCCCCAAAGGCTTTTCAATTCTATATAATTTGCCACACTCTGTTTGTCTGCCCTATTAGGTGCGTAATAGGCAAGCATCAAGTTTTGAAAGAAATTGAAGAGCAAAGGCAAAAACGAATATACGGAGCCAGCCTTGGGATTATTGTCAAAATATTTGATAATTTGATTTGCTTTGAAAACGTCTTTGTTTACAATGGCGCTTCGCAGCTCAAAAGCATTGAAATCTTTGCTCACTCCAATATTCCGCTCCACCATTTCCGGCGACACACAACGATTATCCTCCGGCAATGAGATTAACAGCTTGTCCAACTCCGAATGCAATCGGCCAAGATCCGCCCCAATACACTCGGCTATCATGTTAGCGCTTTTTTCGTCTATGGCAACTTTTCGTTTGGAAAGATACGACTGCACATATCCTGGTAGTTGCCATTCTCTAAGTTTTTTGCTTTCAAAAACCAATCCTACCTTTTCAACTCCAGACATAAACTTGGTACGACGGTTGATGGTCCCGTTCTTGTAACAAATGACAAGTATGGTTTTCGGTTGCGGGTTTTTGACATACTTTTCCAACTTCTCTATCGACTTCATACCTTGCGCTTCCTTCACAATAATCACGCGCGCCGGAGCCGTCATGGGGTATTGCATAGCCAAGTCTGTCAGTTGAGCCGCGTTTGTGTCCAGGCCATAAACCACAATTTGATCGAAAGCTTGCTGGTCCGGTTTCAAAACATGATTTTGTATATAGTCGCTAATCTGGTCTATGTAATAAGATTCGTCACCCATCAGGACATAAACTGGCAAGAAACGACCAGCTTTCAACTCACGCATGATCGCGTCGAAAGATTGCGTTGCTTTCTTTTCAGGCATAGTTTATCGCTATTTTTAAAAGTATCTTCATGCGATTTATTATCTTTGCACTATCAAAAACTCATGCAAAGATAATAAAATGATTCCATTAAATCTGCCTTCTTTCAACATAAAATTACAAGGCACGCGAGAGCGTCCGCGCGTATTTGACATTCTGCGAAGACGCTACGTAGCCCTAACGCCCGAAGAATGGGTACGCCAAAATTTCATACATTATCTTATAGAGAGCCTCAACTATCCCGCCACCCTGCTTGCCAATGAGATGCGTTTGCAAGTAGGGCAAAAGCGATTGCGCGCCGACAGCGTACTGTTCGACACCGAATTAAAACCCCGTATGATCATAGAGTACAAAGCCCCCAATATCGCTATCACCCAAAAAGTCTTTGACCAAATATCCGCATACAATCTCATGCTTCACGCAGATTATCTGATTGTATCAAATGGCATGCGTCACTACTGTTGCAAAATGGATTACGACAATAACAGATACCTGTTTATGGACCATATTCCCAAGTACGAAGAAATTTGACAAAACACCTTTATCTGTCACTCAAGAAACACAACACACGAGCACGACATATCATTACATTGAAGATACATCGTGCTCGTATGTTTATATCATTCTTGGCATTATTGAAATTGTGCCAAGGATTTCCCTATTTAAAAAAATCAGCCTACAGCATCGTAACCTCTTGTGCTATTATCGCGCAAGATGTCACGCAAACTTTTTTCCACATACTCGCCATCTTGGTGCGCTGTTGGGTCAGGGTGGTGAGGTTTATCTTCTTCATAATGAAAGTTTTTGTAGTTCATTTCCCCAATTCCCCACAACACTGCGGCCATGACAAGAAATGCCACAAATATGAAAGCGATATTCATTTCTATTGTCTGATTTATTAATTATTTGCTGCAAAGATAGCATTTTTTCAGCTAACAAGGGATAAGTGAGAGAATATTTTATTAAATTTGCATTAAACAGACGGCGAGGGTCTCGAGCAAAAACCATGTCGTTCTTTTAAACAAATATCACTCGTGACAACGTTGCGCTCAAGACACGCACATCGATTGCATCGGATCGACACGATGACATCATTTGAAATTAGCGTTGTCACGACATAAGAAAGGAAACGTAGTTATGGCCAAAATTGGCAGATGGATAGGTGGCGCGTTAGGCCTTATAGTCACTGGCAGCCCCCTTGGCGCCTTAGCGGGGTACGTGTTAGGCTCCCTCTTTGACACCAAGGATGAAGACGCCAATTTTTCTTTCGGTAACGGAGATACACATTATAGCGGCTCCAATTATCAAGATGACACGAGATGGCAAACTAATCCGTATGGCCAGCAGCGCAACGACTTTTTGTTTTCGCTGCTCGTCTTGGCCTCTTATATTATCAGAGCCGACAACAAAGTAATGCACTCCGAGATGAATCTTGTACGTCGATGGCTACGCGCCAACTTTGGCGAGGCCGGTGCCACCGAGGGCGAACAAATCATTCTAAAACTTTTTGAGCAGCAAAAAATACTTGGAGCTGTCGAATATCGGAACATTGTGATGAGCAGTTGCCAACAAATCAGGATGTACATGTCTTATGAACAGCGACTTCAACTCCTCAATTTCCTCGTGCTTTTGGCACAGGCCGATGGTGTCGTTGTCAATGTCGAAATCCACGCCTTAAAAGAATGTGCTATCCAATTAGGCCTCTCAGAAGCCGACCTCAAATCCATGTTGAGCCTCCAAGATGCTAACACAAGTCTTGACGCAGCCTACAAAGTCTTAGGCGTGTCGCCCAACGCATCTAACGAGGTGGTAAAACGAGCTTATCGCAAATTGGCATTGCAACATCATCCAGACAAGGTTGCCAACCTCGGTGAAGACGTTCGCAAGGCCGCGGTCAAGAAATTTCAAGAAATCAACGCTGCCAAAGATACCATCTGGAAAGCCCGAGGTTTATAACGTTACAAGAAACACGGTTTGTTGTAACCCATCAACACCTTATATCCTTAGTACATGTCCCGAAATCCTTTCATTAAGCGTATCTCCATATCCGCCCTTTTACGCTTATTGGTTATAGGGTAGTTCTTAAAAGATTCCATCGTTTAGAAGAGGCCTTGGATAACGCCTTGCCTTCTTCGTGTTTCCATTCGCCTCGAAATCCAAGTCCGTCCATCTGCCTCGTTATTTTCCACGCCTCCTTGCATCTTTCGCTTTCCAAACAAAACCAAAGTCTGCCAAGGCTAATTATACCAATATCATGCGCCCGACAACTACGCGACGTCTCCCTCGAGTTGGCTGGCGGAATGTTGAAAGTAAATAATATTTTCAAGAAAAATAGCGAAAAAACTAAAATTTAACACAGCGACTTGTAAATTTTACAAAAGTTTTATTATCTTTGTAAAACATCAACGACATGGCGTTAAATAGGTTTCAAGTTTGGGCACACGGCCGTCCACCCTTTCCCCAAGCATAAACCATACACATGCGTTATATGAATATTCTTTCATTTACATCCCAATTATCAAATTAACATAAAACGTTCAGCAATGAAAAAAAACATTACGAAAACACTTTCCTTAGCAGGCATGCTGCTGTTGGGAAGCCTCAAATCAGCGGCGCAAGTCAATGACGTGTCTTTCATCGTGTCTCCCGCCGCGGAGCACATTTGGTGGGACAAGGATCTTTCCATTGACAACATGCCGCTATACGGTGGCAAAATTGGATTCGGTTTCGGGCCGCTCTTTGAGTTGCGGGCATTCTATTTGCGTGGCAACGATGCCAACGCCAAAGTGCGCTTGGAAAACTGGCGCGCGGACAAGTTATGGCCTGCCAATATCAAAGACACCAAATTAGACTTGACAAAATATGGCGGAGAGCTGAAGCTCAACTTGTGGAAAAACGCGTTCTTTACGCCATACCTCACAGCGGGGGCCGGTGTGCAAACCATGAAGTACAACAGCTACAAGGGCGACGTCTCGATGACAGTCGTACCCATGAAAGACGAACAGCTTTTCGTGGCACTTGGCGTGGGAGCCAAGTTCAACCTTGGCAGTCGCACAGCGCTCGCCCTCGAGGCCAAGAACACCATGTTCAACGCCAGCGAGGGAAGCTATCTCATGCGTCCAGAATACAACAAGGCCGATGGCGGAAACCATCTATACAATTGGACAGCGGGCGCGACGCTCGATTTTTATTTGGGCGGAACCACCGACAATAGCGGCGACGCCATCAGCCGCGAATACCGCGACCTTTTCTCCGGCGGTTTCAAAGGCTTGAAATTCGTTGTGGAGCCAGCCATGGCTTACATCAATTTTGACAAGGACATGCCCATGACCGACACCTATTTATTAGGAGGCAGCGCGGGGTTTGACCTCTCTTCGCTCGTAGGCGTCAGGGGATTCTACTATCAAGCCAACAAAGAGGCTGACAAGCTGTCATTGTCGTTCAACAAGCATCTGGCCCTCTATGGTGGCAACATCATCACCCGATTAAACTTCCCAAGAGGCATCAATCCCTATTTGCAACTCGGTGGAGGTTACATGAACGTGGGCGACAAGTACACTGACAAGAGAGGTAGCTCGGCAGCTGAAAGCTCCGCCTTCGTGTTTGGAGGCGCGGGTGTAGAGATACCTTTGTCAAGGTACGTGGCTCTCTTTGGTACCGCAAATGCCCTGTTCACCACGGAGAAAGGCGTAAACGAAGAAGACATCCAAAATACAAGCCACATCAACACCAGCGTGATGTACAACGCAGGCTTAAGGCTCAATCTTGGCATGGCAGCCAACGGCGAGAAAAAATACAAGAGATACCTCAACCGCAGGCTTGACGCTCAACGCGAGGCATTAAACGAAAAGATCAACGAGCTGAGAGCGAATTACGACGAACAAATTGACAATTATGACAAGAAGATCTCTGATTATGATACCAAGATCTCCGAATACGACCAGCAGATAGCACGGTATGAAGAGCGCGTCAACGCCCTCAAAGCCGACTACGAGAAGCGCATTGGCAAATTAGACAGAGATTTGGATCAGGCGTTAAAGGCCAACGACACCATCCGGGTGGCAGAGCTCGCGCGTTTGAGAGACCGCGACAAGCAAGAACTCGAAGGGATTGAAAACGACGAGTTGGCCATGAAGAGAAAAATGATCTGCGAGCTTGGGCAAAACCATGGCAACAGCATGAAAATGACACGCGGCGAGCTCAACGAATTGGTGGGCCGCATCATAAGAGAAGCCAGGGAATGCGCTCGTTGCGGCGACTACGGCTACAGCTACGAGCAGCCACAACCACCGTACCGCTCTGTCGCTCCATCGCAAGTATTGGAACCCGTCCAAAACAACGAGACCGAACTTCTGAGAAGAGAGCTTCGCGTCGTGAACGAGAAATTGGACAAGGTCATCAGCCAAGGGAACAATGGCAAAACCACCGTTATATATGGAGACAACGCCACGCCAAGAACAGAGTTGGCGCCCGCGACAGTGTATAACGAAGGAGCGTACCACCCCGCCACCGGCAATCACTTCAAGCTTAACCGTGTCAGCGTGTTCACAGGATTGGGCTTTGGCGACTTGACCGCGTGGAACGTTGGCGTAAGAGGATACATGCAGGTAGCCTCCACCAATTTGGATTTCGTACCCGAGCTGTACGCGTCCATGGCAGACAAAAGCGGAATGGGCGTCTCCGCCAACATCATTTACAATTTCAAGATCAACTCTTTGGGCAAGTTCACGCCCTACGCAGGTTTCGGTCTTGGCATTTTCCACGGCAAAGACACGCATTTTGGCTCCAACATAATCGTTGGCGTCAGCACCAACATGCTTGGCGGAAAAGTATTTGCGGACTACTCCGCACGCAGCCTAACCAAACAAAACCAAGTGGCTATAGGCTATTCATTCGTATTCTAAAAATCACCACACATGCAAAAAAAGTTTAGTCTGGCAGCATTAGCCTTTCTCGCTTTACCTATCTCTCACGCAGGCGCGACCCCCACACATGGGTCGCTGCCTGTTGGAGAAGACACGATCATCGTGGATCGAAACGAGCTGATAGACGTGCTTAGAGGCGTAGCGGCCAGCGAAATGAGAAGATGGCACAGGCCTGCCAGAAGCTCTTCGCAATATGAAAACCGGCCTTATCAACAAGGCGAGACCATGCCAGTTTACAACACCGTCTCAAAACAGGTGGAGTATGTTCCAGTTTATGTGCCGCGATATACAAGGCAACAACCTTACCTTACATACGAGCCGGCGCAAAATTCGCTATCAAAAAGCGTCAAAGACAACGAGCCCCGGCAGACAGAACGTCTCCAAAAGCAAATTGACGAACTGCGAAAGCAGATAGAGACACTTGGCAAGACCGTACAAGATTCTGCCATCAAACAGCAAATGGACTCTTTGGAGGAGCGTATCAACACGATCCGCGCCGAAAAAGACACGGTCGTCATATCCAACAACCTTGTGGGAAACGAGGCGGAAAATGTAATTGAGCGACATGCGGACGAGCCGGGTCAGGCCTCAAAAATGGCACTTTTCGACACCAACATACGACAAGTGTTTTTTGAGATCTCGTCCAACCAGCTCACCAATGAGGCAACACGCACACTCAAGACCGTGGCCGAGATGATGAGAGAAAATAGAGATTTGAAAGTAGAGCTGACAGGCTTCTCAAGCAAGGACGGCCCCAAGGCTTTCAATCGAGACCTTGCCATGCGACGCATGAAAAGCGTCAAGGACTTTCTGCTCCACAACGGAGTTGACGCTCGCCAGATCAGCGCAATGTCATACGGCATAGATAAACAATCGGACATGAGCACTTACGCGCGCAGAGTGGAGCTCTGCGTCTCATTGTAAAAGTACATTACCTATTATAAAAATGCCACTTGCGCGGTTTTCAACGAGGTCTCCGTGGAGACATGATTGAAAACGCCGCAAGTGGCATTTTTTAACAAGACCTATTCAAGAGACTTGATTGTAGGCCCTTGAAGACAAGCCGTCATTTAACAATGGCTCACTCAGAAGCCGTTTCCTCGTCCTTTTTCTTCGCGCGGCGAGTGGTGCGCTTGCGCTTGGGCTTCTCCGACGCCGCACTCTCGGTCTTCACGCCCGCGAGTTCCGGATCTATCAATATACGTCCGCAATATTCGCACACAATAATTTTCTTGTGCATCTTGATGTCAAGTTGGCGCTGTGGCGGTATCTTGTTGAAGCAACCGCCGCACGCGTCGCGCTGCACGTACACCAAGCCCAACCCATTGCGGGCGCCCTTGCGTATGCGCTTGAAGCTCTCCAGCAACCGAGGCTCTATCCTTGTCTCCAATTTCTTGGCCTCTTCTTTCAGCTTTTCCTCCTCCTCGCGCGTCTCTTGCATGATCTCTGACAGTTCCTCCCGCTTGTGACCCAAGTCTTCCTGACGTTCGCTTATCACGGCCTGCGTCTTGGCAAGGTCCTCCTTGCGCTCTTCCACCTTGGCCATGGCCTCCTTGATTTTCTTGTTGCACAGCTCTATCTCGAGCGTCAAGAACTCTATTTCCTTGCAGAGGGTGTCATACTCACGGTTGTTTCTCACCTCCTCCAGCTGTCCCTTGTAGCGGTCCACGTTCATTTGCGCCGTCTCTATCTCGTTGCGTTTCTGGGCGATGGCAGAACGAAAGTCTTCTATCTCTGCCTCTATTTTGCCTTGGCGCGTGCCAAGGCCTTCAAGCTCGTCCTCAAGATCTTGCACCTCCAAGGGCAACTCTCCGCGCAGGGCGCGCTTTTCGTCTATAGCCGACAGTGTGGTCTGCAATTGGTAAAGGGTGGACAATTTCTCTTCGACAGACAAGTCTGTAGGGTCTTTTTTTGCCATAATATAATAAGTGTATTTAAATTTTACAAATAAATTATCGGGTTTGTGTTCGTCTTCGCCATGTGGCATGGCACGCCGTGACACGCGTCTTGAACAATGTCACGAAACACCTCGTTAGTGTATTGTTCGCTCTGGTAGTGCCCCATCACGGCTATCTGTATTTGCTGCTCGTGACCGAAATAGTCATGATAGCCCATCTCCCCAGTCACGAAAGCGTCCGCTCCCTCGCCTATGGCCTCACCCAACAGGAAAGAGCCGGCGCCACCACAGATGGCCACCTTCCTTATCTCGCGTCTCAACAGCTGGTTGGTCATCAGGCATTCCACGTCAAACACCCGCTTTAGCATAGTGACAAAGTCATCGGCCGCCATGGGCTTGGCAAACTCGCCTATCACGCCATCGCCACCTCTCACCATGACGGGCCTGTCTCCATCGGTATCGCCTGGAACGGCAACCTCTCGCTGCTTCCCAAAGAAGCGCAGGTTCTCAAGCCCCATTTTCTCCGCGATCTTGCAGTTCACGCCCCCCCACGCACTGTCCATGTTGGTGTGCATGGACACGATGGCCACGTCGTTTTTTATCGCCTTGATTATCGCGCGCTGCACATAGTCTGCGCCACACACGCAAGACAACTTGCGAAATATAAGCGGATGGTGCGACACTATAAGGTTGCACCCCAAGCGGACAGCCTCATCCACGATTTGCTCCGTGACGTCAAGACACAACAAAGCCCCTGACACTTCCGCCTCTGTCAATCCAACCTGCAGGCCGGCATTGTCAAAATCAGCTTGCAGGGGCAGAGGCGCAAATCGCTCAAGGGCGCTCACCACTTCTTTTATTTTCACGTTTACAATACGTTTTAGGGTACAAAGGTAGCCATTTTCATAGATACTGACAACGAACGACTGCCCAGTTTTAGTTAGTTTAACAAATTCGCGCGCTTGGGTGCATTCGTAGCCCACCCTCGCTTCGTACCGCCACATGCCGTCTCATCGTTTTTGGCCGTTTTGCCTTGCGGCAGTTTTTGCTTAGCCATCATTTTAGAAGTCACATGTGATTGTATGCGCCAAGGTAGCGCGAAAAACTCGCGCGCCCAACAAAACGGCCATTAAAAAATGCGTTAACAGAGCCCGACACATCGGTGAAACCATTCGCCGCGCATGGCATTTTGTCAATAATATATCACAAAAATCGGTACCTGCGAACACGCCCTTCCAGATTGTTCGCACGGCACATTTAAGCGATTTTTCATGGTTAACGACAGCGCCGTCCGTTTGCCATAGCCCGTTCAGGCCTAATAGGCACGCTATTGGATAACAGACGCAACGCGACAAGCGCCAAACGGCATCGCCATTAAAGCCTAAACGCCACGCCATTAGTGTCTTATCACGCCATCATAACAAAGCCGTCACGACACGTTCCGCGAGAAAATGGCGCAAGACTCTAATCATCAACCACTTGTCAAACTGTCAAAATACGGGCGTATTTGCGGGCGACGCCCCACTCGCTCGCAAATACGCCAAACACAAAAAGGCTTTTGTATATTTTTTTCCATGCTGATATAAGCATGACCGAAAGAAAACAACCATCTGTGTTTTGTGGCAAATCTTTAAAACGGTGGGTAAAACGTGCAGGCATTAACAAACACATTAGTTGGTATTGTGGCCGTCATGGTTTTGCCGTGAATATACTAAATAATGGTGCCAACATCAAAACCGTCGCAAGTTTGTTGGGACATAGCAGATTGAAACACTCCGAGAAGCATACCCGGTCGTTAGACAAGTCGGAGGCAATCAATAGTTTGCCAGCATTGAAAATTTAAAATGAAAAACGAATTGGAAACATTTTTTAATTCATCATATCTATATTTCCACTTTGGTTTACACATAGTTTGAGAAATAATAAGTAATTTTATAGCGCAATCAAGTTACATAAGCATGGAACGCAAGAAAAATCAATCGCCTAAAGGTGGTACTTGCCGAAAAAGGCATGACAAATAAACAAATGGCAGTATACTTGACACTTTAAGCGAGGTATCAATCCAATGTACAACTCTACAGAAACAATAAAAAGTTCATTTGAGTGATGTGAGAAACTGTCTAATATCATATCACAAGTCACTAACCAAATGCTCAAAGGATATGGTTATCACAATGTTTCCTGATAAGTTCGAAAAAAAGGAAGACATTATAAAAGAATAAAATGATGGAAGCAAGCAACAACGACAACATGCTCATCTATCAGTCGGAAGATGGGAAAATAAAGATAGATGTTCGATTTGAAAACGAGACGGTGTGGCTGTCACAGGCACAGATGTGCGTACTTTTTGGACGTGAGCGCAGTGTTATCACCAAGCATATAAACAACATTTTCGAAGAAGGAGAACTTGATGAAAATAGCAATGTGCAAATTTTGCACATTGCATATTCCGATAAACCTGTTAAGTTTTATAACCTTGACGTAATCATCTCGGTAGGCTATCGGGTGAAGTCGCGGCAAGGCACACAGTTCCGCATTTGGGCTACCCAGCGACTGAGAGAATACATCATCAAAGGCTTCGCGCTGAACGATGAGCGATTCAAAACGGGGTCTTCCTACAATTATTTCAAGGAACTCTTAGACCGCATTCGTGAGATACGTCTTTCTGAGAAAGTATTTTATCAGCAGATAAAGGATATATACGCAACAAGTATCGACTATAATCCATCGGCTGAGATAACATTGGCTTTCTTCAAGGAAGTACAGAACAAACTGCTCTGGGCTGTCAGCGGGAAGACAGCCGCAGAACTCATGTACTATCGTGCCAATGCCTCATTGCCAATGATGGGACTTACTTCCACGGAAAAAGAAGGAAAAGTTACCAAGAATGATGTCATGATAGGCAAGAACTACCTGAACGAGAAAGAGATTGGTCAACTAAAACTTATCGTAGAACAGTTCCTTGCCTATGCTGAGGCGCAAGCATTAGCCGAAAAACCAATGTACATGAGCGACTGGGTGCAGAAACTTCGACTTGTACTCACCATGAACGAGAAGAATATTCTTGAGCATGCCGGCACCATTTCTCACGAAGCGGCAGTTGCCAAAGCTACAAAGGAATATATTGCTTACAAAGAACAACAACGGAAAATTGAACATCTTGAAAGTATAAAGCAGCTCGACCAAGACCTGAAGCGTATCGCACCACGAAAGCACAATAAAAAAGAGAAAGACAACGAAGAGAATAATCAATACTAGTCTCTATGCGCTTAAAGCAGCCTTTAAGTTATCATTATAATTCCCACTATGACTTTAGGGGGTAGTCACCGCAACTGTGTCAAACTGTTTTCCGTTAGGCCTTAACCTCAATAGACAATAAACACTTAACCTTGATTGGTTGAATCGCTTTTGCCAAACTGGTCGTCTATTCGCATAAACGCAGCCAAGACATACATCAACGAGCACAGCAACAACGTGAACACGAAAAACTGCCGATAACCAAAAAACTCTTGCAGCGCGCCCGCCACGATGCCAGGCAGCATCATGGATAGAAACATCAGGGCCGACGCCATGGCGTAATGGCTCGTCTTGTACGCTCCCCTACTGTAATATATAAGGTACAACATGTAGGCGGTGAGTCCAAAACCATAACCAAACTGCTCGACAAACACGCATGCGTTGATAATTATCAAGCTCGATGGCAGAACATAACTAAGATACACGTATACGATTTCCGGCAACGTGAAAGCCACAACCATAGGCCACAACCATCTTTTCAGACCGTCCCTGCTGGCCAGCCAGCCACCCAAAATGCCGCCAAAAGCTATGCCGATAATACCTACAGTGCCTTGCACCAAGCCATATTCTTGCGGCGACAATCCCAACCCGCCATTATGTGCGGCATCAATAAGAAAAAGCTCTGATACCTTGGACAGAAGCCCCTCTGGCATGCGGAAGAGCATGATGAACATAACGGCGAAAACTACATGGCCCTTAGTGAAAAAGGTTTGAAATGTCTCTAAAAAGCCACGCCATATCGTTCGTGCGTCGACATATTGATGGGTGACATCTTCTTTGGCATACGGCAAGGCGTAATTATGCCACAGCCACAGCGCCAAAAATATGCCAGCCACACCATAAAACAGCAGGCTCCACGAATAGGATATGCTGTTTCGGAACACCACCTGCAAGTTGCCAGCCAACATGATGAGTATGCCTTGACCGAATATTGTCGCAAAACGGTCAAACAGGGTGCGCACACCCATGAACTCCGCCTGCTGGTGGGGATTGAGACCAAGCATGTAGAAACCATCGGCGGCCACGCAATGGCTCGCCCCCGCAAAAGCCATAACCCAAAAGAAAAACAGCGTGCCTTGCAGCCACAGTGCCGTGGGGATGGTGAAGGCAACCCCACCGAGCGCCGCGCCAACAAGCACCTCCATGGCCAATACCCACCAACGCTTGGTCTTAACCAAGTCTATGAATGGACTCCAAATGGGTTTGAGTACCCAGGGCAAATAAAACCAAGAGGTGTAGAAAGTGATGGCAGAGTTGCTCAAGCCCATTTGCTTGTAGAAAATTACGGATATGGCCATCACCGCCACGGCTGGCAGGCTGTCGGCAAAGGAGAGAGACGGTACCCAAAGCCAGGGTTTGCGAGTGAAACTGCCATTGCCTTGGTTATTGGAGGGGGTATGTTGTCGGTTGTCGTACATCGAACGATGGTTTGGGGTGTAACATGTAAAAGGGCTATAGGCTCTTATTCGTAGAGCTGTGACACGCTGGCCCCGGGATAGTAGTGAGCCAATATTTGAAGGTACGAGAACCCTCGCTCCCCCATCATGGCGGCACCTATTTGACACAAGCCCACGCCATGCCCCCAGCCGGCCCCGATAAGTTCAAAGGCTACTGGCGAGCCATTGAGCGAGCCACGCTTGTCCACCACAAAGGCCGAACTGTAGAGATGGCTCTCGCTCAACGCCCTGCGTATCTCAAGTTCCTTGCCAATGACAATCGATCCGAGGGTGCCCACTATCCGCAACTTGTAGATACGGCCACTCTTGCCACGCTCCAAAGGCACAAGGTCGACAATTTGCCCCAATCGGGCGCCGAGCTTGCGATCGACGATATCACTGAGTTGCCGCTGGGTATAGACAACGCGCCAACGATAAAAGTTGGTGGTTTCTTGGTCATAATTGTTGAGAACCTGCGACAAGACACGAGCGTCGCGCGTGTTGCAATAGGCCGGCGGTGCGTTGCGAATCCACGCATCGGCGTTGGCTTCTACCGTGAGGTCCGGGAACGCGCTGGGCGTGGACGAGTCTGCGAGAGCTTTGAGATAACCCTTGGGCGTGTTGGCCCAGCAATACTGAAACTCTTCCACCACTCCACCACAACATTTGGAAAAGCGCGCGTCGCATATGGACGCACCATCCGTGAGCGCCTGCCCCCGGGTGGCCTCCACGGCTTGGGCCACGTGTGGCGAGGTGGCCTTGGTGATGCCTTGGTATCGCTGACAATGGTCGTCGGCGCACACGTCGAACAGCTCGTGATCCTCGCGGTCGTACCAACGAACGATCTCTTGGTTGGTCCGCGTCTGTTCGGCAGAGCGCGCTTGGCAACGAGTCTTGCCGCGACCGAAAATCTGCGCCAACAGCCACGACCGCGAGATGACGGCGTGAGCCTTGAGCAATTCCAGGCTCGACGTGGCGCTCATCTCGCTGGAGATGACACTTTGGAGATACCGCTCCACCGGCAAATGATTGATGGCTTGTATCTGCCCATCCGCGCAAACGAGGCGCAAGGCTCCCAAAAACGTTTGCGTCTCCTTGCGCTCCCAATGAAAATGCAGACCGATAGTGACGTCACGCAACGAAAAACTGGCATCGGGCGAAGTGGGCGAGAACATAAGTTCGGTATAAGAATGGCCTCTCCAAAAAATGGCATCGCCGACATACTCAGCCATCTCGTCGCCACTTACGACGCGACCATCTACCTCGTATGGCGCATTGAGCGAAAAGACTATCTTACGCCCACTGACAATGCCCACAGTGACCTGTGGCTCACCTTTGGGTGTTAACGGGCTGTAAATGACAGCCGTGGGTCGCGATTGTGGTTTGTCTTGATGATCCATGTGATGTTTCTTGATAATGGCATGCACCGCACCTCAGCAAGGGCACGCAATGACAAAGTGACGCCAAGATGGCAAGCGTGCCGTTACGAGATGGGACAGGCGTGGCGAAAGTATATGCAAAGGTAGCGAATTTGGGACACAATCGACATACTTTGTTCAAAAAATTAGTATCTTTGCAGTATGAATAAAAAAATTTTACTCGGCATGACCGCAGCCGAGCTTAGAGCCGCAGCAAAATCAATGGGCATGCCAGCTTTTACCGGCGACCAAATAGCTAAATGGCTCTACGAGCGCCATGTGAGATCCATCGACGACATGACCAATATCTCGAAGGCTAACCGCCTGCGCTTGGCTGAGGAATATGAGGTGGGTTGCGCCGATCCCATGGAGGCCCAGCGATCCAAAGACGGCACCGTGAAGTACTTGTTTCCGGTCCGCACGGTGGCTTACAAGGCTGGCGAGAACAATACGGCAACGGGACAATCCAAATTTGTGGAGACGGTCTATATTCCAGACAACGACCGCGCCACGCTGTGCGTATCGTGCGAGGTGGGATGCAAGATGGATTGCCTTTTCTGCCAAACGGGTAAGCAGGGGTTCGAGGGGTATCTCCAAGCGTCTGACATCTTGAACCAGATTTACAGCCTGCCCGAGCGCGACACACTGACCAACATAGTATTCATGGGGCAAGGTGAGCCTATGGACAACCTTGACAACGTGTTGAGAGCCACCGAGATTTTGACAGCCCCATACGCCTACGCATGGAGCCCCAAGCGCATCACGGTGAGCACCATCGGGTTGAAAGACAAGTTGAGACGATTCCTTGACGAAAGCGATTGCCATGTGGCCATCAGCTTGCACTCGCCCCTTCACGAGCAAAGAGCGAGTCTTATGCCCATTGAGAAAAGTTCTCCAGTAGAGGAAATCGTTGAGTTGCTGCGCAATTACGACTTCTCGCACCAGCGCCGCCTGTCATTTGAATATATTGTTTTTGATGGGGTGAACGACTCCATGAGCCACGCTAAGGAAATCGTCAGATTGCTCAAGGGACTGTTTTGTCGTGTCAATCTCATTAATTTTCACAAGATACCAAACGTTGACTTGAGAGGCGTGGACCACAAAAAAATGGAGGTTTTTCGAGATTACCTCACCTCTCACGGGGTGTTCACGACCATACGGGCCAGCAGGGGGGAGGATATATACGCGGCTTGCGGAATGTTAACCACCTCCATAGAAAAAGGTAGACGCACCCCAAAGCAAGCATGACACGAGGAAACACAGCCATGATAGTTGTGACGCTATGCGTCGTGGCGGCCGGAGGCTTATCGGTCTCGTGCGACAACAGCCGGGGAAGGTTGCCTAAATCGGGTGGCGCCCCTTACGAGGTTTTGGTGGTGGGCGACAAGGACAACTTGGTAAAAAAGGCACTCAGCGCAGACATGGAATGCTTGCCACAGCGAGAGCCGGAGTTTGACGTGTCCACTGTGAGCGCAGACGGATGGGGCGCAACTTTGAAATTGGCCAGGAATATTGTAATTGTGGACATCAACCCCAAGTCGTATGACAAGACAAAAATAAAACTGGCGCACAACGTGTACGCCCAACCGCAAATCGTGGCATGCGTGCAATCGCCATCGGTGGACAGCTTGAGAAGGCACTTGCCTGCATACGCATCGACATTGATAAAGACACTTGGGAAAGCCGAAACAAAGGCCTCCATAGAGCGACTAAGCAAACACCGAAACACCCAAGCTGAAAAAATGCTGAAAGAATGGTTAGGCGTGGACATGTGGATACCACAAGACATGGTATCAAGCAAACGGGGGAAAAACTTTGTTTGGCTCAGCAACAACTCGCCCACGGGCATGCAAAACATCATGATTTACAAACACGACGCACCAAGAGGCATCAAAGACTTCGTGGCTATGCGTGACAGTGTGGCACACGTCAACATCAAGGGCGAGACCGACAACATGTCCATGGCCACCGTGGCAGCCACCGTGGCAGCCTACAAGACCAAGCAAAACGGCCATGACGTGATAGTGTTCAGAGGACTTTGGGAGATGAAAGGCGATGACATGGGCGGTCCGTTCGTAAGCCACAGTGTGGGCAACGTGACAGCGGAAGCGTTTGTCTTCGCGCCCGGAAAAAAGAAAAGAAACTTGTTGCGACAAATAGAAGCCGCCTTATACACTCTAAAATAAAAATATATGAACAATGGAAAGATACGTGTGGGTATCACCCACGGAGACACGAACGGGATAGGATACGAATTGATATTTAAGACTTTTGCAGACGCGGAAATGCTTGGCCTATGCACTCCTATCGTCTATGGGTCGCCCAAAGTGGCCACTTACCATCGGAACGCGCTCGGCATTGAGGCCAATTTTAGTATCATCAACTCGGCCGACCAAGCCGAGGACAACCGCGTGAACATGCTTGCGGTATTTGAAGACGAAGTGAAAGTGGAGTTTGGAGTGGCGTCAGAGGAGGCAAGCAGAGCCGCCGTGAAAGCGCTGGACAAAGCCATTACTGACTACAAAAACGGAGATATTGACGTGATAGTGTCTTGCCCGGTGAACGAAAACAATCTCACGGTGGAGGGTTACGCCATACCCAAGCCCGCGAAATACATTGAGACGAGCATTGGAGAAGGCAAGAAGGTATTGGATATTGTGATGAACGAATGGCTCAAGGTGGCACTGGTGACCGACGACATGGCACTGAGAGACGTGCCGACAAACATCAGCGCACAAGCCATCATTGAGAAAATAGCCATATTTTACGCCACGTTACGCCGCGACATGCGCATCTCGGCACCACGCATAGCCGTATTGGCGCTCAACCCCAACGACACGGAGGAAAGGCGTGGCAAGGAGGAACAAGAAATGATAATACCTGCCATACAAAAACTCGCGGAGGTAAACGTGTGCGCTTTCGGCCCATACCAAGCCGCGGATTTTTTTGGTAGCGGACAATACAAAGCTTTTGACGGTGTCTTGGCCATGTACCATGACCAAGGCATAGCCCCTTTTAAGGCTCTGCTGCCTAACAACAACATACATTATTATGGAGGCCTTCCACTCATCAGCACAGCCGTGGACATGGGGCCATGCTATGCCATCGCGGGGAAAGGAGAGGCTGACGAAACGCCTCTGAGATACGCCATATACCAAGCTATAGACGCTTTTCGCAATCGCAATAATTACGACGAGCCACTGGCTCACCCACTGCCCAAGCTCTATCACGAGCGTAGGGATGACAGTGACAAAGTACGATTTGCCGTCTCCAAAAAGCGCGAGAACGCTGCCAAGGAGCGCCAAAAGCAAAAATAGCAATCATTTATAATGAAAAAGAAATACCAAAACGGGTTTTTCATCTTCGGCTTGTTGGTGCTCACCGTCATGGTAACCCAGCTTGATTTCAAACAAGTGTGGGAGGGGCTTCAGCGTGCGGGTTATTGGTTTTTGGCAGTAGTGACATTGTGGGCCGCACTGTATGTCTTCAACACCTTGTCTTGGTATCTCATTATCAAAGGCGTGTGCAGCCAATCATCCAAGGATGCCGGACTGGTTGAAAAAATAGGCTTGGGCTGGTTGTACAAACTTACCATCTCTGGATTTGCCCTGAACTATGCCACGCCAGGAGGCTTGATGGGGGGCGAGCCTTATCGAGTCATGATGTTGGCGCCCAAGATAGGAACGGAAAAGGCTTCGTCGTCGGTCATTCTTTTTGCCATGACCCACATATTCAGCCACCTTTGGTTTTGGCTGCTTTCGGCCATCTTGTTTCTTTTTGTACGTCATGTCACATTCCTAATGGGTATTTTGTTAGGAGCCACCATCGCTTTTAGCCTGCTTGGCATCTGGTTTTTTGTGGCAGGATACCGAAAAGGACTGGCTAACCGAGTAATGAATTTACTGCGTCACCTACCCTTCGTGAAGAAATGGGCCAGGCCTTTTGTGGAAGAACATCGGGGGCAGTTGGATGACATTGACCGTCAAATAGCAGCCTTGCATCGTCAAAACCCTCATAATTTCATCGGCGCCGTACTACTTGAGTTCTCATGTAGGGTGTGCTCCGCCTTGGAAATTTTCTTCATCCTTCTGGTAATCATGCCAAGGGTTAACTATCTCGACTGCATATTCATATTGGCTTTCACTTCGCTGTTTGCCAATTTGTTGTTTTTCATGCCGCTGCAGCTGGGCGGACGCGAGGGGGGATTCTTGATGTCTACAACATCATTGGGCATTAGCGCGAGCGGTGGCATATTTGTAGCTCTTATCGTTCGAATCAGGGAACTTATATGGACGGGCATCGGGCTTTTGCTTATCAAGATAGAGAAAAGAATCAGGTGAGCAGGCTCTTAAAATTAAACGTATAGCTTAATTAGCGAATCAATCTTTTCACCTTGCCACCATCTTGGCGCCCCCCTTTCGACATAGGTTTCCTATCGTCAAACAGATAGCACGTCAACATTCTTCTCTAAAAAAAGAATTGTCTGGGGAGGCAGCTCCCAAAAAAACACGATGGGTGGTAAAATTAAGCATCTGGTTAACGGTATCCAACAACTATCAAACAAAAGAGGTTGACTCCAAAAACGGAATCAACCTCCTTGTATATTTTGGCACTCTCGGCGTTTGAAACACCTCGAATACCTCATGCTTAACTTTGCCAACAAGAGTTTTGGTTAGCTCCGAACCACCACCGATTGATAGTATCGGAACACATCTTACTATGCGCAACCATAGGATCCACCCCTAAGAAGGGCCTCTCCATATAAACGCATACACTCCAAATAACTCTTAGTCCAATTTTTATATACCTTTTTTATAGCTTTTGTTACGTTATCCATTTTACAATCCTTTCCTAAATTTTAATATATCTAACTTGTTTACTACTTGGGGCTCTTGATGGCCCTTTCCTCATATCATTGGCTCTATTCACCATCCACAGCGCAATAGTCACGCCAAATGTCTGTCACGCCAATTAATGTAACCATAAATCTTCCATATTTTTTATACAGAGACCGTTTACGTCCCTTTTGTTATCCATGCTATCACAGCATGTGGCTTTCTCTAAAGTGGAGACAAAGTTAAAGCCAATTATTCACATTGGCAATAAAGATCTGACAAAAAGCCACGGAAAGAATTGAAAAATTGACTTGTGTCAAAAAACGACCGTTTTACGACATGAACAGATTTGGCAGACCATAACAACGCGTCATCTTGCATTTCCGCAATATATAATAGCGCATAAAGCATAATATTTTTGCTGCCATTTTTGCAGTATTGTCAGATTAATTGTGTAATTTTGTCAGCCAATGAACACATCGGAATTGCAAAAAATAAAACAACGTTACAACATCGTTGGTAACAGCGATGGGCTGAACCGCGCGCTGGACATTGCCATGCAAGTGGCGCCTACCGACTTAAGCGTTCTCATTATAGGCGAAAGCGGCGTGGGCAAAGAGATTATACCACGTGTAATTCACGACAACTCTCCACGCAAGCGGGAAAAATATTTTGCCATCAACTGCGGCTCAATACCCGAGGGAACCATTGACAGCGAGCTGTTTGGACACGAGAAAGGCTCTTTCACGGGCGCCATTGGCGAGAGCGAAGGCTATTTCGGCATAGCCAACAAAGGTACCATTTTTCTTGACGAAGTGGGCGAATTGCCCATCGCAACCCAAGCCAGGCTGCTGCGCGTGCTCGAGACCGGAGAATATATCCGGGTGGGTGGGCAAGATATCAGAAAGACCAATGTGCGCATTGTAGCCGCCACCAACATAAACATGCGCAAGGCTATATCCGAGGGACGATTTAGGGAAGACCTGTATTACAGGCTCAACACCATCCCTATCCAGATGCCTCCCCTGCGCGACCGCGGCAACGACATCGTGCTGTTGTTTAGGCTTTTCGCCATGCAGATGGCAGAAAAATATCGCATTCCAAAAATCACGCTGACCGAAGAGGCCAAAAAAGTGCTCTTGCATTACAAATGGCCAGGCAACGTGCGCCAGCTGAAAAATATCACCGAGCAAATGTCCGTCCTAAGCGAGAACAGGGAATTGGACGCAGACGATTTAAAAAAATACATCCCCATAGACCCGGAGAGCACACAGCTGGCCACCATCAACCAGCCAGGCCATCATTCATACGAAAACGAGCGGGAGCTTCTTTACAAGATTCTCTATGAGTTGCGAGAAAATGTCTCCGAACTGCGGCGCGACCTAACAAACCTGCGCAAACAAATAAACGACAAGCATGATTTGAGCGAAAATATCGCATACAAAAGCAACAACTTAATAGAATCGAAAAACACTCCCATTCCCACAATATCCAGCGCCAACGCCCCAATAACCCAAATTGGAAGACATTCGGCCATTGAGGCGGAAGCCGAGGAAATAAAAAACGAGCCGGAAACACTCAACTTGAGCGACCTCGGGAGGCAAATGGTAGAAAAAGCGTTGGAAAGAAATGGAGGAAACAGAAAGAAAGCAGCCAAAGAGCTTGGCATTTCGGACAGAACACTATACAGAAGAATTAAACAATATGGGCTCGACAAAAAATAAAAAGACGACGCAAAAAAAACAAAAGCATCTCAAAGAATTTGCCTTTGTTTTTGTGGCATGCTCTCTAATGATCCCCAACTTGTTATCTTCGTGCAAGGTGACCTATGACTTTAATGGCGCCAGCATAGACTACACCAAGACAAAAACCATACAGATAGCCGACTTTCCCATTCGCAGCAGCTACGTATGGGGACCGATGGGGCCACTTTTCAACAACCAGCTCAAGGATATGTTCGCCAACCACACACGGCTCATCCAGGTGAAACGAGATGGAGATATGGTCATCGAGGGCGAGATAACACAATACTCACAACGCAACAAGTCGGTGTCGAGCGAAGGGAATTCGGCCCAGACGGAATTGTCGTTAACCGTCAACGTAAGATTCACCAACAATACAAACCATAGCAAAGATTTCGAAAAATCATTCACGGCCACACAGACTTACGAAACCGCAGAAGGGCTTAACAGCGTACAAGAAAAACTCGTTACGCTAATGTGCAAAGAACTTACAGACCAAATCTTTAACGCAACCGTAGCCGATTGGTAAGTAGCCAACATACGAATACGGCCGCCAACAATCTATACATTACTTTATATATCATGGATATAGCAAATCTTATCAAACACCCTGAACAACTTGACTGTGAGACCTTGTACGACCTCCGCAGCCTGTTGGCACTATACCCATATTATCAAACCGCCCGGCTTTTGCTCCTTCAAAACCTATATTTGCTACACGACCCCACCTTTAACGAAGAACTAAAGCGAGCCGCCATCTACATAACAGACCGCAAAGTAGTCTTCAATCTCGTAGAGGCCGCACACTATAGGTTCAAGTTGACAGAAACATCGCAAAAGCCAATCGCAAAACAAAACCATGGCGCAAAAGACCAAACGCAACAAGATCGAACCATCTCTCTTATTGACAATTTCCTCGACTCAATCCCCGAAGAAAAAGAACCCGAGCATAAATCGAAGCGTAGACCTACACCCACCGACGCCGCCATTGACTACGTATCCTATTTGATTGAAACTCAAAACGAGGAGGAAGCGGAGACCCAACAAGCGCCTATGCTGAAAGGACATGATTTGATCGATAATTTCATAAAAAACGAAAACAAAAAAATCAAACTAAAAGAAGAGGTTGAATACAAACCCAACATAGACGAAACTGAACCAAAAGCCGAAAATGAAAGCGCAGAAGAATATTTTACAGAGACCTTAGCCAAGATATATGTAAAACAATGCCGTTACGACAAGGCTCTTGAAATTATTAAACGTATAAATTTGAATTATCCAAAAAAAAATGCTTACTTTGCAGATCAAATTCGTTTTTTAGAGAAATTGATATTAAATAACAAAAACAAATAAGTAAATAATTATGTACACATTTTTTGTAGTTCTCATTGTATTGGTGTCACTATTGATGATCTTCATCGTGCTCATTCAGGAATCCAAGGGAGGTGGCCTTTCAAGCAATTTCTCTTCTTCCAACGCCATCATGGGCGTACGCAAAACCACCGACTTCGTGGAAAAAGCAACATGGACGTTTGCAGCCGCAATGGTTATTTTTAGTATTGTATGCGCCTATACGGCTCCCCAAGCCTCAACCGAACAAAGCGTGCTTGAAAAAACGGCCACACAAACACAAACAACCAACCCTACAAACACGCAGGGATTTCAAGCGGCGCCCACACAAGATAACAAGCAGCAAGGCAACAGCGCTCCTGCGAGCAAACCCATCGCGCCTGCCACGAAGGCAAAATAAAATTAAAAATTTTATCACATAGCACAGTTTATATCCTATAATCCTTGCATGTGTCAAAAATATTTAGAAAAAACAGGGGATTTATTTGGTTCGTCCAAATAAATCCCTTATCTTTGCAGTCGCTTAGAAATAAGCATTCATAACAAACGGTGGATGTAGTTCAGTTGGTTAGAGCGTCAGATTGTGGTTCTGAATGTCGTGGGTTCGAGTCCCACCTTCCACCCTCTCAAGAAACAAGCGGAAAGCCCGACAAACAAAGGCTTTCCGCTTTTTATTTTTTCACATAAGCATTAACAAATAGTGACCACAAGTGGGCTCAGTAGAATTTTTCTGGGGAATAATTTGCTATTTATCTTAATAATTCCGA
>NZ_JRNC01000022.1 GCF_000758925.1 Prevotella sp. S7-1-8
CGATTGACAAAAAACCATCTATTCTTTTCTATTTTAGCACTTTTGGAGACCCCTAAAAAGTGTCGGAAATGTTGACAAAAAGCGAGAATAGTTATGTTGTCAAGATGTAAGAAAGATGAGCAAATATTTACAAGAAAATAGCCTTAATTTTGGGAATATACTGTTTCTGAAGTGTTTACGTCATAAAAAAAACTTTATAAGTGTTAATATTTGCAACTTGCCATAAAAATGAAAAAGAAAACACTTACTTTTGTAAACTGTATAAATCATAAAAAATATTACAATGAACAAAATGAACATTTTGAAGTATTTTTCACTATCCTTGTTTTTAGCTGCAGCGATTGTTTTCACGGGATGTAGTAAGAGTGATGATGGTAATGATGGTAATGATAAAGTAGAGGTAGCCGACTATGCTAAAAACATTGTTGGCACATGGGAAATGGAAGGCTTGTCTATCTCTCTTGCTGACAAGAAAACATCAGCGAAATATAACGTTGAGGTAAAACTTGATGCCATAAGTGGTTCAAAAATTTCCATGAACGGCAAGGAACTTGACGAGAAAATGCTGAAGGGGCTTGGTTTTAAACTTTTAGTAGATGATTTTCCTGTACAAAGGTTACAGTTTGACAAAGACCACAAAATGACGTCTTATGAATATGATGGTGGTTGGAAAGCAGGCGATGATAAACCCACATACGATATCAAGAATGGTGTGCTTACCATAATATCATCGGATAACATATCTATGAAAATACTCTCTATGGAGCGAAATTCTTGCATATTTGATGTGCCTGCATTTATGGAAGAAATGATGAAAGATTATAAGTTGACAGAAATGTTTGATGTAAAATCAGCAAAGCTCAAAATGAAGAGAATAGGCTGATAGCATTCCTTGCTTGTACAGAATAGTCTTTTTCCAGTTATGAATACTTGGGAAAAGTCTATTTTCTTTTTAGTAAGATAGAATAGCTTTTAGTAAGACGTGCTTACTATATTTGGTTTTATTACTGTCCA
>NZ_JRNC01000023.1 GCF_000758925.1 Prevotella sp. S7-1-8
CAATAATTTTATTCATTTGAAAACGACAAGCTATCGGGATCAAGGTTTTCACGTAGTCAACATAAAACCATTCTGTTATATTGTAGGATAGCAAAATCATCAGATTATAAAAATATATGTGCTTGTTAAAGAAACCATAGGCCGTAATTGCCGCGAGTACGTTCATTGCAAAATTGAGTGCGCCATTGTGGCCGGAGTTTGCCAGGCAACAGGTCCGCAATGCGTTCCCTTACACAGAACTGGTAACAAAGCTTGGGATTGCGGAATGAAGCCAAGTGGAAACAGATGAGTGTCGTCATGATTTCCGAACGGCTCATACGCCATGTCTGATTACGCTGACAGGCTTTCTTGGGGGGGGACTCAAGCCCCATTTTTGATACTTCTTTGTCGAATTCTTTGCAAAAATCATCTGCTATACAGAAAATTTCAGTTACTTTGTCTTTGGCAATTATTGTCTATTGTATTTATAACTGTTTGGTTTATAGCTATAAGAGCGCAAAATAATAGTAAGATTACCAACTTTTATTGGAAGTTTCCTATCCCGAACTCTGGTTTATAGCAGGAAGCAAGAATGCCGCATACCTAAGTTACAGAAATCAAAAGGCTCACCCTTGATCCATACAAGTCGACAAAGGAGGCAAACTTAATGATGTTTGCCTCCTTTTATCAGATTATTTCATTTTCAACATGTACGACTCGATATTCGTATATGATACCCTTGTCGTTTCTACCACCAGTTATGCACATTGTACACAATACGGGGACGGCTCTTTGCCCACGCCGTACCAATGGCTCTGGCTGCCGCTATCCGCGCTTGGTTGAGTGCATGTTCATTACGCTGCTCTTGCAGCTTATACTTCCATTCCCTTGCATCAAGAGCGCTTATTCTTTTCTTGATAGAAGCAAAAAGGACCTTCGCCTTGGCGTAAGCAGGCGACTGCGGATTGATTTGCGAAAGCAACTCGCCGGCACGCTCAGCAGCGTCAGCATCTTGCGAAGCATTCCATATGGCAGTGGCTTGCGCCAACATTTTATCCCCCTCCTGAGCTAACATTTTGTTATAGAAGCTTAGCATCAGTTGATTAGCTTGCGTGTACAAAGGTTCACACGCAGAGGGTATGGACGACAACTCGTCAATGGCTGCGTCGAACTCTTGCTTGCCTGCCAGCGTTTTAGCGTGTTGTAATATTGACGTACCGTTTAGTTGGTAGTACTGCAATATCTTTTCTTTAGCTTTTTCCACGAACGCTTTTAATTCAGCATCATGACCATTTAAGGTGTTAAATGCCTGCATATAGGCTTTGCTCTTGGAGGTGCCCACCCCCTTAACCTGCACGTTTTTAGAAGAGAAAAGCGTGCCCGTGACACCATCACCAATACACAAATTGATGTTCAGCGTATAAGCATACATGGTAGGAGCTGTTTCTGTCACATCCTCTGTTACGACACTGGCCTTTGGAACAAGTACGAAACGCTGGTTAGCCACATTGCCAAATCCGCATGACGTGATGATGCTTCCCAATTTACCATACACCACTTTCTCGACAGATGCAGGAATTTCGCTTGTCTCGTCGATATAAGGAGACAAGTTTATTTGCTGCGTATTCTGCGCATAAGCGGTAAGACTCATGACACCAAGTGTCAGAGTACAAATACGATGTCTTATTTTCATGATTTTCCTCCTAAAATAATGTTTATCTCGCCCAATCCTATCACGTCAATCTTGCACTTCACACCTGTGGTTTCCTCTATGTACTTTTTCAACTCCCTGCCAAACCAGTCGGCCGTAGTTCCTCTTGTCTGTCCATTCGCTGTGGTATAGGTCATCGGAATGCGCACCTCATCGAAGAACACCTCGTTCTCGGTCTTGTCTCCCAAGTTGTAGTTCCCCTTCATGGCATGCGCTGCAACCCAATCTTCTATCAGTTCGCTGAGTTCCTTATCTTGATATTCCTTCTCATAATTGATGTCGCAATTGTTGGCTAATGTCAAACGCACGACAATATGCCTACCCGACTCGAACAACTTTTGATAGTAGCTGTCCATATCTGCGATAAACTTGTCCTTGAAGCTCAGCACGGCTTCTTCCAACTGATTGACAAGCTGTGTGCCGTTGGCAGAGGTTCCCCTCCCGATGTTTCCTTGCGATACAGGCTCCGCGCTGTAAGCATCGGTAGCGCCCACGTTAAACTCTACATACTTGTAGGGACCGTCTTTCTTGATGGTATAATACAGTTCTACAATGATGTCGGCTTTTGCCGTCTTGTTGAGCATGTCAATGGTAGACTGTTGCAAGCCACCCCCGGCCGTAGTCATGTTGTCGCGAGCCGACCGAGACTTTAGCTTTCCTAACATTGTCTTCAGGTCTTCCACCTTATAATTCTCCCTTGTCATGAAGTCTTGCATGGCGCTAATCACCATGCTCACGTCAGGATTCTCATCAAAGGCCTTCTGAAAATCCGGTTCTTCTACCTGCTGTCCCTCCGCATTGGTATGCGTTGTCATAAAATGATTCTGCACAAACCATGTCCTCGAAGGAATAATCATCAGTTTAGGTTTCTTTGCCTGGCCATATCCCACTATGGTCACAAAGCACATTAGAAATAAGATATAAATTTTCTTCATCGTCATGTTATCTTTTGTTGATACTGCACTGCCAGCGTTATTTTTAATACGTAAAAAGAAAAACGATCTGCCGCAATTCTCACATGCGGCAAATCGTTTCATACGAAAGGTTATCAATAAGAAAATCCTGAAGAGCCTTGCTTTAAAATGCCGTCTCGTTTCATTTTCTCTCTAAGGTTGTCGTACATTACCTGCACATACAGCCCTACCTTGTATCCCTTTTTCACTTCCCTGCGATCTTGTCCGGAAGGAACGCCATCGGTGGTGACATTGATAAAAGACAAATACTCTTTAGCATCCTCAAAGAAATTGTAGAAATACTCAAAGTTATCTATCGCCACCTGTCCGTTACCTTGGTTTGAGAATATTGCAGGAGTAGCGCGAGCGTTGGCTGAACCGGGTATTCCCCTGAACAAACAAGCATGTACCGCATTCTTCTTGGCTTGCTCTATTGCCTTGTTGACATTCTTGCCAAATCCCCACACCTTGAGGTGCTTGGTGCCGTTCTGCCCTACCGCAACAGTAGAAACCTCATAGTTTGCCCATTCCGTAAGATACTTTTGCTTATCTATTTTCTTGCATAGTCCTTCGACAGGCATGAAAAGCAACGCTACAAGAGCAAGCAATACTATCTTTTTCATTTCATAAGTTTTTAGAAATTAACCTTGACACCTGCGCCGATGGACAATTTTCCAAATCGGTTGGGCGTGTCAACATACCATTCACCTTGGCTAAACTTGTATGAATAGTCAGCGCGCACAAACAACTGTACAGGGTAGAACACCTGCAAGCCTACTTTCACGCCACCATGTGCGAAATATGCCATACGCTTGGAGGCGGAATCATCATTGTCTGACCTTGTGTCGCCCAACAATCTGCAATAATCGCCTCCAACACCAATATTAGGCATAATCTCAAGAATATGGATTGGATGGATAGCCACTGCGCCATTCAATGAGATTGGAATGTAATGAGGACGCAACAGCTCGTCAGCGACAGCCGAACCCGTGGCAGCCAACTTGTCACCCATACTATATCCGATGGAGATACCTGCGAAATACATCATACCAAGCGTGTTTTGGGTTTTTAAGAGATAGTCTATATCCACTTGAGCATAGTTATATCCTCCTAACACACCAGACACGCTGACAGAGAGTTTCAGGTCCTTCTTCTCTTTCAAGAACATGCCTTCTTTCATCGTCTTGCCAGATATCTTATAAAACTTACTGCAATCGGTCTCACCCATTGCGTCGGTTCTGTTATCAAAGACTTCCGTAGCGCGTACGAAGCCCACTTTCTTGTATTCCAAGTTACCATTCTCGTCCTCAACCACCTTGAACACACGATAACGGTCAGAATTGCGCAAACCTTCCTTGCGTCCTATTTTTGCCGCAACAGGATTAACCTCAAATATAGTACTGGTTACCTGCCACTTGTCTATCTTACGCTCCAAAGCATCTAATGCGCTATTCAATGTAGCCACAGGGTCAACTTCCTCTTCTGAACCTTTTTTACCGTTTGATTCATACGTGTTATTTACCGCATATACAAACTCTAAATCCACCTTTAGGTTATCATAAAAGCTCTTATTTGCGGCAGAAGCGTCTTTGTCGAGCCAGTTGTTCCACACCTCTGTCAACACAGTGTCATTAAGAACTGCTTTGAAGACGTATGTATCAACATCGGTGCCACTCTCACTCAACACGACAACATAAGAGTTGCCTATCAGTTTCTTGTCCGCCGCATTTAAGGTGTTTACCTTAGCTACATTGGCATTCAACACATCAGCGTCTGTCTTGCTGTAACGTGTACGCTTTGCGAGCAAAGACGAGTTGAACACGTTGCCATCATATTGCAACCAATAGTTCAATATTTGCTTGCCCACATTCTGTGCCAACAGCTCTTTGCGTATCACCTCTGCTTTTTCTTTAAGCACCTGCTTCTTCTTGCCAACAATCTCATTGCCTACTACGGGGATTTGCGTACAGGGTATTTTATTAATGTCGAATTTACCTGACATGAACTCACAGCTGTCAATGCCTTGCGTAAAAGCTCCGCCGCCCATAGAGATTACAGAGATGGCACAACGGTTATAGTCAAACGTTTCCTGCGCAGGCACCTTTGACACTTCTTGTGCATAAGACATGACACCTCCAAACAGAAGTGCTACAAAAAGTAACTTTTTTCTCATTTTTGTGAAATTTTAATTAATACTATGTTTAGAAAATCTGATTATCCGCAAGATATTTTGCTAATGCTGCACGATTCACCACGACATTCATGATGACACCGCGTCGCGCCTGTGGCTTGAACTTGTCTTTTTCTAACCGTAGTTCGTGTACAAATTTCAGATAATCGCCACCAGCAGAGAAAAAAGAGCCAAAAAAGTCGGCATGCTGTTGCTCCGTCAAGGGATTGGAAAGAACCGGCTGTATCATCCTATGCTCTCCGTACGAGCTGTAGACATGCTTGAAAATGATGTCGCGCACCGCCTTGCGCATGGCGTCTTCCTTAGCTTGTTGGTACGTCTGGCCAATGCCTTGCACGCGCAACACATACTCACCCTCCCCCCTGGCAGCTATCGCAGTGGTGGAAAACGTACTATAATAAATGTTTTTGGGTGCACAGGCACAAAACAACGTTATAAAAAACAGCAATAAAAAAGAATGATTCACTTTCATAGACACGACTCTCTTTTAACTATATTTATTATATTTCTTTGTTTTTTGCAAAAATAAGGATTCATTCGGTTTTATAACGAAGTTTTTCTTTTCTTTTTTTTTTTTTTTTTT
>NZ_JRNC01000024.1 GCF_000758925.1 Prevotella sp. S7-1-8
TTTTTTTTTTTTTTTAACGACGTTTTTTGGGAGACGAACATATATTAACATTAACTTTGAAAATTCAGAGGAATTAAAATTGGGTAGGGGCTCAGTACAATTTTTCCGGGGAACAATTTGTTATTTATTTTAATAATTGCGACCTTCGCGTCATGGAAGAAAAATGTTACGCGCCTTGGCAACTCTTGTTTTGCCCTCTCAAATACAATGTTATTTTACTATTGTTTCTGTTCGCGAGGTTTGGCCTGAGTTTCGTATTAGTCTTGACTAACGTATGGACAAGGCTTTGTCGGATGATGCCAACTTCGAGTCCAAATGGTTCACGGAAGCAGTTAATATAACTGGCTTTCCGATTCGAGATCATAAGGTTATATAGAAAATTCGTCGCGGACGATGGGCGGATTTGCGCACGGGCAAGAGCTTTGCGCCTCCCATCGCTTTGGACATAGTAGCTCAAGGCATCCGTTACTCCAAGGAATTATGGGATGCTTACGCTACAAAAAAGCGGCTAATGTTGGATGTTTACGATTTTTCAACGTATTTTTCTCAAATCCGCCAAGTGTTGTCACACGATCGAACGGACTAAAGAAAAATCGTAAACGAGTTAAGAATAAGGAATTGGAATATTGAGCCGCGAAGGTCACACGCGTCCAAACGAATGGCCAAAGCATACCACGCTCAACGCATATACCAGACATCTTTGTGTTCAATCATAGGCACTAACACCTCCTCGGTAGCGCTGTCTCCATAAACAAAGATAAGAAACACGTTGGCCACATGTCGAGCCGTATCGACAGTGGCGGCGCCCACGCGCACCTTTTTCAATCCTTTGTGGGCGGCTTGCTGCTCGCCCACAAACATTTTGGCGTTGGCAATGAGTTGCTGGCGATAGGATGGAGGTATAGCTTCAGGTTGATACCTGCCATCGACAAAGTCTTCGTATTTGCCTTGTATCAACCAGTCGTAGTACACTTTTGCGGCTCGTGCGGCTCGCTCCTCGGGGATGGGGCCATCGCTACAGCTCCAACAAGCCGCGCATGTGGCAAGTATCAAAAATAGTATTTTCCTCACTCTGAAACAGATTTTATGGGGGTGCGCTTCCGTTTGGGGCGCTCAAGCACCGTGCCAGTCGCCGTGCCGCCCCTATTTTTTCCTGATAAACACATGGATGGGGCATCCGTGCATGGGCCAATGCTCGCGTATCTTGTTCTCGAGAAAACGGCGATAGTTCTCCTTGACATATTGCGGCAGATTGGCGTAAAACACGAAAGAGGGTATCTGCGTGTTGGGCAATTGCGAGCAATATTTTATCTTGATATACTTGCCCTTGATGGATGGCGGTGGCGTTTGTTCGATAATGGGAAGCATCACCTCGTTGAGCTTGGTAGTTCCCACGCGGGATGTACGGTTGAGATAAACCTGTTTGGCAGTCTCAAGCACCTTGAATATGCGCTGCTTGGTGAGAGCCGAGGCGAAGATAATGGGGAAATCGGTGAACGGTGCCATGCGCTCCCTGATGGCGCTCTCAAACGTCTTGATTACTTTTTGGTCTTTATTCTCCACCAAGTCCCACTTGTTCACCACTACCACCAAGCTCTTTCTGTTGCGTTGTATGAGCTGGAAGATGTTCATGTCTTGCGCCTCGATGCCACGCGTGGCATCGATCATCAATATACATACGTCGCTGTTCTCTATGGCGCGGATGCTGCGCATCACGCTGTAAAACTCCAAGTCCTCGGTCACCTTGTTCTTGCGACGTATGCCAGCTGTATCCACAAGATAAAAATCAAAGCCAAACTTGTCGTAACGGGTATAAATACTGTCGCGCGTGGTGCCCGCTATCTCGGTCACGATATTGCGTTCCTCGCCTACAAAGGCGTTTATCAAGCTCGACTTGCCAGCGTTGGGCCTGCCCACGACAGCGAAGCGCGGTATATCATCCAGCGACTCCTCGCTGGTCTCGGAGGGCAATTTCTGTATGACAAGGTCGAGCAAGTCGCCTGTGCCACCGCCCGTTGCGGCGCTCACGCAAACAGGATCGCCCAAGCCAAGCTTGTAAAACTCGGCCGCCACGTATGCCTCACCGCTATTGTCCACCTTGTTGGCCACGAGTATCACAGGCAGCTTGGCGCGACGCAAGATTGTCGCTACGTCCTCGTCCCAATCGGTGAGCCCTGTCTCCACATCCACCAAGAACAGCACCAAGTCGGCCTCGTCAGCCGCTATCCTCACTTGCTGGCGTATGGCATCCTCGAAAATATCATCGGATTTCACGACCCATCCACCCGTGTCCACGACCGAGAACTCCCGATCGTTCCAATTGCATTTGCCGTATTGGCGGTCGCGAGTGGTTCCTGCCACATTGCTGACGATAGCTTGACGCGACTGGGTGAGGCGGTTGAAAAGTGTGGACTTGCCCACATTGGGACGTCCTACGATTGCTACTAAATTTGCCATATCTTTATCAGTATTAAAGGGGTTGTTCTTAAAAACAGGAGAAAGAGTTTCTGGGAAAATAGAGATGTTGGGTAAGATTAAAAGTATGATAAGTATAATTACAAGGATGGACAATGTCTTCCATTTCTTTCTCCACACTTAATTTACCTCGTTCCAAGAAGAAAGTTCATCGCGGATTGTATCCGAAATGGTCCAACTCTTTTTGAGAGTTTCGCCAATCCTTGTCAACTTTGACAAACATCTCGAGAAAAATTTTCTTGCCAAAAAAGCTCTCCAAACTTTTTCTCGCCTCTGAGGACACACGTTTTAGCGCGGTGCCTTGATGCCCAATGATGATGCCTTTCTGCGAATCGCGCTCCACGTAGATTACCGCGTTGATGCGTATGAGTTTTTCGCTCTCTCGGAATTGTTCAACCAGCACCTCTACCGAGTAAGGTATCTCCTTGTCGTAATAACGCAAAATTTTCTCGCGAATAATCTCCGAGACAAAGAATTTGGAAGGTTTGTCCGTGAGCTGGTCTTTGCCAAAATAAGCTGGGCTTTCGGGCAACAGCTCAACAATGCGCTTCATCAGTATATCAACGCCAAACTTGTTCTTGGCAGAGATTGGCAAGATTTCCGCGTTAGGGAGCAGGGCGTGCCACCTTTCCACAATATCGCCAAGATGCCGTTGGTCGGTTTCGTCTATTTTGTTGATAAGTAAAATCACCGGGATAGCCATGGTCTTGACCTTGTTCAAGAACTCAATGTTTTTTTCCGGGTTCTCCACTACATCGGTGACATAGAGCAGAATGTCCGCATCCGCAAGCGCCGACTCCGAGAAAGCCAGCATCATCTCTTGCATCTTGTAGTTTGGTTTCAACACCCCAGGCGTGTCAGAGAACACTATCTGCATCTCGGGTGTGTTCACGATGCCCATGATGCGATGGCGAGTGGTTTGTGCCTTAAAAGTGGCAATGCTTATTTTTTCACCAACAAGCTGGTTCATCAGCGTCGACTTGCCCACGTTGGGATTGCCCACAATATTTACGAAGCCTGCTTTGTGCATATCTTTTATGGAATGGAAAAATTGGCGAAACAAAAAAAACGCATGATTCATGAAACTGAAGGATGCGTTTTCTTATAGTTTAATTTACTTATTTTACACCAGAAACAGCCGCTCCGTCATATCCCCATTTATAATAAGAGGCTCCATGGACGAAACCGGCTCCAAAAGCCGTCATGATGACATTGTCACCTTTTTTCAACTTGGACTCATAGTCCCACAACGCCAAAGGAATGGTGGCGGAACTGGTGTTGCCGTAATGGTCAATATTGATCATCACCTTCTCGATAGGTATCTCCGCGCGCTTGACGACGGCCTCTATAATCCTTAAGTTAGCCTCGTGGGGCACCACCCAATCCACGTCATCGGCGCCCAAGCCATTGCGTTTGAAAATCTCGCTAACGTCATTGCCCATATCGGTAACGGCATGTCGAAAAACATTGCGCCCTTCTTGGTATATATAGTGCAAATGATGATCTACCGTGAAATGAGAGGGTGGGCAAACGCTGCCACCTGCTTTTATATGCAGGAAAGGAAGGCCTTTGCCGTCTGTACGAAGGAAAGAGTCTTGAAAACCAATTCCCTCTTCTTCTGTCGCCTCCACTAACACCGCTCCTGCGCCATCACCAAAAAGAACGCAAGTTTGACGATCGGTGTAGTCAACGACAGACGACATCTTCTCGGCCGAGACCACGATAATCTTCTTGTAGCGACCGCTCTGAATCATCGCGGACGCGGTGTCCATGGCGTAAAGAAATCCGCAACAAGCGCACGACATATCATATGCGTGCGCGTTTTTCAAGCCCAATTTCCCCAACACGATGCTTGCCGTGGAGGGAAACGCATAGTCAGGAGTGGTGGTGGAAAGGATAAGCGCGTCTATAGTGTCAGGATCAACGCCAGTCTTTTGCAAGAGTTGCTTGGCGGCCTTACGCCCCATGTAACTGCTTCCAAGCCCTTCTTCCTTGAGGATGCGGCGCTCTTTGATACCCACACGTGTGGTGATCCACTCATCACTGGTATCTACCATGCGAGACAATTCCTCGTTAGTGAGAACATAGTCGGGCACGTAGCCACCCACACCTGTGATTACAGCGTTAATTTTGCCCATTATTCCGCAGCTTCCTTGACAATAGCAACTTTACCACGATAATATCCGCAAGTGGGGCAGACCGTGTGATAAACATAGTATGCGCCGCAGTTGGGGCAGATGGCCAATGTTGGGGCGACCGCCTTATCGTGAGTTCTTCTCTTAAGAGTACGTGTCTTTGACTGTCTTCTTTTAGGATGTGCCATAATACTTTAATGTTTAAACTTTTATTCTGTAATTTTTATTTTGCTTAATGCTTCCCATCGAGAGTCCACAGCCTTGTCACCATCGCCAACGCCGCTTCGGGCGGCCGAATGTTCTTCTAAAACTTTCATCATGGCAGGGTTGCATTTTCCAGGTGCATGCACGTGCCTGAGTGGTATGCTGAGCTCTATGAACTCGTAGATGTACCATGCCACGTCGAGTATTCCTTCGTTCTCGGCTATAAAGACAAGGTTGTCATCGTCAGAGCTGCCTTCGCCAAGCTTGGCCGTGAGATGGTCGCGAGTGTCAACCGCTTGTTCCATGTCGTCCAAGCAGATGTCACACGGTATTACGACCGAGCCTTTTGTGTGAAAATTAATGTCAAATAACGACCCGACACAATGAATGTCAAGCGTGCAGCGCAGTTTCCCCCTTCGCACCACGGGAGCCCCTATGGCCTCAAAGTAGGCGTCATCAAGGTCGTACTCGAGAACATTGTCCCCCTCGGCCAACCTTTTCAGATCTATTTTAAACTGCTCTAAATAAGACATCTCCACACTTTGGGCTGCAAAGTTACTATTTTTTTCTGATAAATAGCTATCTAATCGCAAAAAAAATAATGATAATAAATATTATTCATACTCCTTTGAGAATAGCGTGCCAAAGGCTATTTTAAAATTCTATCTACGGATAATAGGATAAAGTATGTTTTCTCAACATCTCTTTTTGTTACTGTAAGTCGCTTTGCTCTATCCAACAATTTCTTTGTGGATTTGAGTTTGTCATATGGCAAAGGTTCCATATTTTTAGGACTAAAATAAGATAGTCTGCGCACGGATTCCACGGCTTGGACGCTTTTCGCAAGCGTAAGAACTGGCGCGACACCCTGCAATTGCTCAACCGACATGGAACGAATGTCGATTATCTCACCAGATTGGATTGTCTGAGAACTACTTTGATTACCTTTCTTGGACGCTGTCATAGCTGCCATAACAGGCGATTTTCCGATTATAGTTTCTATGTATCCCTACATTTTTATTACGTACTTATTCGTAACTTTCTTGCCTGCTTTTACACTCTCAAATACATTATGGTGTCTCAAGAAAGCGAATGTGTAACATCATTGAGATGATTTGGCAAATGTAATGATAAAAAACAAAAAAGCATAGCATTACGTCGCTTAATGTGAATTATGATGGAGTTTGTCAATTAGTGTTGTCACTTTGCGAGATTTTACCTTGAACTAACAAGTACCAAATTGTCCAAGCGGCTTGACTTGCTATATGGCCAAGTTTACATATGCCTTCTCTGAATAGATGTAAAAAATGTTATCGTATCATATCCGATAATTAAGAAAAAAGACAACAAAAGATAATTATAGTATCTTTCTCGTATTGTTCCAAATCATCAAATAGGCTTAGTGCCCCAAAAATATTGCCAACAGCATTGGTCATTATGCTTTTTAATTATACCTTTGCCCCCCGAATAATAAATGATGACATTAAATGCCTGTACACTATGCACATTGTGTAGAGTGCGGGCCAATAAAAATGAGCTCACGAGTCAAAGGATTTATCGCAGGTGTTCTTGCTGCTGTTTTTTATGGTACCAACCCATTAGGCGCGCTACCGCTCTATGCTGACCATATCACGTCGGGCAATGTGTTATTTTATCGTTACGGCATCGCGATGCTACTTTTTGCCGCATGGATGCTGTTGAAAAAAGAAAACTTCAAGATTAGGCGGGGGCATGCCATCAAGTTTGCCATCTTAGGGGTACTCTTCGGCTTGTCGTCGGCAACGCTTTTCATGAGCTTCCACTTCATGAACGCAGGTGTGGCGTCTACCATTTTGTTTTCCTATCCCATCATCACGGCCATGCTCATGGTGGTGTTCTATCACGAGCGCGTCACGTGGGTCACCACTTTTGCGTTGGTGTTGGCCATCACGGGTATAGGATTGTTGTATCGTGGCGATGGCGGCGAGCCACTCAACATCACTGGCGTGATTTTAGTTTTGGCCTCCTCTTTTTTTTACGCCCTCTACATTGTGTATGTTCACCAGTTCAAAACAGAGATGTCGGTCGTGAAATACACCTTTTGGATCATTGCGTTTGGATGGCTGACCATCATCGGATATATGATTTTCGCGGGCGACCCACTACAAGCACTCAATACGTCTAAACAATGGCTCTGCGTGATACAATTGGCCGTGCTGCCCACATTGCTGTCACTATATTTTATCAATGTGTCCATCCAACTCATTGGCAGCACCCCCACGTCCATCCTTGGCGCGCTCGAACCCGTCACGGCCGTTGTAATCAGCACGTTCGTCTTTGGCGAAATTTTCACATGGCGATTGGCCTCGGGCATCGTGCTAATACTCACGGCGGTCATCCTCATTATATTGAGAAAGCAACCAGCGTAAGCCATGACGCCCGCGACAAACTAATTTTTACGAGCCATTGCGCCATCGCGGCCCTTGCTATCCATGAGCGGCAACTCCACGCGAAAAGTAGTGCCACGCCCCACCTCGGAGTTTTTCACCCATATACGGCCTTCGTGATACTCCTCCACGATACGTTTGGCCAACGACAATCCCAACCCCCATCCTCTGCGTTTGGTGGTAAATCCAGGTTTGAACACATTGCGCACGTCTTTTTTCTTGATGCCGCGACCGGTGTCGCTCACCTCTATGACAGCCTTGTCGCCACGCTCAAAAACGCGGAGCGTGATGGTGCCGTTCTCACCCCCCATGGCATCCACGGCGTTTTTGCACAGATTTTCGATAACCCACTCAAAGAGAGAGCTGTTCAATTTGACCATGACCCGATGCTGGGGAAAAACTGTTGATATAGTGACCCGATGCGAGGTGCGCCTGTTCATATAGTCCACCACGCGCTCCACCACCTCTTGCAGGCTGGTGGGCACCGGTTCAGGTTTGGCGCCTATCTTCGAGAAGCGGTCAGCGATAAGCTCCAAGCGCTTCACGTCCTTACTCATCTCAGGTATAAGTGAGTCCTCTGGATAGGTCTCGCGCAGCACGTCCGTCCATGCCATCAAGCTCGATATCGGCGTCCCCAACTGGTGGGCCGTCTCTTTGGAAAGACCCACCCACACCTTGTTTTGTTCAGCTCGCTTAGACGACAAGAGCGCGAAGAGAGTCACCGCGACAAAGATAAGCACCACGCCCATTTGAGCGAAAGGATAGATAGAGAGCCGTTTCAAAATGAGCGACTCGTCGTAACACACATCGATAAAATCGTTCGCTCGTACCTCGTCGTGACGGCTGGAGGCGCCTGACAGTTTGATGCGAATGTTCTGATGGCGCATGAGCAGCTGCCTGCCTATTTTTTCAGCCTGCCTAAGGCTGTCCTGATAGCTGTCGGCCGTCAGCTCGATGTTGCGAAACTCGGTGGCGCGCCCATTGGCGTCGAGCACCACCACCGGTATGTAATTGTTGTCGTTGAGCACCTTGAGCACCAAGTTCAAGTCGGTATTCTCGTCGGCATTGCTCAGCGTGCGCATGGCCTCGGCCCACACCTCCATCTTGCGCTGCTCTTGTTCTCGCAGGTCGCGCGTCAGATAATGAGACACCAACAATGACCCCACGGCAATCGTGATAGCCGCCATAACGAGCAGAATATTGACACGCCTGATTTTATCGGTCCATTGCATAACTGTCTATACAACGCAACATCTACCCGTTTATTGTGAAGCGACGACGCCAACGCCCCACCTTGCCTATGGAGGTCGTGGTCGGTGGTTATCGTCGCGCATACGGCGGCAATGATGGCGAATAGTGATTTTCTCATATATGTTAGATTGGTTAATGGGTCCATTTGTTGACTACCAAACGTAAGCCACTCCTACTTGTAACAGCGTCCGGTCGCAGTTTTTAACGTATCGGTATTTTGCCTCGGCAAAACCCTTCAGCGTTGGAGTGAAATAATATTCGTATCCCACGCCGAGATCAAAATTGAGATTGCCTTCAGAGTCGTCCGAATAGTCATCAGGTAGATTGTCGACACCAGCGGGCTTCTCTATCACATTGTTCAACTTCATGATGGAATACCCCAAACCCAAAATGGGATAAACTCCCATCTTAGGCGTCAATGCGAACACATAGTTGAAGTCTGTGCCAAGCTCAATAAAGCTGGCGTTGTTTTGTTTGAAGAAATAGTCGGCAAAGATGCTGCCCCGAAATTCATCACCAAAAAACTTTTGCTATTTCAAACCGGCGCCACCATGGTTGTAAGTGCCACTTGTTCCATAATTGGCCGTGGCTCCGAACGCGAAGGTTCCGAAATCTGTCTTGATCTTAGCGTTTGTTGACATGCGACATGCAACTATGCAAATGAATGCCACGAACAGTCTTTTCATGCGATATGTTTTTTAAAATAAAAAATCAAAATTTATGAAAGACGCTTCACGTTTTTACATATAAAGAAAAAAGTCAGTGTAAAATTAAGGAACAATATTGAATATTTCTGTTTTTTTTGCATCTTTGAACCCTATTTTGTTTTGCACTGCTAATTGGGATTAGCGGTCAAGCATCAAGCGCGGAATTACAATTGATATTTAGCAAGCAGTCAGATAGAAGAAACTAAAAAAAAATGACAAAAGCCCTTTCATGCCTCGCGTATTTCCGCGCAATTTACTTCTTGATGGCAAATACGCCAAGCATTTGAGTTTTCCACATATAACAGGAAAACAACACTTTGCAGTGATATAAGAAACATTTCTTCAAATCAGTTTTCAAACTCGCCTTGCCTTTAGGCCTTAAAGGAGATGCCTTTAGGTTCTATTGGCACCACGGTTAAGTCTCAATCACGGCATAAAAAAGGCCTAAACGCCACTGCTTTAGGTATCAATGGCAAAACGACAAGGAAAAACAAGCCCTGTCTTACGAGAAAGATCGGCAGTCGAAAGCCATTTTGACTTCTAAAACAACGACCCGAGCCACGTCGTTTTTGTGATAAAATATTTTACACACCCTGTACCAAACCATAAAAAACGAACGTGGCAAGCATATATTTTATAAGTCTACAGTCGCGGTTTGCGGGTTAAAAATCGTACCTTTGTCGCATGCTGTCATGGACCTGTCACAAAAGACAAGAAAACCGTCGTCATCCATAGGCATACATGGCCACCGTTTCTTGGCGCGCCTGTGGCAGCTTGCTGGAGGAACGGGGCAGGCACGCGCCAAGATTTCGCACCCACTCATGGAACAACGCAAGGCACTGACAAGCAGAGAAACCATATAAAATTATTACCATAACAATGATGGCAAAACATTTTGGCAAAACATGGTGGGGAAGCGAATGGCTACAATCGCTACAGCATATAGACTATGAAAACCGCATACCACGTGGCGCGAGATACGCCCGCAACGGCTACGTACGGAGCGTGAGCATTGATCACGGGGCGATAAGCGCCAAGGTGGACGGCAGCCGCCCCACCCCATACAGAGTGGCGGTCAAGGTAAAAGCCTTCACGGACAAAGAAAAAGAGGCTCTTATAGACGACATATTAGAACACCCGGCCATCGTGTCCGAGCTGCTATGCCACAGGTTGTCGCCAGCCGTGTCAGACATAGCCAAATCCAAAAACATAAAAGTCTTTCCGACGTCATGGCGCGACCTTGGCATGGATTGCGACTGCCCTGACTGGGCGGTACCATGCAAGCACATCGCCGCGGTGATCTACATGGTGGGCAAGGAGATAGACAACAACCCGTTCCTTATCTTCGAGTTGCATGGGGTGGACATCCTCGCCGAATTGGAACGACGCGGCATCAAGGCCCTGCAAGACAGCAAGGTGGAGGTGCCAGGGTGGAGCGAGGCCATGGAGATAGACAAGCCATCCAGCGTCAAGGGCAAGGACGCCCCTGCCACGCTGCCCCAATTTGATTTCTCCACTATCGTGCCCTTGGGAGACACTATGCGAAAACTGCTGCCCATCGAGCCGCCTTTTTGGAGCGAGGGCGACTTTATGGCGCTCTACTCAGAAAACGCCAGCCGGGCGGCCAAGGTTGCCAAGGCCATGCTTCAGGGTAAACGAAGCGTGGCCGACTGTTTTGAGCTGACAACCAACAAACCGGAATCCATAAACGCTGCCGACCCAAGCCTTGTCGTGAACAAACGACACGAGCCAAGCATAAAATTCGGAAAACAGACTACATCACGCTCCGTGCCCGACCTGATGCGACAGCTTGAGGCACTGCCAACGGCAGAAGTTCGCAACAGTTCCAACGCCACATACGCTTTTCACACCTGTTTCACGCTGGCACTCCACCTCGCCGCCAAAGGCAACGTGGTACCCATAATTTGCGCAGACCCCCAAAAAGGCTATGATATAACGTGGGCACCATTTATGGGCGACGCCCAAACGGCGGAAATATTGCGACAGGCCGACACGCTGTTTGCCAAGGGCGATATACGCGTGGGTGGCGTCACGGCTCCCGGCACGCCACGACACCCGGCATGGTTTGCCACCGCGATCTTCTTGACGACCATCGCGCGAGCGACGGCCAAACCATTCACGAAGATAAGCAAGGTGCACGACATGTTCTACAAGGGTGGGTTATACCATTACGATGGCATGGGCGAGCAAGCCGTCCCCATTTCTATCAAGAGCTGGGCCGACCATCTGCGCGCGCCACAATCGCGCCACACGCCCCTGCTGACACTGCGCGAGGACGGCGTGGACAGCGACCGGTTCTTGCTTGATGCGTATGTCGTGGACAAGCAGAAATACGGCGATCCCATATCCCTTCGGTCTGTGTTCTCGGACGAGGCGTATAAAACGACGCGGTACGCCATCTTGAAAGAGCTGTCATCCCTGGCGGGCATGTTGCCGGTTCTTGACGATTATCTCGCGCGCGAGGCGCGCGAGCCTATAGCGATGAGCGGCGATGGCATGATCAGATTTTTGATGGACACGGCGCCAGCACTGCGACTGCTCAACATACAAGTGGCGCTGCCAAAATCACTCCAGAATTTGATTCGCCCACTGCCATCAATCGCATTGTCTACCAAGCCAAACGATGGCAAAACGTTTCTGCGCTTGGACCAGTTGCTACAATTTGACTGGAAAGTGGCCATAGGAGACGATCTCGTGTCGCCCAACGAGTTTGAGCGAATGGTCGGGAAGGCCGGGCAACTCATACGTTTCAAGCAACAATATGTCTATGTATCCGCCGACGACCTCAAACGAATAGAGAAAGCCATGGCGGCGCGCAACGAGATGACACCAGCGCGCATGCTCCAAGCGGCGCTTTCGGGTGAATACAAGACGGCACACGTAAACCTGTCGCCAGAGGTGTGCGAACTGCTCAAGCGGTGGACAACACTACAAGAGATTGGCGTGCCCAAGGAGATACGGGCCACGCCGCGCCCTTACCAGATACGAGGATACGAGTGGATGTACCAAAACATGCGTTTGGGCTTTGGCAGCGTACTGGCCGACGACATGGGACTTGGCAAGACGCTGCAAGTGATTATGCTGTTGCAAAAGCTGGCCAACGAGGGGTTGCTGGCGCAAAAACGAGCGTTGGTGGTGGCGCCTACTGGCCTGCTGGCCAACTGGGAGGCCGAATTGGAAAAGTTCGCGCCCATGATGACAGTGTTCTTGTACCATGGGGCAGAAAGAAAAACAACCCACTTTGACCATCACGTCATGCTCACCTCTTACGGCACGCTGCGCTCGGACGTGGAGAAAATCAAGAAAATGAAATGGGCCGCTATCGTTATCGACGAGGCTCAAAACATCAAAAACAGCGCGACCTCGCAAAGCAAAGCCGTGAAAGCCATCAAGGCGGACATACGCATAGCCATGAGCGGGACGCCTGTGGAAAACCGGCTTTCCGAATATTGGAGCGTCATGGACTTTGCCAACAAGGGCTACTTGGGGTCGCTCAAGGCTTTCAACGAGGAGTTCGCCAAACCGATACAACAATCAGGCGACAAGGCTTGCGCGGAGCGTTTCAAGAAAATAACGGCACCGATGATGATGAGAAGACTCAAAACGGACAAGCGCATCATTGACGACCTGCCCGAGAAAATACAACAAGACGAGTACGCCATGCTTACACCAAGGCAAGCCGCACTCTACACACAAGTGCTGGAGGAAAGCATGAAGGTAATAGAGGGAGTGGACGAAAACGACAAGGGGGCGCTGTTCAAGCGGCAAGGATTGGTGCTGCAAATGGTGCTGGCGTTGAAACAGATATGCAACCACCCTACGCAATACCTCAAAAACGGAGTGATGGACGCTTCACTGTCCGGCAAAACGGAGATGCTGTTAGACATCGTCTCGTCTATTTATGACAGCGGCGAGAAAGCTCTCATCTTCACGCAATACACTGAAATGGGCGACATGTTGCGGCATTTTATAGCCGAGACAACAGGCGCCATGCCAATGTTTCTGCACGGCGGATGCTCCATCAAGCAACGCAAGGAAATGGTGGACAGGTTTCAGGGCGACCGATCGAACCGCATATTGATTCTGTCGCTCAAGGCGGCGGGCACCGGCCTGAACCTCACGGCGGCCACGCATGTCATACATTATGACTTGTGGTGGAATCCGGCAGTGGAGGCGCAAGCCACTGACAGGGCGTACCGCATAGGGCAAAAGCAGAACGTGATGGTGCATCGGCTCATCACGCACGACACGTTCGAAGAGCGCATTAACGACATGATAAACGAGAAACGAGCCCTCGCCGACATGACAGTGGCGGTGGGAGAAAGCTGGATTGGCAAGTTGAGCAACAAAGAACTGCGGGAGCTGTTCGCGTAGGACAGGCCACGCGGCAAAGCCACGGCCAAACGCACGAGACAAAAACAAATACCATTGACAATAGATGAAATCAGAAAACAACAAAAACCGACTGCTATTAGGAACTTTTTTTAGCCTATACATAGCGCAAGCCGTGCCAATGAGTTTCTTCTCAACGGCACTGCAAGTACTGATGCGCGAGCAGGCGTTTTCACTCACCACCATCAGTTTGCTGCAATTAATCAAGGTGCCTTGGATTCTGAAATTCCTGTGGTCGCCCCTCGTCGACCGCAAGTGCATGACAGTGAAAGACTACAAACGCTGGATAATATCGTCCGAAGTGGTCTACGCCGCGCTCATCCTCGGGGCGGGACTGCTGAATTTGGATACCAACATCCAATTAATCATGATCTTGGTTTTTCTGTCGCTCGTCGCCTCGGCCACGCAGGATATAGCGACAGACGCGCTGGCCATACTATCCACACGCAAAGAACAGAAAAGCTTCGTGAACGGCATGCAGTCGATGGGCAGCTTCGGCGGGAGCTTGTTGGGAAGTGGCATACTGCTAATAGTGATGCACCACTACGGCTGGAACGTTGTGACACAATGCTTGAGCGTGTTTGTGCTCTTGGCGCTCATACCACTATTGACGAACAAGAAGATGAGGCTCGCGCAAGAAAAAGAGCCGTCGCACAAAGCCAAATGGAATGATTTTATATGGTTTTTCGGCCGCAAGGAGGTATATCCGCAGATAGGGTTCTTGCTGCTTTATTATGCCAGCATCATGGGCCTGCTATCCGTGACAAGGCCCTACATGGTGGACCTTGGTTACGATATGAAAGAAATCGGCGCGCTCAATGGCATCGTTGGCATATCGGCGGCCATGCTCGTGAGCTACCCAGCCAGCATGCTGATAAGGCGATGGGGAACGGAAAAGGCGAAAATAGCTTTTGCGGCGTGCATACTGTTAGCAACCATTTATTTTGCGTTCATGTCGATGCGCGTCCCCTCCAAGACGGAATTGGTGGTTGGCATCGTGTTTCTCTGGATTTGCTATGGCATGGGTACGGTGGTGGTGTACACCTCTTCGATGTACATCGTGCGCAAGGGCGCGGAAGGGACCGACTTTACCATACAGATTGTCATCACGCATACCAGTGGGTTGCTCATGGCTATCGGTAGCGGAAAGATAGCCGATCTTGCCGGTTATAGCGGCCTGTTCTGCATGGAGGCGGGCATTGCCACCATCTCCTTGTTATACGTCATCTACTTCTTTATAAATTCGAAAAAATATATATAAAATGTAATCCTTTGACGAAATGAACAGAAAGTTATTAATCACGGCTCCCATGCATTACAGCCAGAGGCTTCTAAAGGCCTTTGAGAGGTACAAGGACAGGGTGGACGTATTGCATATACCGATGGTGGAGTCTACATTTGACAACACCGGTGAGCAAATGCGTGAATTGCGCGACAACCTTGACAAATATGATTTTGTCATTCCGCTCAGCAGGAAAGCCATCGAAAGCATGCACTTTCATTGGCACAATCGCAAGGAACTGGGAAGCGCGCGTTTCCTTGCCATTGGCAAAGACAATGACCGCATGCGCAAGTTGATGGGAATTGAGCCACCTTTTGTGTCGACGGAGCCCAGCCCTATGGGCATAGCCAAAGAGTTGGAGAGGCGAGACATGGCGCGAGGCAAGCGCGTGGCGGTGGTGGGGCCGGCGTTCAAGGGAATGGAGGAACCTCGGACAGTGCCGGATTTCTTGGACGAACTTGAGCGTCTTGGCGCAAAAACCAAACGCTTTGGCGCATACCTTAACATGCCGACAGAACTGCGCCTGCGCAAAAAAGCGTATGAATTGATTAAGAATAAAGACTTGACCGGCATAGCCTTTACAAGTGGCAGCGAGGTTGTCGCGTTCAGCGATGGCCTGAAAGAGGTTTATGGAAAAGATGCCCACAACCTCTTGGGCGAGCTTACATTATGCTATTTAGGCCCCTATACAGCCAAACAAGCGAATTTAACCGGTCTAAAAACGGACATCGTCTCAACGTGCTTTAACTCTTTTGACGATTTCACGGCGTATCTGGCAGAAAACGAAAAAAGAGGTTGGCTGACCGACAAAACATGTCGAACGTGAATCGAGTAGGAGGCAAGCCGCAAACATCCAATATTAGCTGTCTTTCACACCAACAAACAACCCCTATGTGTTGCCAGGCGCATGGGGGTTGTTAGTTGGTGTGAAGTTGAAGACGGCATGTTTGTTTGCTCCTCCACCGTAAAGCCTGGCGGTGGCTTTGGAGCAACTCCCCTCATCCATTTACATGTCTGCCTTGGTTCGGGTTGAGCCCTTCCCCGTTTTGACAAGTTGGGCGTAACGCTCCTTATTAAAGTCGCGCGCGTGGCGCGCTCGCCGCGTGGGTGCGGAAAAATGTGTCCATGGGTTTGTTGTGGTGTTGTGGCTACAACCCTTTGGGTTTGTTGGCCGTGCCCCAATCGTTGGCCATGCCACCTTTCTCTTCGTCGTCATTCTCCACTTGTTTCACCTTTTGGAAAAGGTCGCTGGCAAAGACAAAATCGTTCAGCCGCTTGTTGGTGGCTTCCATTACCTCGTCCTTGGTGCCCTGCCATTCGCTTCGCCCCTTGTAGATGAATAGAATGTTTTCGCCGATACCCATCACCGAGTTCATGTCGTGGGTGTTGATAATGGTTGTCATGTTAAATTCTTTGGTGATTTCTGACAGCAGATTGTCGATGACAAGCGATGTTTTGGGGTCGAGCCCAGAGTTTGGCTCGTCACAAAAAAGATATTTGGGGTTAAGCACGATAGCTCTCGCTATGGCTACGCGCTTTTGCATGCCACCTGAAATCTCGCCCGGGAACTTGTTTTCCGCGTCTATGAGGTTAACCCGGTCAAGACATTCTCGCGCTCTTTTTACACGGTCGCGGTAAGTGTTGGAGGAGAACATGTCGAGCGGGAATTGCACGTTCTCAAGTACCGACAGAGAGTCGAACAGCGCGGAGTTCTGAAAGATCATGCCCATCTCCCGGCGCATTAGCACACGCTCTCTCTTGGTCATTGTCACAAAATCTCGCCCATCGTATATCACCTCTCCTTGGGTGGGCTCAAGCAGTCCGACAATGGTTTTCAGCAATACGGTTTTCCCCGACCCGCTTTGGCCGATGATCAAGTTGGTCTTTCCTGTGAGGAACGTGGCGTTGATGTCGCGCAAAACGGTTTTGTCCTCAAAAGACTTGGTAAGGTTTTTAACTTCAATCATGTTTGCAAGATGACTTTTATGCAGGCTTCCTACGAGAGTAATTGTGTGAGAAATACGTCTGAAAAAAGGATGAGCACACTGCTGCTCACCACGGCTTTGGTGGATGCCTCGCCCACTTCTACGGACCCTCCCTGGACGGTATAGCCGTAATGGGACGAAACGCTGGCGATGATAAAAGCAAAAAACAAGCTCTTGACGATGCTCATCCACACATACCACTGGTTGAATTGGTGGGTGATGCCTGCGGTGAGGTCCTCCGGTGGCATCATGTGCCCAATGTATGCGGTGGCGTATGCGCCTATGGTGCTCATGGCCATAGATATGATTACGAGAAAAGGCATGATGGCCAACAGTCCCAATATTTTGGGCAAGATGAGATAGCTGGCGGAGTTTATTCCCATGATGTCGAGTGCGTCTATCTGCTGGGTGACACGCATCGTGCCTAATTCGGAGGCGATGTTGGAGCCCACCTTGCCGGAAAGTATGAGGCACATGATAGAGCTGGAGAACTCGAGCAAGGTTATCTCTCGCGTGACATAGCCCGTTACCCATCTCGGCATCCATGGACTCTGGATGTTTACTTTCATCTGAATGCAGATGACGGCGCCTATGAAGAAGCTGATAAGCAATACGATGCCGATAGAGTCGACACCGAGTTGGGACATGTCCTTGATAAATCTTTTGTAAAACATCCTAAGACGTTCAGGGCGCGAGAACACTCGCCCCATAAGGATGAGGTAACTACCTACGGCGCTGAGATACTTGTGTAGTATATGAATGACAAACATCTGTACTTGCTTAGTAGATGCAAAAGTAACCAAATTCCTCTTAAAAACTACAACTATTCTAATAGTTTTTGTTGGTAACAACGTAGATTAGATGTTTTTTTAGTATTTTTGCATCTCAAACCTTTGTGCTCCCGAGCATTGCGAGCGGTGGCACGCTTGCGCGTTTGACGGCGGAAAGGTATCGATGGCCACGTGATGACAATGCGTCTCCTTGTGCCACACACTTGCTTAAAAGGATTTGCGCTATGTGGCGTATGAGACTGATTGACAGGCAACGCGCTAAAACAGAAAGTGTAAAAATCTATGTCTGAAACAATAAAAACATTAGGAAACGACATGCAGGCAGCTTCGCTGGGTCTGATGCCGGAATCGGAACAAGAGCGTGACGCGCGCCTTGGCATTGATAACATGACACCCGAGGAGGTTGACGAGCTGCTGCGTGAGAAGTTGAAACACAAAGAGCTGCGTACCGAGGGATTGGTGAAGCGGTATGGGCGGCGTACCGTGGCCGATCAAGTGACGTTCAATGTTAGGCAGGGAGAGATCGTTGGATTGCTCGGACCTAATGGCGCCGGCAAGACCACGTCGTTTTACATGACCACCGGTCTCATCATTCCCAACGCTGGCAAGGTGTTTATCGATGACAAGGATATAACAGGATACCCAGTCTACAAGCGTGCCCGGGCCGGCATAGGCTATTTGCCACAAGAGGCCAGCGTGTTTCGCAAGATGAGCGTAGAGGACAACATAATGTCCGTGCTGGAAATGACCGGCATGAGCCGTGAGCGGCAGTTGGCCAAGCTGGAAAGCCTGATTGACGAGTTTCGACTCAATAAAGTGCGAAAAAACAAGGGCGACAGGCTCTCTGGAGGTGAACGGCGGCGCACGGAGATAGCGCGCTGCTTGGCCATAGACCCAAAATTCATCATGCTCGACGAGCCTTTCGCGGGCGTCGATCCTATCGCCGTGGAGGATATCCAGCACATTGTGTGGCGACTGAAATATCGCAATATCGGCATCTTGATAACCGACCACAATGTGCAGGAGACACTCTCCATCGTGGATCGCGGATACCTGCTCTTTGAGGGGCGCATCCTTTTTCAAGGCAGCCCGGAGGTGTTGTCGGCTAACGAGGTGGTGCGCAAGAACTATCTGAGCGATAATTTTGTCTATCGAAAGTTCCAGTCGAACGAGGAAGATCGAGCCGTCGCCGAAGAGTCGAAAAAATCTCTGCTGAATGAATTGTATAGTAAAAAATAATAATTTTTAGTTGTATATATTAGGCATATTCGTCAAATATGGCTAACTTTGCGTTTTAAAATCGCAATAATCCCCTTTGATAAATACAAATATTAAAATAATAAAAATTAGAAATGAAAGTATCATTTGAAGCACCTGACAAAATCAACGGTTTGCTGACGATCACCGTAGAAGAAGACGATTACAAGGAAGATGTCGAGAAGGCACTAAAGGAATATCGCAAGAAGGCCAATGTGCCAGGCTTCCGGCCGGGACAGGTTCCAATGGGCATGATTAAGCGCCAATTTGGCTCGGCGATCAAGATGGATGCCGTCAACAAGCTGCTTGGAAACGAGATCGAGAAATATATCTCCGAAAACAATATACAGATGCTTGGCGAACCCTTGGGGTCCGAGAAGCAAGAGGCGCAAGATTTGGAGGCGGAACCTCCTTACACGTTCATGTTTGATATCGCCATTGCGCCAGAGTTCAAGGTTGAGCTTACGAACAAGGATAAAATAGATTACTATGACATACAGGTGGACGATGAGCTTGTGGACAAACAAGTGAAAATGTTTGCCGCGCGCATGGGCAAGAATGTGAGCGTGGAGGAATATCAAGATGGAGATTTGCTCAAAGGCGACATGCGTGAACTTGACGACAAGGGTAACACCAAGGAGGGAGGTCTCACCGTGGAGGACGCCGTGATAATGCCTAAATATATCAAGGTGGATGAGCAAAAGAAAATCTTTGACGGTGCCAAAAAGGGTGATATCATCACATTTAATCCTAAAAAAGCGTACCCGGACAGCGTCACGGAGATGGCCGCTCTCTTGAAAGTGAAAAAAGAAGAGGCTGGGCAATATGCCGGCGACTTCAGTTATCAAATCACAAATATAGACCGTATGCAGGACCATGCGGTTGACCAGGAGCTGTTTGACCAAGTGTATGGAGCTGGAAATGTAAAGGACGAGAAAGACTTCCGCGCGAAAATCGCGGATGGGTTGAAGAAACAATTGGAGCGTGAATCTAACTATAAATTCTTGCTTGACTTGCGTAAATACGTTGAGGACAAGGTGGGCGCCCTGACCTATCCAGACGCTCTGCTCAAGCGCATGTTAAAACAAAGAAACGCTGACAAGGATGAGGCTGCCATAGAAAAGAACTATGAATTGAGCCTAAAGGAGCTTTCTTGGGATTTGATGCGCGGCCAATTGGCGGAGCAATTGAAGGTAAAGGTGAATGATGACGATGTGAAGAACGCCGCGATGGAGACCGCCCGCATGCAATTCGCGCAGTATGGCATGAACGACGTGCCGGAGATGTACGTGGAACAATACGCCGAGAAACTGATAGAAAAAGAAGACGGCAAGCGCAACTTTGTTAACCGGGCTGTCGACGTTAAAGTTATGGAGGCTGCCAAACCGGTGGTGAAACTTAACAAGAAAAAAATCTCTTTGGATGATTTTCAGAAGATGACCGAGGAGTAACACGGCGACAATACCCTTGCGATATTAAAATGAACTCTGCCTGAAGGCGAGTGTGGCGAGGAGCCATAGTGTCAAGACCAGTTGCATGTGCCAAGTGAGGCGGTGGTGGTCGAGGCGCTATGGCTTCTTGGGCTATGCGAGCATTCGCGTGGAGAGTTTGTAGCAAGAAAAGATTTTTTAAGAAATTTAATAAGGCTGATCAGGTCAATACCGACTTTTTTTGTTATCTTTGTGTTATAAATCATGGTAAGAAGAAACGTCTGTCGTGATTTCTCAGCACAAACAAGAAATAAAATATGAACAACGATTTTAGAAAATTCGCAACCAAACATTTAGGTATGAGCGGCATGGTCTTGGACGACGTGATAAAAGCGCAAAACCGATACCTCAACCCATATATTCTTGAGGAACGCCAGCTGAACGTGACACAGATGGACGTGTTCTCCCGATTGATGATGGATCGCATCATCTTTCTCGGCACCGAGATAGACGACTACACTGCCAACACGTTGCAAGCGCAGTTGCTCTTTCTCGATTCTACGGACACGGGCAAAGATATTTCCATATATATCAACTCGCCCGGAGGTAGTGTCACGGCAGGCTTGGGTATCTACGACACCATGCAGTTTATCTTGAGCGATGTGACAACGATATGCACAGGCATGGCCGCGTCGATGGCCGCGGTGCTGTTGGTGGCCGGCGCCGAGGGCAAACGCTCGTCGCTTCCGCATGGCCGAGTGATGATACACCAGCCGCTTGGCGGGGTGCAAGGACAGGCTTCGGACATAGAGATAGAGGCGCGAGAAATTTTGAAGTTCAAGAAAGAGCTGTTCACGATCATCTCCGAGCATTCGCATCAGCCTTATGACAAAGTCTGGAAAGATAGCGATCGCAATTACTGGATGAACGCGGAAGAAGCTAAAGCGTATGGCATGATAGACTCTGTGATGAATCGTAAGAAAGTGAAAAAAGAACAAGAAAACATAAAGGACGAATAATATGCCAAAGAAAGCCTGTAGCTTTTGCGGGAGAACAGAAAATGACGTGAAGCTGCTTATAACCGGACTTAATGGATACATATGCGAGGATTGCGCGGCGCAGGCGTATGAGATTGCGCAGCAAAGTGGAGTTTGGGACAAAGACGTGACTAACCCTGACGCTCCGCACACCTATAAACCCACAAAAAAAATACCGAAACCGAAAGAAATAAAGGATTATCTTGACGACTATGTCATAGGGCAAGACGAGGCGAAACGCTATCTGTCCGTGTCTGTTTATAACCATTACAAGCGTTTGCAACAGACCAAGGACGATGATGGCGTGGAGATAGAAAAAAGCAATATCATCATGGTGGGCTCTACGGGTACTGGCAAAACTTTGCTGGCTCGCACGATAGCTCGGCTGCTCGACGTGCCATTCACCATTGTCGACGCCACGGTATTTACAGAGGCTGGCTATGTGGGCGAGGATGTGGAAAGCATTTTGAGCAGGTTGTTGCAAGTGGCCGACTATGACGTGGCGGCTGCCGAGCGTGGCATCGTCTTCATAGACGAGATTGATAAAATAGCGCGCAAAAGCGACAACCCCAGCATCACCCGTGACGTGAGTGGGGAGGGAGTGCAGCAAGGCCTGCTCAAACTCTTGGAGGGAACCATGGTTAATGTGCCGCCCAAAGGTGGACGCAAGCATCCTGACCAAGATTACATACACGTGAACACCAAAAATATACTCTTCATCTGTGGCGGAGCCTTTGACGGAATAGAGCGTAAGATAGCGCAACGGCTCAACACGCACGTAGTGGGTTACAACTCCGTAATGAACGCTCGCAATATCGACAAGGGCGATATTATGAAGTATATTTTGCCCCAAGACCTTAAATCGTTTGGGCTTATACCCGAGCTTATAGGGCGTATGCCTGTGCTCACTTATTTGAAGCCGCTCGACCGTAAGGCCTTGAGACGTATATTGGTAGAGCCAAAAAACTCGATTGTCAAACAGTTTGTCAAACTTTTCAGCATGGATGGCGTCGCGCTGACATTCACTGACGACGCGCTGGATTTTATAGTGGACAAGGCTGTGGAATACAAACTTGGCGCTCGTGGGCTGCGTTCTATTGTTGAGGCCGTGGTCATGGACGCCATGTTTGATGTGCCATCAAGGCGCATCAAGAAATTCGAGGTGACACTTGATTACGCAAAGAGCCAGATTGAGAAGGCGCATATGCATAAATTGGAGTCTGCGTGACGGTTCTTATGGGTATCCTTGGTGGCTTGTGGTATGACGCATCTATCTGGTATGATGAACAAAGACTATTTAATAGAGAAGTTAAAACTGTTTTTTGGCTTTGATAATTTCAAGGGCGATCAAAAATCCATCATAGAAAATTTGATGGATGGCGGCGACTCGTTTGTGCTGATGCCCACGGGTGGTGGCAAGAGCTTGTGCTATCAGTTGCCATCCCTGCTCATGGAAGGCACCGCTATTGTTATATCGCCCTTGATCGCGCTGATGAAAAATCAGGTAGACGTTGTCAATGGCTTGACCGAGCAGGATGGCGTGGCGCATTTCATGAACTCTTCGCTCAACAAGGCCGCGGTGGCACAAGTGGTGGATGACGTGCATAGTGGGAAAACCAAATTGCTATACGTGGCGCCGGAATCGCTTAACAAGTTGGACAACTTGGAGTTCTTCGTGTCGTTCAAAATCTCTTTCTATGCTATAGACGAGGCACATTGCATTTCAGAGTGGGGGCATGATTTCAGGCCTGAATACCGCAACATACGCCCCACCATAGAAAAAATTGCCACGCTCAGAAACGAAAGGCGCGCGCCCATTATCGCGCTTACTGCCACGGCTACCGACAAAGTGCGCATGGACATTAAGAAAAGCTTGGGTATTTTGAATGCCAAGGATTTCAAAAGCTCGTTCAACCGACCAAACCTATATTATGAGGTGAGGCAGAAGAATAGCGAGGAAGACGCGGATAGCCAGATAATCCGTTTCCTAAAGCAATGCGAGGGCAAGAGTGGCATTATCTATTGCTTGTCGCGCAAAAAGGTGGAGGAGCTATCTAAGAAATTGCAGATAAATGGTTTTAGGGCGGCTCCATACCACGCTGGGCTCGATACCGAGGTTCGCACGCAGACGCAGGACGATTTCTTGCGCGAGGATATAGACGTGATTGTCGCGACTATCGCTTTTGGCATGGGAATTGACAAACCGGATGTGCGATTTGTCATCCATTACGACATCCCCAAAAGCCTTGAGGGTTATTACCAAGAGACAGGTAGGGCTGGCAGAGATGGCGGAGAGGGGCGTTGTATAGCGTTCTACTCGCCCAAAGACTTGAAAAAATTGGAGAAATTCACTGATAATAAAGGTGAGGCGGAAAAAGAAATAGGGCGCCAGTTGCTTGAGGAAACCAAGGCTTACGCTGAAACTTCGGTATGTCGACGCAAATTCTTGCTGCACTACTTTGGAGAGGAATATACCAAGGATAATTGTGCAAACTGCGATAATTGCACGCACCCACAAAAGTCTATCGATGCCCAAGATGCCTTGCTGGTGGTGTTACGCGCCATTAAAGCGGTGAAACAGCACTTTGACCAAGCGTATATTATAGATTTCGTTAGAGGTCGTGCCACAGATAATATCGTGCGCCACGAACATGACGAATTGGCCGATTTCGGGTCGGGAATGGAGATCAATGAGCGCGAGCCGTCTATTTGGAATCCTGTGATCAGGCAGGCCATGATAGCGCATTATATTTACAAAGATGTGGAAAGCTATGGTTTTTTGACATTGACACCGGAAGGACTTGGATACATCAAAAAACCAAAACCGTTTCATATCGTGCTTGATAGACAGTTTGATGAAACGGAAGACGCCTCGGGCGGCAACTCCGGCGCGCTTGATGACAAACTCTACAAGCTGTTGAGAGGGTTGCGAAAAGCTGTTGCCCATAAGCGCAATCTTCCGCCATATGTCATATTCCAAGATATATCGATAACGCTCATGGCCACTACTTATCCCGTGACCATGGACGAATTGCTTCAAATTCAAGGCGTAGGGCAAGGTAAAGCCAAAAAGTTCGGAAAAGAATTTATAGACTTGATCAAACGCTATTGCGAAGAGAATGATATTCAGCGCACGGACATGATGCGCGTGATTAGCCTGCCAAACAAATCGCAAAAAAAACTAAAGATAATAGAACTGATAGACAAGCGCATTCCATTGGATGAAATAGCCGCCGATCAAGGCTATGGGTTTGACGAATTGTTGGACGAGATAGAGTCTATCGTAAACAGTGGGATGAAAGTTAATATCAGTTATTACGTAGACGATGACGGGGTGGTGGACCCTGACGAGATAGCCGATATCTACGAGTATTTTCGAAAAAGCGAGACGGATGATATTGACGATGCCATCGACGAGGCTGATATATATGACGACGAAGATGGCTTGACGGCTGAACAAAAGGCACGTTTGGTGCTCATCAAATTTTTATCGGAGGAAGGAAATTAGGGCCGTTTCTCTCAGAGTGAGACTTGGCAAGCTACCTTGATAAATGTTTATCTTGAGACAGGCGCATGTCGCTGCCATCGTTTTGGATAATCGGGCTACGAAACTTTGTTTTTCTTTTCTTGAAATATTTATTCCATGTGAATTTCTGTTTGATAACTCGCGGAAATACGGTTGGCGTTAAATAGCTTTAAAGCAGCAAGAAAAAAGCGAATCGGAACCTGAATATGCGAAAATATTGCTATATTTGCACGCAATAAATTTATTAAATCACATTTATGTCATCATTTGTTGCAGATAAGATTGTCATGGACGGCTTGACTTTCGACGATGTCTTGCTCATACCTGCTTACTCTGAAATTTTACCCAAGGAGGTACAATTAAAAACCAAGTTTTCTCGGCATATCGATTTGAACGTGCCATTTGTTACCGCCGCGATGGATACCGTGACCGAATCGGCAATGGCCATTGCCATTGCGCGAGAGGGTGGCATTGGTGTCATCCATAAAAATATGCCGATAGACGAACAAGCCCGGCAGGTAGCTATCGTCAAGCGTGCCGAAAATGGTATGATATACGACCCCGTGACCATACGTAGGGGAAGCACGGTGAGGGACGCCATGAAAATGATGGCGGAGTACCATATTGGAGGCATCCCGGTGGTAGACGAGGAAAACCATTTGGTGGGTATTGTCACCAATCGCGACTTGCGTTTTGAGGGCAGGATGGACAGGATGGTGGACGAGGTGATGACTAAAGAAAACTTGGTGACCACGCATCAGCAAACCGATCTTGGCTCGGCGGCGCATATTTTGCAGGAGCATAAGATAGAAAAACTGCCCGTGGTGGACGCTAACAATCGCTTGGTTGGCTTGATCACGTATAAGGATATCACCAAGGCGAAAGACAAACCTATGGCGTGCAAAGATGACAAGGGGCGTCTGCGTGTCGCTGCTGGCGTGGGCGTTACGGTTGACACACTCGACCGCGCGAGCGCGTTGGTAGGGGCTGGCGCTGACGCGATCGTCATCGACACGGCTCATGGTCATTCCAAGGGAGTGGTGGACAAGCTGCATGAGGTAAAGGCTGCGTTCCCCGACGTTGATGTGGTGGTAGGGAATATCGCTACCGGCGAGGCCGCAAAATATTTGGTGGACAATGGCGCAGACGCCGTTAAAGTGGGAATTGGCCCCGGGTCCATCTGTACCACGCGCATTGTCGCGGGTGTGGGCATGCCACAATTAAGCGCGGTCTATGATGTATTTTCGGCATTGAAAAATACGGATGTGCCGTTGATTGCCGATGGCGGATTGCGTTATTCGGGTGACATCGTGAAAGCCTTGGCCGCTGGTGGAAGCAGCGTGATGATAGGATCGCTTGTCGCTGGCACGGAAGAGTCGCCTGGAGACACCATTATTTATAATGGACGCAAGTTCAAGAGTTATCGCGGCATGGGTTCTCTCGAGGCGATGGGACAAAAGAATGGCTCCAAGGACCGATATTTCCAAAGTGACACTAACGACTTGAAGAAACTCGTCCCGGAGGGTATTGCTGGCCGTGTGCCATACAAAGGGACCGTCCAGGAGGTCATCTTCCAGTTGGTAGGGGGGCTTCGTTCGGGAATGGGCTACTGTGGAGCGGCTATAATAGACAAATTGCACGACGCCAAATTTGTCCGCATCACCAATGCGGGAGTGCAAGAGAATCATCCTCACGACATAACCATCACCAGCGAGGCGCCTAACTATTCGCGCCATGAGTAAATAGTGTTTGGCATAGGCGAGAGGGCTTGCTCGAGAGCCTCTCTTGCTTGTTTTCCTTCATGATGAGCAATTTTAGAATGAAATCAAAGCTACTGTTAGGCGCCATGCTGATGTGTGGCACTTTGTCGTTTGCGCAGAACGCCGATCCTGTTATTATGACCATCAATGGTACCGATGTGCTTCGTTCCGAATTTGAGTACTCTTATAACAAGAACAATACGGCCGACGTTATTGATAGGAAAACAGTCCAGGAATATGTTGGAATGTTCATTAACTACAAGTTGAAAGTTGAGGCTGCCAAGGAGGCTGGCCTCGACACCATGGTTTCATTCCAAAAAGAATTTGCCAACTATCGTGATCAGCAAATAAAGCCCGCTTTGGTCACAGACCAAGACTTGGAGGCGGAGGCACGAAAAATATACGAACAGACACGTCGACGAATTGACAACAATGGCGGAATGGTGCAAGTGGCTCACATTTTGATAGCCATGAGACAGCGAGCTACGCCCGAGGAGGAAAGGGCGGCCAAGGTTCGCGTAGACTCCATTTATCAGGCGTTGAGGAACGGAGCTGATTTTGGCTCATTGGCCAAACGGCTGTCCCAAGACCCCACTACGGCTCAAAAGGGCGGCGACTTGCCCTATATCGTCAAGGGGCAAACATTAAAAGAATTTGAAGACCAGGCTTGGCGTTTGCAAGACGGCGAGCTCAGCCAGCCTTTTTTGTCCCCAGCCGGATGGCATGTTATGCTCAAAAAGTCGCACCGCGACTTTTACAGTTATGCCGACCAGCGCGACCGCATCATGAAATATCTTGATCAACAAAGAATACGCGAGCGTATAGCCACGGCCAAGTTAGACACATTGGCCAAGCAGCTGAACTCTACGCCTGCGCAAACGCTTGCGAATAAACAGGCGGAGATGGAGGCGAGGGACTCCAGTCTGAAATATCTCATCAAAGAATACCATGATGGTTTGCTGCTCTACGAGATCAGCAACCGCCATGTCTGGGCCAAAGCGCAGAAGGACGAGCGTGGATTGACGCGGTATTTCAAGAAAAACAAGAAAAAATACAAATGGGAAGAACCTCGCTTTAAAGGCGTAGCCTATCGCGCTCGAGACGAAAAAGACATCAAGGCTGTTCGTAAGCTATTGGAAAAAACACCTTTTGAGCGTTGGGACGAACAGCTTCGCGCTACATTCAACAAAGACTCTGCGCTTCGAATCAGGGCGGAAAAGGGCATTTTCAAAAAGGGAGACAATGCCCTCGTGGACCACGAGGTTTTCAAGGTGAGTGCCCTGCCCAAGCAAATAGAAGGCTATCCATACAGTGCGGTTTATGGTAAAAAACTCAAATCGCCAAAAGTGATGGGTGACGTTCGTCCCTTGGTTGTTTCTGACTATCAAGAATATCTCGAAAGCCAATGGGTAAACGCCCTGCGACAGAAATATACGGTTACCGTTAACGAGGACATCGTAAAAACTGTCAACAAACATTAAAAAGAAAAACGTATGACAATTAGACATTTCGCGATCATATCAGCATTAGCGTTGTTTACGGGTATGATGGCCATTCCCAACGGCAATCGTCGTGGCAAGGACCAAAAATCTTTTTTTTCAGACACCACAATAACAACCGTCACGCCAAACACTGACGAGGTAAGAATACCCGATGGAAGCGTGATAGACGAGGTGGTATGGGTGGTCGGAGACGAGCCTATTCTTCGATCGGATATAGAGATGACGCGCATGCAAGGCATGGCGGAGGGCGTGAACTGGGGGCGAAACCCGGATTGTGCCATACCGGAGCAAATTGCCGTTCAGAAGCTTTTCCTGCACCAAGCGTCTATCGACTCGATCGAAGTGACGGAAAATGAGATCTCAAGGGGTATTGATCAGCAGATCAATAGATGGATAGAGGTTGCTGGGGGAAGGGAAAAATTGGAGGAATATCGCAAGAAGACGATAAACGAAATGCGCGCCGAGCTGCACGACGACTTCAAAAATCAGTTGCTCATTCAGCAGATGAAGAACAAGATCGTGGAGCATGTCAAAGTGTCTCCCGCGGATGTCCGCGCTTATTTCCGTTCCTTGCCACAAGACAGCGTCCCTTTTGTTCCTATGGAAGTGGAGGTGCAACTGCTTGTCAGGTTGCCACGCGTCAAGCAAGAAGAGATAAACCGGGTGAAGGACCTGCTGCGCAATTTCACCGACAGGGTGAACAAAGGCGAGACCACGTTCTCCACGTTGGCGCGCTTATACTCCGAGGATCCCGTCTCGGCGCGGGCTGGCGGTGAGATGGATTACACCGGTCGCGGCTATCTTGACCCCGCTTTTGCCAACGTGGCTTTCAACCTCACCGACCCAAACAAGATTTCCAAGATTGTGGAAACGGAGTTTGGCTACCACATCATTCAACTTATCGACAAGCGTGGCGACAAGATAAAATGCCGGCATATATTGCTCAAACCCAAAGTGTCCATGGAGGAGATAGAAAAGGCGTCGCACCAAGTAGATTCTATCGCAAACGACATTCGCGCGGGGAAGTTTACTTTTGAGGAGGCCGCCTCATACTTGTCTGAGGACAAGGACACCAGAAACAATCAAGGCTTGATGACCAACAACACGGGAGAATCCATGACCTCGCGGTTCCAAATGAGAGAATTGCCCACGGAGGTGGCGCGCGTGGTTGACACGATGAAGGTGGGCGAAATATCCCAACCTTTCCAAATGATCAACAATAAAGGCAAAACTGTTGTTGCCATAGCCAAACTCAAAAGCAGGACCGACGGGCATCGCGCAACCATAACGGAGGATTTTCAAGTGATGAAAAATGTGGTTTTAAATAAGGAGCGCGAAAAAACCATCAATAATTGGGTGTCCGACAAGATCAAGCATACATACGTGTGGATGAGCGACCGCTATAAAGATTGCGACTTTAAGTATAAGGGGTGGATTAAATGACGAGTCGATCCATTTGCCACCTGCGCGCTATTGGGCATAGGACTGTCTTTTCGATGGTTCTATGCTTCTTTGTGCTTGGGTTGCTCAACGCGGCAAGCCGGAAAGGAAAGCGAAAACCTGCCGACGAGCGGGTGCGTCTTGTTCACGCGGACGAGTTGATGTACGACGCTTATGGTCCCAACCCGGACGTTCAAATAGTCAAGGGGCATGTAGCCTTCACGCACAAGGGGGCGCGGCTCAATTGTGACAGCGCGTACTTCTACCAAGGCAACAATTCCATGCGCGCCTTTGGCCACGTGCGATTTCGCCAAGGGGACACGCTGTCGCTTACGTGTGACAGAGCGTGGTATAATGGTGAGGAGCAAATGTTGGAGGCGAGGCAAAACGTGGTGCTCAGACATCGAAAGCAAACGCTCTACACGGACAGTTTGAATTATGACCGACTTTATGAGTATGCTTATTTTTTCAATGGTGGAAGATTGATAGATGGCAAGACAAAACTTAGTTCGGACTGGGGCGAATACCACACAGCCACCCGAATGGCCCGGTTCAACCTCGATGTCCAGCTCAAAACGCCCAAAAATCGGATTTCCACGGATACGCTTTACTATGACACAAGAAAGTCGAGGGCGCATGTGGTGGGCATGTACACCACTGACAAAGGCCGTGGCAAGAAGATGCCCTCTGTCATAAGGGGAAAAAACAATACCATAACCACCACGGACGGCTATTTTAACACCGCCAAGGACGAGGCCGAGCTGTATGGACGATCCACCGTGGTGAGCAAAGGGAAGACCATCACGGCTGACACCCTGTTTTACAATAGCGCCACTGGCAAAAACCGAGGCAAGGGTAGGGTGATATTTGTTGATGACAAGAACCGCCAAAAGGTCACCTGCGAGAAGATGGAGTACAACGAGAAAATAGGCCGTGGATATGCCACGAAAAATCTTTTGGTCATGGACTATTCGCGCAAGGACACGCTGTATATGCACGCCGACACGATGCGGATAGAAACTTTTAATATCAACACAGACTCGGCTTTTCGTAAGGTTCACTGCTACAACAAGGTGCGAACGTACAGGGTGGATATCCAGTCCGTGTGCGACTCGCTCGTCTTCAACAGCAAGGATTCGTGCCTCACGATGTATCGCAACCCGGTAATTTGGAATGCTGGGCGCCAGCTTCTTGGTGAGGTCGTCAAAGTGTTTATGAACGATAGTACGGTGCGCGAGGCACACGTGTTGGGGCAGGCTTTGTCGGTGGAACAACTCCCGGATAGCACCTATTACAACCAAGTGTCCTCAAAAGACATGTACGCCTATTTCGTCAATGGGCAAATGCGGCGTAGCGATGCCGTCAGAAACGTCAGATCCATATATTTTCCTATAGACAACAAAGACAGCACCCTCATAGGGCTCAATTATGTGGAGACCGACACCATGAAAATGTACATGTCTCCCAATCGCCAATTGGAGCGTATATGGATGCCCAAGGCGCAAGGCACGCTTTACCCGATGACGCAGGCCCCCCCCACGCGATACAAGCTCGACGTGTTCGCGTGGTTCGATTACATGCGACCCAAAAACAAGGACGACGTGTTTGTTTGGCGTGCAAAAACACAAGGTAGCGAGCTAAAAAATATTGTTCGCCATGCCGCGCCCATACAACAAATCAAGACAGGTCGGACATCCACGCCTAAACGGCGAGAGAAACGAGGGGAGGATTAGATATGCCCATGCTCTTCAAGGTGCCTAAACCACGACGTTTTAAACATCCGATGATTTATAGCGACGAGCGCAAGGATCGATTGGCGCGGATAGAAGCGCGCGCGCGGCAAGAGTTAGGCATGTCTACAAAAGGCGCGGCCGCGAGCGCGCCGCGCCGCGTCAGGTTTGCCGCCGAGTGGCAATCGCGCCATCGACGGCATGCCAAGTCTTCGCTTTCAAGTACGGTCACGCTCCTTGTTTTAATATCCTTATTCGTTTTATTGCTGATAATATTGATAATATGAGTGATGTCATCCATCTTTTACCCGATTCCGTAGCCAATCAGATAGCGGCCGGCGAGGTGATACAACGGCCTGCGTCTGTTATCAAGGAGCTGATGGAAAATGCCTTGGACGCTGACGCCAAGACGGTGGACGTGAGCGTGGTGGAGGCTGGCCGCGCTTCCATCCAAGTGATAGATGACGGGAAAGGCATGTCCGAAACCGACGCTCGTTTGTCTTTTGAGCGCCACGCCACTTCCAAAATTCGCTTGGCCGACGATCTTTTCAACCTTCGAACAATGGGATTTAGGGGTGAGGCTTTGGCCTCTATCGCTGCCGTTGCCCAGGTGCAACTGAAGACGCGCACGCGCAATGAGGAAATAGGAACGCAGCTGTCGATAGCCGGTTCTCGCTTCAAAGATCAGGAGCCATGCGCCTGTCCCGTCGGTTCCAATTTCCTCATCGAAAACTTGTTTTACAACGTGCCCGCGCGTAGGAAATTTCTCAAGTCGAACAATACCGAGCTCAATCACATCATTACGGCGTTTCAACGTATAGCCCTCGTATATCCGGATGTGGCTTTCTCGTTAAGGAGCAACAACTCGGAGATGTTCAATCTCAGGGCCGGAGGCTTGCGCCAGCGCATTGTCGACATTTTTGGCAAACGTATCAACCAAGATCTTTTGCCTGTCAACGTCGAGACATCCATGTGCGGTCTCAATGGATTTGTGGGCAAACCCGAGTCCGCTCGCAAAAAAGGGGCGCACCAATATTTTTTTGTCAATGGCCGATACATGCGCCATCCCTATTTCCACAAGGCTGTCACGACGGCTTTTGACCGCCTCGTGCCTCAAGGTGACCAAGTGCCTTATTTCCTTTATTTCGACGTGGACCCAAAGGATATCGACGTCAACATACATCCCACCAAAACCGAAATAAAATTTGAGAACGAGCAAGCTATCTGGCAAATCGTCCTCGCCGCGGTCAAAGACGCTGTCGGCAGGTTTAACAATGTGTCTACGATAGACTTTGACACCGAGGGCAAGCCGGACATTCCCATCTTTAATCCCAATAACCACGCGGAGGCGCCCAAGGTGGAATACAACCCCACTTACAACCCCTTTGACAGCATGCAGGCGCCTTGCCCCCACTCTCCAAAAGCCCCCAAACCGTCTAAAGGTGATGCCGACCAAATTATACGCTCGCATATTCCAAGCCAATGGGAACAACTCTATGACGACATTGACGCAGGGAGCGACCGACAACATGACACGCTGTTTCCCGAAACGGCGACCGAGGCTGCTGACAGTCTCATCGCCGAGAAATCGCCCGCGCATTATCAATACAAGGGGCAATACATCATGACCGCCGTCAAATCCGGACTGATGGTCGTGGACCAGCATCGCGCGCACATTCGTATCTTGTTCGATTACTATCGGAAACAGCTTGCCACGCAAGCTGTGCACGCGCAGAAAATGCTTTTCCCCGATACCATCCAGTTGTCCGTGCAAGAAGACACGCTGTACCAAACCATAGCCGAGGAGGTCTCGGCCATGGGTTTTGAGCTTGCCAATCTTGGGGGCGGCACCTACGCTATCAATGCCATGCCAGAAGGGTTGGAGGGCGTGGACGTGCTATGTTTGCTCCATGACATGCTCCAATCCGTGCAAGACAGGGGCGTCGCCGCTAATCAAGAGATCAACGACGCCATAGCGCTGAGCATGGCGCGCGCCGCCGCAATACCTTACGGACAGGCGTTGAGCAATGATGAGATGGAAAATATCGTCAACAATTTGTTCGTATGTTCCAACGTGAACTACACCCCTGATGGAAAACGCGTGCTATATATCTTAAAACAAAACGACATAGAGCAAATGTTGCGTTAAGTTTAAAGCAAAATGGACAATGCTTGTGTAGAATTAAAATAATTCTTGTTTTTTTTAATTAAATATGTGCGCAAAGTTCGTTTGAATTAAAAAATATTATTAACTTTGCCCCACGTTAAAGTGCGCGAATGATTTAAAATGCTATATATTTGATCATTAAAAAACAAAAGATTATGAAAAAAACGTTAATCGCATTGGCTTTCGCCGGTATGTTTACGGGTGCTAACGCCCAGGAGGCAACGCCTTTGCAAAAGTACAGTGTTGCTACCAATTCTTTTTGGAGCAATTGGTTTATTCAATTAGGTGGTGACTACCACGCGTGGTATACAGACGAGGAGCATGGCCGTTTTGACAAGCGCGCGGGCGTCCTCTCTAAAGATCGCCGTACGTTTGGCGCCCATGTTGCCATCGGCAAGTGGTTCACTCCCGGCTTGGGCCTCCGCACGAAGTTGCAGGCTTGGCAGGGCAAGAAGATTGCTCCTAAGAGCGTTGGCGAGCGCGAAACATTCGACATGTGGATCCTGAGCGAGCACGTCATGTTCAACTTGAGCAACCTCCTCTGTGGCTACAACCCAAATCGTGTTTGGAATGTCATTCCGTTCGTGGGTGGTGGCGTGGCTCGTAACATGAGCGACGACCTCTATGCCATGCATCTTGACGCAGGTATCCAGTCTACATGGCGTCTTGGCAAGCACGTCAACTTCTATGTGGAGGCAGGCTGGAATCGCCTTGAGGAAGATTTCTCCTTGTATCAGGGCACTTCTTTGGCAGACACTCGCCTTAACCGCGGATGGGAAGACAAGGACAACGATTTGTACGCCGAGGTAGGTTTGACGTTCAATCTTGGTGCCGCCACTTGGGACAAGGTGCCAGATGTTGACGCTATCAAGGCTCTATCCCAGAGCCAGATAGACGCTCTCAACGCTCAGCTCAATGACGCTAACGCGGAGAACGCCCGTCTGAAGAACTTGTTGGCCAATCAGCCCAAGCAAGAATCGAACAAGGCTGTCAAGGAGTTTGTTACCACTCCGGTATCTGTGTTCTTCAACATCAACCGTACCAACATCGCCTCTCAAAAGGATCTTGTAAATGTTGCCGCTATCGCAAAATACGCTAAAGAAAACGGTAGCAAGTTGCTCGTAAACGGTTACGCTGATAGCGCCACCGGTACTCCCGAGATTAACCAAAGACTGTCTGAGGGCCGTGCCGCGACTGTTGCTGACGAGCTTGTCAAGATGGGCGTGGAGCGTGGCAACATCACTGCCGTGGGTCATGGTGGCGTTGATGAGCTCTCTCCAATCTCATTCAACCGTCGCGCCACAGTTCAGGTTTCTGAGTAACATCATCATTTTCTCCTGATCATTTGACAAAAAGAAATTAGGAGTTCCCAAAAATTACAAACTGAGCGTACCGTTTGTCGGTGCGCTCTTTTTTTATTGGGTTTTGCAAGCTGTTCGCCCCATGTATGACAATGACATGGCAACTTTTCGTAAGGACGCTAATCCCGTCGCGATTGGATATTGATCGCGTCGCGATTGGATATTGATCACGTTTCGTTTAGATACCAATCAGGCTGCGTTTAGACACTAACCGCGTCGCAATTAGATACTAATCCCAAAGGCCGGCAGGCTTTGACATGCCGATTTTCGGCCTTGGCATTCCGCGTTTAACCCCGAAAGGCAAAATCGTCCGCAAGAAAGGCGTTTCCGGTGATTGTTTCGCGCTTCTGGCCCGGCACGCGCGTCGTTGCCTCTCGCCATGCCATTCCTTGGGCAGGCTCACGCTAAGAGCGGGCCGCGCGAGGACTTTTTTTGTTGAGCTTGTTTACAAATCCTTAAATCATGGATAATTTGATGCCAAGACGCTGGCGGTCAGGTGGAAAGGAAATGCGCGCTTGGTGTTTCGCCAAAAAAAACAAGGGGGGATGTTGTCGCTTACGATAATGTTTTTGTTTGCGCCAAACCGCGTGGCACTTGGAACTCGCGCGCATGTGTGAATGACGGGTTCGCGGTGTGTGGCAAGTGACTATTTTTTCATGTGAAAACAAAAAAATGTTGTAAATGTTTGGTGGAGCGATATATAAATTGTATCTTTGCATCCGCAATCCGAGTTACTCGGGCGTTTAGCTCAGCTGGTTTAGAGCATCTGCCTTACAAGCAGAGGGTCGGCGGTTCGAATCCGTCAACGCCCACTTAGGGGTGTTTCCCTGTGGTCTTTCGGGGCTGCGGGGATTTTTTTAGAGGGCGTTTAGCTCAGCTGGTTTAGAGCATCTGCCTTACAAGCAGAGGGTCGGCGGTTCGAATCCGTCAACGCCCACCAATTAAAAAGTCTTGCGACCACGGCGGTCGTGAGACTTTGTCATATAGACGCGAGAGACTTTATGTGAGACATGATGGCGTTAACTTATATTTACCAAAGTTTTTAAGCCTAACTGCGCATCATCTCGAATTTAATTCGTAAATTTGCATACATACAATACATATTATAATATATGAATCTTGATGTGTTGACTGCCATCTCGCCTGTCGATGGCCGTTATAGGGGAAAAACAGAACCTTTGGCAGACTATTTCTCAGAATTTGCGCTTATAAAATATCGTGTGCGTGTAGAAATAGAATATTTCATAGCGCTTTGTGAGTTGCCGTTGCCACAGCTTGCCAATTTCGACCACAGCCTTTTCGACAAATTACGCGCGATTTACCAACGCTTTGACGAGGTTGACGCGCGGCGCGTGAAGGACATTGAGAATGTTACCAACCACGATGTGAAAGCGGTGGAATATTTCATCAAGGAACGGTTCGATCAAATAGGCGGGCTTGACGACTTTAAAGAATTTGTTCATTTCGGACTCACGTCGCAGGATATCAACAACACCAGCGTGCCGCTTTCCGTCAAGGAGGCCCTCGCTCGCGTGTACTGTCCTTGCGTGGAAGAGCTGATAAGCCAGCTCAAAACTTACGCGGATGAGTGGAAAGACGTCTCCATGCTGGCGCGCACGCATGGCCAACCTGCTTCGCCTACACGTTTGGGCAAAGAGATGATGGTCTATGTTTACAGGCTTTCCGAGCAGCTCGACGACCTTAAAAAGGTGAAGTTGACGGCCAAGTTTGGTGGCGCCACAGGCAATTTCAACGCGCACCATGTGGCCTATCCGAATATAGACTGGCGCAAATTTGGCAATGATTTTGTGGCCAACAAATTAGGTTTACAGCGAGAGCAGTGGACAACCCAAATCAGCAACTACGATTTTATGGGTGCCGTGTTTGATGCCATGCGCCGCGTCAATACCATCATCATCGATTTGGACCGCGATTTCTGGATGTACATTTCCATGGAGTATTTTAAGCAAAAGATCAAGGCCGGCGAGGTCGGGTCCAGTGCCATGCCACACAAGGTGAACCCGATAGATTACGAGAACAGCGAGGGCAATCTCGGAATGGCCAATGCCGTGTTGCAATTCTTGGCCGCCAAACTGCCGGTAAGCCGCTTGCAAAGAGACCTGACAGACTCTACGGTGCTGCGTAACGTTGGCGTGCCTTTCGGCCATGGCGTCATCGCCATCAAGAGCACGCTGAAAGGATTGAGGAAACTCATTCTTAACGAAGACAAGATGGCGCAAGACCTTGAGAACTCATGGGCCGTCGTGGCGGAGGCCATACAGACAGTTTTGCGCCGGGAGGGCTATCCACATCCGTATGAGGCGTTGAAAGCGTTGACACGCACCAATGAGAAAATGACCAAGAGGACAATACACGAGTTTATACAAACACTGAATGTCAGTGATGAGGTGAAAAAAGAGTTGACGGCGATAACGCCGGAAAATTATACAGGTATTTAATTTTACAAAAATAGTATCATTTATTAACCATGGCCGAGAGGCTTAACATGTTAGAACTATGGCAGAAGATTTAGACAGCAAAATACAGGAACAAAGATCAGGGCAGGGTCAAGACAACGAGAGCGGCCGCGAAGGCTATGAGCGCAATTCAGACTATAAGAACAACTACCGCGAAGAGAACCCACGGTCGCAACGCCCGCGTATACATACGCAGCGGGCCTATAGCAGTGACCGTAACAACAATATGCAAGACCGGGGTGGTTTCCGCCCCGAGGGCTTCGGCGCCAATCTTCAATCGGGAAGTGGTGAGCAGGGTCGCCCACAATACAACAATTACCAGCCGCGTGGTGGCTATCAACCTCGCCAAGGAGGTTACCAGTCGCGTGGTTACCAACAGCGTGACGGCGGCTATCAGCAGCGCCCCAATAATTACAACCGTCCGCGTTACAACAATAATGATGGCGGATATCAGCAACGCGAGGGCTACCAACCGCGCGAGGGCTACCAGCCACGCGCCGTTGGTTACCGTCCGCGCCAAGGTGGCTACGACCGCCAGCAAGGTGGCTACCAGCCGCGCCAAAGTGGATACAACCGTCAGCAAGGTGGCTACCAGCCTCGTCCGGGAGGCTATGCGCGCCAGCAGGGTGGCTACCAGCCGCGCCAAGGTGGATACAATCGCTATCAGGGCGGTTATGGCAGGCGCCCGGCCGGGTACGCGTCCCGTCAGGGTTATGACCCGGACGCGAAGTATAGCATGAAAAAACGCATAGAGTACAAGGAGGAGCATATAGATCCAAACGAGCCGATCAGGCTAAACAGATACTTGGCTAACGCCGGCGTCTGCTCTCGGCGGGAAGCAGACGAGTTCATACAGGCTGGCGTGGTGGCGGTCAATGGTGAGATCGTTACGGAATTGGGCACGAAAGTGTTGCGTAGCGACGAGGTGAAATTTCGCGACCAGCCGGTGACCTTGGAGAAAAAAGTTTACGTGTTGCTCAACAAACCCAAAGACTATGTCACCACGAGTGACGACCCTCAACAGCGCAAGACGGTGATGGACTTGGTGAAAGGGGCTTGCCCTGAGCGCATATACCCCGTGGGAAGATTGGACAGAAACACCACGGGAGTGCTCCTTTTGACGAACGACGGCGATTTGGCCAGCAAACTCACGCACCCTAAATTCTTGAAGAAAAAAGTTTACCACGTGTACCTTGACAAAAAGGTGTCCATGGAAGACCTGCAGAAAATAGCGGAGGGGGTTGAGTTGGAAGACGGCGAGGTGCACGCGGACGCCATAGAATATGTTGACGAGTGCGACAAGGCGCAGGTTGGCATTGAGATACACAGCGGCAGAAACCGTATCGTGCGCCGCATCTTCGAGGCGTTGGGCTACCGTGTGATCAGACTTGACCGTGTGCAGTTTGCCGGGCTGACGAAAAAGAACGTTCGTAGGGGCGACTGGCGGTTCTTGACCGAACAGGAAGTGGACATGTTGAGAAGTGGAATGTACGAATAAAATATTTAGGTAAAAAATCGTGATACCGAGAATGAAATATGGCATGCCGCGCATGTTGGTTGACACTCGATATCAAAATATAATATGGAAAGGCGATTATAGTTTATGAAAAGAACAAAAGTGGTCGATGCGCTGGGCTGCGCCGATTTTGGAAAAGATATAACGGTGAAGGGATGGGTTCGGTCACACCGTAGCAGCAAGGCTGTGGATTTTATTGCCGTCAACGATGGCTCTACCATCAAAAATATACAAGTGGTGGCCAATCCCGAAAAGTTTGACGCGGACATGCTGAGGAGCATAACCACCGGAGCTTGTATACGAGCTACCGGAAAATTGGTGGAGAGCCAGGGCAAAGGCCAGGCTTCGGAGATCCAAGCGGAAGACATCGAGGTGTATGGATTGTGCCCGAGCGACTATCCCATGCAGAAAAAAGGGCAGAGCTTCGAGTATATGCGCCAATACGGGCACATGCGGCTTCGCACCAACACTTTTGGGGCGGTGTTTCGTATTCGCCATAATATGGCTATCGCCATACACAAGTATTTCCATGATCATGGCTTCTATTATTTTCACACGCCAATCATCACGGCCAGCGACGCGGAGGGAGCCGGCGAGATGTTCCAAGTGACCACGCTCGACCTTGACCGTGTGGCCAAAAGTGGCCAAGTGGACTATGACAGGGATTTCTTTGGCAAGAAAACAAGCCTTACGGTAAGTGGACAGCTTGAGGGAGAGCTTGGCGCCACGGCGCTTGGGGCCATATATACGTTTGGTCCCACCTTTCGTGCCGAGAATAGCAACACCCCCCGGCACTTGGCTGAGTTTTGGATGATTGAGCCCGAGGTGGCGTTTATCGACCAAGAAGAGCTGATGGATCTTGAGGAAGATTTTATCAAGTACTGTGTGCGCTGGGCGCTGGACAATTGCAAGGACGACCTTGAGTTCTTGAACAAGATGATAGACAAGTCGCTTATCCAAACTTTGGAGTCGGTAGTCAACGAAAGTTTCGTGCGCCTCACTTATACGGAGGGTATCAATATCCTGCAAGAGGCGGTCAACAAAGGCCACAAGTTTGAGTTCCCGGTTACGGAGTGGGGCATGGACCTTAGCAGCGAGCACGAGCGTTACCTTGTGGAGGAGCATTTCAAGCGTCCTGTCATTATGACCGACTATCCTGCGGAGATCAAGGCTTTCTACATGAAGAGAAACGCAGACGGCAAGACCATGCAGGGCACGGACGTGCTGTTCCCGCGTATAGGCGAGATTATTGGCGGCTCGGTGCGTGAGGAAAATTTCGACAAACTTGTTCGTGAGATAGAGAATCGCGGCATGGATAAGAACAGCTACAGCTGGTACTTGGATACCCGTAAATATGGATCTTGCCCACATGGCGGTTTCGGGTTGGGCTTCGAGCGGCTCATTCTCTTCGTGACGGGAATGCAAAACATACGCGATGTCATTCCATTCGCAAGAACACCAAGAAACGCGGAGTTCTAATCCCGCCTTATTATATATAGGCGTTCAAAATTCGTGGTGGCGCGTTTTAATATAATAGATTTCGCGAGCAAGCATAACAATACTCCATTTTCGTGCCATTCAACCCTTATTTGAGACTGGAAGTCATGCCATGCGCCTGTCGATGAATAAGTTACCGTAAGTCAGATGGCTAACAGACTTCATGGCTTGCATAAACACTTGTCGTCTATCATATTTGGGATCGTTTCCTTGTTAAAATAGTATTTATCGCTTAAGCGAAATTTAGAAATTATTACGTGCGTTATGACGATGGAAATATATTGCGCCTCAAACGCATGCCATATTTACGGAATCTGCAAATTTGTTGGCTGCATATGGTCCAGGGGCAGGTATAGCTGATATTCGTTATGGAAGTGAAATCGATGCGGAAGACATAGATGACCTATAAGTTATGGAATCAACCGCTCTGTCATGGGGCGTAAAACTTGCCGCTAATTGTAGAGAAGAAATAAAAAGACCAAACAAAATTCAATAAAACGTATTATATGGCTACAGAAATATTTTCTGTAGCCATATAATGTTTCGCCCCTATACTTTTCGCGCGGCGAAACAGGCATGGATAACGAGCTGTTGACATGTGGAGAATAGATCAATCCAAATCGGCAAGCTGTCAAAAGCACATTATAAATAAGCTCACGAGTAATTCGTGAGCTTATTTTTGCTAATAACATAGTATATTATTCATCAAAATGTTTCTTTTTTCGTAAAAACGATTGTTGGAACGCGCCTGCTTGCCTGTTCATTTTATGGCTCTACCAATCTTATACCTTGCTCTGCGATGACAATTAGCCTGCGCTTGTACAAGTCTCCAATAGCCTTTTTGTAGGTTTTCTTGCTCACGTGAAATTGTCGTTTGATATCTTCCGCATCGCTTTTGTCACCCAATGCGCAGCTACCGCCGTTGTCTTTAAGCCATCGTAGTAGTGTTTCCGCGAAATCCACGGTGTTTTTTCTGCCCGCTGGTTGCAGCGCGATGTCTATTTTTCCATCAGGCCTCACGCATTGCACATACCCTTGCAAGCGGTCTCCGGTGTGCACGTATTGGAATATTTGGTTTTCGTAGATAAGTCCAGCGTACCTGTTTTCCACAATCACCTTGAAACCAAGGTCTGTCTTTTGCCACACCAAGAGGTCTACGGGCTTGCCCGTCTTCTCTTTGTTATACAAGGCTTCGCGCCGTTTGTCGTCCTCGTCGTTTAGGTCAATGATAAATCGGTCCACCTTGGCCGATGCCGCTATGCGATAGCTTTCCTTGTCAATATAGAGGTACACAATATAGCTTTCGCCAATCTCCATCCGCTTTTTCTGTTCGCCGAATGGGCAAAACACGTCTTTCATCACGCCCCAGTCAAGGAAAGCGCCATACTCATTCACCCAGTTCACCTTCAGGTAAGCAAAGTCGCCAACCCGTGCCAATGGTGTTTCAAGCGTGGCGATGGGGCGCTCATCTTGGTCCAAATAGACCAAACAGCGTACATCGTCGCCCACTTTCACCCCTTGTGGCACATATTTTTGAGGCATGAGTATCTCTCCGTCGTTACCACCGTCAAGATATATGCCAAAAGTTTCCTTGCCTCCAAACGAGTGTGGGTTTGGTCGTTCGGCCACCTTAACCATTTTCAGCGTGTTATAATCACCAAGTTTTATAGTTGTCATTTCTTCTGCTTTTATCGGATTGAATATACGCGTTGCGTTACCGCGCGCCCATCTACACTGTGGGAGCGTTGACGTTTTCGGGCACGCTCTCATCTCTTGCCTTGATGTCATGGTCCACCAGCAGACCGTCTTTCATGTGTATTGTCCTGTCAGTAAGAGCGGCCAATCCCTCGTCATGGGTCACGATGACAAACGTTTGCCCAAACTTATCGCGCAAGTCGAAGAACAGTTGGTGCAACTCCTCCTTATTCTTGGTGTCGAGACTACCCGAAGGTTCGTCCGCCAATATCACCGATGGGTTGTTCATCAACGCTCGCGCTACCGCCACGCGCTGTTTCTCACCGCCCGACAACTCGTTGGGTTTGTGGTTTGCCCGCTCACCCAAGCCCATAAACTCTAACAGTTCTTTGGCTCGTTGCTTGTCTTCCTTGCTTTTTGCGCCACCAATAAACGCAGGTATCATCACGTTTTCCATTGCGGTGAACTCTGGCAAAAGCTGGTGAAATTGGAAAACAAAGCCCAATTTCTCATTGCGAAATCTTGATATCTTCTTGCTCGACAGTTGGCCCACGTCGATGCCGTCCACTACCACGGTGCCACTGTCCGGTTTGTCCAATGTGCCGATGATTTGTAGCAATGTGGTCTTGCCAGCTCCCGATGGGCCCACTATCGATACCACCTCTCCTTTGTCAATGTGCAGGTCTATGCCTTTCAGCACTTGCAGTTTACCAAACGATTTGGTAATGCCTTGAATGTCTATCATGATTGTTTACGTATTTTTTAATATTTGTTGCTTTCCGCGTCGCCGACACAGACGATAGGTTAGGCGTTGAGCTTGTCTTTTATCCAGTCGTGCAACTCCATGTATGCCGAGCGTTCCTCAGTGTGCTGTGACGCCGCGAACGTCATTGATGCGGTGTCGTCGTATGCGTATTGGTCGGGGAAAATAATCATCAAGTTCTTGCCCGAGAAATATTTTGTCAGTTCCTCTGGCAGTCGCTCCTGGGCGTTTTTATACGACATCGTGCCTTTTCTTGCCGTTACCACCACGAAGAGATGGTCTTGCGCGATGGTCGCCGCCAGCTTGGGCAGCTCGTTCCAGTGTTCCATCACTATATATTCCGCCCTCAGTTCGGGGTGCATGTTCTTCACAAACTCATGAATCATCTGTAGCGTTTCTTTCCTGCCGTGAAACTGAATGCGACATTCCAAGTTTTTCGTCATCCTTGCCAACCGTTCCAGCCATCGGTAAAATCCCGGTTCATATTCCGCTCTCGATGGCACTGCCACCTGTATGCGCCTTAGTGTTTCCAGTGGGTGCATGACGCGCGCCATGATTATTTGGTTGCTCAACCCATTGAAAAGACTTTGGTGAAATTGTCCCCAAAACCTTGGCGATTTGTCCGATCGGGTGTGCATGCCTATGACAATCTCCGAAGCCTGAAACTCCTTGAAGGCGTGCTTGATGCCGTTGGCTATGTTCGCGGCCACGCGCACCTGCGTTTGCAGCAGCGTGTCTGAGCTGGCTGCGTAGCGCGACACCTGCTCCAGCAGTTGCCGCCCTCGCTCTTGGTTGCGGCGCATGTGCTCGTCATCGTACACCACGTTCAGCGCCACCAAGCCACGGTTCAGCTTGGCGTTGCGCATCATGATGCCCAGTTGCACGAGCCTGTTCGCGTCTTCCGCGTATTTCACGGGCACCAATATGCGCTCGTCATCGCCCTTGCGCTCCTCTTGTGGCAGTTCCTTGTCGCGCAGCACTATCTTTTGCGCCGCCCGTTCAGTGACGAGCGATGAAATCACACAGGTGAGCAGCACCGTTATCATAACGCCGTTGAGCATGCCCTCGTCCACGAGTGGCATGCCCGTGGCGTCTCTCAGCCTCATGCCCACCATCACGATGGCGATGGCACCGGCGGCGTGGGCCGACGTCAAGCCAAACATCATGTGTCCCGACGACAGTGGCATCCTGAACGCGTGGCACGCTATATACGCCGCAATGGCTTTTCCCAACGTGCCAAAGAGCACGATGCAAAACACCACGTAGATAATGGCACCACCCTCAAACAGCAATCTCACGTTTATCACCATGCCCACTCCTATGAGAAAATATGGTATGAAAAGCGCGTTGCCGATAAACTCGATGCGGTTCATTAACGGTGACACATGTGGCACATATCTGTTGAGAATCAAGCCGGAGAAAAATACGCCGAAGATGCCTTCCAATCCCACCAGCTCGGCCAACGCCGCTCCTAAGAACATTTCCGCCAACACAAAGATGAACTGCATCACCGCGTCACTGTAGCGGCGCAGGAACCATCGGGTGAGCCGTGGCAAGAAAAACAGCAGCCCACCACAATATAAAGCGAATTTTGCGACAAACCATATCCAATACGCCACCCCGCCGTTGCCATGGTGGGCGGACACTATCGTGGCCAGGATAATCAGCGAGGCGAGCAGGGCTATCATCGTGCCACCCACGCTAAGGGTGACGCTTGGCTTGCGTTGCAGGCCGTACCGGCCCACTATCGGATATGCCACCAATGTGTTTGACGACATGATGCATGCCAACAACAGGGCTGCCGTGGCCGTGTAGCCCAATGCCTTGACACCTATAATGTAGGTCGTTACGAAAGGGATGGAAAAGGTGAGACAGCCGTAAACGAGTGTCTTGTATTTGTTTTTCTTGAGCCCGCCCGTGTCCATTTCGAGCGCGGCCAAGAATATGATGTAGGAAAGTCCAACGCGACCAAACAGCTCGAACGACGCGTCTCGGTCCAAGATGTTCAGTCCGTATTGGCCTATCAGTACGCCAGCGAGCACCATGCCTATGATGTGGGGTATGCGCAGCTTGCCCATGATGATAGGTGCCATCAAGATGATGAGCAGCACCACAAAAAAAATAAGGGTGGGGTCGGTGATGGGGAAGTATGATGCGAGGTGCGACATGAAGGCTCGTTACTTTCTTGCAAAGTTAGCAATTATTTTCCAATGGCGTGGCAAGTTGTCGTCGATAGTAAATGTTCTTGGCAAAAAACTTTCATATTGTGCCCCTTATTCGTTGAAAAATCGTAATTTTGCCCATCGTAGTTTTAATATTTAAAAGTATTATAAGATGAGAGTAGCAATTGTTGGGGCCAGTGGCGCCGTGGGTCAGGAACTCATGCGAATACTCGCGGAGCGCAATTTCCCGATAGACGACTTGGTGCTGTTTGGCTCGGAGCGTAGCGCTGGCAGAAAGTATAGCTTTAAGGGCAGGGACTATGAGGTTAAGCTCTTGCGACACAACGATGATTTCAAGGATGTGGACATCGCTTTCACGTCGGCTGGAGCTGGCACGAGCAAAGAGTTCGCGGGCGACATCACCAAGTATGGCGCGGTGATGATAGACAACTCCAGCGCCTTCCGCATGGACAGTGACGTGCCTTTGGTGGTGCCAGAGATTAATGCGGCGGACGCCCTCGATCGCCCACGCGGGGTCATTGCCAACCCTAATTGCACCACCATCATGATGGTCGTGGTGCTCTATCCCATAGAGCGCTTGTCGCATATCAAGAAGATACACGTGGCCAGTTACCAGAGCGCAAGTGGCGCCGGCGCGGCGGCCATGGCAGAGCTTGAGCAGCAGTATAAGGAGATGGTGGAGCATGGCAAGGTCACCACGATTAGCAAATTCCCCCACCAGTTGGCTTACAATGTTATCCCACAGATAGACAAGATGACCGAGACCGACTACACAAAAGAGGAGATGAAGATGTTCAACGAGACCCAAAAAATCATGCATTCAGACGTGCGCACCAGTGCCACCTGCGTGCGTGTCAGCTCGTTGCGCTCACACTCTGAGAGCGTATGGTTTGAGACAGAGCGGCCGCTCAGTGTTGAGGAGATACGCCGCGCGTTGCGGTCGGCACCCGGCGTGACACTTGTGGACGACCCACAAAACTATGTTTATCCCATGCCCCTTGAGAGTGCGGGCAAGGATGATGTCTATGTGGGCCGTGTTCGCAAGGATTTGGCCGATGACAATGGTTGCACGTTGTGGCTCACCGGCGACCAGATACGCAAGGGAGCCGCCCTCAACGCCATCCAGATAGGCGAGTATCTCGTCAAATCGGGCAGTCTGAAATAGACCTTGTCCTCCCATTTACCAATCTTGTCCCCATACCCGCCTGTTGATGGCGCGTGTGGGGACAAGATTTTTTGACACTTGAGCGAAACCGTGCGCGTTCTCCTTTGAACATGGCAAGTTGGGGTTTTGCTCGCAAGCATGCTTTCGCATGGTGGTCGCGTCGGCGCTATTTAGGAGGCTCGATTCTTACAGCGGGGTAACCAATAGGTATGTGCGGATAAGCCAATAGGACAATATTCCAGCCAAGTAACCCACCAAAGCAATCCAGCTGACGTGCTTCATGTACCAGCCAAACGTTATTTTCTCCAGTCCCATCACAACCACGCCGGCGGCCGATCCGATGATGAGTATCGATCCTCCCACGCCCGCGCAGTAGGCCAACAGTTGCCAAAAGATACCATCAACGGCCATGTCTCCAGTGGGCGCCACGGGGTACATGCCCATGCATCCTGCCACCAAAGGCACATTGTCGACAATGCTTGATAGTAGGCCGATAACGCCAGTGACGGCGTAGTGATTGCCGCCGAAGGCCACGTTCAGGCTCTTGCCCACGGTGGTGAGCGCGCCCACCTCTTCCAAGCACGCCACGGCCATCAGTATGCCGAGAAAAAACAGAATGGTGGACATGTCGATATTATGCAGCAGATTGGTCACGCGCTTCAGGCTTCCCGGCTGTTCTTCAGTCTGTTTCGCACCTCGATAGAACACCTCGGTGACAGTCCATAGCGTGCCGAGGACCAGCAATATACCCACGAATGGTGGCAGGTGGGTGATGCTTTTGAATACGGGCACGAGTATCAAGCCACCCACGCCAATGAAAAAAACAGCTTTGCGCTGGGCGCTGGTAAAATCCAACAGCTCGTAATCGCTGTCCATGTGCATTTCGGGTTGGTCGTCAAGCTCGCCCTTCAAGGCGTATTGCATGATAAAAGCAGGTATCACCATGGATACCAACGAGGGCGCTAATATCTCGGTGACCACCCCCAGCGCTGTTATTACACCCTTGTTCCAAAGCATGATGGTTGTCACATCGCCAATTGGCGAGAACGCCCCTCCTGAGTTGGCGGCTATGATGACGAGTGACGCGAAGACGATGCGGTCTTTGTGCTCATGCACCAATTTGCGCAGTATCATAATCATCACGATGCTCGTGGTGAGGTTGTCGAGGATGGCCGAGAGGATGAACGTCATGAAGGCTATGCGCCAAAGCAGCGCCCGCTTGGACTTGGTCTTCATCACATCGCGCACCCAATTGAACCCGCCGTTTTGGTCAACGATCTCCACGATGGTCATGGCGCCCATCAGAAAGAACAGCGTGGTAGACGTGCTGCCTAAGTGGCGCTCTATCGCCGCGCTCACCTCGTTAACCAATTCTTGGCCGGAAAATCCCGGCATATAACTTCCCGGTGACACCATGAAAAGAGTCCAGCACAGCACAAACATCAACAAAGCTATGGCAGCCTTGTTCACCTTGGTCACGCTTTCGATGGCAATCAGGAAATAGCCCACGCAGAACGTGATGATAATCGCAATGGTTAAAGTCGTCATGAAAAAGTAAATTTATAATGATGGGAAATCCCCACCATGGCCAGCAGGCCCATGGAGAGGTTTTGCAAAGATAAAAAATTTATTGACACGAACGACTAAAATATTAAATAATTATTTGCGTGCCACTCCAAATTGCTGTCTAACGGCATTTTGCCCGATGGGTATTGATTGTGCCAAGCCTTTCTGGACGCTTTGAAAAATAGTGTTTGAAAATACGTGACAAAAGCTCTCAAATGCTTGGCTTATTTGAAAAATAAAACGTATTTGTCCGAAATTAGCAGAAAATAGAGCAATTTTTCTATATGCTTGTAAATGAAGATGTTGTCGTGATAGCTGCAAAAAGAGATGAGAAACCGTTGTGAGAACTGTTGCGATTAATGCTCTTTCGTGTCGCGATTAATACTTGATCGCATTGTAATTAGGTCTTTCTCGCACCATGTTTAGAGCCTAAAGGGGTTACGATTAAGCATTAATCGTCTCGCCAAGTTTTTTTTATCGTCTTGTTTTAAGCTTTTTTTGCTCCGAAAAATGCGGTGTGTGGCTCGAATGCCTAAAAACTGTTGGCTATTTCGATAGAAAATCATGATGCTTTTTTTTATGATTTTTTCTGAACATCGGCAGGCTGTTCTTGGTATATCTTGCTATTTGCTTTGTCAGGAAGTTTGGTTTTAAGGCAAAAATCTATCATTTAAAATTGTTATCGATGAAAAAATCGCTCACTGTGCAATAAAAATATGGAATTTTTTCCACGTTTTGAGAATTTTTTATTAACTTTGAATGCACGAAGCGTGGTGTCTGTATAAGGTTTTTTGGTATTTCTATGCTGGGGCAGCGTGACGGTGGTCGCAATGTTGCCATTTTTCCAGTTATTCCTTGTATGGACAGTAATCTTGATGGCGAGTGCTGCGTGCCATGCCTGCGACAAGGTTAAATTGAACTAATCGACAAATAATCTGCAATACGATATATTTTGATGAAACGTTAAATCAAAGTGACCATTTGGTATCTATGCACATATATAATATATGGATGTTACAATAACCAAAATTGACAAGAAATGAAACAAAAACATCATTTTTTATGGGCTGTCGTCATGGCGATGCTGTATTTTCTTATGCCATGCCATGCCATGGCGCAAAACCATGAAATAACGCTTAGCTATCAAGACGAGAGCTTACCCACTGTTTTTAAGCGCTTGGAGAGTGTGTCAGGCTACAAAATCAGCTTCTCTTACGATGATGTAAGCCAATACCGCGCAAGCGGAAAACTTGAAAAGGCTTCGATAATAGAAGCCATGAACCATATCATCGGTGACAAGCCGTTGGGCTATACGGTGGACGGGCTTACGGTAAAGGTGGTGCGCGCCCAACGTGATGACAAGGTCTTGCCAACAGTAAAGGGTAAGGTGGTGATGGATGACGATGGGTCAGCCGTAATGGGGGCCACGGTTGTCATTGATGGAACTAACCAAGGCGTGGCTACCGATATAGATGGAAAATTTGTGCTGCAAGAGGTGCCTAAGAGCGCATATCTCAAGATATCCTATATTGGTGCCACCACAGTGAGGCTAAAAGTTGCCGCCATGATGAACGTGCGGCTAAAAAGTGATGAGCTGTCCTTAAAAAATGTGGTAGTGACAGGCTATTACACGCAGCGTAAACAGACGTTCACCGGAGCGGTAACAAGTTTCAGTGGATCTGAATTGCGGTCGGTCTCAGACCAAAACGTGCTGTCTACGGTGGCCGCTTTGGACCCCTCTTTCAATCTCACGGAGAATTTGTCTATGGGCTCTGACCCAAACAATATACCTGACATACAGGTGCGTGGTGTCAACTCGCTGCCCAATACGGATGCCAACCTTCTCAATGAGCAGTATAAAGGTAAAGCCAACCTGCCCACGTTTATCCTTGACGGGTTTGAGGTGAGTGTCGAAAAGATATACGATTTGGACCCCAACCGCGTGTCTAATATCTCCATTCTCAAAGACGCTTCGGCCACAGCAATATATGGTTCGAGAGCGTCTAACGGTGTGGTAATCATTGACACCAAAGCACCCACACCGGGAAAACTTAAGCTAAACTACACAGGTAGCGTCGATTTTGAGATTGCCGATCTGTCTAACTATAGCCTTTTGAATGCTCGCGAAAAGCTTAAATATGAAGATATGGCCGGACTATACTATGGAAGCAAAGCCATATACGTTAAGGAGGACTATCTCGAAACTTACAACGAACGGTTGAAACTGGTGACCAAGGGGTATGACACAGACTGGCTGTCAAAACCGTTGCGCTCTGTAGGCATCACTAACAGGCACAGCGCACAGCTCGAGGGAGGCAGCGACAACTTCAGATATGGCGTGAACTTCACCTATAATAATACCGCAGGTGTGATGAAAGGCTCCGGAAGAACCCGCATCGGAACGGGTATCAAATTGCAATACAACTATAAGAACTTGCGTTTCAGAGACGAAATTACCTATGACAATGTTTCGTCAACACAATCGCCCTATGGCTCTTTCAGAACCTATACGAACCTGAACCCTTATTATTACCCTTATGACGAATTAGGAAAATTGAAGAAAATATTGTTTGTCAACAATACGGCCACGGGCTCTTCGCAAATCGTGAACCCCATGTACAACACCACACTCAATGCCTATGACAAGACGGTGTATGACGATTTTGTAAACAATTTCAGCGTGGAGTGGGATATTATGCGGGGATTGAAGCTCAAAGGCAACTTCTCTTTGGAACGAATCAACCGAAACATGGATGTGTTCAAGTCGGCCGACCATACCGACTTTATCAACGTAAAAGAAAATAAAGGCAGCTATACCAAAGGAAATCGGGTTACTAATAATTATGATGGCAATATCATATTGTCTTATTTCACAACTCTAAAAGAGAAGCATGCGGTGAGCTTTAACGGTGGATGGAACATCCAAGAGACCAACGACGACTATAACTCTTATACCGTTTATGGTTTCGCCAACCAAGCTTTGGACCATCCTTCGTTGGGCGCCAACTTTAAAGAAGGCGACCATGTTAGAGGATATGCTACCAAAACGCGTCTTATGGGCTTTTTGTTGAACACCAACTACAGCTATGATGACAGATATTTTGTGGACGCTTCGATACGAGCGGATGGCTCGTCTATCTTTGGAAGTAACAAACGATGGGGCGCGTTTTGGAGCTCGGGCATAGGATGGAACCTGCACAAAGAGCGTTTCATGGAGGGCAACAAAATGATAAACCAATTGCGCTTCAAGCTGAGCACAGGTTTCACGGGCAACCAAAATTTCTACCCATATCAGTCCATGATGATGTACCAGTACATGAGTGCGCTGTCTTATCAAGATTATATTGGGGCGATAATTAAGGCATATGGCAATGATAACCTGAAATGGCAACGTACGCAAAAAAATAATTTCGGTATAGATTTTGAGCTCTTCAACCATTATGTGAGTGGATATTTCAACTATTTTGTCGAGAACTCAAAAGACTTGTTGGTGGATGTGACAATGGCCAACTATTTGGGATTTGAGGCTTACAAAGAAAATTTGGGTGAGACACAGAACCGCGGTTTTGAGTTTAATGTCAAGGCTTCTGTCATCAGAACGAAGGACTTTCGGCTCAATTTGTTTGCCAATGGTATGCATTATAAGAACAAGTTGCGCAAGATTTCGTCAGGGTTAAGCTCGTATAATGCCCACGCCGATGCCGATGCGTCGTCTAAACCGTACGTGAGGTATGTCGAGGGAGCGTCTATTAACTCGATATGGGTGATGCCATCGGCTGGCATCGACCCAGCGACTGGCAACGAGATCTTCATCAAAAAAAATGGCTCTTACACCAACGCATGGAGCGAGAAAGACTACGTGCCTTACAAATCGACCGATCCTAAGTTGGTGGGTACGTTCGGATTGAACGCCTATTACAAAGGGTGGGAATTGAACTCGATATTCTATTATAGGTTCGGAGGATATGCTTATAACCAAACGTTGGTGGATAAGGTGGAGAATGTAAATCCGTATCTCAACGTCGACAGGAGGGCATTGTACAATCGTTGGTCCACGCCCGGCGTGTCGGCGAAATTCAAAAGAATTAACGATTTAACCACAACCAAGCCTACATCTCGTTTTGTGGAGAAAGACAACTTGCTCAGAGGTACGTCTCTCAGCATCGCGTACACATTTAACAGAAACTGGATTAAAATCTTTGGAGCGCAGTATCTCAAACTGATGTTTACCGCGAATGACTTCCTGTACACGTCGTCCATACATAGAGAGATGGGTACTGCATACCCTTACGCGCATCATTACGCTCTGTCAGCACAACTTACTTTCTAAACCATGAGTATGAAAAAGATATTTATTATATGTGTTTCGGCACTTGCAATAACCCTTACTTCGTGTGAGGATTGGTTTGATATTTCTGCTAAATCAGAGTTGAAGGCAGACGATTTGCTCAACAACGAGCAGGGATATAGAGATGCTCTGATAGGCTGTTATGCTTCAATGAAAAGTAAAAACCTTTATGGAGCACAGCTCACCATGACCTATTTAGACTGTCTTTCCCAATATTATTCTACGGCCAACAACGCCCAAAATAGCTTTTATTACGCCGCCAAATACGACTATGCCAACACTAAAGAAGAAAAAAGAAAGGACGAGATATGGAAAGATCAATATAATGTCATAGCCAATGTGAACAGTCTCGTCAATAGAATAGATAAGTCAAAAGACGTCTTTTCTACGGGGGTGTACGCGCTTTTAAAGGGCGAGGCATTAGGAATAAGGGCTTTTTTGCATTTTGATTTGCTACGTATGTTTGCCCCTTCGCCATCCATGACAGATGGCTTGCAGGCAAAAGCGATACCTTATGTGGACCGATTCACCAACGCTCTGTACGCCCAACTTTCTACGGAACAGGTTTTAGACAGGGTGGTGAAAGATCTCGTCGAGGCTCGTGAAATGCTTAAGGATGTGGACCCATATGGTCCAAAGCACGCCAATTATGATTTAAAAGCGTTGGAGGGAGTGTGGAAAGGACGTGAGTTTCGTATGAACTACTATGCCGTCACCGCCTTGATGGCAAGGGTGCTGCTATATAGAGACCATCCCGAAGACAAGGAAAAGGCATTTCAATATGCCAAGGAGGTAATAGATTCGGGCCTTTTCCCTTTGATAACCAGTAGTGAAATTAAAAGCTCTGAAGATAATGGTTTTGTTAGGGAAAATATCTTTTCGTTGGAGCATACCGGCTTGAAAGATGATATCGTGGATAATTATTTTGTCGTGGATGAGCGCGCGTACAATTTTCTCGCGCTTAATAAACGCACGCTTAAAAGAGTCTTCCCATCCACGTTGGATATGGATTACAGGCGTCAATGGTGGCTGGGCACCACTGGCAATAACTTTACAATTGTCAAATACAACAGCTCCAAGCGCGTACCTTTAATCAAGGTTTCCGAGATGTATCTTATCGCCACCGAAACCGCACCCAATATAACGACGGCCAATAAGTACTACAATGAGTTGTTGTATCATCGCGGATTGCCAAGCGAAGCGTTAACGCAAGCCAATATGAACAAGCATTTATTGGCAGAATATGCCAAAGAGTTCATAGGGGAAGGCCAGCTTTTTTATGCTTATAAAAGATTGAATAACAAGATAGTTCCAATACTGCAAAGAGGCATAGAGAAACCAGAAGCTGTCTACGTGATACCTTTGCCAAAGGAAAATACTTATTTCATACAACAATGATTATTCCATTATTATACCCTCTAAACTATCGCACTTTATGAAAAGAATAATCTTTAGCGGTTTATATATACTAACATTTTTGTTACTATTCGCCGCATGTCAGGAGAACGAGCAGAAGGAATTCGGTCAAAAGCCAAGTGCTTATTTCAGCTCATTGACCGCAGCCGATAGTATGGCATATTCTTTCGCGTCGGGTAAAGTGAAGCAAGACACGGTGCTCATACCCGTAAAAATCATTGGTGAGTCTACCAGTTACGACCGAAAAATAGCTTTTAACGTAGATCCGTCGTCTACGGCGCAAGCGGGTCTTCAATATGAAGCTTTGCATGGTATGGTTACGCTGCCCGCGGGAAAAGTGGAAACTTATATCAAGATAGTAGTCTTTGACAAAGGCTTGGACAAGTCGGACGTGTCTTTGACACTGAACATTGTACCCAACGAAAGTTTCAATCTTGGCTACGGTGACAGACTTCGCGCCAAACTCATCATCACCAATCAGCTGGTCAAGCCAACCTATTGGGACATGCCTTTGTCTTTCTATTATGGCGAATACTCCAAAGCCAAGCACCGCATTTGCATCATGTTACAAGGTGAGGATTTCCCACCCACATGGGATCGCACCAAGGTACAGACCTATATGTCATACGGCAGAATGGTGTACAACTATCTACTGAAGACCCCCGTGTGGGATGAAGATACAAAAACTTGGATTACGGCAGACTGGGCTCCACTCTAAAAAATGAACAGAAATGAAAAGAATTATTATATTATTTTCGGTCTTTGCGCTCGTGTTGACCTCATGTGTACACGACGATACGAACGAGAACTTCATTCAACTCAATGAGGCAGCCATCACCGGCATAGCCGATGAGTACAACAATGTCTATGTGGACGATTTCCTAAAGATATCGCCTGTTATCAGCACGACTAAGAATGATCTCTCCCAATTTAGCTATTTTTGGATTACGTACGACACGAACACCTTGTACAATGCGGACACACTGTCGCATCAAAAAGACCTCAATGTCAAGATAGGGATGATTCCCGGCAAGCACACGGTGGTCTTCAAGGCCGTCGATAACAAAACCGGCATATTCTATAAAAAGCAATTTGTTATCAATGTGGTTAACGAGTTTACAAACGGTATCATGGTGCTCTATGAGAAAAACGGCAGTGCCGAACTTGGTTTTTGGAGTCAGGAGCGTGGCAAGCTCATCTCCGATATCTATGGCAAACTGAACGAGGGCGGTACCATTGGGCAGCGTCCACAAAGGGTTTACTTCAATAAATACAGTGACGAGAAAGCCAATGAAGTCTTGATTTTGTGCCAAGACCAAAAGGGTGGCGTGTTCTTGGATGCTACAACCATGCAAAAAACGCGCGACTATAAGGATTTTTTCTTTGCCGCGCCAGATGAGATTAAACCACAAGCCTATTACAAAGCTAACATGCGCGAATATCTCATCGACAACGGATTGGCTTACGATAGAGCCACCAACAGCATGATACCCAACCCCACTGTCAAGCCAAATCTCAGTGTCGCGGGCAAAACTTATGAGATAGCAGGCAACGCTGATTTCGGCGATCCGGAGGTTGGACACGATGATTACCCCGCGCGCATCATCCTATACGATAACAAAAACATGTGTTTTTACTCCGTTTATAACATCGCTTCGGCTTTTATGGAGTTGATACGTGGTTCTGAGGACGTGATTTACGAGCCGGGAGGCTTCTTCGATCCTAACAATGTTGGTATGACTTGCCTTTATGCCAACATCTCCGCGCGTAGTGCCACAGGCGCGAGAGAGTATATGGGGGTGTTCCAAACGCCACAAGGCAAGCGCCATTTGTTGAGAATGGGCATAGGCTTTTGGGTTGAGAACGCCGAGCCCGACACCTACTTCAAAGATATGGGCAATGATGTCATCACTTCTGAAGGGATAGACGCAGCCACTACTTTTGCCTGTTCGCCCAAGGTTCCGGGTTATATGTTTTATGCCTCGGGCAATGCTTTGTACCTTTACAATGCGATCAACAACGCGGGGCAAAAGGTCTATGAGCTTCCAGTGGGGCAGAATATCAACCATATCGAGATAGACCGGAGTCATGGCTACTTGCTTGTGGCTTATCAAGACAAGGCCAAACAGACGGGCAAGGCCGGTTTTGTCATGTTGGAGATAAGCACTGACGGTGGTTTAAAACTTGCCGTGAAGCACCAATTTGATGCTGTTGGCGATAAAATATTGGATTTTGAAAACAGGTATTAAACAGATGAGGCACAGACTATTGACGCTCCTGATGTTTGCCGTGTGCGGCTATATGGCACACGCCCAGCAGGTCTTGTTCCAACGCCTGACATGGCAAGAGGCCAAGGATAAAGCTCGCGCTGAGGGTAAAGGTATTTTTGTTGACGTCTATACCATATGGTGCGCGCCCTGCAAAAAAATGGCTAAACAGGTGTTCACGCAGCCTAAAGTGGGCGATTATATCAACAATAACTTCGTCGCCCTGAGCTTAGACGCAGAGAAAGAGGCCGCGCATGGTTTTTTCAAATTGTACAAGGCGTCCGCTTACCCCACCTATTTTTGGTTGGATGCTGACGGTAATCTTTATGACACACAGTCAGGGTTTTACCCCGCCGACGAGTTCATCAGAGTATCCGAACAGGCTTTGCGGTCTAAGTTTTCGCGTCAATATGTTGCCGACCGCGCCAAATGGGAGCGGGGGGAACGGTCATTAGATTTTGTCAGGCATTTCCTGTTTGATGTCGTGGCCAAGGTTTATCCAGACTCTGTGCGTCCGTATCTTAACAAATATCTTGGCGGATTGACCGAGCAAGAGATAGCCACCAAGGGGGTAGGCGAGTTGCTCCAATGGTTCACCTATACCATCAGGGGCGATAGCGTGTGGCTGGCATTGGCCAAGCACAACGATATTTACCAAAAACTTTTGGGCAATGACTTCGGCAAGAAAATGTACATGAACCTCGTGCGCGTGCCCATGATCAACAGCACGGAGGATGTCGACGACTTCAACAGAGGTCAAGCAATCGTCGAGGAGACCGACTTCCCGAACAAGAAAATGTATAGTGACATTCTCACTATGGAGCGAACGTTGCGGCAAAAAGCCTATGCCCCCGCGCTCAAGAGAGCGCTGGCGATAGGGTTGGCGCACGAAGGCCATTTCCCCAACGTGTACTCGGAGATGATATACTCGTTTATCCTTGCCGATTTTTTTGTTGACACCCATAAACGCACTGCCGAGGAGGTAGCCGACATGCGCCAATTGGCCGACCGTGCATTTCGCATGGCGCCCTCACAGTGCACGTTGCTTTACAAGGCGGCGGCGCGGGCACTTGGCAACGATTACCAAGCGGCCTATCGCCTGCTCGCCAACCTGCCTTTCTATGGAGAGCCCGCGCTCAGCTCGGCGGTATATGCCAAACTGAATTTGCGACGCATACACATAGACGAAAAATAATTATCAACGTGATTTAACGCCATGCCCTTATATCCCAATGGCACCCATCCAAACAATGTAAAGGGCGTGGCGCGTCTCGAGGAAGCCCGAACCACACAATGGCTCATGTGTGGTTCGGGCTTTTAAATGTCCTTGAAATAAACCGACAAAGGCCCGTCAACCTCACGTGAATGTCCCAAAACAAGGCAACTGTGCCGAAAAACGGCAAAAAACCAACGTTTTTGTAAGGCATGGATTGTCAACGCTTTATGAATGGCGGCCATGAGACCTTGGTGGCATAATGTTGAGATCGGCTTGCGATTAGGCCTTAATCGCAAGCCGATTAAGCCTTGCACGCGGCGCGTTAAAGGCTCGTTCGCCTTGCGTTTGGCACTTGAAGGCGACCCCATTGGATACCGATCGCAAAACGTTGGCTGTTTTCGAGGAAATAAATGGAGGTAAAGTCATGCCATTTTCAAGATTTTTAGGCATGATGGTGGATAACGGAAGAATTTATTATTGACCAATTATTTTTACATTGTAGACTTTTCTTGGTTGTTTTCGAGGTATGTTACAGTCTCGCCAGATGGCATGAAGTGTGTCATGGAGACGAGCTGTCGGTTGATTTTGGAGCGCGTATTTGTTTTTCGGTCAATCGCTTGTGACAATCAAAATAAAAAGTTATCTTTGCAATATGAATTTGCAAGAAACAAGCAATGTCAAGTTGAGCGAAAACATGATTATCGCCGACGCTGATTACATAGACTATGTGGCATTCCAGTTGACGGTACAGTTTGAGCGTATGATAGGTCGCGCTATTCCGCCCGCGGACCTTAGTCGTTGGGTCGTGAATATCGCCTTGGATGGCGGGCTGCGCCAAGACGGACTGTCGCACGAAACGCAGGTGGTGCTGATTCACGACGAGGGCAAACGCGCCTTGGACAATTTTCGCCCATCGGTGTACGACAGCGAGCTTAGCGCGCGGGCTTTCAAAGATGAGCAGTTGGGCGAGTTCTTGGTCAATTCGTACGCCGTGGGCAGCGTGGTTTCGAAAGATGACTATATGCTCGACATCGTGAAGATGGTGCGCGAGCACCCTGAGGTGAAGCGCTTGATGGTGGTGCCCAACGCAGAGCGGGGCGACGTTTATGACGAGTTGCGTCATCAGTTGCGTGGCGCGCCCGATGGATTGCGTGCCACTCTCTTTGCCATGCAGCCCATGGAGGGCGGTAATTTCAGGCAGGAGATATTGGGCTATTCGCTCATGAACGCCATGGGTATCATGGCTGACGAACTGAAATGAGGCTTGCGCGGTGGGCGATAGCCTCTTGCGTGCGCTGTCATGGCCCGTGGCGCAAGTGTGGTTAACGTGTTGTCAGAAACAAAAAAGCTAAAATAATGAGTAGAGTATTAATGATTGGAGCCGGTGGCGTGGCCACGGTTTGCGCTTTCAAGATTGTCCAAAACAAGGACGTTTTCAGTGAGTTTATGATTGCCAGCCGCCGCAAGGCGAAGTGTGACAAATTGGTGGCTGACATCCACGCCAAAGGCTACGACATGGATATTAAGACCGCGGAGGTGGACGCTGACGACGTGGAACAGTTGAAAGCTCTCTTCGATAGTTACAAGCCGCAGTTGGTAATCAATCTCGCGCTGCCCTACCAAGACCTCACCATCATGGAGGCTTGCTTGGCATGCGGGTGCAACTACCTTGACACGGCCAACTATGAGCCGCGAGACGAGGCTCATTTCGAGTACAGTTGGCAGTGGGCATACAAGGAGAAGTTCGAGAAGGCAGGTCTCACGGCTATCTTGGGTTGTGGTTTCGACCCCGGCGTGTCGCAGGCTTTCACGGCGTACGCGGCCAAGCATCATTTTGACGAAATTCATTATCTCGACATTGTGGACTGCAACGCCGGTGATCATCACAAGGCTTTCGCCACCAACTTCAACCCCGAAATCAATATCAGGGAGATTACGCAGAAAGGACTTTACTATGAGAATGGCGAGTGGATAGAGACAGAGCCTCTGGCCGTGCATCAAGACATCACCTATCCTAATATAGGCCCGCGCGACAGCTATCTCATGCACCACGAGGAGTTGGAAAGTCTTGTCAAAAACTATCCCACCATTAAGCGCGCACGCTTCTGGATGACGTTCGGGCAGCAATACCTCACCTATCTTGACTGTATACAGAACCTTGGCATGAGCCGCATAGACGAGATAGAATACGAGGCGCCGCTCGCCGATGGCTCAGGAAAGATGGTCAAAGTGAAAATTGTGCCTTTGCAATTCTTGAAGGCGGTGTTGCCCAATCCACAAGACCTCGGCCAAAACTATGAGGGCGAGACCAGCATAGGGTGTCGCATACGTGGCGTGAAGGATGGCAAGGAGCGCACCTATTATATATACAACAACTGCAAGCACCAAGACGCTTACAACGAGACGGGCATGCAGGGTGTGAGCTATACCACGGGCGTGCCTGCCATGGCTGGCGCGATGATGTTCGTGAAAGGCCTGTGGAAGAAACCCGGCGTGTGGAACGTGGAGGATTTTGACCCGGACCCATTCTTGAGGGTGATAGGAGAGCAGGGTTTGCCCTGGCACGAGGTGCACGACGCGGACCTTGAACTATAAGAAAACAATGACATTAACAGGTGGCTTGAAACCGTAGGCCATGTCTCGCCGACGCGACATGGCGCGAACATGAAATGACAGGCCGCCCTTGAACAAAAAATATTTATGGCAAAAACAGAAGAACGAGCAGCCGCCGACAACACGGCTAAACAAAAGACTGAGAAAGAGGCTAAACTCAAAGCCCTGCAGGCTGCCATGTCCAAGATAGAGAAAGACTTTGGCAAAGGCTCTATCATGCGCATGGGTGACGAGAGCATAGAAGACGTGGATGTTGTCCCGACGGGTTCCATTGGCCTTGACGTGGCTTTGGGCGTGGGGGGCTATCCACGTGGCAGGATTATAGAAATATATGGCCCGGAATCGTCTGGTAAGACCACGCTGGCAATTCATGCCATAGCCGAGGCGCAAAAAAAAGGTGGCATAGCCGCTTTTATCGACGCGGAACACGCCTTTGACAGGTTTTACGCCGAAAAACTTGGCGTGGACGTTGACAATCTGTGGATTTCTCAACCCGACAATGGCGAGCAGGCCTTGCAGATAGCCGACCAGCTCATTAGCAGCTCGGCCGTGGATATCTTGGTAATCGATTCTGTGGCCGCGCTCACGCCAAAAAAAGAAATAGACGGCGAGATGGGCGACTCGATGGTGGGCCTGCAAGCTCGGTTGATGAGCCAGGCGTTGCGCAAGCTTACCAGCACAATATCCAAAACCAACACCTGCTGCATCTTTATCAACCAGTTGCGCGAGAAGATAGGCGTCATGTTTGGCAGTCCGGAAACCACCACGGGAGGTAACGCGCTCAAGTTTTACGCTTCTGTCCGTTTGGACATTCGAAAGTCCAGCCCCATCAAGGACGGCGATGACGTATTGGGTAACCATGCCAAGGTTAAAGTGGTGAAGAACAAAGTGGCTCCTCCTTTCCGCAGGGCCGAGTTTGATATCATGTTTGGTATGGGTATCAACAAGATAGGAGAGATAGTGGATCTGGGTGTGGAATATGGCATAATCCAGAAAAGTGGCAGCTGGTATAGCTACGGCGACACCAAGCTCGCGCAAGGGCGCGATGCCACGCAGGGCGTGCTTCGTGACAACCCCGAATTGTGTGATGAGTTGGAACAGCTCATCATGAACGCCATTAGAGAGAAAATGGAATGACGCGAAAGCCAGCGATGCGCCAATCTGAGCGCGCGCTTGGTGATTTGAGCGCACGCATGCTCGATAAGAAAAAGGCCTCAATGCGGTGATATTACCGTGTTGAGGCCTTTCGCGTGTCGGGGTGTCGATGTCGGCATGGCATGGCGCTTGTGTCGGCAGTCTAATTCCTTGTCCAGAACGATGGGGTTAGGATGATCAGCACTGTAAATATTTCCAAGCGACCAATGAGCATCATGATGGAGCACATCCACTTGGCGAAGTCGGGCAAGACGGACCATGACATGGTTGGACCAATCTCCACGCCCAACGTGGGTCCTACGTTGCCCAAGCAACTCAGGCAGATGGTGATGGAGTTGGTGTTGTCTATACCCATCGCGATCATGATAAATGCCATCAGCAACAGCAACAGCAAGTAGGCAGTGAGAAAGGCCAATAGAGACACGCGCTGGGCGTTGGGAATGTTCTGACCGTTAATCTTGAGTGGCAATATGGCTTTGGGATGCAATCGCTGCGTGAACTCGTTGCGCACAACTTTGGCTACCATTACAGCCCGAATGGCCTTGAAACCACCGCTCGTGCTGCCCGAGCACGCTCCTATGAACATGCAAATGGACAGGACGACCCACGTGACATGTGGCCACTTTCCGGCGTCGTCGTTGTAAAGGCCGGTGGTGGTGATGAATGAGATCACTTGGAAAATGCCACACCGAAAGGCGCGCTCGATGCCATAACCGTTTTTGTAAATAAGCTCGAGCATGACGAAAAGCGTGAACCCTAACACTATGTAGATGTAAAATCGCAGTTCGCTGTCTTGCCAAAATTGCTTGAATTTGAATTTGGCCGCGATGGCATAGAGCAACGTAAAATTGACGCCGGACAAGAAACAAAAGAATGTGGTGGTGTACTCCAAGGCTGGCGAATTAAAAAATTCGGTGCTGTTGTTGTGAATGGAAAAGCCACCGGTGGCCGCAGACGACATGGCGTAGTTCACGCCTTGGTACCAGTCCATGCCAAAAATCATGTAGCATGCCATGCAGCCAAAGGTGATAAAGAGATACACTATCCATATCCACCGCGCGCTCATGGATAGCTTGGGGTGCAGCTTTGTTTTGATTGGCCCGGTGGCTTCGGCAGCGAACACCTTGGTGCTGCCGCCCACAAGCGATGGCAACAAGGCCACGGTGAAGAACACGATGCCTAAACCACCAATCCATTGAGTGAGCGAACGCCAAAACAATATGCCGTGAGGAAGCGCCTCCACGTTGTCAATGATGGTGGCTCCGGTGGTGGTGAACCCGGACATGGTCTCGAAAAAAGCGTCGGTGTAAGTGTGCAAATAGCCGCCAATAAGGAAAGGGGCCGTGCCGAAAGCGGAAAAGACTATCCACGCTAACGTCACCACGAGAAACGAATCCCGACGCGAAAGCGTGTCGCCCGAGTTCCGCCCGAAATACCTGAACGTGAAAGCGCCGATCAACGTGATAAGGATGGACGACGTGAATGTAAAAATGTCGTCCTCGCCAAAGTACAAGGCCATGAACAAACAAAGCAGCATCAGCGCGGCTTCGATGAAGAGAAGAGCCCCCAAGATCTTGTATATGATACGAAAATTAACCATTTAAATAAACAGCTTTTCGATTTTTTTTAAGTTCACGTCGTGGCAGAACACCACTACGGAGTCGCCTGCTTGGATTTGGGTGTTGCCCGACACGAGCATGCCCTCGCCGTTTCTCACGATGCCTCCGATGGTGATGCCTTTTGGCAATCCCAAATCCTTGACCGGCTTTCGGGTCACTCTCGAGTCTTCTTTTGGCACAAACTCGGCCACGTCGGCATTGGCGGACATGATAAAGGTGATGTTCAGCACGTCGGCGTCGAGCATCAATTGGTATATGCGGCCGGCCGCGATGGCTTTCTTGTTGATAATGGTGCCTATGTCAAGGCTCTCGGCCATGCTCACGTAGTCTACGTTTTCTACCATCGCAACGGTCTTCCTCACGCCGAGACGCTTGGCCGCGAGGCACGCCAGGATGTTGGCTTCGGCATTGCCCGAAAGCGCGACGAAGGCCTCGGTGTTCCTGATACCCTCGTCGATGAGCAGTGATACGTCGCGGGCGTCTCCGTGAATGACCAGCACGTTGCTGTCCAATAGGTCGTTCAACTCTTCGCAACGGTCGGCGTTTACCTCAAATATTTTAGCCCCCATATATTTCGGAAGGTTTTGCAACGCTCTAACAGCGGTGGTGCCTCCACCCATGAACATTACGTTCTTGACATCCACGTATTTTTCCTTTCCTACTATTTTCCTGATATAGGGAATGTATTGTGGGGTGGTCATAAAGTAGGCGAGGTCAAAACATTCCAGCTCATCCTTTCCGCCGGGAATGATTGTCTCGTTGCCGCGCTTGATGGCCACGATGTGGTATGGGTCTTCAGGTCCACAGAGCTTGTACAGTGGCTGGTTGAGCACTTCGCACTCTTCGCGCAGCTTGATGCCCAACATCACGAGCGCTCCGTCGTGCACGTCCCATCTCTGTCGTACCCAAGACATCTTCAATCCGTTGATAATGTCTCGGGCGGCAAGTATGTCCGGATAAATCAGCTGGTCCACGCCGAGGTCCCTGTACATGTCGCGCACGCTGTCGATCATAAATTCCTCGTCGTTCACTTGTGCCACGGTTTTCTTGGCATGGAGTGCGTGCGCGATGATACAGCTGTTTATGTTTTCCTCCTCGTTGGGTGTGAGAGCGATGAAAAGGTCAGTGTTTTCGATGCCAGCCTGTTTCAATATCTTGACGCTCGAAGGCGATCCTTGCAATGTCATCAGGTCATAGTCTGAGCCGATACGCGCCAGTCTATCTTCGTCAATGTCAATAACGACCAGTTCTTCTTTGCTGTGCGAGAGCAGACGGGCCAAGTATCGCCCGATGGCGTATGCTCCGGAGATGATAATTTTCATGCCAAACGTTAAGATTTCATGATTTTTAAAATAGACGTCGCGATAGAATCAACGTCAAGTCCGCATAGCTGTTGCAGTTGGGACACGGTGCCGTGTTCCACAAAGTTGGTGTCTGGCAGGCCCAATCTGACAATTTTGGGTTGGTAATTGTGGTCGTTCATCCACTCCAAGACGGCCGATCCAAGACCGCCGTTGCGCACGCCATCCTCAATGGTGATGACGCGCTTGAACTTTCTTCCCACCTCGTCCATGATGTCTTCGTCCATGGGTTTGAGGAAGCGCATGTCATAAAGGGCGCACGACACGCCCGATTTCTCGATGGCTTCCTTGGCCCTGTTGCCTATCGGTCCAATAGAAAGTATCGCCACTTCGGTGCCATCGCATAGCTTTTGCCCCTTTCCTATGGGTATTTCTTCTAACGCGCAGCGCCAATCTTTAAGTTCCCCGCGCCCTCGAGGATAGCGTATCACGAACGTGCCTTGCCCGGGAAGTTGGGCCGTGTACATCATTTTTCGCAACTCGCGCTCGTTCAATGGCGAGGCGATGGTGAGGTTGGGGATGGGCCGCAAGGCCGCCAAGTCAAAGGCTCCGTGGTGTGTCGTGCCGTCCTCTCCCACCAATCCGGCTCGGTCCAAGCACATCACCACGGGCAGGTTAAGTATGGCCAAGTCATGGATTATATTGTCATAAGCCCGTTGTGAGAATGAGCTGTAGATGTTACAAAATGGCATTAGCCCCTCCTTGGCCATTCCGCCGGAGAACGTCACGGCATGCCCCTCGGCGATACCCACGTCGAAAACCCGGTCGGGCATGGCTTTCATCATGATGCTCATGGAGCATCCCGTGGGCATGGCAGGTGTAACTCCCATTATCTTTGGGTTTTTCTCGGCCAGTTCTAACAGCGTGTTGCCAAACACGTCTTGGTATTTGGGCGGCTGGTTAGAGGTGTCGCAAACATAACGCTCGCCTGTTTTCGCGTCGAATTTACCCGGTGCGTGCCATATGGTCGCGGCATTCTCGGCCGGCTTGTAACCTTTGCCCTTCACGGTATGAAGGTGCAATAGTTTTGGCCCTTTCATGTCTTTGATTTGCCTGAGCACGCGCACCATCTCCTGAACGTCATGCCCGTCGAAAGGCCCGAAGTAGCGCACGTTCATGCCTTCGAATATGTTTTGTTGGTGACTGATGGCGCTTTTGATGGCGTTGTTCAGCCTGATAATGCCTTTGCGACGCTTATCGTCCAAATAACCCTTGGCGCTCAGCCATTGGGATGCTTTGAAACGCAACTTGTTATAGGTGGCATTGGTGTCGAGATTGAGCAGGTATTTTTCCATGCCTCCTACCGCTCGGTCTATCGACATGTCATTGTCATTGAGTATGATGAGCAGGTCGTTTGGCGTTGAGCTCGCGTTGTTCAGTCCCTCGAAAGCCAGTCCGCCGCTCATCGCGCCATCTCCAATGACTGCCACCACGTGCCTGTTGTCACTGCCATTTTTCTTTGCGGCCACCGCCATTCCTAAGGCGGCGGAAATGCTGTTGGACGCATGCCCGCACGTGAAAGTGTCGTACTCGCTTTCCAGTGGCGTGGGAAATGGCCTGATACCACCCATTTTCCTGTTGGTGGCAAATCGCTCCCGCCGCCCGGTCAGTATCTTGTGCCCATAGGCTTGGTGCCCGGTGTCCCATACAATGCGGTCCTCGGGGGTGTCGAACACATAGTGAAGCGCCACCGTCAATTCCACAACGCCGAGGCTCGACGCCAAGTGGCCAGGGTTGACAGAGACCTCGTCAATGATGGTTTGGCGCAGTTCTTTGCACACTTCGGGTAGTTGGCCAGTGTTTAATTTTCTAAGATCGGAGGGGTAAACGATTTGGTTTAAAAGTGTGTTTTTGCCTTGTTCCATTGAACAATCTGTTGGAATAACCATGCAAAGATACTATATTTTTTTGAGAATGGTGGCTAAACATTGATTATTTTACTACCTTTGCAACATAGCAAAACATCTTTTTCACTTACCGTTAAAACCTAATTTATGAGCACAAGAGCACTTTTTCTATCCTCCGCCATTGCTTTATGCGGATGCGTCTCGGCGCAAACCGCGGGTGGGGGCGTTTCCCAAGAGATGTTGCGCCAAATACAAATGGCGCAACCTCGAGGCGCGGCGGACAAGGCGTTGGCAAACGCTATAGCCGCCAACAAGATTGACGACTTGGCCAGAAACCGCGGCAACCAAGGCAGCGTAGACCCTTATTTCAGCGTCGAAACGTCCAAACAGAGCATCCATGATCAGAAGAGTTCTGGTCGTTGCTGGATGTTTTCAGGATTTAATGTACTTCGTTCCAACTTTGCCAAACGCCACAACGACTCAATCAGGGTGGAGTTTTCGCAAGCCTACCTCTTCTTTTATGACCAGTTGGAAAAGGCCAACCTCATGCTTCAAGGCGTGATAGACTGTGCTCGCAAGCCCATTGACGACACTCGAGCGCAATTCTTTTTTCGCAATCCCATCAGCGATGGCGGCACGTTTTGCGGTGTCTCCGACTTGGCGGAAAAGTACGGACTTGTGCCTATGGACGTCATGCCCGAGAGCTATTCGTCTAACAACACCTCGCGTATGCAGCGCATGGTCGCTTCCAAGTTGCGCGAGTTCGGGCTCGAATTGCGCCAAATGGTCAATGGCGGCAAAGGAAAAGCTGCCGTTAACAAGCGCAAGACCGAGATGCTTGGCACCATTTACCACATGCTGTCTTTGACCATAGGCCAACCTGTCAAAGAGTTTACCTACGCCATGCGCGACAAAAATGGCAAACCCGTGGGAGCCGCCCGAAAGTACACTCCCAAAGAATTTTATGCCGAAACCGTTGGCGGTCCCATCAATGGCACGTTTATTATGGTGATGAACGATCCGCGCCGGCCTTATCACAAGACGTTCGAGGTGGAGTATGATCGCCATGTTTATGATGGGCACAACTGGAAATACCTCAACCTTCCGATGGAGGAGATAGCCCAATTGGCCATTGCCTCGCTCAAGGATGGACGCAAAATGTATTCCAGCTACGATGTGGGCAAGCAGTTTGACCGTAAGCGTGGCTACCTGGATACAGAGAATTATGATTACGCTTCGCTCTTCGGCACAACGTTTGGCATGAACAAGGCGGAGCGCATAGAGACTTTCGACAGTGGCTCCACCCATGCCATGACGCTCACGGCCGTGGATCTTGACGCCGCCGGAAAGCCTTTGAGGTGGAAGGTCGAGAACAGTTGGGGCGCCAATAGCGGCGTGAACGGCTGTCTCATTATGACCAACCGCTGGTTCAACGAGTATATGTTCCGCTTGGTAGTAGACAAGAAATATGTACCCGCCAGCTTGCTGAAGGAGTTTGACCAGAAGCCCATCATGGTGATGCCAGAGGACCCATTGTTCATGCCTGACAACCGCTGATGTGCCTCGTCACGCTCTTGGTGTCGTTTCTCACGGTCGTGGAACTGAACTGTGAAAACCTTTTTGACACTGTCGATGATAGTTTGAAGCGAGACGAGAGCTTTCTTCCCGCCTCTAACTATCATTGGACTCCTAATCGCTATTGGCGCAAACTCAATCGCGTCGGGCAGGCCATCCTTTCTTGTGGCATGCTTGACTCGCTTCAGGTGGTGCCCGATTTGGTCGCGCTCACCGAGGTGGAAAACGACTCGGTGATGCGCGATCTCACCTGCCGCTCCCTGCTCAGGCAGGCTGGCTATAGCTATGTCATGACAGATAGCCCCGACGAGCGTGGCATAGATGTGGCTTTACTCTACTCCCCCTTCGCCTTTCGCCTGTTGCGTCACCATTCCATTCGCGTTGCCCCGATGAGCCATTTTAGCGCCACGCGCGACATTCTTTACGTTTCGGGCGAGGTCATTTCGGGTGATACGCTGCACGTCTTTGTGGTGCATGCGCCCAGTCGTTCCGGCGGCGAGCGGTTTACACGCCCTTACCGGTTGCATGTGGCCCGGCACTTGTGCCATGCCATCGACTCGCTGCGCGCCACCACGCCTGCTCCCCATATTATTGTGATGGGCGATTTTAATGATTATACCGATGATGCCGCCATGCTCTTGTTGCGATCTAAAAACTTGACAGACATATCAGCCCGCGCCCATGGACGCCATGGCGCCAAGGGCACTTATCGCTACCATGGTGTCTGGGGCAGCTTGGACCACGTGCTGTGTGACGGCTCCATGGCTGCCCGGTTGGTGGAGTGCCATGTCAACGACGCGCCTTTTTTGCTCTGCGACGACGAAAAGTATGGGGGTGTCAAGCCCCGTCGCACCTATTTGGGGCCGCGCTATCTCGGCGGCTTCAGCGACCACTTGCCATTGGTGTCCGTGTTCCGATTGGGGGAAGCGCAAGAAAGGTGAATTCGCCGTCGGGGCTTCCTCCCTACGTGGATGGTCGCGAAGGCCCGCGTGTTTTACTTGTTGCGCCTGTAATATTCCAGTCCAGCTTGTACGTTTTTCATTAACGCCTTGCTCGACATCGTGGCGCCGCTCACGGCGTCCACGCTCATCTTCTCGGCCTTGCGCGTGGTCTTCCCTTCGTAGTTCTTGAGCAATTTTTTGGCTTTCTCGAAATATTTTGGCGTTTCTTGGTTGGGCAATGCTTCCACTTTTACAACGCGATTTCTCTCTATGTATATTTTCACGGGCGTATTGTTCTTGTAGCCTTTCACCCCTTTGGCCAATGTCGTGGTGTTCACGATTGTCGTCTTGCCTTTGCTTGTCATCGTGTTGTCGGCAGGCATGGCGCTGACTATAAATGCCGTTGACAGCGCGACCATACACAGTTTGATATTTTTTTTCATCATGATAACCTTGTGAGTTGATTTAAAAATCTCTATAAGCCTAATGTATATAGACAGTCAAAAATAAAAAAAATATCTGAAAAGCCATGTTCCTTTTAACGTTTTTAGCGAGTATTTTAATGTTTTTTGCTACCTAAGGCAAATTTTTGCGCACACTTGTTTTTTTGCGGTTTGATGCGTGTTTCTCCTTTTTTGCTTACTTTTGCCATCAAAGAAATGATGTATGAAAATCAAAATCAGACACAACAGCTTGATGCGCCTTGTCTTTGGCAGTTTGTTGTTCATAGTTTTGCCAGGTCTTCCGTTTCTTCTTTTATGCCCGCTGGCGGGCTGGAAGATGGCGTTGGCGCTGCCGGTCATGGTGTGGGTCGTGGCGATTTATGGTTTCTTTTTTGGTTGGCGACATATCGTGGTGCGTCAAGCCGTTTGCCCTTCGCCGCTCTTGCCGGTCTCGTTCGATGGCTATAGGGTGTTGCAAATGTCGGATATTCATATAGGCACTTTCCTTCGCAACCGTCATTTTGTTGACAAGATGGTAAGTCTTGTCAATGCCCAGCGCGCCGATCTTGTCGTTTTCACGGGCGACTTGGTCAACGTGAGCGCCGAGGAGCTGATACCCTTTCAGCGCGCGCTGGGGCGGATAAGAGCTCGCGACGGTGTGTACTCCATCATGGGCAATCACGATTATTGCGAGTATGGCGAGGACAAAAACGGGCGCGACGTCGAGCGTAACCAAACCGCGTTGAAATACATGGAGCGCAAGATGGGGTGGCGATTGTTGCTCAACGAGCATGCGTTTGTCAGCAATGACAGCGGCGACCGGATAGCTGTCATAGGCGTGGAGAACGTCAGCAGGCCACCGTTTCAAGACTATGGCGACCTTCATGCGGCCATGCGCGGCTTGCCTCGTGGCATGTTCAAAATCCTGCTCACCCACGACCCGAGCCATTGGCGTCGTGGCGTTCTTGGCCAAACCGACATCGCCCTCACTCTCTCGGGGCACACCCATGCCGCCCAAGTGCGCTTGGGCAGGTTCTCGCCGGCCAAATGGGCGTATAACGAGTGGGGTGGAAAATACACCGAGAAAGGTGTCATGCTTCATGTGTCATTGGGCATAGGTGGCACTGTGCCGTTCCGGTTTGGCGCTTGGCCAGAAATCAATGTCATCACGCTACGTCATGCCAAATGATGGTTTGGCGGTTGTCTTTTGTTTTTCGGTAAGCGAAAGCGGGAGTGGTGGCGCGATCTGCGCTATCTGTCGCGCCATGCCTTAAATGGGTGTAAAAAATGAAGCGCGGGTTTCGTCCTCATGTTTTTTTGCCGATAGGCTATCCGTAAAAATGAGCGTGAGCGTGATGACGGTAAATGGCAACTGCTTGTTTACATTGCTTTCTTTTCAAAATAATACATCTGAAAACTTTTGACAAAACCTCTGTTGTATTTCGTGTATTTGAAAATCAGAAGCTAATGGTTGTAAATACGCCCAAAACAAGCGTGTTTTTATAACAAGCTATGGACCAGCGGTTTGCGTGCGCACGCATCCTTTCCCTCTTGTCTAAGTCCCATGAGATGGCTGCCTTTAATATCCAATCGGATGGCGATTGGACCTTGATGGTGGTCTGACAACGGCCTGTTGGCGTCTCGATTAGGCGCTGATGGCGGTCTGGATAAGTAATAATCGCCATGGATAGCCAGCTTGCCCAAGTGTAAATGTCACTCATTTGTTTCTGTCATGCTGCCGCGCCGCGAATACGGGCGCTGTTTTTTCGCTAAAAGGATAAGTTCCGGACGCGCTGTTTTTGTGATTATTTGTTTACACCCCGGGCAAGGGTCGCGTGTTTGTGTGGTGGGCGAGGGTAAAAAAAGAGGCTGGCCATCGTGGATGCCAGCCTCTTATGTTGGGAAGATAAAGACATTACACCAACGTGCCGACGATTTCCTCGCGGCTGCCGGGCAACATGTCTATCACCGGAATTTCGGGCATGGTATAGCAGCCCGGTTGCAGGCGCATAGAGGCTCTCGCCACGTTAACCAACACCTGTGCCGTGAGCGCCGGGTTGTTGATGCTCATGTTGAACTCCATGCGCTGGTTGGGCGTTTGCCCACTGACACCCTTGCGCACAAGGTTCACGCCATGCCCCATGTCTTGCACGTCCTTTACCGAGGCCACCGCGAACACGTGGGTCTCGTCGTGCGCGAAGTAAGGGTCTGCCTTGATTTCGGCCGTCACGTCTTCCAATTTTGCGCCGTCTTCCAATTCCACGTAGACCATGCGGCGATGTATGCCCTCGCCCAATGGAATGGTGACGGAGAGCGCGTCTTTCACGCCTTGCTTACCGCGCACGCACACGCTATGGCCCATTGACATGCCCGGGCCAAAGTTGGTGTAGGTTAATCCCTTGGGAGCGAGGCTCTGCATGAGCACGCGCACGATAGAGTCTGACCCCGGGTCCCATCCGGCCGAAATGACGCTGACACGGCCGGCGCGTTTGCAATGCTCCATCTGGCTTGTGCGATAGTCTAAGATGGAGGTGTGTATATCAAAGCTATCCACTGTGTTGATACCCATGGCCACTATTTTTTCCGCGTATTCAGGGCACGAACGGGTGGGCGTGGCGAGTATGGCCACGTCAATGTCCTTGAGCTTGGCAATGTCGTCCACCACCTCGTAAGGGGTCAGCGCCAATGGTTTGTCTTTGTCACCCTGACGGCGCACAATGCCCGCAATCTCAAAATCCGAGGCCGCCTCCAACGCCTCCACGGCGTAGCGACCTATGTTGCCATAACCGACAACAGCTGCTCTAATCTTTTTCATAATCTCTAACTATTTGATTGTTGATATCAGTTCATGTCCGCAAAATTACATTTTTCTCACGATAAAATTGTAATCAAGGTCTATTTAAATCATAAAAAAAGTGTAAAAGATAGCAAAAAGACACTCGGGAGATAATTTTTGAGACAATGTGGCAAACGCGTATTTCTTTGCCCCAAGGATGTTATTGTCGCTCGTTGGTGTCGCGTTTGGATGGTCGTGGCATGCCCGTGAGACGGCAACGCTTTTTTTTCGCGCGCGCAATATGCGAGCGTTTAGGGCGTTATTATTCAAAAAGGACAATAGATGATAGAATATATAAAAGGTGACTTGACCGAGCTTACGCCAGCGTTGGCCGTCGTCGAAACCGCTGGCGTGGGTTACGCGCTGAGCATATCGCTCAACACTTATGGCGATATACAAGGAAAAAAGGTAGCAAAACTTTATGTGCACGAGGCCATACAGACGGGTGGCCGTGATGACAACTACACTCTTTACGGGTTTGCGACCAAGCGCGAGCGTGAGCTTTATCGCCTGCTCATCACCGTATCGGGCGTGGGAGCCAATACCGCGCGCACCATGCTGTCCTCGCTCTCGCCACAAGAGCTGTGCAACGCCATTGCAAACGGTGACGAAAAACTCATCAAGACCGTCAAAGGCATAGGCCTGAAGACGGCCCAGCGGGTCATCGTGGACCTGCGTGACAAGATAATGAGCACGGGTATTGCCGACGAGCTGCATGTGGGCAAAGGCACATCGGCCTCGTCGGCCATCAACACGCCAGTGTACGAAGAGGCCGTTTCGGCCATGACCATGCTTGGATTTGCTCTGGCCCCAACGGCCAAAGTGGTGACAGAAATCGTCACGGAGCACCCTGATTGGACTGTAGAGACGGTAGTGAAAGAGACCCTCAAACGCGTGAAATGACGTGTGAGGCATGGACTGCGTTGAATGGCCGGCAGCCATGCCAATATGGCGGAAAAACGCCATGAGCCCTTGACGGCTGGCGCTTGTCATGGATTGTGGCACGGATAATGGCTAAAGAAGAATGGTTTTGACATGAAATTAAGGAAACACTATTTCGTGGTTATGGCGTCGCTGGCCGTGACAATGGCTGCCTATGCGGTGGTGTCTCCTCTTTTTCAGGTAGACCCCAACCGCAAAAAACGTGCGCACGCCCAAACGAGTGCTAACGCCACGAAAAGCCACGCCGACGCCAACGGCCGCGCGCCTGAACGCCACGGCGTGATGGGGCAACCGCTATTGACCGACGAAGACAGTATTCCCGACTCGCTGCTCAACCCACGTTGGAAAATACAACGTACCACACCCATCACCTACGACGACTTGGACCAAAGTGCCATGGACTTGCAACGCCCCGCGGGCTTGAGGTATGAGGTGACCTACAACGACTCTATCGACCGCTATATCATTGGCGCCAAGATTGGTTCCACGTATCTCGCGGCCCCCATCATGATGACACCGGCCGAGTATATGAAATGGAGCGAGAAGCACGGTAGGTACGCTTACTACCGCAGCAAGAACGACGAGATATACAAAGCCAAGGGCAAAGAGAAATTCGATTTTGCCGACATGCACTTCGACCTTGGACCGGCCGAGAAAATTTTTGGGCCGGGTGGGGTGCGTATCAGAACGCAGGGAACGGCCGAGCTAAAATTCGGGGGCACCTATAAGAGCATACAAAACCCATCGCTGCCGATAAGGAACCGCAAGCGATTGTCAATGGATTTTGACGAGAAAATAAACCTGAACGTCAATGGGCGCGTGGGCGACAAGGTGAACATGAACCTCAACTATAACACCGATGCCACATTCGACTTTGACGCCCAGAACATGAAGCTGAAGTATGACGGCAAGGAAGACGAGATAGTCAAGCTTGTGGAGGGTGGAAACGTGTCGTTCCCGTCCAACTCCTCTCTCGTCCAAGGCGCCAGCAGCCTGTTTGGCCTACGCACTGACTTGCAGTTTGGCAAACTCAAGTTGCAATTGGTGGCGTCGCAGAAGAAAAGCTCATCCAAGAGCGTGTCCACACGGGGTGGCAAGCAACTCACGTCGTTTGAGATGGGAGCTGCCGACTACGAAGAGAACCGCCACTTCTTTCTTTCGCAATATTTTCGCGAGCATTATGATGAGGGCATGCGCACATTGCCCAATCTCACCACTGGCGTGAGCGTCAACAGGGTGGAAATATGGGTTACCAACAAGAATGGCGCCACCACCAACACCCGTAACATCGTGGCTCTGACAGACCTCGGGGAGAGCGACAATATCAGCAACGCCAAATGGGTCTCGAGCGGCGTGAGCGTGCCGCGCAATGGCGCCAATAGCGAATATGCGGCCTTGACGGGCTCGCTCAGCGCCGCCCGAAACATAGACCAAACGTCGATTGTGCTCAATGGCGCGGGCTTGGTGGGTGGAGTGGACTATGAAAAGTTGCAAAGCGCGCGCCTGTTAACCTCATCGGAATACACCTTGAACCAAGCCCTTGGCTACGTGTCTCTGCGCGGAGCGCTGCAAACAGACCAAGTGTTGGCGGTGGCTTTTGAGTATACTTACGGTGGGCGCACTTACCAAGTGGGCGAGTTCGCGAGCGACGTGAGCGACGTGAGGCAGGCCCTTTTTGTCAAGTCGCTGAAAAACACAAGCAACAATCCATCGCAAGGCAACTGGCGCTTGATGATGAAAAATGTGTATTACCTGGCATCAAACGTGGAGAAAGACCAGTTCCGCTTGGACGTAAAGTTCCAGAGCGACACCGCGGGCGTATACCTCTCTTATATACCTGAGCCATCGGTGAAGATCGAGCCGCTAATCAAAATGCTCGGCGCCGACCGCCTTGACAATAACAACAAGGCGCGCTCCAATGGCTATTTCGACTTCGTGGAGGGCTACACGGTGAGTGACGGGCGGGTGTTTTTCCCCGCGGCAGAGCCGTTTGGCTCATACCTGTACAATCGTTTGCGGTCCAAAGGCGTGGATGCCGCCAAGGCAGAGAGGTATGCTTTCACCGAGCTTTACGATTCGACCAAGACAGTAGCCAAGCAGATAGCGGAGAAAGATAAGTTCTTGTTGCAAGGTCAATATCGTGGCACATCGGCCAACGTCATATCTCTCGGCGCCTTTAACGTGCCGCAAGGCTCGGTGGTGGTGACAGCGGGTGGTGTGCGATTGACCGAGGGCGCGGACTATTCGGTAGACTATAGCGCAGGTGAGGTGACCATCCTCAACCAAAGTATCATAGACGCTGGCACGGCCGTGAACGTGTCGTTAGAGAGCCAGTCTGAATACATGCAAGAGCGTAAAACCATGCTTGGCATGAACTGGGAATACGATTTCTCCAAGAGTTTCCAACTGTCGGGCACGCTGCAACATCTCTCGGAGCAGCCCCTCACAACCAAAGTGTCGATGGGAATGGAGCCGCTCAACAACACTCTATGGGGCTTGAACGTTAATTGGAAGAAGGAAAGCCAGTGGCTCACCAACGTGCTTGACCTCATTCCGTTCCTTAGACTGACCCAACCCTCGTCCATCTCGTTCTCCGGGGAGTTCGCCCAGCTCATAGCGGGGCAGAACCATGGAGTGCAAGACAGGGCCTCGTATCTTGACGACTTTGAAAACGCCACCGACAAGATAGATGTCTCCACCCCGACCAACTGGATATTGTCAAGCGTGCCATCGATGTTCGTCGAAAGCAAAGACCATACGGGGTTGACAAGCGGCTTTAACCGGTCACAATTGGCTTGGTACACCATAGACCCACTTTTCACGCGGCGCAGCAGCAGCCTTACGCCCGCTCATATCAAGAGTGACATAGACCAGCTGAGCGATCCATACGTGCGGGAGATATATGTACGCGACCTTTATCCGCAACGCAACCAAAGTAGCTACAACGGCGCGACCTCTACGTTGCCCATTTTGAACTTGGCTTATTATCCCAACGAGCGTGGACCTTACAACTTCAACCCCGATCTCTCGCCCACGGGCGCGCTTAACAACCCACGTCGACACTGGGGCGGCATGATGCGCAAGCTCGACACTAACGACTTTGAGGCCGCCAACATAGAGTATATCGAGTTTTGGATGCTCGACCCTTTTATCAAATCCAACAGCTTGCCAAACGCGTCGGAGTATGGTGGCGACTTTTATATAAACCTCGGCGAAGTATCGGAGGACGTGCTGCAAGACGGAAAGAAATTTTATGAAAGTGGCATGCCGGTAGACGGTTCGGCCAATTTCGTGTACACGCAGTGGGGAAAGATACCCGTGCAAAGCACTGTCACTTACGCCTTCGCTACATCCAAGGGCAGCAGAGCCCTGCAAGACGTGGGATACAATGGCATGAACGACGCCGAGGAACAGCGATTTAAATCTTACCAAGACTTTCTCAAGCAGATACAAGGAAAGGTGAATGTCGCTGTGTGGGACTCGATATGGGCCGATCCTGCGCATGATGATTATCATTATTTCAGGGGCGCGGACCTTGACCGTATGGAGGCGTCGATACACCGTCGGTATAAGTATATCAACAATCCGCAGGGCAATTCGCCCGACAACGACAGCCGAACGGAGGGTTACGATACGTCTTATAAGGCCACGCCGGACGTCGAGGATATCAACCAAGACTACACGCTCAACGAGTATGAGAAGTATTATCAGTACCACGTCTCTATCAGACCGGAAGACCTTGTGGTTGGTAAAAACTTCATAGTGGACAAGCGAGAGACCATGCGAGCGGCTCGAAACGGCAAGTCGCCCAAGCTCACATGGTATCAATTTCGCATCCCGGTGAGCGAGTTTGAAAGCAAGAACGGCGCCATTTCCGATTTTAGCAGCATACGATTTATGCGCATGTTTCTCACCAATTTTGAGCATCCGGTCATCCTTCGCTTTGGAAGCATGGATCTTGTGAGGGGCACTTGGCGCGTGTATGAGCAGAATTTGGACAACGTGCCTGGCTCGGGCAGCATGACAACGGCATCGGTAAGCGTTGAGGAAAACAACGACAAGACTCCCGTGAACTACGTGTTGCCGCCGGGCATCACGCGCGAACAAGATCCCACGCAGCCCCAATTGGTCGAGGCCAACGAGCAAGCCCTGTCCATAAACGTGTCGAACCTTGCGAATGGTGAGGCGAAGGCCGTGTACAAAAAGACCACTGTCGACATGCGACAGTATAAGCGCATGCAAATGTTCGTGCACGCAAACGCCAACGAAGGGAATGTGACCAATCTTAAAGACGACCAACTGGCGGTGTTCATAAGGCTTGGCTCCGACTATAAGAGCAATTTCTATGAGTACGAAATACCGTTGAAACTCACGCCTCCCGGCACCTATAACCGAAGGTCCAGGGCTGATTGCATAGCCGTCTGGCCCGAGGAGAACATGCTTGACGTGCCGTTGTCAAGACTAACCAAGGTGAAAAAGGAACGCAACAAACAAAAAGGCATGGGGCTCGCGTCGTTTAATCGCCCCTATTCCGCGTACGATCCGGAACATCCCAAGAACAAGATTACGGTGATGGGAAACCCCACTTTAGGCGAGGTCAAGACCATGATTATCGGCGTGAGAAACCTTTCGGCCAATCCTAAAAGTGGCGAAATATGGGTTAACGAGCTGCGATTGAAAGAGTATAACAATTCGGGAGGATGGGCCGCCAACAGCAATCTGAGCGTGCAATTGTCCGACTTGGGCAACATGAACGTGCAGGGAAGCTATGTGTCGGAGGGCTTTGGAGGGCTCGAAGAGGGTGTCAACGCACGCTCTCGAGATGACCAAAGCAATGTGTCGATGATGGCAAACATAGAGCTTGGAAAGTTCTTCCCGGAAAAAGCGAATGTCACCGCACCCTTGTATTATAGCGTAACCAAGCAGGTCAAAAAGCCCAAATACAACCCACTTGATACGGATATGAAATTGAATGACGCCCTTGAGGGCGCCGCTTCAAAGTTTGAGCGCGACTCCATAGAAAGCATTGCCGTGACCAAAAGTATCAGCACCAATTTCTCCTTGTCAAACATAAAGGTGGGAATACGGAACAAACGCCATCCCATGCCATACGACCCAGCGAACTTTACTTTCTTTTACAGCCACAGCCACAATCATATTCAAGGCGAAACGACGGTATACGAGAACGAGGACAACTGGCGAGGCGGCATGAATTACAACTGGACTCCGGTTTATAAAGCATGGGAACCGTTCAAGAAAACCAGAGGCAAGAGCAAATGGTTGGACTTCCCTAAACGTTTCGGACTAAACTGGTTGCCACAAAACGTTGACTTCAACACAGAGCTGACACGTTCTTACTACGAATTGCAAAAACGCGACATGGAGGCCATGGGGAATGCCACGCTGCCCGTTGTGTTTGCCCAACAGTTTCTCTGGAATCGCGAGTTTCGCCTGCGCTGGGATTTAACGCGAAACATTCACATGAACTTCCAGAGCGCCACGCACGCTGAAGTGGAGGAGCCATACGCCCCCGTCAACAAGGATTTGTACCCCGACCACTACGAGGCTTGGAAAGATTCGGTGTGGAATAGTATACGAAAATTCGGCCGTCCGCTGGACTATCAACAAAACTTCTCGCTGTCTTATCAATTGCCTTTGAACCTATTGCCCATATTTGATTGGGTCAGTGGCGATGCCACGTACAACGCCACGTACAACTGGTTGCGCGGAGCCGAACAAGAAAATGGCGCCTCTTTGGGAAACACCATACACAATAATCGACAGTTCAACGTCAATGGCAGATTCGATTTGGTGCGTCTTTACAATCACAGCGCCTTTTTGAAGAAAACCAACGAACGGTTTAACAGACAACCTTCGGAGACTGACAAGGACAAGAGACAACAGGCTCGGCAGGCTGCCAAGGCCGAAAAGCTGAAACAACGCGAAGCCGAGGCCAAGGCCCGCAAGCAGGCCATTGCTGATGGAAAAGACCCCGACGAGGCTGTTCGTCTGTTGCGTGAGAGCCACAAGCAGGCCACGACACGGCAGGGAACGTTGCCATTGAACAAAAACGCGTTCGAGAAAGAGATTACCTTGTTGCCCGATTCCACCATCGAAGTGAACCATGGGCGCAAATCGAAGCGGCTCTTTGTGACGGCCAAAACAGCCGATGGCAAACGGATTAAGATAAGTTTTAAAAAACTTGACGATAACAGAATACGCATCAATAACAAGGTAGACTCGGCGCTTAAGGTTAAAATAACGGTTCGCAAAAAACCTGATCTCGATAACGTCGAGTGGTACAAGATTGCTCAGTCGGCCGCGCGGGTGGCCATGATGATACGCAATGTCAGCGTCTCTTACCGCAATCAGTACTCTATGGCGCTACCCGGTTTCATGCCGAATATTGGCGATGCGTTTGGCCAAACCAATCGAACGGCAGCGCAAGGTCTGTCTCCAGGCCTTGATTTTGCGTTCGGCTTGACAGGTGACAACTATATCGAACGAGCGCGATCCAACGGTTGGTTATTGGTGAATGACAGTGTCGCGACGCCAGCCACAACCAACTTTACCGAGGACTTTCAGTTCAGAGCGTCCATCGAGCCCATCCGAAGTTTGAAGATAGACCTTGCCGCAAGCAGGATGAGTACGGTCGCAAAGAGCGTGCAATACATGTACGATGGCAATCCCACCACACAAACCGGCACTTTCACCATGACCACTTTGGCCGTGAAATCGGCTTTCGAGGGTATTGGAGACGCCAACAATGGTTTCAGAAGTGCCACGTTTGAGCGATTTTGCAATGCCTTGGAGGGCTACCGAAGGCGCGTAGAGGCAAGGTATGCGGGCACCCGATACCCGGCTGGAACGCCTCTCGCCGGCCGGGTGTTCGACCCTGCCAATGGAGCGGCCAACCTTTATGGCGCGGACGTGATGGTGCCCGCCTTCTTGGCTTCGTACACTTCCATAGGTGGCAACAACCTCGACATCTTTCCCGCTCTTACCCGATTGCTCCCCAACTGGACACTGCGCTACAGTGGCATGAGCAAGTTGCCTTGGTTCAGAGACGTGTTCAAGAGTGTCAACTTGAACCACAGTTACAAAAGCGTTTATGCCGTGGGCAGCTACCAGAGTTACTCCACCTTTATGCGACTTATGGGGCCCGACATGGGGTTCATTATCGATGCCACTGACGGCCATGCCCTGCCCAGTTCCATGTACAATGTCTCCACCGTGAGCGTCAACGAGTCTTTCTCGCCACTTTTGGGCGTGGACATGACCTTTCAAAACGATCTTACTGCCAAAATAGAGTATCGCCAAACACGCATTCTCACACTTTCCATGACCAGCGTGCAACTCAACGAGGCCCTGAGCAGAGACTGGGTGGTGGGGCTTAGCTACCGTATTAACGACCTGAACCTGTTTGGCGGGCGTGCCTCGAGACTTGCCAAGAGCGACAAACGCAACCGAGGCGCGGCCGTGATCGATCCATCCGCGCGACCCACCATGCGCGACGGTATAAACCACGGGCTTAATATCCGCCTTGACATATCCTATCGCAAACAGGCTTCCATCACCCGCGACATTGCCTCCATGACCTCGTCGGCCAGCAGTGGCAACACAGCTTTCAAGCTGTCGTTCATGGCCGACTATACCCTTTCCAAGCTCATGTCCGTCAGTTTTTACCTTGACAGACAGTCTAACGCACCCCTTCTTAGCAGCAACAGCTATCCCACCACCACCCAAGACTTCGGCTTGAGCCTGAAGTTCTCACTCACGCGCTGAGTCATTTCGTGACAGGGTTTTAGCGTGTCAATAAGTGTTATATGGTGTCAAAATTAGCAAGAATACACGCCCATTAACCCATTATTCGCGATAATCTTTGTAATTTCGCGCCTATCAATCATCTTTCAGCAGGCGCTTGCGCGCTTGTTCGTATGTTATGAGTCGTACTTTTCACCATAAATTTACGATAGGCGCCAAATGTGGAGTTCTGTTTTTCGTGTTCCTTGCCTTTTATCTGTTTTGGGTCAAGGCTTTCCTCATAGGCTTGTTATTGGTGTTCTTGGCGGTGTTTCTCATGGAACGGTCGCTCCACTCGGAATATATTTTCAGTGATGAAGAGCTGACTATTTATCGTGGCAGGTTTGGAGGATCCAAGATTTTGCCTTTGTCGCAAATTCGCTCGTGTCGTCCACAGGCTGCCAATTTTGGCTTGAGCCGTTTCCTCGTCCTTGAATACGGCGACAATCGCTATGCCACGGTCCAACCCGATCAAGAAGCCTCTTTCGTGAAATGTCTGCGCGAGCGCATGGCGTCACTTGCAAAAGCTCATGCTGATGAGCGCGAGCCAGAGATGTACGAAGATTAATATTCTGTTGTGATATGTCTTACATACGTAATCTAAAAATACTTTTTTGCGGTTTTTCCCTCCTTCTCCACGCGGCGTCCACATGGGCGCAGGCCTATGAGGACGAGTTGTCGGCTGATAGCGACACTCTTCAAAGTGGTTTGGCTTGGACCGATACCATTGTCATTCGCGACGACACGCTGCCGTGGCCCAAGAGCGTTCAGTCTAAAATAGACCAATTGTTGCGGCACGATATGTTCCAAACTTCCCAACTTGGACTGATGATTTGGGATTTGGACGCCGATTCGGCCATCTACCGTTTCAATGAGCGGCAGCTCATGCGCCCTGCCTCCACGATGAAGGTTGTCACGGCCATTGCCACCCTTGACAAGTTTGGAGAGAACTATCAGTTTAAGACAGAGCTGTGCTATACGGGCAAGGTGGACTGCGGAACACTCTCTGGCGACGTGTATTGCGTGGGCGGCTTTGACCCCCGTTTCAATTCTGACGACATGCGATCGTTTGTCGAGGCATTGCGAAAAATGGGCGTAGACACCATTCGTGGCAATATCTATTCGGACAAGTCGATGAAAAACTCAGACACCTTGGGAGAGGGGTGGTGCTGGGATGATGACAACCCTGTGCTCTCGCCCCTGCTTGTCTCGCGAAAAGATGAGTTCATGCAGCGGTTTTACACAGAGCTGCGCAAGGCGGGGATATATCTCACGGGCGCCATTGGCGAGCGTCAGAAGCCACAGGCCGCCAACTGTATCGTATGCCGTTTCCACACCATAGACCAGATATTGATGCGTATGTTGAAACAGAGTGACAACCTCTACGCCGAGGCCATGTTTTATCAATTGGCTGCCGCCACGGGCAACAGGCCCGCCACGGCCCAAGGAGCCAGGGGCATGATCAAGCAACTTGTCAATAAGATAGGTTGCGATGGTTCGCGCTATCGCTTTGCTGACGGGTCTGGATTGTCACTTTACAATTATGTCAGCGCGGAGCTTGAGGTGCGGCTTTTGCGCCATGCTTACAAAAACGAGAACATCTTCAACCATCTCTTGCCAGCCTTGCCCATCGCCGGCGTGGATGGCACGCTCAAGCGCCGCATGCAGTCACAGTTCACGCGTGGCAACGTTCACGCCAAGACCGGCACCCTCACCGGGATAAGTTCGCTGTGTGGTTATCTCACCGCGGCCAATGGGCACCGCGTCTGTTTCGCCATCATCAACCAGGGAGTGATGCACGTCAGGAATGCGCGAGCGTTTCAAGACAAGGTCTGCTCCATACTGTGCAGCCCCTAATCAATGTTTGCTCTATAGGTGGGGTTTATAAATTGCCACGGCGACTATACGCCCCTTTCATGTGCGTTAAGCGCTGTCTTCGTTTGGTTTCTTTTTGGCTCGACGCCTAAGCGCGCGGGCTCGTGTAGCCCACCGCGTTTCTTCTATAGCTTACACATTGTCAAAAAAATAAACATTAAAACTGACAAGCCCAATTCATGGAACTCAAATAGCGTGCAACAAACCGTTTATGGAACAAATCATCGTACTTGCAGAATGTCTCATCAAGCATTGTGGGCTCACCGGCAACGCTGTGATGTGGGTGCGTCACGGCATCCTGACAGCCGTTGTCGCAGCTTTGGCGCGCGGCGGCTCTTGATGTTTCGCGTCCTCGCGCCTTGCCAATGCCAATGCCAATGCCTCCGGGCCTGTTGCCCATGATCATTGATGAACGGCCAAATTTTCAAGTAGCCTCTGCCTTCGCGTGCGAATGGCGTATGCGATGGATACCGTTATGGATATGATCACCACATAGACAAGCCACAGTTGTGCCGTGCTCATCCGGATATGCTCCACGCTCGCTCCCGGCCACTGGGCCATGTGTCCCAATATGGCGTTGAGCGTGGCGGCCACGCGCGCCAGCGCCGTGCCCAAGAAGTGTTGGATGATGGGCGCGGGCGTGGCCATAGCCATCAGCATGGCCATATATAGAATGATAGTGACGGCTGGGATTGCAATGATATTGGTGAGCAAAAAATAGCATGAAAACCGCCCAAAATAATAGGCTACCAAAGGTGCGGTGCCAATCTGGGCGGCTACGGACAACGCGCATAGACTCCACGCCCACCGGGCCATTTTCCATCGTGGCTTGATCAAGTTGGCTATGGGTTGGTAATATACCATGATGGACAGCACTGCCATGAACGACATTTGAAATCCCACGTCCCAAAGGGCCAGCGGGTTGGCCACAAGCAGCGTCAACGCGGCGAAGGCCAACGTGTTGACGGATGCCCTTTGTCGACCCAGCAACAGGCAAACGGCATACACCGTGAGCATGGTGGCCGACCGCATGGCGCTGATGGGCATGCCCACCATCACGACAAAGGCCCACACCGTGGCGAGTGTCAATCCCTGTGCCACCCATCGCCACCGCCAAAAGCGTCCTATCAGCAATGTGAACAGCGCATAGATGATACCGAGATGAAGGCCCGAGAGGGCCAACACGTGCGAGGCTCCCGTGACCGAGTAGTTGTCTTTGAGCGCGTTTCCGACGTGGCTCTTGTCTCCCAAGGTCATGGCCGCTACCACGGCAAGCTGTTCGCGATCGATACCAAGCCGTTGCAAACGCTCAATCAATGCCTGCCTGAATTTTCGCGCGCGCAATGTGACGCGTTCCCATCGGGATAGCGTGGTGGTGGAGACAGCCGCTTTGCGCCAATATAGCCAGTGCGCGAATGTTTGCGCTCGGTAGCCATGCGCTCGTAGCCATCGAGGGTAATCAAAGTTTGTGGGCTTAAAAAATCCCTTGGGCGCCTCCAGTGTGGACATAGCCTCGATGCCATCGCCCACGTGCAGCCGCTGCCAGTGGCGGGTGGCGGCGTCTTTTAGCAAGGTGGCTCTCACCTTGAGGGTACGACGCTGTGGCAGCCCGTCTATCTTCAAGATGGCTATGTCGCAGTGTATGGTCTTGCCCTTTTCTTGTGGCTCTGAGGTCACGATGGCCGAGTAGCTCACCTCGCATGCGGTCTCTATCGGAGTGGTGACGAGTTTTTGTCGCATGGAGAGCGCCGCTCCTACCAATAGCGAGCATGCCATGATGCACGCCCCCTGCCAACCGTTGTGCTTGTGTCCTAACGCCAATGCCACCGCTATCAGCGCGCCGCCACCCATTACGAGTGCCCACCATGCCAAGTGTTGCCCCCATGCGTCGCCCACGACGATGCCCGCCATGAACATCGGCGCGATGCGTGTGAGAGAATGTAGGTTCATGCTTTCCGCGGCTTCCATGTTGCAAAAATAGTGTTTTTTGCGATAGGTGGCAACACTCTCCGCTGTTTTTTAGGCGTGGCTGTCAGCCGTTTCGACACTCGATGGCTGGTGTGCCGGCGCCATACCGTGGCATGCCGCTCACTCGCTCAATGGCTTGAAGATACCGTGGGTTAGCGTGGTGGGCGTATTTTTGGAGCAAAACGGTATGGCAAGGCGATATATGTTGACATGGCATGAATAGTTTGAAAATAGTTGACAAAAGGTCTCTTGTGGCTCGCGTATTTGCAAAAGGGAATCCGTTCGACCACAAATACGCAATTCTGAGGACTGTTTTGTAAATACCTGTGCTTCAGTAGGCTACAAAATTTCGGGTCTTTTTTACCCCAAGATTTTAGTCAGTGGCTTCGTGTTTAGTACCTAATTGTGATGCGATGAGGCATTATTCACATTGCCACTAACATCTTTTCGGGTGGCGATTAGGCCTTTGTCATGCTGCCAATAAGTGCCAATGGGATGACAGGCACGCCATGAATCCTACCCGGCCGTATGTCAATGGGCTGTTGATACGTTTTTTGGCACGCTATAAGGTGACAAGATGGGTATCTTTTTTTTGTGATGTTTATTTGACATTTCAGATACGATCCTCTTGCCATGGCGTGGAGGTAGGGACTTGTTAGAGCGGAGACGAGAAAACTTTGAAAAAATGATGGCCGTTCGTAAAAAATGGCGTAACTTTGGATAACGCTACTACTTTGTGCCATGCGATGCGTTTGACACTTGGTCAAATGATGACATAGTGGCGCTGTCGTCCACGGTGGCGAGAGATAGCCGTGGTGGCGCGACGCTTGGATGCGCACGATATGATAGCGTGAATATAACCATACATGAACGATGGAACAAAACAATGAACTGGCAACGGCATGGGAATTTGTGGAACATACGGGTATCAGCATTTTTCTCACGGGCAAGGCTGGCACGGGCAAGACCACCTTTCTGAAGGCGGTGAGAGAGCACTCGGCCAAACGTATGATAGTGGTGGCGCCCACGGGCGTGGCTGCCATCAACGCTGGCGGTATGACCATCCACTCGTTTTTCCAGCTGCCCTTGTCGCCCTACGTTCCCGGCACCTCCATCAAGGACCGCTATGATTTTGGCAAAGAGAAACGTAGAATAATCCGCACGTTGGACATGGTGGTGATAGACGAGATATCAATGGTGAGAAGTGACCTGCTCGATGCCATTGACACTGTGCTGCGACGCTACCGCGATCATTCGAGGCCTTTTGGTGGGGTGCAATTGTTGATGATAGGCGATTTGCAACAACTCACCCCTGTGGTGACACCACAAGACGAGGAAATACTGCGTGGACACTATGACACGCCCTATTTTTTCGGAAGCAAGGCATTGTCTCAAATCAGCTACGTGACTATACAGTTGACACAAGTTTTCAGGCAGCGAGACAAGGCCTTTGTCGACCTTTTGAACCATGTGCGCGATGGCAAGCTCACCGCCAACGACATGGAAACGCTCGCGTCTCGCTATCAACCCACCTTTGCGCCCATGGCCGAGGATGGGTACATACGCCTGACCACGCACAATCGCATGGCCGATAGCTACAATGAGAACAAGTTGGCCAAACTCAAAGGCGAGAGCCATGTGTATACGGCGAAGATAGAGGGCAACTTCCCGGAGTACAGCTATCCTGCCGATGTGAGGTTGGAACTCAAGCCGGGGGCGCAGGTTATGTTTGTCAAGAACGACGCGTCGGGCGCTCGCCGCTATTACAACGGCCGCATAGGGCATGTGGTGGGCATGGACGGTGGAAAAATAATAGTGCGTTGCACCGACGACCCAAATCCCATCGAGGTGGAGCCGCAGGAGTGGGAAAACGCGAAATACGTGATCAATGAGAAAACCAAGGTGATAGAGACGCAGGTACAGGGGGTGTTCAGGCAATATCCGTTGCGGTTGGCCTGGGCCATCACCATACACAAGAGCCAAGGGTTGACGTTTGAGCGTGCCATCATCGATGCGGGAAGATCGTTCGCGCCAGGGCAGGTGTATGTGGCGCTGAGTCGCTGCAAGAGCCTTGAGGGATTGGTGTTGGCGTCGCCCATTCACGAGAGCTGTATTATCAATGACCATAGGGTATCTGACTATATAGCGTGCCAGCGAGAGGCTGCCGAGCGGAGCGTTGAGTCACTGTCTGACCTGAAAGATGAGTATTTCAGGTTTCAACTGTTGGATCTTTTTGATTTTGGAGAACTGTATCAGGCGGAGCAGTTGGTGTACCGCACGTTGCTGGAGTATTTTAAAGGTTGCCAGTCTCTGACCACGCTGCATGGCGATGTGGCGCGAAACATCAAGTCGAGCGTGATGGATGTGGCCTACAAGTGGCAGAGCAAGATGCGCGCCATGAAGGTTGATGAGTTGCGTGAAAACGATTTTTTGGAACGGGTGAAGCGTGGGGCCGGTTATTTTCTTGATGCCATCGAGGCGCAGTTGAGCGATACTATTGAGAAAACCAAGCGGGCTGAGAGCCAAAACGCCAAGGGTAACGCATTGATGGAAGAGCGATTCAAGGAGTTGTGGATGAGCTATTTGGCCAAGAACAAAGTGCTGCGAAAGATGGAAGAGGAGACCTTTGACGTGCCGCGCTATATGATGGCCAAGCAAGAGGCCATGCTCGACGCCATGGACGTGGTAAGTCCTGGCGCCCGCTCGTCGCGCCCTCGCCGGCGGCGCAAAAATTCCGGCACGCCATTTGGGACCGCTGACGACAATGGCCAGAATGGGGAGGCGGAGCGTAAAACCAAGCGCAAGAAAGGTGAAACGTACAGGTTGACTTACGAGATGTTTAAGCGGGGGCAAACGCCAGCAGACATTGCCAAGGAGCGTGGGTTGACCCCTGGCACCGTCTATGGGCATTTGGGACGATTTGTCAAGTCGGGGGATATATCCGCTGACAAGGTGATAGGGGCCTCAAAAGTGAAGGCTATCAGGCACGCCATCAGCCAGTTGCCTGAGGGAGCGACAATAAGAGACGTAAAAGATGCTTGCCGAGCGGACATCACGTGGGACGAGATCAGGTTTATGATGATGGGTTAGGCCAAAGGCATGCCACTCCACGGCGCTGGCCTCGCGCGTGGAGTGGCATGTGCGTCTTGGCGTGACGAGAACGCCATCGGGCGGCACGCTATAGGTGCGAAGGCCCTCTTTATTTGTTCGCGGCGGCTGGCTTCCACTCTTCCAGCAGCGTGACAAGGGTGTCGCCCTTGTCGGTTATGTAGAATTTTGCACGCACCACGTGCCCAAAGTCGGCGTTGCCTTTCACCTTGACGTGTTTGCCTTTGGCGTATATGGCGCTGTCTTGCCGATGCGGATAGCCCACGAGTTGCACGCGGCGGCGTGTGGAGGCGTTGCCGATATAGAAAATGTCAGAGCTGTCCACGGTTGTTGTGTCGGTCGCTTTGGCGCGCGTGGCTGTCAGCGTGGCCGTGTCTGCCGGCTCGAAATATTTAGCCTCAACGGTGTCGCCAAGGTTGCGCGACGGTTGCATTCGGCAGGAGGTGGATGCCATGAACGATACCGTCAGAACGAAAAAAACGACAATAACTTTTCTCATGGGTTGATGTTAAATGAAGTGTGGATGCTGAAAAGTTTACTCAGGATAGGAGAAATAGTCGAGCGCCTTGGCCAGTCCGCCCTCTGATGTCTCTTTGTAAAGTGACGGGATGGCGTGCCCCGTTTGTTTCATCACCTCCACCACGCGGTCAAAGTCCACACGGTGTTTGCCGTCGCTGAACGACGCGTAGAGGTTGCAATCAAGGGCGCGGGTGGCCGCGAAAGCGTTGCGCTCAATGCAAGGAATTTGCACGAGGCCGCATATAGGGTCGCATGTCATGCCCAAATGGTGTTCGAGCCCCATCTCCGCGGCGTATTCTATTTGTGCCGGGCTGCCGCCAAATAGCTGGCAAGCGGCTGCCGAGGCCATGGCGCAAGCCGTTCCCACCTCACCCTGACAACCCACGTCGGCGCCCGATATGGAGGCGTTCTCTTTGACGATGTTGCCAATGAGCCCAGCCGTGGCCAAGGCGTGGATAATCTTTCGGTCATTGAAATTGTGCCCATTGGCAAGGTGATAGAGCACGGCGGGCAATACGCCGCAACTGCCACAGGTGGGCGCCGTGACGACTGTGCCGCCCGATGCGTTTTCCTCGCTTACGGCAAGGGCGTAGGCATAGACCAGTCCGCGAGTCTGCAAGCTCTGCTTGTATCCTGTGGCCTTGATGTAATAGGACGATGCCTTGCGCTGCAAGTTGAGGGGGCCGGGTAGAATTCCGTCTTTGTTGATACCGCGCTCAACGGCCTTTTTCATGGTTTCCCATACTTCCAACAGATAGTTCCAAATGGACGGTTCCTCGCATGCCTCTACGTATTCCCATAGGGTGCGACCATTCTTGTCGCACCAATCCAAGATGTCCAGGAGGTGCGTGAGCTTGTAGATGTCCTTGCTTTCGGGGAACAACCCTGTGGGATGGGGGCCTTCGGAGATAGCGCCGCCGCCCACACTGTACGCTTTCCATGGCTCACCCTTTTCGGTTTCGAAGAGCATGGCGTTAGGATGGAACTTCATAAACACGCTTTTTTCCCATACTATCTCCACTGGCGCCGTGGGACTGAGCACCTCGGTGATGGCAACGTCGGTCATGTGCCCGCGCCCCGTGGCGGCCAAACTGCCATACAACGTGACGCGAAAACGTTTGGCGTTGGGATGTTTTGATAAATAAACCTGGGCGGCTTTTTGTGGCCCCATGGTGTGACTCGACGAAGGACCTTTGCCTATGCGGTATATCTCACGCAATGATTTCATAATTGTTTTTTGCTATAATCCTTATAAATGGGGGTGTTGGTGATGTGTTAAAGGGATGGCTTTTTTGTATAAAATAGACGCTCACGGTTTGCGGGAATATTTTTTACATGGTAAAAAACTATCTTTGCGTTATGTGAAATGAACGTTTATGGTTTTGGGGATGGTGTTTTTATTTCGTCTTAATATTAAAAAGCCCCACCCACATAATTAGTGGGTGAGACTTGTCTTGTTTGTCCATGCCGCGGTCATGCCTTTGTTACGGAATCGAACTTGCAATCTTCAAGGTCGGCGATGTCAAAAGATTCGATGAATGCGGCGTGTCCGACAACATGCTCTTCTGTCAGTCGAGTGTAGAGCCTTGCGCTCTTGGCAAAAAGCTCCGGAGCTTTTGAGGCGTCATTGATGAGCAGCAATGACATGATGATCTCGCCCGTCATGTCATACAGGCGGCGTCCCAAGTAGTCGTGTTGCTCTTGGTTTGTGCCTGCCTTTACTTTCTCGACGGCCCGGCTGTACAGCTCCACGCAATGGGCAACGCGCTCTCGGTAGGGCTTCAGATCGTCGGAAATTTCACCCTGTAGCAACTCTTGGATGATGTCAAGGTAGGTGCCGTTGGTGATGAAACGGATGGCAGCCACCACTTGCAACTGCGTGGTGCCCTCGTAAATGGAGAATATTCGAGCGTCGCGGTATAAACGTTGGCATTTGTATTCCATGATGAAGCCAGAGCCACCATGTACCGAAATGCAATCGTAAGCGTTTTGATTGGCGTATTCAGAGGCCATTCCCTTGCTCAAAGGGGTAAGCGCGTCGGCGAGACGATGGTATGTTTTCATCTCGTTTCGCTCCTCGGGGCTCAGCTTTCGCTCTTTTGAGATATCCTCAAGCGTTTTGTAAATGTCAACGTAGCGCGATGTTTGGTACAATATCGCACGTCCGGCGTCGAGCTTGGCTTTCATTCGAGACAGCATGTCGTACACCGCGGGGAAGGTGATAATGTTCTTGCCGAATTGCGCGCGAGCCTTTGCGTAGCTCACGGCTTCGTTGTAAGCCTCTTGTGACAGCCCCACGGATTGGGCGGCAATGCCAAGGCGAGCGCCGTTCATCAGGCTCATCACGTATTTGATTAGACCCATGCGGCGGTCTCCACAAAGCTCCGCTTTGGCGTTCTTGAAGACCAATTCGCAGGTTGGGCTGCCATGAATGCCGAGTTTGTTCTCTATGTGGCGCACGGTCACTCCGCCGTCGCGCTTGTCGTAAATGAACATGGACAGGCCACGACCATCTTTCGTTCCTGCTTCCGATCGGGCCAAAACCAAGTGTATGTCAGAGTCGCCATTGGTGATAAAACGTTTCACTCCATTCAGCCTCCATGTGCCGTCCTTGTCTTGAGTGGCCTTGAGCATCACGCTTTGCAGGTCCGATCCTGCGTCTGGCTCTGTCAAATCCATGGACATTGTCTCTCCGGCGGAGACACGAGGAATATACTTTTTCTTTTGCTCCTCGGAGCCAAACTCGTACAATGTGTCTATGCAGCTTTGCAAACTCCAAATGTTTTGGAAACCGGAGTCGGCCATGCCCATCATCTCTGAAAGCATTGAGAAAATGGTGATGGGAATGTTCAAGCCGTCATATTGGCGTGGCATGGACACACCCCAAAGGCCAGCTTGCCGCGTGGCTTGTATGTTTTCCTTGGTCTTCGAGGCGTAAAGCATGCGGCCATTCTCAAGGTGAGGTCCCTCCTGATCCACGCTCTCAGAGTTGGGACCGATAATGTTGGCCGTGATGTCACCCGTTATTTCGAGTAGTTGCTTGTAGTTCTCTATGGCGTCGTCATAGTTTACGGGAGCCTCGTCGAACTTGTCCCGGTCTGCGTAATTGCGTTCCTTTAGTTCCACGATCCTCTTCATCAATGGATGGTTGAGATGAAATCCTATCTCGGGATGGTCTGTATAATAATTGGACATGGTGCTGATTTTATTCTGTTTCGTCATTGAAGTCCGTGCCAAGAAGCGCGGAAGGCGTGTTATTTGCTGTTTTGTTTGTAGTATTTTATCATCTTGGGGATGACCTCCTCGGCGTTACCGTTGATAACATAGTCGGCTATGGCGTTGATGGGAGCGTCCGGATCGTTGTTCACGGCGATAATGATGCCTGCGTCTTGCATGCCCGCTATGTGCTGGATTTGCCCCGAGATGCCAAACGCGAAATACACTTTCGGATGCACCGTCACGCCAGTTTGTCCTACCTGGCGGCTGTTATCCAGCCATCCTGCGTCCACGGCGGCGCGACTGGCGCCCACCTCGGCGTGCAGCACCTCGGCCAAATCGTATAGCTTGGCAAAAGCTTCTTTCGAGCCCATGCCATAGCCACCAGCCACCACGATGGGCGAAGCCTTGAGGTTATTCTGTGCCGCTTGCACATGGCGGTCAATCACTTTCACCACGTAATCGGTCTCCGGTACGTAGTCGGCGACGTTGGGATAAACCACCTCGCCTTTGTAATCGCTGTCCACAATCTCTCGCTTCATCACGCCTGAACGCACGGTTGCCATTTGCGGCCTGTGGTCAGGGTTCACGATGGTGGCCACGATGTTGCCGCCAAAAGCGGGTCTGATTTGGTAGAGCAAGTTCTTGTGGAGTTTGCCCGACTTCTTGTCCTCGTAGTCGCCGATTTCCAATTGCGTGCAATCGGCTGTCAATCCGGAGGTTAACGAGGAAGAGACGCGTGGGCCAAGGTCACGTCCTATGACGGTGGCGCCCATCAAACAGATCTGCGGTTTCTCCTCTTTAAACAGGTTTACAAGTATGTCTGTATGGGGCGCGGATGTGTATGGAAAAAGTGCCTCGCCGTCGAAGACAAAGAGCTTGTCCACTCCGTAGGGCAGAATTTGGCTCTCCACTTTCCCCTTGACGCCTGCGCCAGCCACTACGGCATGTAGCTTTACGCCTAACTCATCGGCCAATTTGCGACCTTTGCTCAGTAGTTCTTGGGACACTTCCTGCACGTTTGTCCCCTCTATTTCGCAATATACAAAAACGTTGTTCATATTTGTTGGATGGCCCGAAGGCACGGTCTATGTTGTCAAATAATTTTTTCGTTGATAAGTTCTTTCATCAATCCCTCGATGTCCGCGTCGCCGTCAGTCATTTTTTTGCTTTCCTTTGTTTGGAACACGATGTTCTGAACGGCTTTCACCTTGGTGGGCGAGCCTGACAATCCGCACTGCTCCTCGTCGGCGTTAACGTCTGCCACGCTCCATTGGTTGAGCGTAAGGTAAGGTCTCGACTCGTAGAGGGCCGCCCATGGCTCGACTCCTTTTCGCTCCATGGGGCAGGTGGCGTATTTGTATTTCATTACCAACTTCACGTTGCATGGGCGCGCTGGGGCGGCCGTTCCGTTCACGGTGATCAGCACCGGGAGTGGGGCGACCACGGTTTCCACGCCGCCATCGATGTGCCGGCGAATGGTGGCATGCCCGTTTTCTATCTTCAAAATCTCCTCGGCATAGGTCACTTGGTTCAGCCCTAATTTTTGAGCCACCTGCGGTCCCACCTGCGCGGTGTCACCGTCGATGGCTTGGCGGCCGCCGATGATGATGTCCACCGGCCCTATCTTGCGTATGGCCATAGACAAGGCGTACGACGTAGCCAACGTGTCCGCGCCCGCGAACTTGCGGTCTGTGAGCAGCCAGCCGGTGTCCGCGCCACGGTATAGCCCTTGGCGAATAATCTCGCCGGCTCTTGGAGGTCCCATCGTGAGCACGCCAACGGTAGATCCCGGGTTGCTTTCTTTTAGGCGAAGAGCCTGCTCCAAAGCGTTCAAATCTTCCGGATTGAAGATGGCGGGCAGGGCAGCTCGGTTCACCGTGCCTTGCGCGGTCATCGCGTCTTTGCCCACATTTCTTGTGTCAGGCACTTGCTTGGCAAGCACAACGATTTTAAGTTTCATGTTTTTTATGCTATATATAATATATGTGTACTACCCAGCAAAATTACTATTTTTTTGCGTCTTGGCCAAACAAAACGCACAAAAACAGTGCCTGCGTGCATCATGGTGCGTTTCTTGGCTGTGCAACATCCGCGATTGGATGTTAATTTTAGCTTTTTTTGTGTCATCCGGCAGGGAAAAAAGCGTACCTTTGCCCTGTATCGAGACTGGATTGTATATGATAGACCGACAAACCGTAGAGAGAATTAAGGATGCCGCCAATATCGTGGAGGTGGTGTCAGAGTTCGTCGCGCTCAAGAAGGCGGGGGCCAACTACAAGGGGCTTTGCCCGTTTCACAATGAGAAGACGCCATCTTTTTTTGTCTCGCCGGCTCGTGGCACGTGCCACTGTTTTGGCTGCGGCAAGGGTGGGACGCCTGTCAATTTTGTCATGGAACATGAGCAGATGACCTATCCCGAGGCCTTGCGTTGGCTCGCTAACAAATACCATATAGAGATCAAAGAGCGCGAACTCACCGACGAGGAGAAAGAGGAGCAGGGCAAACGCGAGTCCATGTTCATAGTCAACGAGTGGGCATGCAAGTATTTTGAGGATTTGCTTCACAACCATGCTGATGGCGTGGCCATTGGCATGCGGTATTTTCGTGGCAGGGGTTTTCGCGATGATGTCATCAAGAAGTTTCGGCTGGGCTATGACTTGCTTGACCGTCAGGCTCTTGGTCTTGAGGCGTTGCGCCAAGGATACAAAGAGGAGTTCCTGCTCTCCACCGGCATTTGTTTCAAGACCGATCATGGCGAGCTGATGGATCGTTATGCCGGGCGGGTGGTGTTCCCGTGGATAGGCGTGAGCGGCAAGGTGGTGGGCTTCACCGCCCGTGTCTTGGACAGCCGAACCAAGGGCGTGAACCAAAAATACGTCAACTCGCCAGCGAGCGACGTTTACCAAAAAGACCGCGAGCTATATGGCATTTGGCAGGCCAAAAAAGCTATTGTCAAGGAAGACCACGTGTTCTTGGTAGAGGGACAAGCCGATGTTATCTCCATGTACCAGAGCGGCATAGAGAATGTCGTGGCCAACTCAGGCACGGCGCTTAGCTACCACCAAATACACACGTTGCATCGTTTCACGTCAAACATCACGCTTGTCTACGACAATGACGAGGCGGGGCTTCACGCCGCCTTGAGGGGCACTGACATGCTTCTTTCAGAGGGCATGAACCTCAAGGTGGTGCTCATGCCAGACGGATTGGACCCAGATGAGTACGCCCGCAACCACACGGCCGACGAGATTAAACAATATGTTGAAAGAAATGCCGTGGATTTCATACGCTTCAAGTCAGACTTGCTGCTCAAGGGCGAAACCGACCCTGCCAAGCGCACTGCCGCCATTGGTTCCATCATAGAGTCGGTGTCGCATGTACAAAACCAAATTCTCCGCGACTCTTACATTCACGATTGCGCCATTCGCACGGACACCAAAGAGTACTCTCTCATCAGCCAAATGAATATCCTTATTCGCAATCGGCGTTCCAAAAAGGTCTTAGAGCCAGAGCAGGTTGGGGCAGAGCCTTCCTCCGTGACCGCGGCCGCGGAAATCCCTCCCATCACCTCCGCCGACCCATTGGGGCAGGCAGCCAAGGTGGAGAGCCTGCTCACGCAGATGGTGGTGCGGCATGGCGAGCGCGTTATCTATGAGAATGTGGAAGACGAAGAGGGTAATGTGCGTGATTTCACGGTGGCGCAGTATATCCATTATAGCCTTGACCGTGACAACTTGGTTTTTCAGGAGCTGGTATACAACGATATTTTGCGAGAGGCTGTAGCCATGAGTGACGACGCCAATTTCGTGGCCGAGACCTATTTTGTGCATCACGATGACATCCGTGTGAGCAAGGTTGCCATCGCCATGACAGCGGACAGTTACCGCTTGTCGAACGTGAAGAAGGAGCAAGCTGTTGGCGAGGAAGATCGAAAAGCGCGCGAAGAAAACGATTTGCGCGATTTGCGCACCCAGACAAACCATCTGCTTCTCGATTTTCGCATGGACTATGTGGAGCGTCATCTCAAAGACTTGCAAGCGCAAATTAGCCAGGCGGGCACGGATGCCACGCTCTTGGCAAAGCTCTTGTCAGAATACCAGGACATGCAGAACATGCGCAACAAGTTGGCCAAACAGTTGGGCAGCAACATTGTGCTTTAGATTTCTAAAGATCGATTGGCTTTGTGTGGGCGATGGTGCCTTGTGTTATTTGTCAAATATTTATCACAAAAACAGGGCTTTGAGGACTTGCTGTTTTAGAGATGAAAAAGTTATCGTGTCGTGTCAAAATCGCGCTGTGGGCGCTTTTTTCTTGTGCCCAAGTTGCCGTTGGTATGCGTTGGCGTCGCGATCAGGTATTGATGGGGAGTCGTTTTGGCTTTAATCGTCCGTTGTCAAAAGCTTAATCTCGTTGCGATTAGGCCTTAATGGTATGCTGTGCTGAAAACTTTTTTGTCTGGTTTTCTTCCGTTTCTCTCTAACTTGTTGCCCTGTAGACAATTATGAAAAACGCTCGTGTTTGGCGTATTTGCGCCCAAGGTGCCTATGGTTTGTAAATACGCGAGTTTTGAACGTGCTTTTGTCAGTTTTTTTCAAGCCTTTCATATTGTTGTTTTCCAGTGCGCCCTTTTGGTGTGTCGAATGTTTCGCGGTGGATGGTTTCATAGTGCGTTTTGTGGCAGAAAAAGCATTTTTGTGGCTCAAAAAAAAGCATTTATCATTTATTTTCAGTAAGTTTGCAGTCAGGGAATGATAGAAATTTGCATCATATTTATGGTTTTCGCCATCGCATGTGCCGTGGTTGTGGCGACGCTTGCGTCGCGACGCATGCGCCATGACGCGCGCGTGGGACTTGGCAACCTCGATGCCGCCCACATGAAACGCGTTGTGAGCGGTGTGTTGGGCATGCTCAATTGCACGGTGCAATGGGAGAAAGACGACGGAAACTATATCGGCACTTATCAGTATCAGAGTGGGCATTTTAGGCTTAACGTGCAAAACGCGGAGCCATACGTGCGCTTGCTATACCCTTTTTTTTACGAGACGGAGCTTGACTATATAGAGACGGTGCGCCTTGTATGCAACGATATAAACTTACAAGCGGAGGTATGCCGGCTCGTCTACTCGGTAGACGGAACTCGTGGCAAGGTGCGTGTGCACATAATGGGCATGTTGTTGCTCGACGGGGAAAGGGCCAAGGATGTGTTAGAGAGAGCTATGCAAGAGGCTTTCAAATGGCGTCATGACTTTGTTTCCGTCATCAAAGAGCGGTTTGACGACGCCAAGGGCGCGCTCAATCATGACGCCGAAAAACGTGACGCGACAAAGCAGCGAGAGCAGTTTCTTGTCAGCGAATTGGAAATGATGTACCAAGAGGCGGGGCCTGATTGGCACGACGACGGAGCCAAGGTGCCACTGCGACAGCTCTTGGCTTCCGCGATGGGATTGGCGGACATTGTAATGGCGCGTTTTTCGCTGACGCGCGACGAACGAGTTGTGGTGATTGACGATCCGGACGCTATCGCCTCCTTCGACGTAAAAACGGCGCTCGTGGACGAAGGGCGGTTTATGTGCCACTCGGCAGTGGCGTCGCTCGACTATTACGACCCTCGCGACCCTGTGCGTGTGCGCCATCTGACTATCCATTTCAAGCAAGAAGGGCAAACGCCTGAAACGCTCTACTATCGTGTCACACTGGCGTTAACGCCAGTGTCTATGAGCCGGGCGGTGAGCGAACGGCACATGGACCGGCACAAACAGATGTGCAGTGCGCTCATGGGTTGCGACTTGCAGCCCTCGCGGGAACGGTTGGAACGTTTTAGATACGTTTGGAAAGAGGCTATGGCCAAGGAGCGAAATGGAAATGTGGCGGACATGAACGAGGAGGAAAAGACGCTTTGTAGCCTGCGCGACCCACGTCACGGGCAGGCGCTGCTACGTGGCAGGGCTCTTTATGATCAAGGGCGTTTCTATGAGAGCGCGCGCTGTTTGGAAAATATTTTCGAGCAGATGCAGGAAAGTTACTATCAGATGCCAACAGCGGCAAGGGCCGCTTTCATGGAGATATGCTATATGGTGGGAGCTAGTTATACCCATTTGCGCCAATATCGCAAGGCGTCATACTACCTCCAAATCACTTTGCAAGTTCGCCGAGTGGACTATATGAAAATGTTTATAAACTGCTTGGTAAATGGGCGCGACTTTCGAGCCATGTTTTTCATCGACTCTTTTTTGCACGACTTGTCGGCCATGTTTAACGGCGACGCCGGACAGAGGAGCGATGAGTCCATGCGCGAGGTGGCGACATTCATGAGTTTTTTGCGTCGGCGCAAGGCTTTCTTGTTGGTGCGATCAAAGCGATATGATGAGGCCGAGCCGTTGCTCAAAGAGTTGTTGTCCGATCCTGCCAGCAGTGGTTTTGCCTTGAAACAGTTGGCGTACATACAGAAGAAGAAACAAGAGTGAGGTGGTACGACAGTTTAAGTGGCTTGTGATATGGAATATTTGCATTGGGTATGTGGCGCGCTTTATGGCGTGATCGTCATTGGCGTGATGGTCAGGATACTGATGGACAATCGCCAACCGGCCAAGACCATGGCGTGGATTTTGGCGTTGTTGTTCCTACCTTTTGTAGGGTTGGCGCTGTATGTCTTTTTCGGTCAGAACAGGCGCAAGGAGCGTTACATCAGCCAGACATCGCTTGATCAGCTCACCAAGCGGTCCATGACAGAGTTTTTGGAGCAAGAAGACCTGACGATGCCTCTGTCGTATCGGTCGTTGATATATTTTTTCTACAACCAGAACATGGCGTTGCCGTTCAAGGACAACGAGGCGGAGATATACACAAGCGGCTACGAGTTCTTTCCTGCCCTGTTGCGCGAGATAGCCAAGGCGCGCCACCATATACATGTGGGCATGTACATTTTCAACGACGACGAGCTGGGCAACCTTGTGGCCGACGCCTTGATAGACAAGGCCGGCGAGGGCGTGGAGGTGCGTGTCATCTATGACGACGTGGGTTGTTGGCGCGTGAAAAACTCTTTTTTTGAGCGCATGCGCGATGGTGGCGTGGATGTTCACGCCTTCATGCCTGTTAAATTTCCTTTGCTTACCTCCAAGGTGAACTACCGTAACCATCGCAAGCTCATTGTGATCGATGGCTCTGTTGGCTTTGTCGGTGGTTACAATATTGCCACGCGCTATGTCAAGGGATTGGAAGACATGCCTTGGCGCGACACCCATCTGATGGTGAGGGGTGGGGCGGTGTATGGCATTCAGCGAGCCTTTTTGGTGGATTGGTATTTCGTGGACCGCACGCTCATTACCAACCATGATTACTATCCCGAGCAAAACCCGATGATACGCAACGGCTGTTTGGCGCAGGTGGTGACGAGCTCGCCCGTGTCTCCTTGGCGCGACATCATGCAAGGCTATATCAGAATATTGTACGAGGCGCGACGGTACGTGTATATGGAGAGTCCCTATTTCTTGCCCTCGGAGCCGGTCATGTTTGCCATGCGCACGGCGGCGCTCACTGGCGTGGACGTGAGGTTGATGCTTCCGCGCCGCAGCGACGCGAGGATAGTGGAGTGGGCCAGCGTGTCATACGTCATGGAGACGCTCGAGGCGGGAGTCAAGGTGTATCTGTACGCTGATGGTTTTAATCACTCCAAATTGTTGGTGAGCGACGACTTGGTGTCTACCTGTGGCAGCGCCAACGTGGATTTTCGTAGTTTCGAGCACAATTTCGAGTCTAACATCTTCTTTTACGATCGTGGCATGGCGTTGAGAATGAAGCGCGTTTTCTTGAATGACCAAAAACATTGCCAGCTCATAGAAGAGGTGTGCGAGGTGGAGAGTCGTTCTTTTTTGACCAGGCTGTGCGAGAGCGCGCTTCGTGTTGTCAGCCCGCTCATGTAGCGGTCTATCTGAAAACGCTGAAGTTCACGCTGCCGTAAGCGCGGTGTTCCACGAAGTGTTCGTGCTCGGAGAAATCGTTCTTCTTGCCGTGCTCGAAGACGAAAACGCCATCCTCGTTGAGCAGTTGATGTTGGAATATGAGGTCTGGGAGCGTTGGCAATTGTTCCAACGCGTAAGGAGGGTCGGCAAAAATGAAGTCGAACGCCTTGTGGCAGGATTTCACGAAACGGAAGACATCGCCTTTGACGAGGACGCTTGACGTGGTGCCGAGCTTTTGCACGCATTGCTTAATAAAGCGGGCGTGATCCCTGTCAGACTCCACGCTCACCACCGAGGCGCAGCCGCGCGACAGCAGTTCCAAGGAGATGCCGCCCGTGCCGGCGAACAAGTCGAGAGCCGATGCGCCCTCGAGGTCTATGTATCCGTTCATCACGTTGAAGATATTTTCCTTGGCGAAGTCTGTCGTGGGGCGCGCCTTGAACGTGCGCGGTATGTCAAAATGCCTGCCTTTATATTGTCCGGTTATAATTCTCATGGCGCGTGTGGTATGTTTGGTTGGCTTGTTTAACCCAAATAGAGAGTCAACAGGTCCATGGTAATGTCCTTGATGCGAGTCATTGGCGCGCGGTTGAAGTCGGCCGAGGGGTTTATCGCGCTTGCTTTTTTGAGGTGAAGCTGCAAGTCGCGCAATAGGTTTTCTCGGTCAATGATGTCGCCAGAGAGGTACAGTTCGTCTTTGAGTTGGTCCAAAGCCAACTCTTTCCATACAAAAAGGATGAAGTAAAGCGCGTCTTTGGGGTGCTTGACATCATACCTGTTGCTGAATAAGAAGCGGTTGCGCTCAAAGCTGAACAGTTCCAACAATCCGTCGTGGAAATGGGCGAAGAGCTTGCGGCGAATGCCTATGAAACTGCGATGGTGCATGTATCGCCACACGGGTTGCATCAGCGCGGTGAACTTTACGTCTGTGTAGTGATCCTCCACCACCATCTTCAAATCCTTGTTCACCGCGAAGATGGCCACGGCCTTAAGCTCTGGCAGTACGTTTCCCAGCACGGCGCGGCCCTCGGTTCCGGGGAAGCTGTGGTGGTACAGGGTGCTCATGTTTTGCTCGTTATATTCTTCTATGGGGATCAACAGCACCGGTTCGTCTATCAAGACGCGTGCCCTGTGGGTGTCGTGGCGTAACAACGGCTCTGTTTTGAAAGCCTCCCGAAGATTGGCCGCGATGGAAACGCCGCTCTTGATAGTGTATGGTTTGTAGACTATCCGCTCCTCGGTTTCTTTCTCGGCGATGGTAAAGGCGAGCGATCCATTGCTCACGCGTATGGTCATTCGGGGTGGTTGGGTGTAATTTGTCATGCTCATGTTGTCGTTAATGGCTCATCTTGTTGCTATCAAAGGCTGCCTGAAGCCATGGGATGGCTGTCAACGCCAATTGGGCGCATTGTCGTTTGGCTCGTTGATATCGCCTATCTTGAGCCCGGGGAAACGCCCCATGGCGTTGGCTTTCTCCGTGATTTCGGCTATGGCATCATCGTCCAGTCCGTTCAGGTAGTCCTTGTAGCCCGCGCCGCACTCCATCAAAGGTATTTGCTTGCCGCTCTTTCCGATGATAGTGGTAGCCTCGAGCGAGAAAGGTTTGTTGTCAGAGAAGGGGATAATCTTTGTGGAGTCGGCTATCAATTTGGCCTCCACCAGTTTGTCAAGGCTGCCTGTATATACCGCGTTTTGGCTTTTGTAACGCTCCTCGGCGGTTTTTATCGTCAACAGCCTGCGCTTTACCACCGCCTCCCTTGCCGCCTGCTCACGCTGGAATTGCGCAGGACGGTGAAGGCTTAGCGCGCACAAAACAAGCAACGTGAGCGCGCAGCCGCTCAATATATAATTATTTTTCAGGTCTATATTCATTTCTCGGCTTTTATCGTTAACTTTGTCTTCGTCCAACAAAGGCCTACTTTTGCAAAGGTACTAAAATATCAATACATATCTTCGCGAGCTGTCAGTCTTTTTATATAAATGTGGATGTTTTTTCGCTCCAATGCGCTATGACACAAACAGAATTTATCAATTATATCCTGCGAAACCTCGATTTCGCCCCCACCGACGACCAGCGCAACGCTCTCGCGACCTTCGCGCGCTTCTTGGCCGACCGCTCGCCAAATGCGGTGATGGTGCTGAGAGGATCGGCGGGAACAGGCAAGACTACCATTGCCAGCGTCATGGTGAATGCCCTTAGGCGTCTTGGGCAAAAACTTATGCTGTTGGCTCCCACCGGGCGCGCGGCCAAAGTGTTGTCGCTCAACAGCGCAATGCCTGCTTATACAGTGCATCGACGCATCTATAGGGAGAAATCTTACCAAGGTGTTGATGGCGTGTTCAATCTCAATGACAATCGTTATCGTAACATGCTTTTTGTCGTGGACGAGGCCTCTATGGTGTCAAACTATCCGTCTGGAGACAATGCTTTTGGCTCGGGCAGTTTGTTGGACGATCTTATGAAATATGTTTATGCCGGAGACAATTGCCGCCTTTTGCTCATCGGCGATCGCGCGCAGCTGCCCCCCGTGGGTGAGTCCGAGGCCCCGGCGCTTTGCGCTGATGTGCTCGCGGGATATGGCATGCGGGTGTATGAGTGCGATTTGGATGAGGTTTTAAGACAGAGCGCGGATTCGGGCATACTATACAATGCCACCCTTATCCGCCAAATGATGGCGCGCGATGAGCCTGTCAGTCTGCCAAGGGTGTCGTTAAAGGGTTTCGCGGATATTATGAAACTGCCGGGTGCGGACCTTGTTGAGAGTTTGGAAACAAGTTACAGCCAAATGGGAGAGGATGGGACCATCGTCATAACCCGATCCAACAAGCGGGCCAATGTTTACAACCAGGGCATCCGTAACGCGGTGCTCGACCGTGAGGAGGTGCTTTGCTCGAATGATATGCTGATGATAGTGCGCAACAATTATTTTTGGACCGAGAATGTTTCAAAGGGCGAGGCTGACGCCGATGCCAAGGCACCGTCTTTTCTTGCCAATGGAGATCGCGCGCAAGTGCTACGTGTTCGCAATGTCAGAGAGCTGTATGGGTTCCATTTTGCGGACGTGTGGCTGCGATTTCCAGATTACGACGACTTTGAGTTACAGGCCACAATCGTCATGGATTCGCTCACCACCGACGCGCCGGCTCTCTCTCGCGAGCAAATGGAGGACTTGTATAACAAGGTGATGGAGGATTACGCGGACTTGCCCACGAAGCCCCAACGCCTCGCCAAATTGCGCCAAGACATCTATTTTAACGCCTTGCAGGTAAAGTTCGCGTATGCCGTAACTTGTCACAAGGCGCAGGGAGGACAGTGGCAACACGTGTACGTTGATCAAGGATACATGACAGACGACATGCTCACGCCCGACTATATCCATTGGCTTTACACCGCTTTTACTCGCGCTACCGACAAACTTTTTTTGGTCAATTGGCCCGACGCTCAAGTTGCCGAATAGCGGTGGCGGGCGTCGAAAGTGGGCGGGGCGAGCGTCTTGCGTTTAAAGCGGCAATGGCTTCATGGCCTCTGTTTTCTCCTTGAACAATTGATAGCTGACGCGCCGGCCGCGAAAACTGCGTACCCTTGGCATTCTTTCAAACCACCTGTCGGTCGTCGCGTACCATGCGAAGTGGTCTATTTCCTTGACGCGAGGTAGCTCGGCGTTGAGCCGATGTGCGCATTTGGGGTTGACGGATGACAAAAAACAACGGCCGTCTGACATTTCTATTGCCAACACCACAAACTCTCTCTTGTTTTCTTCCTTGTCCAATTTTGCACACTCTAACCCCTGCGCTCGTGTCGACACACGTATGTCCCATCCATCGCGGTTGAGTTGTCGCATCATCTTTTGGAACAACACGCCATGTGGCGAGGTGTCTCTCGCGCCACTATGGGCTATGGCAAGATGGATCATCTCATGCAAGAGTACGCTCTTGAAACAGTGCTCTGGCTGGTCATAATAATTGCTTATGCCGATGGCAAAGTCATATGGCGTCGTTCGCCCCCAAGTTCTTTCGCGCTTGAACGACATTGTCCCTAACCGCGTCCTTGCCCGGCCAATGTGAAATCTCGGTTTGGGCAGATTGTCATCAAAGTACTGTGCGTTAAATCTGTCAAACCAATTTTCGAGCCAATGAATGTCAATTTGCATTCCTGTCACGTTTGTTTTTTGCGGTGTTTTGCTTTATGGCTATCGGCAATTGGGCTGCCACGTGCTCTGGTTGGGCAGCCAACCGAGACTTGGCGTCTCGTATGCCTATGCCGCCGGAAATGTAACATTGGGCATTTGTCCGGCCAAGCCTTTCGACGAACACCTTTTCTCGCTACCTAAAGCGTGCCTTCCCGACTGCCCACCAAGTGTCATGCCGAGTAAATGCCGCCCAAACACAAATTTATAAGAAACTTGCAAAAGGCCAAGAAAAACAGCGGGAGGAAGGCCGCGAGGCCTCCCTCCCGTTGTGGAAAGTGTCGTTACAGCTCTGCCAAAGCCACAACCTTGTCTACCGCGACAGACAGAGCGTCTTTGTCTTTGCCGCCAGCTTGGGCGAAATGGGGCTGTCCGCCACCGCCGCCCTGAATGAGTTTGGCCGCCTCGCGCACCATGTTGCCTGCGTTGAGATGATGTTCTTTCACCATGTCGTCAGACAACATGACTGACAACATGGGCTTGCCGCCATGCACGGAACCCAGCGCGCACAGCAAATTCGCGCCGACAAGCTCTCGAATTTTGAACACGATGTCTTTGGCTGAAGCGGGTTCCGCCGGTATCACGGCCTTGACCACGTTCACGCCATTTACCACATTCATGCGTTCCACCAACGTTTTTGCCGTGCGTTCCACGGCTTGGGCGCGAAAACTCTCCACTTCTTTTTTCATGCGCGCGTTCTCGTCCACAAACTTCATCACGGTGGCTTTCAGGTCTTTGGCGTTGTTGAGCATGCCACGAATATATTTCATGGTGTCTTCCAATACGTATATGGCTTCCTCGCAAGTCTTGCCCGTCATGGCCTCCACACGGCGCACACCCGCTGCCACGCTGCTCTCGGAGATGATCTTGAACATGCCTATGGCGCCGGTGCTCTTGGCGTGAATGCCGCCACAAAACTCACATGTCGGGCCAAATCGCACCACGCGCACCTTGTCGCCGTATTTTTCTCCGAAAAGGGCTACGGCCCCCATCTCCTTGGCTTTTTCTATGGGGGTGTCCCGATGCTCGTCGAGCGCATAGTCGGCGCGGATGAGCTTGTTTACCAATCGCTCCACTTGGCGAAGCTCCTCGTCGGTCACTTTTTGGAAGTGCGAGAAGTCAAATCGCAGCGTGTCCGGGCTGACATACGAGCCTTTTTGCTCCACGTGGTCTCCCAGCACTTGTTTCAGGGCGTAGTCCAAGAGGTGTGTGGCCGTGTGATTGGCCGCGCTTGCCTCGCGTTTCTCCACGTCGACGCATGCCTTGAAATTCGCCTCGGGGTTTTGGGGCAATTTCTTCACGATGTGAACGCTCAGGTTGTTCTCTCGCTTGGTGTCCACCACGCTCACCGTTTCGCGCTCGTTCTTGAGCGTTCCTTGGTCGCCCACTTGTCCGCCCATTTCCCCATAAAAGGGCGTCCGGTCAAGGATCAACTCATAGAACGCGCCCTTTTTCTGTGTCACTTCGCGGTAACGCAAGATGTGGCAATCACATTCCGAGTGGTCGTAGCCCACAAATTCCTGCTCGCCCTCTCGCAGCGTCACCCAGTCGCCATTCTTCACCGCCGCCGCGTTGCGGGCGCGCGATTTTTGCTTGGCCATCTCATCGTTGAAGCCTTCCGCGTCCACTGTAAAGCCGTGCTCGCGACAAATAAGCTCCGTGAGGTCGAGAGGGAAACCGTAAGTGTCAAACAAACGGAAGGCGTTGGCGCCGTCCAGACGCGTCTGTCCTTTGGCTTTCAGTTCGTCCATGTCGCCGTTGAGCAGCTGGATGCCTTTCTCCAGCGTGCGCAAGAAGCTGTCTTCCTCTTCTTTCACCACGCGGCTGATAAGCTCTTGTTGGGCCGGCAACTCGGGGTAGGTGGCGCCCATCTCTTGTGTCAGTATGGGCAGCAGCTTAAACATGAACGGGCTGCGTTGCCCTAAGAACGTGTACGCGTAGCGCACGGCCCGTCGCAATATGCGGCGGATAACGTAGCCCGCCTTGGCGTTGCCGGGCAGTTGCCCATCGGCGATGGAGAATGCCACGGTGCGCAGGTGGTCGGCCACCACGCGCATGGCAATGTCTGTTTTCTCCTGCTCGCTGGCTGGCGCTCCGTGAGGTCCGGATGGGGTGGTGAAGCCATATTTCTTTTTGGAGTGTATCTCTATCTCTTTGATAATGGGCTGGAAGATGTCGGTGTCGTAGTTAGACTGCTTGCCTTGCAGCGTGCGCACCAGCCGCTCGAAGCCCATGCCCGTGTCTATCACGTTCATGGCCAATGGCTCTAACGTGCCGTTGGCTTTGCGGTTGAACTGCATGAACACGATGTTCCAGATCTCGATGACTTGTGGGTTGTCCTTGTTCACCAGCTCTCGGCCCGGTGTCTTGGCTTTCTCCTCGGCCGACCGAGAGTCTATGTGTATTTCCGAGCATGGGCCACAAGGGCCTGTGTCGCCCATCTCCCAGAAGTTGTCATGCTTGTTGCCGTTGATGATATGGTCTTGCGGCACGTGCTTGGCCCAATACTTGGCCGCCTCCTCGTCGCGCGGTATGCGTTCCTCGGGCGAGCCTTCGAAGACCGTCACGTACAGGTCGGCCGGGTTTATGCGCAGCACGTCCACCAAAAACTCCCATGCGTAGTCTATGGCACCCTCTTTGAAGTAGTCGCCAAAGCTCCAGTTGCCCAGCATCTCGAACATGGTGTGGTGGTATGTGTCGTAGCCCACCTCCTCCAAGTCGTTGTGCTTGCCGCTCACGCGTAGGCACTTCTGCGAGTCGGTTCGGCGTCGAGGCTCAGGGTCTTTGGTGCCGAGGATAATATCCTTCCATTGGTTCATGCCGGCATTGGTAAACATCAACGTCGGGTCGTCCTTGACCACCATCGGGGCGGACGGGACTATTACGTGACCTTTTGACTCAAAAAATTTCTTGAAAGCGTCGCGTATTTCGTTGGCTGTCATCATCTCAATTATCTATTTATGTTATTTTTCTGTTGTATAATTTCGTGCAAAGTTACAAAAAAGATGGCATAACGCCCGTGAGTGACAAAGGTTTATTCGCCATCTATTATTTTTTTCTAAATAATCGATGCAAAACCGATGTGTCTTCAATCTTTTTGCTAACTTTGCATTACACGTCACTCGCGACCATGTCACTGTCGTTTTGGGGCATGGCGGATGAGGCGTGGGCGCATGGTGAGACGCGCCCATGGAATTTTGCAATCAATCTCTAAGCTCAGCTGTGTTATGTCTTTGAACTCCAACAAACCACAAAAACTCTATTACTCTATCAAAGAGGTGGCCAAAATGATAGGCGTGAACGAGAGCACGCTGCGCTATTGGGAGACAGAGTTTCCTAACCTCAAGCCCAAGACCGTGAGCTCCACACGGGTCAGGCAATATACCGAAAGGGATATTGAAGACCTCAAGGTGATATATAATCTCATCAAGGTGCGCGGTTTTAAAATAGCCGCCGCGCGCAAGTATATGCGCCAAAATCGGGCGGCGGTGGATCGTACCTCGGAGGTCTTGGACACGCTTATCGGTGTGCGCGACGAGCTGAAGGAAATAAAAAACAGACTTGACAGGTTGGTGTGAGCGGTCATGAAACATCACTTGACGCGATGGCGCGCGGCTTGTTTCCTTGTTTGAAAATATCTGACAAAAGCCTTCAGACGCTGCCGTTATTTGCAAATGCATGCGGCGCTGCTTGCGAATACGCCCGAAATGAGACGTTTTCGCAACATTCTGAAAATCATCATTTTATGAATTTTGTGCTAAAATCGAGGTGTCGATTGCATGCTTATGTCTTGCCATTAGGCATTGATGGCATGACGATTAGAGCCTAATGGCATCGTGATTACTGTTCGATGACGTCGTGTTTAAGGCTTATACGCATGACGTTTAGGGCCTAATCGCAAAGCCAACGCATAAAAACT
>NZ_JRNC01000025.1 GCF_000758925.1 Prevotella sp. S7-1-8
AAAAAGCCTTGGCATGTTTGTCCGTGCCATGCTATTTTTACCAATTATTTGATTAATTCTTTTGGCAATTCTTGGATTACTTGAGCGAAAAGTGTTATCTTTGCCATGGAGGATGGCTTGGTTTTGAGAAAACGCCAAGGCAACACTTTCTCTTTAATGAAAGCCACTTCCCTCATTTTTTAGGAAAAACATTTAGGACACTATTGATCACAACATGAAGAAAAATAACATCTACTATACTTTCTTTGAACATGATAGCGTTATCTGTCAATGGGCAAGAAGTATCGGCCACCATCCATGTAAACAAGGGTGGCGATAAAATAGACAAGGAAACACACGGCCAGTTCGCCGAGCGTCTTGGCGCGCGCGTGACGAACGGATGGACTCTCCTTGCGCGGCCCATACGGTGAAAGGCTGGGGTTGGAAACGCCCGGCAACCAAATCCGGCAACCATAAGCACTATCGGACATTGGGGAAACGCGTACAAATAAAAGGCGTTATCAAGACACATGGTGACATTATGAATGCCAAAGAGCCTCATAAACGCATCGCCCCCCCATAGACGAATGGGGAGCGTGGCCGGATGAGGCCCCGGTCGCCATCCAAGTGCGCCTGTATCGGCAAGACACCATACATGGCGCCCACTCCCAACATGCCACGCGCTCCACACGCGCGGAGGCTTCCAAGAGACCGCGCGCATGCCTGCCGACGCCAAGGCGGTTTGCGTCTTCGCGCGAGGAGGGCATATGAACAACGCCGCCGACCGCAAAAAGATGGACGGCCGCAATGGCCTCAACCACCCAGAGGTGGCTCGGCACGCCGCCTTTAAGGACAGCAAGATTAAAAAACGGAAAACAAGACAGAAAGTACCAGCCATGTCTGTCGTCGTAATCAATGTGAGATGAACGAACCTCAGAAAATAAATTATCCCATAAACCTTATAAACATGAATGACATTAAAGTGATGAACCATGCGGCTGACAATATCAGAATATTGGCCGCGTCAATGGTAGAAAAAGCCAAATCAGGCCACCCGGGAGGGGCCATGGGTGGGGCCGACTTTATCAACGTGCTCTTTTCCGAGTACTTGGTGTACGATCCCGAAAACCCCAAATGGGCAGGACGCGACCGTTTCTTTCTTGATCCAGGACACATGAGCCCAATGCTCTACGCCGCGCTAACCCTTCGCGGGCTCTTCACCATAGACGACTTGAAGGAGTTTCGCCAATGGAAATCGATCACACCGGGGCATCCAGAACTTGATGTCATGCACGGCATAGAGAACACCTCAGGCCCTTTGGGACAAGGCCATGCCTTGGCAGCGGGCGCCGCCGTGGCCGAAAAGTTTCTTGAGGCACGCCTCGGAAAAACCATGATGCGGCACAAAATATACGCTTATATCAGTGACGGCGGCGTGCAAGAAGAGATTTCACAAGGAGTGGGCAGGATAGCAGGACATTTGGGTTTGAACAATCTTATCATGTTCTACGACTCGAACGATATCCAGCTTTCCACCGAGACAAACGCCGTGATGAGCGAGAACACCAAGGCTAAATATGAGGCGTGGAATTGGAATGTGATGGAGATAGATGGCAACGATGTCTCTCAAATACGTCAAGCACTCGACGCAGCGCAATCTGAAGAGAGCCGCCCCACCCTCATTATCGGCAAGACTGTAATGGGCAAAGGTGCCCTAAAGGCAGATGGCAGCAGCTACGAGGCATGTGTAAAGACGCATGGGGCGCCACTCGGCGGTGACGCTTACACCAACACCATCAACAATCTCGGCGGCGACCCGGCGCACCCATTCGTTGTCTTTGATGACGTAAAAGCTCTCTATGACAATCGCCGAAAAGAACTTTTGAAGATTGTTGCCAAACGCAAGACTGAGGAATCTGAGTGGCGAAAGGACAACGCGGAGAAGGCTAAACAGATGGACGAGTGGTTCTCCGGCAAGGCCCCGAAGGTGGATTGGAGCAAGGTGGAGCAAAAATCAGGTGCCGCCACACGCGCCGCCAGTGCTGTATGCCTTGGCGTCTTGGCAGAACAGGTGCCCAACATGATTTGCGCGTCGGCCGACCTTTCCAACTCTGACAAGACTGATGGCTTCTTGAAAAAGACCCAAAGCATGAAGAAAGGCGACTTCAGTGGCGCTTTCTTCCAAGCGGGCGTGAGCGAACTGACCATGGCCGACATGTGCATAGGCATGATGCTTCACGGTGGCGTCATCGCGGCTTGTGGCACGTTTTTCGTATTCTCCGACTACATGAAGCCCGCCGTTCGTTTAGCGGCCTTGATGCAAACTCCCGTCAAGTTTATCTGGACGCACGACGCCTTCCGCGTGGGCGAGGACGGACCCACCCATGAGCCAGTTGAGCAAGAGGCGCAAATCAGACTTATGGAGAAACTTCAAAACCACTCGGGGCAAGACAGCGTGCGCGTTTTTCGTCCCGCTGACGCGGACGAAACCACGGTGTGTTGGAAACTCGCCATGCAGAACATGGATACGCCCACCGCGCTGATACTGTCTCGCCAAAACATTGAAAGCCTACCCGAGGGAACAGATTACGAGCAGGCAGCCAAAGGCGCTTATATCGTTTCTGGATCTGATGAAAATCCTGACGTTATCCTTGTCGCGAGCGGCTCGGAGGTGTCAACGCTCGTGTCAGGTTCCAACGCACTGCGAAAAGACGGATACAAGGTTCGTGTCGTGAGCGCCCCCTCGGAGGGTTTGTTCCGCGCGCAGAGCCAAGAATACCAAGATAGCGTGTTGCCTTATGGGGTGAAAAAATTCGGGTTGACAGCTGGTTTGGCCGTAACGCTCCAAGGATTGGTAGGCATCGGTCCTAACAGCAAGATATTTGGCATGCCCAGCTTTGGTTTTTCCGCGCCTTACAAAGTGCTCGACGAGAAGTTGGGTTATACTGGAGAGAACGTATATAACCAAGTGAAGGCTTTCATGCAACAATAAAATAGACTTATCAAGGATAAATCCAAGACATGCTAAACAAGCTCTTCCAAGTTCGCTAACATGTCTTGGATTTGATACTAACACTTTAGCATTTATATTTATAACTATGAAAATCAATAAAATAGGATTGGCCAGCGACCACGCAGGTTATGCCCTGAAACAGTTCGTAAAAAAGTATTTGCAAGAGAAGGGCATCGCCTTCAAAGACTATGGCACTGACACCGAGGAGAGTTGCGACTATCCCGATTACGCCCACGCATTGGCAAAGGGCATTGAAAATGGCGAAGTATACCCCGGCATAGCTATTTGTGGTTCTGGAGAAGGTATCAGCATGACGCTCAACAAGCACCAAGGCATACGGGCGGCATTGGCTTGGATGCCAGAGATAGCCCGGCTTAGCCGCGCGCACAACGACGCCAACGTGTTGGTAATGCCAGGACGTTTCATGGAGGAGAATACGGCTCGCCGCGTCATGGACGAATTTTTGACTACCGATTTTGAGGGTGGCCGACACCAGCGTCGTATAGACAAGATACCATGTGCCAACGATAAATAAGCATCAGCGGCAAACAGAAAGAATATATAGGCCATATTTTTGTTCACTCCGCATACCGTGACAAAAGTATGGCTTGTGTTTTCTGAATGGGAAATGCGCTCTCTGTCAATGAGACTCTAAAAATTGTTTATATATTTATTCATGGATAGTTCCAATCAGTTTTTGTTGTTGTCGTTAGGCACCAACAATGAGCAAGTAAAGCATATGGACGACGCACAAAAATATATTGACCAAGCATTTACGAATGTGCGTTATAGCAAATGCATATGGACCGCGCCTGTTGGCGGTGGCACTAATCTTTATCTCAACCGCTTGGCTGTCACTTCCACCGCTTTGTCCTATGACAAAGTGGTAGAGATAACGAAAGATATTGAGCGCCGTTTGGGCAGGATGGCCGAAGACAAAAGAAGGCACAGGGTGCCTATCGACATTGACGTTCTGCAACTTGGGCAAAGCGTTTACCATGACAAAGATTGGCAACGCCAATATGTCAAGCAACTGTTGAGCGACATTGGACTATAATTTGTAAAACAAGCGATTACGCATTTTGTATCTATCCTCGCACAACCCACCCATGTTTTAAATTCAAACTTTCTCCTCTTAAAGCGTTTTATATTAGCCACCTTTTGTTTGGCATAGCCTCTTCGCTGTCTCCATTCGAGAAATTTTATGTTTGCGCTCAACCAAACAAATATTTCCATGACTCATCACATTATCGTGCTGACACATAGCGCACACTGAAAAACAACCGGTTGCACCATTCCGCGAAATAACTCAGGGTGACGCAAACAGGAAATTCAAACATTCGCACAATGTTTGTGCGCAAGAAAACGAATCACAACAATCAGGATAAGAATGCGAAAAATGACACCTCTTTTATAAAAACTTTATTTCTTGCCGGGAGCTGCCTCGCCATCATACCTCTTTTTCAGGTTATCAAAAAGCGGATTGTAATTTGGGTGACACGTTGACAAAATCATGAAAGAGCCGCAAGGTATCTGGACTTTTTTCTTGAAATTAGTTCAATTTTCGAGAAAAAATTTTTAATTTTGCATTGTCGTTTCTACGATTACGCACAATATAGATTCTATATTTGATAGTCAAGAAGCTGACATAACGGCAATAACAATTCTTGGAAGTTCATGTATCAATATGTAGCGCATAGCGTCGGCAGCCTGCCCAAGGCTTCATCCACCCATTATTTTGTGGATGATAGAAATACATGCCTGCCCAAACTGTTAATTTCCTTTATCCCCCCCCGGCGTTTAACATTTATTAATAGGCCGATATACAACACTCCCCCGGCGTCTTTCCTCGAAAG
>NZ_JRNC01000026.1 GCF_000758925.1 Prevotella sp. S7-1-8
TCTTTCCTCGAAAGGAAAGACGCCGGGGGAGTGTTGTCTTATTCGTCAGCGCCATGCGACTTGTACCCAAAATTCCTTTTGCGCTATATATTTTTTCCTGCTTTGCCATGTTGCGGCATGACATACAAATATACAACACGGGCAAGACAATATAGTGGTGAAAGTAACGAACGCGTCCCACACCCAACAGAACCAACGAGGAAGACGATAACACTAAATGGGATATTTCAAACAAAAGCACAGACAATATGAAAAAAATTAAAGTTATGAAAGTAATGAACATCCAAAAAACATTTAAGGAAAAGAAACAGTACGTTCGCCCACAAATCACGATGATACCCATGCAAGCAGAGTGTACGCTGCTGGCTGCAAGCGGCGACAACACCGGTGGAAGTAATATTGGTGGCCATAATGGTGGCGATTTGGACAGTCTGATAACTGGTTGAGATTAACCGAGCGTACATCATCAAGGGCGGCGAAAATATTCTTTACGCCAAGCGCGAGTAAAATTAAAGCAAGCGTCGACCATTAGTCGCCTTTGTGTGGCATTCCTTCTTCACCGCCTTAGCCCGAAAAACTTTATTTCGCACCCAACGAAACAAATGTTTTTTCGGGCTTGTCGCGCACCGAGGACATGCGTCAAGGCATTCTTCGCCTGTCCCATATGGCGAGCGAAAATGATTTCAACCTTTCTTATGGAGTACTTGAGAGCGTACAAGGCCATAGCGCCGCTGGGACGCATGGCGCAAGTGAGGCACAAGTTCGAACATTTGGCGGCTGACGGTAAAAACGCCGCCACACCATCGAGACGATGGCACGCTCTATGAGTTGGAGAAAAACCTCAGACACAAGAAACCGCCACCCGAGGAAGTGGAGACGGAGCGAAAAGCCAAAACTTGCCCCATTCCAATGTATCCGGAGACTTATAAGCTGGACTTACACGAACTGTACACCCATGGGGAAGCCATGGGGAAGGCGTCGCGTTATGCCTTCAACGTATGGATACGCGTTGGCAAGCAGGTTGCGCGACGGACGCTTCAACACGGACAACAAGCTCATGGGGCAAGCCATCAGGGCTATCGCACATGGAAGAAAGAACCCTTTTAAAGCCGCTGCCAGAAACGACGGAGGAAGACTCACAAAAAAAATGCACTCAATCTTCATACAGACAAACAGCCCTTATATGCCGCCGAGGGCGCACAAGGGTCATTCGTTAGAGTGAGAGAATGCAAACATTGAACGCTCGCGATGCTTTTCCCGACTCCCTCCGCAGTGCCACAAAGCAGTCCGTCCCATACATGGCGCAGCGAAATCTCAGCCATTTCAAAAATGTTTCATCGCCCGATCCATTTCCCGGCGGTCTTCTTTCTCTTTGAGACTTTGGCGTTTGTCGTATTCCTTCTTGCCTCGGGCTAAGGCAATGTCAACTTTGGCACGACCATTATTATCAATAAAAACCAAGGTTGGAACGATGGTCAGGCCAGGCGTCTTGGCATCTTCGGCCAAGCGCCTGATTTCTTTTTTTGAGAGCAACAGCTTGCGATCACGCTTTGAAACGTGGTTAGAATAAGAGCCATAAAAATAGGGTGAGATGTTCATGCCCTTAAGCCATATCTCACCATTGCTCACGATACAAAACGAGTCTACCAATGAGGCCTTTCCCAATCGGATAGACTTGATCTCGGTACCGGTGAGCACGATGCCCGCCGTGTAAGTGTCAATGAAGCTGTACTCGAACGAGGCTTTCTTGTTTTTTATCTGTATAGGGCTCTTCTTGCGAAGTGCGAGCGCGTCTTTATTCATGTTCTACGATTGCGAAATTCTCAATATTCCCATCCACATAATGAGCCACTTGCGCGGTGAAATCTTCCTCCAACTCCACAAAAGCATCATCATAAACGTCAAACTCCGGATGTTGCTCGTACAGCGCGTCAAACTCTTCCTGCGTACAGTCTTGTTCAATAGCCTCATGACATTTGCTATAAAGACGATGGGTTTTGTGGATGATGCGATAGAGTTCGGTCATCCCCCATTCACGCACGGCCTTGTCAAAGGGGTTGCGATAGATAAAATCGCCATAGCCATTATGTATGAGTTGGACAAAACCGCCATTCATCAGCTCGTCGCGTAAAATCACATAGGCCACCAACGTGATTTGGTCTGAATTGAGCGTAGACATATTGTCCGCGTTCAGCTCGCCGCCGACACTCTCGAGAATGGCGTCCGCAAACACGGCTACAAACGCGTCCATGCCCTCTTGCGAGGCTCGCCTCAAATCGGAATCTTTTACCCTTACCTCTATCATTGTCTATTATTGGTTTAAGATTGCAAAGATAAACATTTTAAGCTGTAAACATTCTCGTTATGCGTAAAAGGTTGTTAAATTAAGCCCTTGGCGTTCAATGTTTACACCATTCAATTGCAAAAAGAATATCATTGAATGAGCAATGTGATTGGAACGAGGTATGCCGCATTTTCCGCCTGGCGGCAAGGACGATGGCGAAAAATAAAAAAGAATAGCCACTTGCATGTCGTTACGCAAGTGGCCAACTGTTAGTCGTGATGGATAAATTGTTAATTACCATTTGCCTTGCAGTGCTTGCATATGCCTTTGTAATAAAGTTGCATCTCGTCAATGGAATGCCCGCCTATGTTTTTGGATTGTTCCATTCGTGGAGGAACCTCGTCAAAAAGATCGTAAACATGTCCACATTTACGGCAAAAGAAATGAACGTGAGGGCGAATTTCGCCATCATAACACACGCGATGATCGTCAATGGTGATCATCTGGGCAGCGTTATGCTCAGCAAAAAGTCTCAATGTGTTATAGACAGTGGTTCGACTCAATGTCCTTATTTCCTTGCAAATGCCCTGATAGACATCCTCTACGGTTGGGTGAGTGTGATGGGTAAGCAGGTAATCCATAATAGCCAAACGCTGCATGGATAATCTGACGCCACAGCTTACCAATCTATCATAAGCTTCTTGATTCATAACTCTTTTTCGTTTAAAATTTACTCATCTATCACTTAGGCATGCAAAAATAAAAAATATAATAGATTTTAGCAAATTTTTTAGATACAAATTTTATCAAATTAAATTAATTTCAGTTAGCATTTTGTTACATTATCATTAATCTTCTTGACATTAATGCTAAAAAAAGCATGTTTGTGAGATTATAGCATCGCGTCAAACATATAAAAAACGCCAAGCCATCGAGTCGATTGCTTGGCGTCGCGCAATGTACCTTTTGGCGCCCGTGCCCCAAAGACAAAAAAGCGCAAATGGTTTTGTGAGAAACTCGAGCGGGCCGCTATTGGCCCTTAAGACAGTTACTCTGGCTTCATATTGGTGTACACGTTCTGCACATCGTCAAACTCTTCGAGTTTTTCCACCATCTTGTCAATGGTCTCGCGTTGCTCCGGCGTCACGTCCTTCAAGTCGTTGGGAATGCGCGTGAACTCCGCGCTGGTAATCTCAAAACCATTTTCCTCAAGGTATTTTTGTATTTCGCCAAAAGCTGTTGGCGAGCCGTAGATAGTGGTTTCGCCCTCCTCTTCATCCACGTCGTACTCGTCTTCCACCTCGTGGTCGATAAGGTCAAGTATCAATTCGTCCATATCCACCCCCTCTTTCGTCTTGAAAGTGAACACGCTCTTGTGGTCGAAAAGGAAACTCAGCGAGCCTTGATTGCCAAGATTTCCATTGAATTTGTTAAATACCGAGCGCACGTCGGCGACGGTTCGGGTGGTGTTGTCGGTCAGTGTCTCCACGAAAACAGCTATTCCGTGGGGTCCATATCCCTCGTATGTCACATCCTTGTACTCGCTGGTGTCTTTGCCCATGGCGTTCTTGATGGCACGGTCTATGTTGTCCTTGGGCATGTTTTCCTTCTTGCATGTGGCGATAATCGCACGCAAGGTAGGGTTGTTCTCAGGTTCGGGTCCACCAGCTTTCACGGCGATGCTGATTTGTTTACCTAATTTTGTGAACGTGCGGGCCATGTGCCCCCACCTCTTTAATTTAGTAGCTTTACGATATTCAAATGCTCTTCCCATGGGAATTTGTCTATTTATATGATTATTATCTATCTTCGATTAACGCAATTCGGCGCCCAGTTTTGTTGTCAAATTATGGATAAGTTTCTGCATGATAGCGTCAATCTGCTTGTCATTCAATGTTTTTTCCTCATTCTCAAGAATGAAATTTACGGCGTAGCTCTTCTTTCCGTCGGGCAGGTTCTTGCCTTGATACACGTCGAAAAGGACAACATCACGCAAAAATTTCTTCTCCGTCTGGCGTGCTATTTGCTCTATTTGCGCGAACTCCACGCCCTCATCAAGCAGCAACGCGAGGTCACGGCTAACGGCCGGGTACTTGTTTAGTTCCTTGAACACTATCTTGTTTTTCTTGACAGCTTTCATGATGCCAGCCCAATTAAGTTCAGCATAGTACACGTCGTTGTCGACATCCATCTTGCGTAACACTTTTTTGGAGATTTTGCCATACTCCGCAAGCATCTTGCCACCGCGGTTTTTAATGGTCAAACCATAAGCGAAAATATTGTTGTCGCTCTTCGATGGCACCATGATCCCGTCTGGCGCGCCAGCCCTTCGCAGTATATTCTCAACGTAAGCCTTGAGCTCATAGAAAGACGTTTCCTCGTCGGGGTGCGCCCACGAGCCCTCCACGCGCTTGCCACTGATCCACAATCCAAGGTGGTATTCCTGCGAATAGGCTTTGATGGAAGCGTCGTTGTCGTCTTTCTCCGGCGCGTAACGATAAACGTTTCCAAACTCAAAAAATTTGAGATTGGTGCGTTTTCGGTTGATGTTCCGAGCCAAAGACTCCAATCCTCCGAAAAGCATGGTTTGGCGCATGACGCCCAAATCCGCGCTCAATGGGTTCATTAGTTTCACCGTGTTCTTCCAAAGGAACGCGCTCAAATCGTCTTTTTCATAATAGGACGACTTGGTAAGCGAGTTGTTTAATATCTCATTAAAACCGCAACCCACCAATTGTTCGCTCACGATATTTTCCAATCGGTGTTCCCTGTCCTCGTCCCCCTCTACGGTAAGCGATGATTTTAGCTGGTTGGGTATTTCCACATTGTTATACCCGTATATTCGAAGGATATCCTCCACCACGTCGCACGGCCGACGCACATCCACGCGATAGGCCGGCACCAACAGCTCCATGCCCTCCTCGTTCTCGCTTACTATTTTCATCTCAAGGCTTTGCGCTATACGCTTTATGGTATCCTTGCCAAGGCTTTTACCTATCAGACGGTCGCAATATTCATATCGCAGGCTCACCTTGAAATCCTCCATTAGCTCTGGATAGACGTCTTTCACCTGCATGGAGACTTTGCCGCCAGCCAACTCCTTGCACAGTATGGCAGCCTGCTTCAACGCGTATACTTGTCCGTTGGGGTCTACGCCACGCTCAAACCTGAAACTTGAGTCGGTGCTAAGCCCATGCCTTCGCGCGCTTTTCCTAATCCATGTGGGATGGAAATAGGCGCTTTCCAACACCACGTTTCTCGTGGTCTCGTAGGTGCCGGAGCCTTTTCCGCCAAAAATGCCGGCAATGCACATAGGCTCCTCGGCGTTGCAGATACTCAGGTCGTGCTCCCCAAGTTCATGTTCCTCGCCGTCCAATGTCACAAATTTCGTGCCCTCAGGCTGCGTGCGCACTACTATTTTGTGCCCCGTTACCATATCCGCGTCAAAGCAATGCATGGGTTGGCCGTAGGCCATCATGATATAATTGGTGATGTCCACGATATTGTTTATGGGGCGCAATCCCACGGTCACCAGCTTGTCTTGCAACCATTTGGGGCTTTCTTTCACGTCACAATCTGTCACGCTCAAGCATGCGTAGCGTTTGCATGCCGCAGTATTCTCTATCTCCACGTCGATGGGCAACGACTCATTGTCCACCTCAAACCTGTCGCAGTCCGGGCGACGCAATGTGGTTTCATACCCCCGTTGCGCCAGCCAAGCGTACAAGTCGCGCGCCACGCCATAATGACTCAACGCGTCGGCGCGGTTCGCCGTGATGTCGATGTCTATCACCCAATCGCTCTCCAAGTGGTAATATTCGGCGGCAGGCGTGCCCACGACAGCGTCTTCCGGCAAAACAATGATGCCCTCGTGACTGCTGCCCACGCCTATTTCGTCCTCGGCGCATATCATGCCAAAGCTGTCCACGCCGCGCAGGCGCGATTTTTTGATGACAAATTCCTTGTCGCCATCATGGAGCACACAGCCCAAATCGGCCACGATGACCTTCTGGCCTGCCGCCACATTGGGCGCGCCGCATACTATCTGTTGTGGCTCACCCTTGCCCAAATCAACGGTTGTGACATGCAAATGGTCACTGTTTGGATGGGCCTCGCAGGTGAGCACCTTTCCCACGTATAGACCTTTCAGGCCTCCTTTGATGGCTTGCACCTCCTCCAAGGAGTCCACCTCCAACCCCGTGGAGGTCAATGCGTCAGCGGTTTCTTGGGGCGTTAGCGAGAAGTCCACGTACTCCTTAAGCCACTTATATGAAATCTTCATGAAATTATTGAGTTTATAAACCTTCGAATTGCCTGCAAAATTACTAAATTAATACGACACGCCCAAGCACACGTCGTGTTTTCTTAATCTTCGCTTTGCAGAACAGGCAGCGAGATATGATAGCGCAAGGCCAAGAACCGTATCATGATAATGGCTACGAAAGTGACAACCACCGTTACTGCGAAATTGACCTCCAGCCATACCATAAACCAATAAAGCAACCCGCCGGCGACACTCGCCATGGCGTAAATCTCTTTTTGAAACACCACGGGTGGTTTGTTCAGAAGCACGTCCCGGATAATACCGCCCGCGCATCCCGTGATACACCCCATGATGATGGCCACCCAATACGGCTGGGCGCAGGTAAGGGTTTTCTGAATGCCGGCTATGGTGAAGAGCGCCAATCCAATGGTGTCAAATACCAACCACGTGTTATCCAGCCGTTTCATGTATTTCGCGAACACAATCACGATGACTTGCGCAAGTATCGTACAGACCACATAGAAGGGCGATGTCATCCAGAACGGTGTCACGCCAAGCATCATGTCGCGAAGCGTGCCACCACCGATGGCTACGGAAAAACCGCAGACAAAGCCACCAAACCAATCGTATTTTTTCTCGGCCGCGTGCCTTATGCCGGACAAGGCGAAAGCCAATGTTCCGAGCAACTCAAGGATTACCTGTATCGAGCGAACGAAATCGGGGTCTCGATAGAATATTTCATACCACATTTTTAGGTTGTCCGGCTATAAAGGCGTTTACGTTTTCCACAGCTATCTTGAGCAGTCTCGCCCTCGCCTCCATAGACGCCCAAGCGATGTGAGGCGTGAAGTAGGCGTGGGGCTGTTTTAGCAACGGATTGTCTTTGGATGGTGGCTCCAAGCCCATCACGTCGGCGCCATAGCCCAAGAGGTGCCCATCGGCCAAGGCGTCGGCCAAGGCCTGCTCATCCACCAACTGCCCGCGGCCTGTGTTGATGAGTATGGAGCCGCGTTTCATACGCGCCAATCGCTCGGCGTTGATCATCTTGTCGGTATCGGGCGTGAGCGGACAGTGCAATGTCAACACGTCTGATATGCTCAGCAGGCCGTCCAACGTGGTTTTCTGAATGCCCTCGGGTAGTTGCGCCGCCTCTTTAGATGTCATGGCAAACACGTCCATGCCAAACTGGCGGGCTATCGTGGCTACGTGCATGCCGATATTGCCCAACCCCACAATGCCTATCGTTTTGTCAGCAAGCTCAATGATGGGTGTGTTCCAAAAACAAAAGTCCTTGCTGTCACTCCATCGGCCATCGCGCACCTCGTTGGCGTAATGCCCCACTTGGTTGGTAATGTTCAGTATGTGCGCGAAAGTCATCTGCACCACGCTGTCAGTGCTGTAGGCCGGAATGTTGGACACGATGATGCCACGCTCGTGGGCGTAATCCACATCCACCACGTTATAACCCGTGGCGAGTACGCCAATATATTTAAGACGTGGCAGCCTGTCGATGGTGTCGCGTGTTATCTTCACTTTGTTTAACAGGATGATTTCGGCATCCTTGGCATATTCCGCCACCTTGTCCTCCGAGGTGCGCGGATACACCCTCAAGTCTCCTAATTTTTCCATCGCCGACCATGACAGGTCGCCGGGATTGGCTGAATAGCCGTCTAATACTACAATTTTCATTTCTCTTTTTTTTTTCGTTTCGTCGTCTTTTATGTTTCAAGGCGTGTGCCATGATTATTCGCGTGATGGGTGAGCCCATGCCATTGTCAATCTTTGAAGCGGTCGCCCCAACAGTCTGTCATGCGCTTGTACAGTTTGTCCTCGGCCGGCGCATGCTGCGCGTGCCAAAATCTCACGTCCACGAGAGCGTCCGGCAGATATTGCTGCTCTGTAAAATTGTTCGGATAATCGTGCGGGTATTTGTAGCCGTCATGGTATCCAAGTTCGGCCATGAGCTTGGTTGGCGCGTTCCTGATGGGCATCGGCACGGGCTGGTTGCCGCTGCGACGCACCTCGTCAATCGCCGCGTCGATGGCCAAATAGGCAGAGTTGCTTTTCGGGCTGGTGGCCAAATAGACCGTGGCCTCGGCCAATGGTATGCGCCCCTCGGGCCATCCTATCTTCATGACAGCGTCAAAAGCCGCGTTGGCCAACAACAACGCGTTGGGGTTGGCCAGTCCGATGTCCTCGGCCGCGCTTATCACCAACCGGCGGGCTATGAACCGCGGGTCTTCCCCACCCTCTATCATCCTCGCCATCCAGTAAAGCGCCGCGTCGGGGTCTGACCCCCTGATGCTCTTGATAAAGGCCGAAATGATGTCATAATGCATCTCTCCGTCCTTGTCGTAAGCCAATGGGTTGGATTGCAAAAGCCTCTCTACCGTCTCGTCGGTAACCAGCACCTCATGGCTTGTGGTGGACGACACCACCAAGTCAAGAATGTTGAGCAGCTTGCGAGCGTCGCCCCCGCTGTATCGCATCATCGCCCCCGTCTCCTTGAGGTCGATTTCGCGACGCCTCAGCTCCTCGTCCTCGGCGATGGCCCGGCTCAATATCCTCGTCAGGCCGTCTTTGTCTAACGACTTGAGCACATAGAGCTGGCAACGAGACAGCAACGGCCTGATTACCTCGAAAGAGGGATTTTCCGTCGTGGCCCCTATCAGCGTCACGACACCGCGTTCCACAGCCCCCAAGAGCGAGTCTTGCTGCGATTTGGAGAAGCGGTGTATCTCGTCAATGAACAGTATGGGCGATTGCGCGTTGAAAAAATGCCCCTGTTTGGCACGCTCTATCACCTCGCGCACATCTTTCACGCCACTCGTCACCGCGCTCAGCGTGAAAAATGGCACCTTAAGCATGCCAGCTATAATCCGGGCCAACGTGGTCTTGCCCACGCCGGGCGGCCCCCACAGTATGAACGATGACACATGGCCGGCCTCCACCATGCGTCGAAGCGCGGCGTCTTTGCCCACCACATGCTCTTGCCCCACATAGTCGTCGAGGGTCGTCGGGCGCATCCTTTCCGCCAAAGGTTTACTCATGTTTGCAAAATTAATAAAATATTAACCAACCGCCATCATCTCACTGTTAAAGATATAGAAACCCTTTAATATAGTGCCACCCGTCGCGCGACGTCCGCGTTGGGACAGGTTCGCGAGCGGTTGGTTTCATCTTTGCCGCGCGCGGTAATAAAATACGAATGGCAGAACGAGGCAAACCGTCGGTATCAGGTCGGGCAAATGGGCGCAGAACATTCGCCCCGCGTTTTACGTTAGCCCAAGCCCAGGGCAAAGAAAAAAGCCCTGAAAATAACTGACAAAAGGGTCTTCGGGAGCGGCTTATTTACGAGCGAGAAGGCATGCGCGCACAAATACGGCCGCATTTTGAGTTTTTCATAAAATGCTATGCTTCAATATGTTGCAAAAATATGAGGCGAACGCTGCAAAAATAGTTTTCTTACGCCATCGCCATTGGGCCTTGATCGCACCCTCATTAGCCCTTAAGCGCACCCTCAATGGGTAACATTCATGCCACGATCGGTACTTAAACGTAACGCCAATAGGCGCCAATGGCGTTTTGACCGTAACATGATAGCCTAAAAATGACCGAATTTTTGGTCGGCAACAATTTTTTTGCCGCTATTTGGTCAATTTTTCAAGGACATGTTTTTGTGACTATATGTTGACACCGAGGTCATGTCTTGGCTAAGTGGCGCGGTCAACATTTTTTGCCTCCGACACTAAACGATAGTGTAATTTGCAACTGTATTGTCGCCAATTGTCGTCTATTTATCGTATCTTTGCAGCGATGTGGCCAAATCAGGAAAGGCCACGCAAATCATATGTCTATAATGACAAGAGAGGCAGTGGGCGCCAGTTTGGCAACAGCAACAGGCGCAGCCCGTTTTAAGACAACCCAAATGATACGTTTCACGACACTCATCCTTAGCGCGTTCGTGGCTTGCGCGGCATTGGCTCAAGGCCTGCCCACCGACGGACCGCTGACCATCGACCCCAAACTTCAGGCTCTGGGCAAGCGACTTCTACGCGGCAAACAGGGAAGCATGGTGGCCATAGAGCCAGCCACGGGCCGCGTCTTGGCGCTCGTTAGCGCCGACAGGGTGGGCGAAGACATCAACCGGGCCATATCAAAAGAGTATTCGCCGGGGTCCACTTTCAAGGTGGCACAGGCTCTTGCCATGCTCTCGGAGGGCACGCTCAAACCGGAGACTATTTATCCTTGCGACAAAGGCTTCACATTTGGCGGCATTCATATTGGCTGCCACGCGCATCGCTCGCCGCTCGACTTGGTCGGAGCGTTAGGATATTCTTGCAACGCTTATTTCTGCAAGGCTTTCCAGGAGATGATAGACAACAAAGCCGTGTATCCCACTAAGCGCGGCGCCATCGACCGATGGAACGCCTACATGCGGAGCATGGGTTTGGGAGAGCCGCTCGGCGTGGACTTGCCCGGGGAGGTGGCTGGGCATGTGCCAAACGCCGCTTCGCTCTCCGCGCTGCACCGAAACTGGAATGGCGCCACCGTGATGTGGATGGGCATGGGGCAAGGGGAGGTTACAACCACCCCACTGCAACTGTGCAATTTGGCGGCTATGATAGCCAACCGAGGGTTCTTTTTCACCCCTCACATCCATCTGTCGACAGCCGACAGCCCCTTGGACGGCACGCGCGCGCGGTCGCGACAATGTTTGGCCAAACCGTGGGCGATCGATTATGTCATACAAGGTATGCGCTTGGCCGTCAAGCATGGAACCGCCGCTCGCATAGACACACCGGCTTATAAGATATGCGGCAAAACCGGAACGGCCGAGAACGAGGGGGCCGACCACTCCATCTTCATGGGGTTCGCGCCGATGAACTCGCCACGTATCGCCGTCAGTGTGTTTGTCGAAAATGGTGGCTTTGGGGCCGATTTGGCGGCTCCATTGGCAGCGCTGATGATAGAACAGTATCTCACGGGCAACCTGTCGGCTAAGTCAAAGCGTCGGGCCGCGAAATGGGAAAACAAGAAAGTAAAGGTAACGCCAGTGGAGAAGGCTGTTAGTTTTGACGACCTGTAAGCCCATGCCAAGCCCTCTTCAAGGTAGGCTCAAGCTTTCAATTACACCTTTATATTATAGCATAAGCAAATATCAAATACAAAATACCTATACAATGACCAAACTCATAGATTGTTTCGTGCCTGCGGGCAACGACGAAGAGACCGACAAAAACGTCAACGCGCTGAACGCGCTCGATATAGTGAACGACATCACCATCGTGGAGACGTCCATGCGCGAGAGCGAGACCGTGCGCACGATGGCTGACATGGCCAAAGCCGAGTACACCCTGTTCTATCTCAAACCACAATACATTCGCATGGGCTATCTGGCTTTGGAGCGCATGGTGCAAGTGGCCGAGATGACAGGAGCGGGCATGATTTACGCCGACCATTACAACGTGTCGGTCAACGGACAACGCACCGAGGCACCCGTCATTGACTATCAGGCAGGCAGCCTACGAGACGATTTCGACTTCGGCAGCGCGCTCCTTTTTCGCACCGAAGCGTTGAAAGAGGCTGCCGCGCGCACCACCGCCGACTATGCGGCGGCGGGCATTTACGACCTGAGACTGAAACTGTCGCAACGCCATCGCATAGAGCACATCAACGAATTCTTGTATTCCGAGGTGGAACTTGACACCCGAAAGACAGGCGAGAAACTCTTCGACTATGTAAATCCACGCAACAGAGACTCACAAATAGAGATGGAGGCCGCTTGCACGGAGCATCTTAAGGAAGTGGGGGCGTACTTGCCTCCCGTAAGCAAGAAGGTGGACTTCACGGGCGACTTCATGGTGGAGGCTTCTATCATGATACCCACGCTCAACCGCGTGAGCACCATTCGAGACGCCATCGAGAGCGCGTTGAGCCAAAAAACCGATTTCAAATACAATGTCTTCGTGGTGGAGAATGGCCCAAACTGCCATTCCACCGATGGCACCACCGAACTGATAGACGAGTACAAAGACGACCCACGCGTGATACATATCATACCGGAGCGCAATGACATCGGCGTGGGGGGCAGCTGGAACATGGCCGCGCGCCATCCGCAGTGCGGCCGGTTCATCGTTCAATTGGACTCGGACGATGTATACTCGGGCACGGACACACTGCAAAAAATTGTAGAAACCTTCCGCCAAGAGAGATGCGCCATGGTCATCGGCTCGTACACATTGACAGACATTGACCTTAACATCTTGCCACCGGGCAAGATTGACCACCGTGAGTGGACAGCCGAGAATGGGCACAACAACGCCTTGCGCATCAATGGGCTTGGCGCGCCGCGGGCGTTTTTCACGCCCGTACTGCGCGACATCAAGCTGCCCAACGTGTGCTATGGCGAGGACTACGCTATCGGCTTGGCCATCAGCAGAGAGTATCGCATAGGCCGAATATACGATGCTATATACAATTGCCGGCGCTGGGACGACAACTCGGACGGCGACCTGAGCGTAGAGAAAAACAATCGCAACAATCTTTACAAAGACCGCTTGCGCACATGGGAACTGATGGCTCGCATGAAAAAGAGGTCGTAATTCGCAATCTTCAATTTCAATTCACGATTTCAAATATTGAACCTTTGACGGAGACGCGACTGTTTACAAATAATAATCGTGAATTGAATATTGTTGATTGTGAATTGAAAAAAACATAAAACACCAGCCCGAAAGGCAATAACTGAAAATTGAAAATTGTGAATCGCGAACTGAACAAACGTCTTTGGTTGTGGATTCCCACGCTTTATTTTGCCGAGGGAATACCTTATTTTATAGTGAACAACATATCGGTGACCATGTTTACGAGGATGGGTGTGCCCAACGGCGAGATGGCATTGTTCACCAGTTTGCTCTATCTGCCATGGGTCATCAAACCCCTTTGGAGTCCGTTCGTTGACATCTTGCGTACCAAACGATGGTGGATTGTAACCACGCAAGTGCTCATGAGCGCGCTCTTCGTGCTGCTCACACTGAGCGTTCCGCACCCCGACACCACCCTGATAGGCAGCAAAACAGTGCCTGTGAGCATGTTTACGCTCACGCTCATACTTTTTGTCATCACGGCGTTTGCCTCGGCCACGCACGACATAGCGGCCGACGGCTTCTACATGTTGGCCGCCAACGAGGAGGAACAAAGTTTCTTCGTAGGCATCCGCAGCACCTTTTATCGGCTCAGCAGCATCTTTGGGCAGGGCGTGTTGGTGTACGTTGCCGGCAGATTGGAAAAGTCGACGGGCGACATTCCCACCTCGTGGCAAATCACGATGGGCATCACTGCCGTAATGTTTTGCGCCCTCACGCTGTACCATACGTTCGCCCTGCCTCGCCCACAAGCGGACGACCCACGCATGGGGCACGAATCAAGGGTGAGCGCAAGAGAGGTAATAAGCGAGTTTGCCCGCACGTTTTACACCTATTTCAGCAAGTCGGGCGTATGGTTGGCCATCACGTTCATGTTACTTTACAGGCTTCCAGAGGCTTTCCTTCTCAAGATGGTGAACCCGTTTTTGCTTGACCCGGCGTCGCGTGGAGGACTGGGGTTGGACACGGACACGGTGGGAATTGTCTATGGCACCATAGGTGTCATCGCGCTTACCATAGGCGGAATTATCGGAGGCATAGCCGCGTCGCGGTGGGGATTGCGCCGTTCGCTATGGCCAATGGCCGCCAGCATCTCGCTGCCCTGCGTCACGTTTGTGTACCTCGCCATGTTCCACCCCGTCAACATCATAGTCATCAGTGCGTGCGTGGCGGTCGAGCAGTTTGGCTATGGCTTTGGATTCACTGCCTATATGCTCTATATGATGCACTTCTCCAAAGGCGAATTTACAACCGCCCACTATGCCATTTGCACGGCGTTTATGGCTATGAGCATGATGGTTCCGGGCATGTTTGCCGGCTATCTGCAAGAAATGATGGGCTATGAGCATTTCTTTTGGCTGGTGATGGCATGCATTTTGGGAACTATGGGCGCCACATTCTTTGTGCGCAAAAAAATCAATGAAACAAACACGAGCACGCAGACGCATGTGTAGTCGTGCCGATGTCAGCCAAACTTGAGAACGCCAAATGCGCCCGTGAGACTGACGTTGGATCTACGTTGGAGAATACAGAATGTACAGATAATACGACGAGGGGATATGTTGGCCTGTAGCAGGCCGAGTGTCATGACTCGCTTGGGAGCGGCAAAAGATATTCGGCGCAAAGCCAAAACGCGGAAGAGATACACCACACACACTCTCTTGGTTTGTCGAAAGCAAACCAAGGGCATAAAACAAACATAGAAAACAGACAGCGTATGAAAGCAATACTTATCGCGGACAGTGGCTCCACCAAGACAGATTGGTGCCTGTTGGCGCAAGACGGAACTAAAACACAAGTGCGAACCAAGGGTCTAAACCCTTTCCAAATGACCGAAGGCGAAATCAAGGCGGAAATAAACACGGCGTTATTGCCGCGCATCCCGACTACCTCCATCACCTCACTGCACTTTTATGGGGCCGGCTGCACATTGGAAAAACAACCCACGGTGGAGCGCGCGCTTCGCCAATGCTTATCCGTTGAGGGAACTTGCGAGGTGGCGAGCGACATGCTTGGCGCGGCAAGAGGCATTTGCGGGCATTCCGCGGGCATCGCGTGCATACTCGGCACAGGCAGCAACTCGTGCGCCTACAATGGCGAAAAAATCACGGCTAACGTCTCTCCCCTTGGGTTTATTCTCGGCGACGAAGGCAGCGGGGCGGTGCTCGGGCGAACCCTTTTGGGCGATGTGATGAAACGTCAACTACCGCAGCGCATCATAGACAAGTTTCATGAGCGATACCCACTGAATAACGCCGACATCATAGACAAGGTTTATCGGCAAAAGACACCCAACAGATTCTTGGCGTCGTTCGCGCCTTTTATCAAGGAGAATATTGACGAGCCACACATCGAAGAGATGGTGAAAGATGGCTTCAGACGCTTCTTGCGCCGCAACGTAAGGCAGTACGAGCTGTGCGAACAGCTGCCTATCGGTTTCGTCGGGTCCATCGCCTTGGCCTTCAACAAACAACTCGCGGAGGTTGTGGCAGAAGAGAACATGCGGCTTGGGCGTATCATCAAGGCGCCAATGGATGGCTTGGTGGAGTTTCACCAATAAGTTTGCGACAAGAAAATAAATTCTCATGGCACACGGATCGGTAAACAACGCGCTCAAAGAGAGCCTGCCCAAACAGTTTGCCACAAACCCAAAATCGCAGTCCGCAAATCATAAAGACAACAGTGATAAACCATAAAGGCAATATCAACAAGACATAATGATATGCGTGACAAATAGCCATGACCTTTGGAGCGCGCTTTCGTTTATTTAACCAAAAAGTGAAATAGCCTCAAGTTGTCTTGTCTAACTCATCGAATATCATACATTTTCAAATATTATACTTAATTGAACCGAGACATGAAATCACATAGAACATTGCTCATCCTATGCCTTTTGGCTCTGTCCGGTATATTTTTTGCCAGTTGCGACGGAGACGAAACGCCAAGCGTCATCATGGACGAGGCCACTCAGCAAATTATCAAGTCTGGGCGCATAAACTTCGACGCCGACGGTGGGCAGGTGACATTGCGACTTCGCGCAAACGGCAACGGCTGGAGCGTCAAGACGGAAAACGCCAATGGGAAACCCACGGATTGGTGCTCTACAACAACCCAAGCCAACGAAAACGAGACGGCCATAACGGTAAAAGCAAGCCCCAATCGCGACATTGCGAGCCGAACGGCCACGCTGACAATAGCAACGGCAAGCAAGCGGTACAAGCTCGACATTGAGCAAAAGCCGTCGCCACAATTTCAAATAGTGGCCTCGCACGTGGATGTTCTTGGCACGGGCGGCAACGTGTTCGTGACTTTACGCACCAACACCCAACCAGAAATTATCATGGACAAGGAAGCGCCGTGGCTCACTTTTGTGGGCATAAGGCGCAAGGCAGGCAACCACAAAGCCAACGACGTGATATATTTGGAATATTGTTTCAAAGCCGAGAGGAACGCCGACCTTGGACGATTGGCACGCGTGACGTTCACGATGGCCCACGGTAAAAGCCAAACAGCATGCGTACACCAGTGGAGCAGAAAGCTCAAAGCCACCGAAAACATACACGTGGGCAAGCCCGGACAGCTCGGCACGCTGCTCGGAGCCAACGCCAACGACTGGGCCAATATTGAGCGGCTCACGCTCTCGGGCACGCTCAACGCGACCGACATACAGGCGCTGCGCATGCTGCTGCGTCCATCGGTACGCTTCACCGAGGTCAACGCGGCGGGCAACATATCGGTGGAACACAGCGTGCCGTTGGGCCTGAAACATGTTGACATGGGCGCCTGCAAGCTGGTCAAAGGTGGTGATGAGTACGTGGAGCCACGCATAGACAGCTCTACTGACCCTCGCTACAATGCCACAAGAGACAACGAGTTGGGCGACAAGGCTTTCCTCATCGCACGCACACACTTGGAGACGATAACGCTCCCGGCAAGCCTTGAGCACATCGGCAACCAAGCGTTCTGCTTTTGTGAGCACCTGAAGGGTATTGATATACCCGCCACGGTGACAGACATTGGCGCGCGCGCCTTTTCCAATTGCAAGTCACTCACACGCATCAACATACCCGAAGACTCACGGCTACAGCTGCTCGGCCAATACGCATTAGCCACCACAAACACGTTGGCCGAGATACGACTGCCTGCCACGCTGATCGTGAACACATCGACACCACCCATTCTTGGAGGTGTACACGCACGAAACCTCCACGTGAAATGGCTCACGCCCCCCTCGTTGGGACGCTATGGTGTCCACAAGAACACCACCGTCTATGTGCCCATGGGCGCCGCGGTCGCCTACCGGCAGGCCGACGGATGGAAGCGCGCGGCGAAGATTATAGAAGAATAAGGACAAGAAACGCTTGCCTATTTGGCAGAAAAAAGGTAACTTCGCAGCCTATTCATGAAGCAAAACACCAAAAATGAAAAAACTTATCATTAACTCATTTGATGAACTCGCGGCCTACGAGGGCAAACATCTCGGCGAGTCATCATGGCTCCAAGTGGACCAAGAACGCATCAACAGTTTCGCCGACGCCACCTTGGACCATCAATGGATACATGTAGACACGGAACGCGCCAAGACTGAGAGCGCCTACCACAGCACCATCGCGCACGGCTATCTCACCCTGTCGCTCCTGCCCCACCTATGGAGCGAGATTATCGAAGTGAACCATTTGAAAATGATGGTGAACTACGGCATGGACAACATGCGATTTGGAAACGCCGTCATCACGGGTAGCAAGATACGCCTTTCGGCCGACCTGAAAAAGGTAGACAATCTGCGTGGCATCTGCAAGGCCACCATCAGCGTGGCCATAGAGATAGAGGGCGAGCGCAAGCCAGCTATGAAAGGCGACGTGCAGTTTCTGTATTATTTTGAGTAAAAGGTAGTCGCGCGCCGTTTGCACGGCAAGGCACCGTCAAGTAACAAGCCATGGCAGCGCACCGCTCGTCATGGCTTTTTCGTACCGACAATAAACAAAAAATGTAGGTTCGAGCCATTGTCATCGCGCTACAAAATGAAATACAAGTCAAAAAATAGTCATAAAAAAAGTGCGCTTCAAACCTATCGTTTTAGAAAGAAATTCTCAATTTTTTCTGCCCCACTCGCTCAAGACAAACCATTAAAAAACCATTCATTTCACCATTGGTATCTAATTGCGTCGCGAATAGTGAGTTATCACGTGTAGAACGATACTTAAACGTGCTGCGATTAGGCCTTGTTCGAGACGCGAACAAGGCCTAATCGCAGCGCATTGAGAAAACTTTTTCGACATAAACAAGAAGCAACGCTCGCAGATGTTTGCTAATGAGCTACTTGCGAAAAACTCCCATTTGTCGAGTATTTGCGAGCGACGATGTTCTTGTTTGAATATAATCGAAAAACAGAGGCACTGTTGTTAATATTTTTCCAAATAGTTTTTATCAAACACTGTCATGTTAATGGCTTTTTTTTCAATAAAAACCACATGCTTAAAAGCCGGAGAAATTTTTCAAGAAACATCATGCTTTCTCTAACATTTAATAATGACGCGCTACATGTCATGGTGCTTGAGCGCATAATAATAAAACCAGAAAGTGCCGCCATAGCTATCGCGCAGCGCCGAATATCGGCATCGCGCGTCGGCTGTTTCGCGACAAAGAGCTTGATAGTCCTCGTAGTCGGCCTCGAGCACCGGGTCCTTATACACGACGCTGGGATGCTTGCGCGTGTGCGCATAGAGCGTCAACGCCTCGCGATAGTGCTTTGGCAAAGGCTTCTTGAGATTGTAATAGCGAGGCAAGGCGTTGGCGAAAGCGTCCATGTCGCCCTCGAGCAGATAGGCACACAACAACCAGTCGTGCGCCGCGGGGGTGGCCCGGCCGATGGCATGAAGTTTCACGAGATAGTCCATCGGCGACTCGCACCCTTTGACATAAGCTCCAAGATGCCTATACAGCGCGGTTTCCGGCAGCATCAGCAGCCTGACAGACCGACCATTGGGCAGCATGCTGGCCGACCGTCCAACAAGCGGATGCTCGAACAGACGCTCGCCCATCTGTCGCTTGCAAGACAAAGCCCACACACGCAGTAACGTCAGGCTGCTATCGGTTTTGGTTTCGTAGACACCCACTTGCGACGCCTCATCGTAGCGAGCGGCCCTCATATCGTTCTCCATGCGCGAGCGATAGTGCAACAAATAGTCATTGCATCCGATGGCGCATGTCATCAGGCAAAAGGCCGTGAGCGTGAAGAGGTTTATCCAAACATGCCTCAGCGCGTTGCCCCCCCCCGTTTGCTCGCGCACCGATTCGAACTGCTTGCACAGCCAAACCGCGCCCGCGTACACTACCATAAGCAATGGGAAGAGCCACCACCAATGGCCTATATAACTTTCTCTCCCTATATTTGGCGTGATGTCTGTCAAGATGCCGAGCAACAACAACGAGGGGAAATAGGTCAGCGCGTGCGTGTATCCCCTGAGCCTCGTGCCGGCATAAACGCCAACTTGCGCCATCCACAGCGCCACGGTGATGAGCAACGCCCCCACCAATCGGTTGTAATTGGTTTGGCCATGAGAGAGCACGTGTTGGGTTACGGCCAGTATGTCGGCCTGATAATCGTATAGATACAGGAACGTAAAAATCAAGAAAAGAACGGCACACGTCATCCTTGGCATGACGGCGCCATTCTTGGAAGTGGTTGTCATCAGTGTTGTCTCTAAATGATTATTTGCGTTTTAACACCACGGCAGAACGCGCCGGGATATACAGTTTTAGCCATCCTTTGTGGTCTGGGGCGTAGAGTGGGTCATGGTTGGTGAAATGCTCCACGCTGTCATCGGCCAGCCCATTGCCGCCAAAGGCCTTGTCGTCAGTGTTTAGACACACGGTGTAAGAACCCTCGGGCACCAAGAAGCCATAGTCGGTGTACGAACGGTTGGGCGAGAAGTTGAACACGAAGATGAGGTCTCCACGCATGAAGGCAAGCACTTGGTCGCCATCATTGTGCCAGATCTCTTGCACGGGCGTGTCAACAAATCCCTTCTCTTGCTTAATCACCGCGAGCATGGCCTTGTCAAAGTCGCCAAGATAGTGATAATCAAGCTCTGGGTTGTCCACCAAGTTCCATTGCCGGCGGGCGTATTTGTGGCTCCAGCCGTTGCCCTCGCGCGGAAAATCTATCCACTCCGGATGCCCAAACTCATTGCCCATGAAGTTGAGGTAACCACCGTTCATGGCCGCGGCCGTCACCAAGCGTATCATCTTGTGCAAGGCTATGCCACGGTGCGCCATGTCATTCTCGTCGCCTTTCTTGAAGTGCCAGTACATGTCAGCGTCCACCAAACGGAAAATGATGGTCTTGTCGCCCACCAACGCTTGGTCGTGGCTCTCGCAATAAGAAATGGTACGCTCGTCGGAGCGTCGGTTCTTAACCTCCCAAAATATGCTGCTGGGTTTCCAGTCCTCGTCTCTTTTCTCCTTAATGGTTTTAATCCAATAGTCTGGAATGTTCATGGCCAACCGGTAGTCGAACCCATATCCGCCATCCTCGAACTTGGCCGCCAGTCCTGGCATGCCGCTCACTTCCTCGGCGATGGTGACGGCATGTGGATTAACCTCGTGTATAAGCTTGTTGGCCAACGTGAGGTAACAGATGGCGTTGTCGTCTTGATGCCCATTGAAATAGTCTTCATAGTTAACGAACGCCTCGCCAAGCCCATGGCTGTAATAGAGCATTGAGGTGACGCCGTCAAAGCGAAACCCGTCAAAGTGAAACTCACTGAGCCAATATTTGCAATTGCTCAACAAGAAATGCAGCACCTCGTCCTTGCCATAGTCAAAGCAAAGACTGTCCCAAGCCGGATGCTCGCGACGGTCGCCGGGGTAGAAATACTGGTTGGGATCGCCGGCAAAATTGCCCAATCCCTCCACCTCGTTCTTCACGGCGTGCGAGTGCACGATGTCCATGACGACCGCGATGCCCATGCCATGAGCCGCGTCTATGAGGGCTTTCAGCTCTTCCGGGGTGCCGAACCTGCTCGATGGGGCGAAGAACGAGCTGACGTGATAGCCAAAGCTGCCATAGTATGGATGCTCTTGTATGGCCATGATCTGTATGCAATTGTAGCCGTCGCGAGCCACGCGAGGCAGCACGTTGTCCTTGAACTCGGTGTAGGTGCCCACTTTCTCGGCATCCTGCGCCATGCCGACATGGCACTCGTAGATGAGCAACGGGCTTTTTTGGGGGCGAAACGTCTTTTTCTTCCATACGTAAGGCTTGGACGGTGCCCAAACCTGCGCGGAGAAAATCTTGGTCCTTTCGTCTTGCACCACGCGTCGCGTCCATGCCGGTATGCGCTCACCCTCGCCTCCATTCCACTTCACGTGCAATTTGTAGAGGTCGCCGTGCTTCATGGCATGGGCAGGCATGGTGAGTTCCCAATGGCCCAACGTGCCTGTTCGCGCGCAACTATATGCGTCGCTCTCGGTCCAGCCGTTGAAATCACCAACCAAGAAAATTGCCGTGGCGTTGGGCGCCCACTCGCGAAATACCCATCTGCCATCCTTGAGATGGTGCAAGCCAAAATAATCGTAACCATTGGCAAAGTCGGACAGTGAGCGCTTGCCCTGCCCGGTGAGCTGGGCTATTTTCCACGACGCATGGTCGTAACGGCCGCGTATGGCATTTTCATAGGGTTCCAAATAAGGGTCATGAGCCACCATGCCTATATGCTTGGCGGCGGAACGCTCGCAAGACTTTTGTGTCTTGTCGGTCTCTGTTTTGGGCACGTTTCGTTTTGTTTCCATCGTGCAAATAGTGTTTTAAAGTGTATATAAAGGCTATCTCCTAACTTTGAAAATGGCTTTCCTGAGCGTGGGTTGATCAGTAATGCCCGGCGCGTGGCCATCTTGAGGCATAAAGATGACAAACTGCCCCGGGCGCGCGGTCACGAAAGTTTGCGCCTCGACGCCGGGTATGAGCGCGATGTCCTTGGCCGTGTCAAATGGAGACTCTGGCAATTCGGCGGCGGGAATGTAACCGTAAGTCTCGGCCGTGTTGATGGGCACTTGCACGTCTATCATCTCTTTGTGACACTCCATGGGCGCTTGTTGGAGCGTCTTGCCATCTTGTGTCATCACGTTGACAAACACATCGTTGCCGGAGATGGCATGCTTGCCATCGGCGACATCTTCCCAATGGTTGTTTCTCAAAAAGCTAACCACATGTTGAATACGCGGGTTTAGTGCTACGTATTTTTCAAGATTTTGGATGGTGTCAATTATCATATCGCATAAATTATTAGTTGTCATTAAATCGACGGCCACTTTCGTAATGCCCCGTGAAGACGACCCGGCCATTGCGATCTTTCTCCACGAAACGACCGTCGCGAACGTTGTTGACGTAGGTTCCCTCAAAACGCTTGCCATCTTTGAGTTCCTCGATGGCCTTGCCATTGCGCATGCCATTTTTGTAAATGCCCTTAAACCGCGTCCCGTCAGCGTAATGGATGATGACCTCGCCGTCTATTTTGCCATTGACAAAATCCCCATCAAAGACATCGCCGTTCTTCTTGGTGAGCTTGCCGCGACCGTTTTGCAAGTCGTTTTTCCACTGTCCCTCGTACTTGTCGCCATTGGCCCATACGAAAGTGCCCATGCCTTGGCGCGCGCCCTCGGCGAAATGGCCCGTGTATCGATCGCCGTTGGCATATTTGAAAATGCCCTCTCCAGTGCGCTCGCCTTGGTCATAATCGCCCTCGTAACGGTCTCCGTTCTGGAAAACGTAGATGCCCCTGCCCTGCTGTATGTCGTTTTGCCACTGTCCTTTGTACACATCGCCGTCCGCATATTTGTTTACGCCATAGCCCGACCGTTGGTTGTTGTCCCACTCCCCTTCGTAAATGGTGCCGTCTCCCCAATCGAAAATGCCTCGGCCTTGCTTTTTGTCCTCTTTCCACTGGCCGTCATAGTAGGCTCCGTTGGAATATGTATACCTGCCCTTTCCCTGGCGCATGTCATGAAACCAGTTGCCATCGTACTTGTCGCCATTGAAGTAATACATGACGCCATGCCCCTGCTGATAGTCGCGAAACCACAGCCCCACGTATTTATTGTTATTGCTGAAATAATAGGTCCCTTTGCCATGCTGCTGGTTAAGCAGCCATTGGCCCTCGTATTTCTCACCGTCGGCAAAGGTGTAGGTGCCATAACCATTGCGTTTGCCTTTGACAAAATCACCCTCGTATGTATTTCCATTGTCAAAAATGACATTACCCTTGCCTTGTGGCTTGTTTGAAACCATCTGACCTTTGTAAACGCCCTTGACGCCCATCTCTTCCACTCGACAAGAGCCCAAAGTTATCTTTTGCGCGAAGTCATTGAGAGATAAGGCTATGAATAATAAAGATAATATCAGATTTTTCACTATCAATGGTATATGTTAAATTCAATTTCAAAGATAGTAATAATAATTGAATTAGATAGTTTAGGGTGGGATATTTAAGGCATTAAACTAACTATTTAACATTATTAAATATCCGGGGATGGGTAAAAATTCGTAATTTTGTAAAGAATTAAATACGAATGAGAATGAAAACCATCGCTATTATTCCGGCTCGCTACGGCTCTTCGCGTTTCAAGGGCAAGCCTTTGGCCACGCTTGCCGGCCGGCCTGTGATACAACATGTGTACGAAAGGGTTTTGCAAGTGGTCGAGGACACATGGGTGGCAACCGACGACGAGCGCATATATGATACCGTCAAAGCTTTCGGAGGAAAGGTCGTGATGACACGCGCCGACCATAAAAGTGGCACCGACCGAATACAAGAGGCGGTGGAAAAGATTGGAACCAAAGCCGACGTAGTGGTCAACGTACAAGGAGACGAGCCGTTCATACAGACCTCGCAGATTGAAACCGTATGCCGTTTATTTGACGACCCGGGCACGCAGATAGCCACCATAGGCAAGCGTTTTGAAAGCATGGAGGCGGTGGAAAATCCCAACTCGCCCAAGATTGTGACGGATGTCAATGGGTTCGCGCTATATTTCTCACGTTCGCCCATACCATTTGTGAGGGGCGCGGAGCGTGAGGCATGGCTCGGGCGATACCCATTTTTGAAACATCTCGGCATTTACGCCTACCGCCGCACGGTGCTGGCAGAGATTACCCAACTGCCAATGTCGCCACTTGAAAAGGCTGAAAGCTTGGAGCAACTGCGCTGGTTGCAAAACGGCTATCGCGTCAAAGTGGGACTGACCAACGTGGAAACCATTGGCATTGATACCCCGACGGACCTTGAAAAGGCTGAGAAATTTATCCAAGAAGCGCGACGACATTGAGCAAAAGGGGCTTTCGCCACAAGCCCTCGCCCCATCATTCGCATAGCATGGCAGGCTCAATCAAAGCGCTCCGTCGCATCCACGCATGTCGGTGAGGCGCACCGCGCCAGCGTCTTGCATCTCGCGCAAGAAAAGACGGGCACACATCTCGGCGTCGGCCCCGGCCCGATGGTGACACTCACAAGGTATCCCGAAAACCTGACAGAGATAGTCTAACTTGTTGCAAGGATAGCGATAAATGCGGCGAGCGGCTCGCAACGAGCAATAATAAGAAACGGCAGGCTTGGGCAACCCATAACATTCGAGCGATTGTCGGATACAACTGATGTCGAAAGCGGCGTTGTGAGCAATAAGCACAGGACTATCATCAAGGTATTTTTCTATCTCGGCCCACACGGCAGGAAAATCAGGAGAGCACTCTGTGTCTTGCGGAGTGATGCCGTGTATGCGTATGTTCCAATAGTCATACCAGTTGTCTTGTGGTTGCACCAACCATGAACGGGTCTCCGCAACCTCGCCGTCGCGCACCACGCAGATACCCGCCTCACAGATGGAGGCATGGCTACGAGTGGCTGTCTCAAAGTCGATGGCGATAAAATTAACTCCGTGTATCATTTGCTTTATTTTTCGTCTTTGCAGCGTTAAAATTCCACACGCTCGCTGATTTGTCCATATTTCGCGATTAAAGCGACGTGGAAACACCCAAAAGTACAAAAAAAGACGGAAACACCCAAACTTTCACGCACAAAAGAAACGCGAAATTCCAACGTCGCATTTGCGCGACGCGGCATCCATATCATGCTTGATGGTGAACTCTGCGTCTTGGCAAGAACTGCCAGATGGGCTAAACTTTTCCTTTGACGGATAACCCGAGCGCGTGTCCACGCATGTCAAGAAGCACATCTGTCAGCAATGACACATCGTACCATCATATAGCCCAAGCCCACAAAAAAAATCGTTCGCGCACATCTCCCAAATAACAATTGGAGATCGCGCCGCAAAGATAGATATTCCGCGCCCATGCCATAAAATATATTAATATTGTCTAAATTAAGTGTATTGCAAAAGCCTGCGACTGTAAAAAAACATTGTGTTTTACGATAAAAAACTTAAATTTGCACGACGATTAAATAACATTTACACATTCCAACAATGTGATTTCGCCAAAAACCAATGCTTCGCATAGTGACGAACTCACGCAAATTTACAACAATGAAAAAGAAGATTCTCATTCCTATCATATTGATTATCGCGCTCCTCTCGGGCGCCATCGTGTGGCTTTTCATTGACCGCGACAAGCAACAACAAGAAAAACAACAGATGGTAGAGTTGGCCGAGATGGACAAGAAAGAGATGGAGAACCAATATGAACAGTTCGCTATGCAATACAGCGAGATGAAAACACAAATCAACAACGACTCCATCATTGCCCAACTGACCCAAGAACAGGAGAAGACGCAGCGCCTGCTGCAAGAGCTTCGGCAAACCAAAAGCACCGACGCCCGGGAGATAGCGCGGCTCAAAAAAGAGTTGGCCACGGTCAGGTCGGTACTGCGCAGCTATGTCATCGAGATAGATTCTTTGAACCGTCTCAACCAAAACCTCACGGCAGAGAACACGCGTATAAAGGGGAAATACGAGGAAGCCAACAAACAAATAGCCGGTCTCAACACCGAGAAAAAGAGCCTTTCCGAGAAAGTGGCCATCGCCGCGCAGCTCGACGCCGTCGGTATAGACCTTACGGGTCTGGACAAACGCAACAAGCCCACCAAGAAAATAAAAAAGACCAAAGCCTTGCAGGTGAGTTTCGTATTGGCTAAAAATGTCACGGCACAGAGTGGCAACAAAGTGGTTTACGTGCGCGTCAACACACCCACGGGCGCTCTCCTTGGCGGCGCAGGCACTTTCGCGTATGAAAATCGCAGCCTTGAGTGCTCCATGAAGCGCAGTGTCGAATATGGCGGCAAAGAGACTCCGGTGACACTCTATTGCGAGGTGACCGAGAGCTTGCAAGCCGGAACCTATCGCGTGAGCGTCTTTGCCGACGGCAACATGATAGGAAGCAAGAACTTTGTGCTACAATGAGACCTTATTGGGCACATGAGTTGACATATCACATAGAGCCATGACCCCAATCGGTCATGGCTCTTTTCATTTTATAACGGCATGCGAAAATCGCATCCCTCTCGCCAACGCGAGCAGCCCAAAGCGGTCTTGCCCCTGACGACCGTGCCCTGTCCGCACTTGGGGCACACGTCGCCCACCTTGACAGTGGGATTTGTGGTTTTGGCGGCCGCGAGGCTCTCGCCAACGCTCTCTTTGTTGGCCGCGCGCCCATCTTGCGCCGGCGCAGCCGCCATGCCACCCTCGCCCACCGTCTTGGCTGGCCTCTTCGATGTTTTTGAGCCACTCGCTTTGACGCCTCGCACAGTCTTTTTCTTGGCCGAGCCAGTGGGTTTTGGAGCTGGCTCCGGCTCCGCGCACGCTATCTGTCGGTTGCTACTGTCGCGCATCACGTCTTGGACAATCTTGCAGACCTGCTCTTTCAGTTCGCTGACAAACTGTTCGGCGCTGTATCGATGGTGCTCTATGTCGCGCAGCTTCTTCTCCCAAATGCCCGTCAGCTCACAACTTGTGAGCAGCCGTTCGTGTATGGTGTCTATCAACTGGATACCCGTTGGTGTGGCCACAAGGTTCTTGCGTTCCCTCCTTATGTAATGACGCTTGAAGAGTGTCTCTATGATTCCAGCTCGCGACGATGGCCGCCCAATGCCGTTTTCCTTCATGGCGGCCCTCAGTTCGTCGTCGTCAACAAACTTGCCAGCCGTCTCCATGGCCCTCAAGAGAGTGGCCTCGGTGTAGTGTTTGGGTGGCGTGGTCTGCTTCTCGGTCAGCGTGGGATGGTGCTCTCCCGTCTCGCCTTTCACGAAAGTGGGCAGCGTGCGCTCCTCATTGGCTTTTTTGCCATCGTCCTCGTCCTGCTCATCATCCTTGCTATAGACAGCTCGCCAGCCCGCGTCCAAAATTTCCTTGCCGGTGGCTTTTAGTTCCACCTTGTCAACGACACCCAGCACTGTGGTGGTGGAAAACTTGCAATCAGGATAGAACGCGGCCACAAAGCGACGGGCAATCAGGTCGTACACCTTCATTTCCATATCCGACAGACCCACCGCTTGCTGACCCGTGGGAATGATGGCGTGGTGGTCTGTCACCTTGGACGAGTCGAAAACACGTTTCGGCTTGGGCAACTTGGCACTCGTCATGGCCAATGTCTTGATGATGTCGAGATAAGGCTTCTTGCCCGACACCTTAATTTGGCTCACGCCATTCAATATATTGGGGCATTGCGGATAGATGTCGTCAGGGAGATATTGAGTGTCCACGCGAGGATAGGTGGTCAGTTTTTTCTCGTAAAGCGCTTGTATCAAATTGAGTGTCAACTCCGCCGAGAAACCAAATTTGCGGTTGCAATCCACCTGCAACGAAGTCAGGTCATACAACTGCCGAGGCTGCTCCTTGCCTTGTTTTTTTTGCACGCGAGTCACCGTGAAAGGCATGCCGTCTATGAGCGCGAGGTCTCTCTCACCCTCCTCCTTGACCATGTACCTGCCCTGAGTGGCCGTGAACAGGGTGTCTCTATACACCGTGGACAGCACCCAATAGGGTTCTGGCACAAAATGGTCTATCTCTTTCTGTCTACTCACGATGAGCGCGAGCGTTGGCGTCTGCACCCTTCCCACCGACAGCACCTGCCGATCGCGAGCGTACATCAGCGTATACAAGCGCGTGGCGTTCATCCCTAACAGCCAGTCGCCTATGGCGCGGCACAGCCCCGCCATGTACAGGCTGTCATAGTCGGCCTGTGCCCGAAGGTTCTTGAAGCCGTCCTTGATGGCCTCGTCGGTCATTGAGGATATCCATAGCCGCCTGACCGGGCACGTAGCCTTGGCCAACTGCATGACCCACCGCTGTATCAACTCGCCCTCTTGCCCAGCGTCACCACAGTTCACTATCTCGTCAGCGTTGGCATAGAGACGCTCTATGGTTTTGAACTGACGCTCTATGCTGTCGCCCGGTATGAGCTTAATGCCAAACCTATCCGGCACCATGGGCAAGGCTGCCAATGTCCAAAACTTCCAATTGGTGAGATAGTCATTAGGCTCTTTCAACTCGCACAGATGCCCAAAAGTCCATGTCACTTGGTAGCCATTGCCCTCCATGTAACCGTCCTTGGATGCCGTGGCACCGAGAATACGCGCTATGTCGCGCGCCACGCTGGGTTTCTCCGCTATACAAACTATCATACTTCGTTTCGTTCAGAAGCACAAAGTTAGTAAAATCTTTGGTTAAATAATGCCAAAATAACTATCTAATCACAAATAATAGGTATATTTGCTTACCGGTTCTAACAAGAACATTATGAAGATTGGATTATTTATACCTTGTTATGTAGATGCCCTATTCCCCGAAGCGGGTATCGCCACCTACAAACTTTTGCGGCATTTAAATCTTGACGTGGTGTATCCCGAGCGGCAAACCTGCTGCGGACAGCCCATGGCCAACGCTGGTTTTGAGCGCATGGCCGTGCCGTTGGCGCGCAAATATGGCGACATGTTTAACGGCGTGGACTATGTGGTCATGCCATCAGCGTCGTGCGCCGCCTACGTGCGCAATTTCTATCCCAAACTGCTCAACACTGGCGAGCGCACATGCGCCGGCGCGCGAAACACCATGGATATCGTGGAGTTCCTGCACGACGTGATGAAGGTGAGATCGCTTCCCGGCAGTTTTCCCCACGTGGTGAGCGTGCACAACAGTTGCCACGGCGTGAGAGAGCTTGGGCTGTCGTCGCCCTCGGAGCGTAACGTTCCACCTTACAACAAAATCATCGACCTGCTGAAGCTCAAGCAGGGCATTGACATTCGCCAGCCAGAACGACCCGACGAGTGCTGCGGTTTTGGTGGCATGTTCGCCGTGGAAGAGGCCGACGTGTCTATCCGCATGGGCACGGACAAGATAGACAGGCACATGGCCACGGGCGCGGAATATGTCACCGCCCCCGACTCCTCGTGCCTCATGCACATGGCCGGGCTGGCCAAGCGGCAACATAAAAACATCAAATTCATCCACGTTTCACAAATATTGGCCGAAGGCCTTTAAGCTATCACACATTGACTACCATACACGCACAACGGGCGCGGCAACAGCTGCAAGACCCTGAGAAAATTTCACGCCACGACCAGACTTTCTGGTTGATGCGCGCCAACAGAGACCACGTGGCCCAACAACTGCCCGAATGGGAGTCGTTGCGGGAACATGCCTCCGCCATCAAACGTCACACCATCACCCATCTGGCCGACTATCTGGAGATGTTCTCCAAACAGTTGGAGAGCCGAGGGGTCATCGTGCACTGGGCCCAAGACGCCCAAGAGCTGAACGAGATGGTGTATGGCATACTCGAGACCCACAAGGTGAGCAAACTGGTCAAGTCCAAGTCCATGCTCACTGAGGAGTGCCAACTGAACCCTTACCTTGAGGCACGCGGCATAGACGTGGTGGAGAGCGACCTCGGGGAGCGCATACTCCAACTGCTGCACAGCAAGCCCGCGCACATCGTCGTGCCCGCCATACACATCACCCGGCAACAGGTGGCCAAGCTGTTCGAGGAGCGTGGCATCTCTGCCGACAAGGGGAACGACGACCCCACCTATCTCACCTATTGCGCACGCAAGAACCTGCGCGGCGAGTTCATGCAGGCGCAAGCCGGCCTGACGGGCGCCAACTTTGGCGTGGCCAAGACCGGCGACATCGTGGTATGCACCAACGAGGGCAACGCCGACATGACAACGTCCATGCCCAAGCTGCACATCGTGACCATGGGCATAGAGAAATTGGTGCCCGACTACGCCTCCTTGGCGGTGTTCCAACGCCTGCTGTGCCGCAGCGGCACAGGGCAGCCCACCACGTCGTTCACGTCGCATTTCAGGCAGGCTCGACCCGGCGGAGAGATGCACGTGGTGCTATTGGACAACGGACGGAGCGAAATGCTCGCCAACGCCAAGCACTGGGAGACGCTCAAGTGCATCAGATGCGGCGCATGCATGAACACCTGCCCGGTGTATCGCAGGTCTACGGGAGCGAGCTACACCTATTTTATTCCCGGGCCCATCGGCATAGACATGGGCATGCTCAAAGACCCCGCAAAATACTGCGACAACGTATCGGCATGCTCGCTATGCTTGAGTTGCGACAACGTGTGCCCCGTGATGCTCAAGCCCGGGTCGCAAATATACGACTGGCGACAAGACCTTGAGAGCATAGGCAAGGCCGACACGATAAAGAAACTCATGTCGGAGGACATGAGCTTGTTGTTCAATCACCCATCGCTATACACCACGGCGCTGAAAGTGGCGCCGATAGCCAACTATGTCCCCGACTCTATGGTGCACTCGCGCAAGCTCAACGCATGGGGCATAGGGCACGCATTGCCCAAGTTCGCGGGCGAGTCGTTCCATGAATGGTGGAAAAAACATCACGCCAAATAACCACACGCGCACATTATGAGAAAAGAAGACTTGTTAGAAAAAATACGCCAAAACACCACCGAGCAATACGACATGCCCGACATGGAGATTGCCGCCACAACATATCCGGACGTTTACGCCAAATTCGTGGAGACCACAAGAACGGCGGGCGCCAAAGTGGTCGAGGCGCGAAAGACCGACGACCTCAACCAAATGGTGCGCAACTTGTACCCAGACGCGAAAGTGTTCGCGTCCAATTTGCCATTTATCAGCATAGCGCAAAAAAATCCGGACACGGTGCCGGAAGCCTCCGACCTTGACCACACCGACGTGGGCATCGTGCAGGGAACCATCGGGGTGGCGGAGAACGCATGCGTCTGGGTGCCGCAAACCATGAAGGAAAGAGCGGTGTGTTTCATCTCGGAATATCTCGTCATACTGCTTGACAAGCAAAACATCGTGAGCAACATGCACGAGGCATACAAACGCATAGACATGGACCCACGGTATAATTTCGGAACATTCATCAGTGGGCCGTCCAAGACCGCCGACATAGAGCAAGCGCTCGTGATGGGCGCCCAGGCAGCGCGCGGGGTGACGGTGATGATACTCGATTGAGTGGACCGGATGGCATAATTGTCTTGAAAAAATCTGACAAACACTCTAAAACGCCGCGCTTATTTGAAAACGAAAAGACAAATGGCGCGAATACGCCGAAAATGAGGCATGCTTAGCAACCAACTAAAAATCAAAAGGATACAACGATGAGGCCACGTTTTATAGCCGAAAATATCATTTTCATGTTGCCATCAATACCTAATCACATTCCGATTGGGTATTGATGGCAACGCGTTTAACGCCGAATGGTCAAGGCAACAGGCCTTGTTCACACCGCAAATAGGTATCAATGGCGACGATGTTAAGTTCATGCAGCGTTCCAGAAAGTTAAAAAGCATGCAGATTCTTTTATTTTCCTCGCTAAAAGAGCCAATTAGCGCAACACAGTTTTAGTGATTGTTTTTTTACACATCGGCACAGTCTTCTCGCGCGAGAGATGACATGTCACGCCACGATGTCACTGCATGGCAGTTGTCGTGATTAATGAGTTCGGGTATATACACTTGCCCATTGACAACAGCTAACAGTTCCCAGGCCAAGCCAAACGTCACAACTGCCCTTGAAACGTGAAACACCCGGGGAAGCAGGCGGCCAACCCAGACGGCTCGCTCTCGAAGATGCCGAAGAGCGCGCTGCCACTGCCACTCATCTGCGCGTACACCGCGCCCAACTCGTACATTTTGCGCTTGACGGTGGCCAATTGTGGATGGACGCGAAAAACAGTGCGCTCAAAATCGTTGGACAGCTCGGCTTTCCATGTGCTGACAGGCTGGCGCGCGATGTCCCGACAGCATTTACGGGGTTGACGGCAAGCTATGCCGGCAAAGGCCTCGCGCGTGGACACCGCCACGTCCGGTTTGACAATTCCTATATAATGGCCCTTGAGATTGGCGCAAAGATCATCCAATGGCTCCAAAATTTCACCGCGACCCGTGGCAAACGATGGTTGGGCGGCGATGAAAAAAGCGCAATCGGAGCCTAAGCGCGCGGCGTGTCGCTCCATCTCCGGCCGACTGATGTCGAGATGGAAGAGCTCATTCAGCAGGCGTATCATAAAGGCGGCATCGGCCGAGCCGCCACCCAAACCCGCTTGCGAGGGTATGCGCTTGGTTAAAAAGGCTTGCACAGGGGGCAAATCGTGGTGGGCAGCCAACAACCCATAAGCCTTCGCCACAAGGTTGTCCGCCGTGGCACAATCCACGTTGCCGCCCATAACCTTAAGGTCGCAGGGCGAGACCGAGGCAGAAGCCCCGGCTATAGGGTGCACCTCCAGCACGTCGCATAGTGGGACAGGATAAAAAACGGTTTCAAGATTATGGTAGCCATCATCTCGCTTGGAGATGACATTCAGGCCTAAATTTATTTTCGCACAAGGATATACAAGCATGGCAATGTGATATTAGCGTTATATAAATAGGTATGACAGCAAGTGTTAGGTATCATCTATTAAAATACTACATTTTTCCATCTGTCACAAAATTACGTTTTTTTTGCGGGGCTACATACCGAAATTCGCTTTTTTTCATGCTTTAAGGCCTACATTGAACTATTTTTTGTAAATTTGCCACACCAATAAAACAATCATGCCACAAAATAGCAACAATAGCCGTACAGGCAAGTCCACTCGCAAATCGACCGCACCCATAGACCCCACTTTCGCTCATTTACAGCCTCAAGCCACCGACGTGGAAAAGGTGGTGCTGGGAGCGTTGATGATAGACAAGGACGCCTTCTCGGTGGTGGCCGAGACCCTTAGGTCTGAAACATTTTACGAGCCAATACATCAAAAGATATTCACCGCCATACAAACGCTGAACATGAACGAAAGTCCGGTGGATATCATGACCGTGACCAACGAGTTGCAAAAGGAGGGAACGCTCGAGGAAGTTGGCGGCGCGTCATACGTGGTGGACCTCGCTTCGCGTGTGGCATCGTCGGCGCACATAGAATATCACGCCAAGATTTTACAGCAAAAATACTTGGCACGTCAGCTCATCTCATTCGCGAGCATGGTGGAGACCAAGGCTTTCGACGTCACGGTAGACGTGGACGAACTGATGCAAGAGACCGAGGGCAAGCTCTTCGAGCTGTCGCAAAAAAACATGTCTCAAGCGTACACGCAGATAGACCCGGTCATCAGGCAGGCCGTGGAAATAATCCAGAAAGCCTCGGCCACATCCGATGGACTGACGGGAGTGCCATCGGGGTTTACCAAACTGGACGACTTGACCTCTGGATGGCAGAAAAGCGATTTGGTAATCATTGCCGGGCGACCTGCCATGGGTAAAACATCGTTTGCGCTATCTATCGCCAAAAACATAGCCGTGGAATACAAAACTCCCATCGCTTTCTTCTCTCTGGAGATGAACAACGTACAGCTTGTGAACCGCCTCATATCCAACGTCTGCGAGATAGAGGGCAAAAAAATAATGAACGGGCAGCTTGCCCGCGACGAGTGGGAACGCTTGGACAAGAACCTGGCCAAGCTAACAGGCGCGCCCGTCTATATAGATGACACACCGGGCATGTCCATCTTTGAGCTTCGCACCAAGGCCAGACGACTCGTAAGGGAGAAAGGCGTGCAGGTGATCATGATAGACTACTTGCAGCTGATGAACGCCAACGGCATGCGGTTTGGCAACCGTCAGGAGGAGGTGTCAACGATATCGCGCTCGCTCAAAGGCTTGGCCAAGGAACTGGACATACCCATCCTCGCTCTCTCGCAGCTGAACCGAACGGTGGAAAACCGAGAGGGGCTGGAGGGCAAACGCCCCCAACTGAGCGACCTTAGGGAGTCGGGAGCCATAGAGCAAGACGCCGACATGGTGCTCTTCGTGCACCGGCCAGAGTATTATCACATTTATGAGGACGACAAGGGTAACGACTTGCGGGGCAAGGCGCAAATCATTATCGCCAAGCATCGCAAGGGCGCGACGGGCGACGTGCTGCTGGCTTTCCAAGGGCAGTACACGCGATTTGCGAACCCAGAGGACGCCATGCTGGCTCCTTTGCCCTCCAATCTCGGCGGAGGGGAGATTATCAGCTCGCGACTCAACCAAGACGACGACCCACTTGGGGGCGTGCCCATGGACGCCGCATTCTGAGATTGGACGCGAACCAACAGGCGCCCTATGCGCCCAATTATTATTTTCGAGACACTGATGAAATCTTGACATGGACCGGTCATAAAAAAAATACAAGGTTTTTGAGTTTGTTTGCCATGCCAAAACATCAAGATGGGGTCAATGATTTTGCCGCCAAAACAATGTGTGCGTTCATGCGTGGTTGCGTCTTGCCATCTTTAAGATTAATTCTGGGGCATATCGGAGATTCGCGCTTTCACCACCATCGGGATATGCCACGGCATGGCCATCGTGAAAACCGTATCGATTTTTACATGTGAAAAAAAAGCATAAAACGCGCGGCATGCCATGCAAGAAGAATACATTAATAATCAGACATAAAAAAGAAAAATAACGAGTTATTATTTGTTAGTTAACAAAGATTAGCTATATTTGCATGAAAGTTAATAACATACATACCCAAGATGCTCACTATGAGAACATAAACAACATCTTGTAACCTACGAAGCAACAAACGTGAAGGCATTATGAAATATGGATTCATCAAAGTGGCAGCGGCCGTGCCAACAATCAAGGTGGCCGATTGTCAACAAAACGTGGTGGAAATAGAGTCGCTTATCGCCCAGGCCGAAGGTAAAGGAGTGGAGATAATCGTGTTTCCAGAACTGTGTATCACCGGCTATACCTGCCAGGATCTTTTCAGACAGCAATTCTTGTTGGACGCGGCAGAAAACGGCGTGATGCAGTTGCTCGATTTCACGCGACACCTCAACATCATCTCTATCGTGGGACTGCCCGTCGTGGCCGGAGACCTGTTGCTAAACTGCGCGGTTGTGATGCAGAAAGGCAAAATATTGGGCATCGTGCCCAAGACCTACCTGCCCAACTACAACGAGTTTTACGAGAAGCGTTGGTTTGCCTCCTCACAGGTGTTGCGCCCCACCACCCTGCACTTCGCGGGCAGCGTAATCAGGGTGTCATCAGACCCACAACTGTTTCGCACATGCGACGGAGCGGTGTTTGGCGTGGAACTTTGCGAGGATGTGTGGGCGCCGGCGCCACCCAGCAACAACTTGGCCCTGGCGGGGGCCGAACTCATCTTCAACCTATCGGCAAGCACCGAGCAGGCTGGCAAGCACGCCTACCTAAAGAGCCTCGTGGCACAGCAGAGCGCGCGCACCATCACTGGATACGTGTACAGCAGCGCCGGATACGGAGAGAGCACACAAGACGTGGTCTTTGGCGGAACCGCCCTTATCTACGAGAACGGAACACCATTGGCCATTGGCAAGCGATTTGCCATTGAGAGCACCATGCAGGTGGCAGAGGTAGACGTGGAGCGACTACGCGGCGAGCGACGAAACAACACCACCTTCACAAACGCCCAACGAGTGATGATACGCGAGGAAGTGGACTTCATAGACATGGAGATGACATTGCCGCGAGAGTTCACCTTGGATCGCTATGTGGACCCGCATCCTTTCGTACCCAACACCCAGCACATGAAAAAAGCATGCGACGAGATCATGAACATCCAAATGATGGGATTGCAACAACGGCTTAGGCACACTGGCTGCAAGACCGTAATTATCGGCGTGAGTGGCGGTTTGGATTCCACCATGGCACTCTTGGCCTGTGTCAAGGCATTTGACGAGCTGGGCCGAAACCGCAAAGACATCATTGGCGTGACAATGCCTGGGTTTGGCACCACAGGCCGCACATACAACAACGCCACGACATTGATGAGCCAATTGGGTATAACCACACGCGAGATAGACATAACCAAGAGCGTGACACAACATTTTGAGGACATTGGGCAAGACGCCAACGTGCACGACGCCACATACGAAAACGCACAAGCTCGAGAGCGCACGCAGATATTAATGGATTTGGCCAACAAGATGAATGGATTGGTGATAGGCACTGGTGACCTGTCAGAGCTGGCGTTGGGCTGGACTACTTACAACGGAGACCACATGTCCATGTACTCCCTGAACAGCTCCGTGCCCAAGACGCTGATGCAGCACCTTGTAAGCTACGTGGCCGAAACCATGGACGAGAAAACGGCTCGCACGCTACGAGACATCGTGGAAACCCCAATATCGCCGGAACTGACACCGGCCGACAACGAGGGCAACATTAAACAAAAAACAGAGAATATTGTGGGGCCCTACGAGTTGCACGACTTCTTCTTGTTCTATTTCTTACGCTATGGCTTCGGCCCTCGCAAAATATACATGCTGGCGTGCAAGGCATTTGGCAACCAAGCCGCAACGAAAGACCAGCCCGATGCCGGCCGCGTACTTGCCACCCACTATGACGAGGAAACCATAGCGCACTGGATGCAGGTGTTTTTCCGCCGGTTCTTCAGCCAGCAGTTCAAGCGTTCCTGCCTGCCCGATGGTCCAAAAGTTGGCTCGGTGAGCCTCAGCCCCCGTGGCGACTGGCGCATGCCTTCAGACGCAGTCTCAACCATGTGGCTGCGCGAAGTGGAAAACTTGGGCAAAAACACGAAATAGCACAACTATGCAAAAAATCTGCCAATAGTGGCATGGACTACAGCGCGTCACGACCCTTTTATTTAAATGGGTTGCTTGTTGGCGAAAACAGTCATGTTCTTTTGTTTCAACAACGAATTGAACAAATGAAGCGAATCTGATTGTCGGGATCAATGAACGCGGCGTTCACTGTCTTGCTCAGTCCATTCGTTTCAGTTGTTTCATTCGTTGCTCAGCGATATTGCCTTAAATGAAAGAGCCGTATGGAAACATTAAAAGATATTGCGGTTTTAACTTGCAGCCGAACAAAAACAGTACCTTTGCGGCACATTGCACATCAGACGGAGCGACTATAAAAAAGGCAATCTCAAAACTTCAAATCGATGACAAAAAAGCATAAACAAAACATTCACACCTAAGACATACCCTGCCACATAATAAAGAGAGCCGGAATGTGTTTTTATCATCCTTATTATAATCAATGAAAGAAAAATTTTTACGAGCCATTCTTAAATTCGGGAACTTCATACTTGATGAATTTCCATTTATTGTTATTTTCACTTCGTGTTTAGTCTTTAACACGCTGAAAGATTCATTATTAAACTGGGAGGGGGCTTCTAATTTAAAATATTACAGCCTCGCTTTCTTACTATCTGTCATATTTTCTTATATTGCAAGGAAGCATAAAATCATTAAAGTCCTGTTTTATTTGATAATAATTGCCATCTTTGCGGTTAACATGTTCCTTTGGAGGGTTGTTGGAACGCAAATCTCCCCTCTTATCTTCCAGCTAATTGCAGAAACCAACGGAAGAGAATCTGCCGAATTTATCAATGCCTTCGCATTTTCCAAAGGAGCTTTCATAACTTATATTTCTGTTACACTCCTCATAGTTTTAATCATATTTCTTGAAAAGAAATGGAAAAAGATAAAAGAAAAAGAATGGTTACAAAAAAGATATACAACCACCATACTTGGCAGTCTTTCAGCTTTCTTGGTTTTAACAGGAATATACAACACCAAAATATATTATACGTTGTGTCAATGTCAGACTTATGCGGATTTTGAAAAATGGGTAACAGAAAACCTTCCATTCCCCATGGATTCGTTTACGTCGATTGTTTATTGTACCCATGCTCTCAACGCAACTAAAAATGAAATAAAAACAGCTGTAAATTTAGCCAAAGACACTTACCGTCAGCCTGTAACTGATGAAATAAACGATTCTATAAATATTATTTATATACTTGGAGAATCTTTCATAAAATCACACGCCTCACTTTATGGATATAAATTGAAGACAACTCCATTCATGGACGCAGAGCAAAAAAAAGGTAACCTTGTGGCATTTAGTGATGTCGTGGCGCCATTTAATTCGACGACCTTAGTAGAGAAAAACACATTTTGTTGTAATAGCTTAAGCGACGGCGAAGAATGGTGCCAAACTCCTTATTTCCCCATTCTTTTTAAAAAAGCAGGTTATCAAGTTACAATGTGGGACATTCAAAGAGATTATAACAAAAATGCGTTCTATACCTTCTCGGTTAATTCTTTTATCTATAATAAAGAAATACAAAAGTACGCATACTCTTACACGTCGGATAAAAATTTCTTGTACGATGGCGAATTGGTAGATGATTTCTTTAAGAGCAAAGCAAGCAGATTAGAAAAGAAAAACCTTTTGATTTTCCATCTTTTAGGGCAACATGTCGGTGCGAGCGACAGGTATCCGCATACCAAATATTTCTCAAAATTCTCTTACAAGGATATAAATCGCGATGAAAGCTACATGACAAAAGATAAAAAGCAGGATGTCGCAGAATATGACAACGCTACCTCTTATAACGATTATGTCATCAAGAAGATAGTTGAAAGGTATGCCGACAAGAACACCGTCATGATTTATTTCTCAGACCATGGAGACGAGATATACGATTACAGAGATTCAAAAGGAAGAAACGCAGGAAGTAGCGGAGTTACCCCCAACTTAGTAAAGTATCAATACGAAGTGCCTTTTGTCATTTGGTTCTCAAATCCGTTTATGGAAAAATACCCCAATTTGGTTAAAAGCATAAGAGAATCAAAAGATAAACCATTCATGACTGACAATGTTTGTCAGATTTTATTCCACATCGTAGGAATGAGAACAAAATGGTATAAAGCAGACAGAGACCTGATAAGTCCACGTTACGTTGCAAAAAAACGAATGATTGTAGGCAAAGATTATGACAAGTTTGTAAAAAACAGATAAAAGTATGGCAATATCAGAAACCTATAATACCTCTGCGCCTAACGATGGAATTGTATCTTTTGGAAGTATTAACAGGTCAAAAAAAACATTGCCATGCACCACGGCTCTTTCATTCGCTTCATTCATCGTTCAACAACATCGCCCTTAAATGAAAGAGCCGTGACAGTACACAAACACAGAAATCCATTGAAAGAGAGGAAAGCAGGCGGTTGGATTGGCATGAGAAATCCAACTTGCCTGACTTTTTCGACACCCCCAAGCAGCTCCATAGTCCCCCTGCAACACCATGCGTCCTCTCCTCCATGATTTATTTATGAAGCTACATTTTAATAAGGTATAAATCAACATATTTTTATTTTTATATTATTTATTGCGAGTTTTTGGTGATTCATGCGAAAAATGTTCATATTTTAATAATTTTGTAACATTCGAAAGAATCTTTTTTATTAATTTTGCACTCACAAGGTATTATTGGGAAATACCTCAACATTATTTAATTTAAAATTTATAAATCTTATGCAGAAGAGATTGTTATTTCTGGTGGCAATGGTATTGATGTTCACCACATCGGCCATGGCGCAGATCACAACATCCGGTATTAATGGCAAGGTTACGGCCGATAACGAAGGTGTAATCGGCGCTACCGTTGAGGCCGTGCACACACCGTCGGGCACGCGATACATGGCCGTCACCAATACCAAAGGTATGTTTACCATCAACGGTATGCGCGTGGGCGGCCCGTACGAAGTGAAAATATCGTACATCGGCTATCAAACCAAAGAAGTGAAGGACATTACGCTCCAGTTGGCACAAACGTACAGGCTGAACGTGTCACTCACAGAAGACGCAAAGCAGCTCGGCGAGGTGGTGATTTCGGCTAAGGGCACCAAGTTTACCACAGAGAAGACAGGCGCCTCGACCAACATCTCAAACACGATGATGCAAAACATGCCCACCGTGAGCCGTAGCATTACCGACTTCACGCGGCTTTCACCTTATGGCGGCAACGGCATGAGCTTCGGCGGAACGGATGGTCGCACGGCGAACTTCACCGTGGATGGAGCCGACTTTAACAACAACTTCGGCCTGTCGAGCGCACTGCCCGGTGGCGGCAATCCCATCTCCATCGACGCCATTGAGGAGATGCAAGTGGTGGTATCGCCGTTTGACGTGCGACAAACCAACTTTATAGGTGGCGGCGTGAACGCCATTACCAAGTCTGGTACCAACACGTTCAAAGGCACAGCCTATACCTATCACCGCAATGAGCAAATGCGTGGCGACGCCATCAATAACACCCAGATACTCGGCGCAAGGGAGAAAGACCGCAGCACCACTTATGGTTTCACGCTTGGCGGCCCCATTATGAAAGACAAACTCTTCTTCTTCCTCAATGGAGAAATGGTTGAAACACCCAAGGTGGCCAATCGCTGGCGAGCCTCTGAAAATGGCGTTATGGACGCAGACAACTATCAGTCGCGCACCACGGTGAAAGATTTGGAGACCGTTTCCAAATTTGTGAAAGACAAATACGGCTACGACACAGGGTCATACAGTAGTTTTCCGGGCGAAGAATCAAACTATAAAATTTTGGCTCGATTGGACTGGAATATCAACACCATGAACCACTTGGCCCTGCGTTACAACTACACCAAGAACCGTCAATGGAGCGCACCCAACGCATCCTCGATGGATGGAGGCTCGAGATCGCCCTACGCCCGACTCTCACAATATGCCATGTCATTCGCCAATACAATGTATGCAAAAGACGGTATCGTAAAAACCATATCGTTAGACCTGAACAGCAGAATTAACAACAACCTCTCCAACCAATTTCTCGCAACTTACTCCAAACTCGATGACGTACGCTATTCCAACTCGTCGGAGTTCCCATTCATTGACATACTTGATGGCAAGGGCGTGAACTATATGGCTTTGGGGTACGAGCTCTTTACATGGAACAACGCGGTACACAACAACGTCTGGAACGCAAAAGACGATATTACCTATTACACTGGCAACCACAAGATCATGGCCGGATTGAGCTACGAGCATCAAATGGCCGACAACCAATACATGCGTAGCGGAACTGGCTACTACCGTTATAAAACATTGGATGATTTCTTGAATGGCGCCGCTCCCGAGATCGTGAACCTTACATATGGATACAATGGCGAATCTTCGCCAGCGGCACGTGTTATCTATAACAAGTTGGGCGTATACGTGCAAGACGAATGGCAAGCCACCGACAAGTTCAAACTGACCTACGGCCTGCGCATGGACGGCATGTTCTTTGACAACTCCAACCTGATGACCAACAATGCCATCAAGAAACTTGACTACTTTGGTCAGCACATTGATACCGGCAAATGGCCTGATAACAACGTGACGCTATCCCCGCGCGTAGGTTTCACCTATGACGTGCTCGGCAACGAGCGCTTGAAAGTGCGTGGCGGTACGGGCTTGTTCTGCGGTCGCCTGCCCTTGGTGTTCTTCACCAACATGCCAACCAACAGCGGCATGGTACAATACCAAGCTCAAATCAACGCTGCCGAGGCCAAGAAAATGGGCTTCAGCATGGACACTTTCGCTGGCGGATTGGTAACAGACGCCAATGGCAAGCCCACTGTCGCAGCGCTACAGGGCAAACTTAAAGAATTGGGCTATCCCATGACAATAGACCCAACAAAAGGTACCGTGCCTCGCTCCATATGCGGCGTCAACCCAAAATTCAAGATGCCGCAGATTTGGAAAACCTCGTTGGCTGTCGATTACGCCATCCCCGTGTCATTCCCATTGAACGTGACGGTAGAGGGCATTCTCAACAAAAATATCTACTCCGCCGTATTAAGAGACTGGAGCGTTCCCTATGTGGGTGGCTTCGCACGCTTCAATGGCGCGGACAACCGCCCTATCTACCCTGTTGGTTTTGCCGTGAACAGCCCCGCATACATGCTCGAGAATACACAAAAAGGATATGGATGGATGTTTAACCTGAGCGTGAACGCACGTCCATTCGATTGGATGGAACTTATGATGGCCTACACACACACGGCTGCCAAAGAGTTAACGAGCCTGCCAGGAGCCAACGCGTCATCAGTGTTGAACTATATGTCCACGGTGACCGGACCTAACTTCGTGAGACTGCACAACGCACAAGACGTGACACCCGATCGCCTAATCGCTTCGCTTAACATAAACGACAAGAGTGGAAACCATTACAGCTTCATTTACGAGGGTCGACGCGGCACATACAACTACTCGTTCATGACAGTGAACGACATGAACGGTGACGGATACAACTATGACGCCATTTACATCCCAACAGACCAGCAAGTGGCTGACAAACAGTTCCGTTTTGTATCTGAAGACGACAAGACCCGTTTCATGGACTACGTTCATAACAATAGCTATCTGAAAAATCACCAGGGCGAATATACTGAGGCATACAGCTTATACTCTCCATGGGTTCACCGTATCGATCTCGGTTACAAGCACGATTTCAAGGTAAATGTAGGACAAACCAAGCACTTGCTGCAGCTCAGCTTTGACATGAAAAACGTGCTCAACTTCTTCAACTCAAGTTGGGGCGTGGCCAAAATTTTCAATCCTGAAATCGCGGGCGACCCACGTATATTGAAGTACGAGGGCGTGGATGCCGATGGCTATGCCACATTCTCCACTCCCACTGCCATAAATAAAAATGCTAAGACATGGGCTCCCAACCATAATCTCGGCCAATGCTGGTACGCATCTGTGGGTATTAAGTACATGTTCAACTAATAAAACGCCAAATTAACATGAAATTAAAATATATCATACCGTCATTTGTGGCCCTGCTCATCCTGATAGCAGGATGCAACGATGTGGACTATAACTTTGGGCTGTCAAAGGTTCAGCTCTCAACTTCTTACGTGACTATTCCGCAGGACGGTGGCTCCACAACTATCACCATCAATGCCAACGACGAGTGGAGCATTGACACAACTGGCACCACCAAATGGCTAAACGTGTCGCCCATTAAAGGAAGCGCTGGCAAAACAAAGGTTACTTTCACCTCGCCCAAATCTTTGGACGGGCACCTCGCTGACTTGATTGTCACATGTGGAGACCAGAAGCAACACCTGAATGTGATGCAAGGATTGCCCAAGCCCAAGCCAGCCACATGCAACGAGGTTAACACCGGTATTGATGGCAAAACCTATATGGTAACTGGTGTTGTCGGTAAAATAGAGAATGAGGAATGGGGTAACTACTGGCTCAAGGATGCCACAGGCAGCCTTTACATATATGGCACATTGAATAAAAAAGCCGAACGAAGGAAGTTTAAAACACTTGGAATAGAATCTGGAGACGAAATCACGGTGCAAGGCCAGAGGGGCACTTACAAAGGCGTGCCACAATTAAAAGAGGTTATGGTCGTGAAGATCAACAAATCCCTAATCAAAGTTGACTCCGTCAAGAACGCCCAACTGCCATTGGAGGGCGGAGAATTTGTGGCATACATCACTTGCAAAGGTCTGGGCGTATCGGTTGACATACCTAATGACGCCAAGCAATGGCTTTCCATATCGTCTATCAAGACCAAGGGCAAGAACGCGGTGGTGACATTCAAGGCAGCCGCAAACACTGGTGGCGACCGAAAGACATCCATCACTTTCCATACCACGGATGGGAAAAAAGATTATGTATCGGAAGCCATGCTTACGCAAAAGGGCGTCATCGTTCCCGCAACCATAGCCGAATTTCTTGCCGCCAAAGTAGGTGACAAGCAATATCGGGTGTCGGGCATCATCACAAAAGTCGTTAATACCAAGTACGGTAACTTCTACATCAAGGACTTTTCTGGCGAGACCTTTGTTTACGGATTAGCCAACTTTGTCAAAAAAGGCTACAAAGAGGGCGACATCGTCACCTTGGTGGGTAAACGATCGGAGCACAATGGCAAAGCCCAAATGAAAGGCGCCGTCGCGGAGAAGCATGTGGCGGTTGGCAATGCCACTGTCGCCGAACTATTGGCCAAGGCGGACAATAACGCGTCTTACTTCAAGGTGACGGGCAAAATCACCAAAATTGCCAATCCCGACTATGGCAACATGACCATCAAAGACGAGACTGGCGAGATATTCCTTTATGGCCTACTACCCTACTTTGGCGCTACAGGCGACGCGCGTAAAGGTTTGGTTAAAAAAGCAGGACTGAAAGAAGGCGACGCGCTCACCGTAATCGGCTATAAGACATCGCACAATGACAAGCCACAACTTGGCGGTAGCGTATACGTAAGCCACAAGGCTTCAGAATAAATTCAAGAAACGCAAAATCAATGGGGCATGTCAAAATTGTTGACATGCCCCTTTTGTTTTTAAGTGTAAACAATAGCCTCGGTTCGAGCCAAGCCCATCACAACCTTGACAAATCAGGCGTAATGTTCCTTGTCAGGGTCACGCGCGTGACAATACGTCCACCTCTATCATGAGGGGGGGCAAGATCAATATAAAAGATATTGCTTAATACAACGCCAACAGTTTAGCGTTTGCGTTCAAAACGTTCTTGCGTTTTTTTGTGTCGCGCGCATGCATCTTTCAGCTGGCAGCCGTCGCACGCGGAATTAGGTTTGGCGATGGCGCGACAAACGTGGTAAATTGCCATACCAACGCATACGGCAACTATGCTAATTATGATAATATATTGTATGGTCATAAAAAAAACTATAACATAAAAAGCATAAGCAAAAAAAAGTACCGTATCTTAAGAAGACTGACAACTTTCGCCATCAAATTATTCCAATTTTACAAAGATAATGTTTATATTGGAAAGCGCCTAAAAATGGGAAAAAGATTTGTTACAGTTGTTTTTTTTTAACGATTAAGGAACCGTTGAGCGTAACTATTCAGCAACAGCCATACGCCATATACCGTCCCGCAATGACAGGATGGCGATGACAGCGTTGAGTTGTGACCGGTGATATGCCGCCAGGCACACAAGGGTTGTTTGTCGGCGTGAAAAACGGCCAACATTGGATCTTACATTACAAACAAGCATAGAATATCTCAAAAAGAATGGGCTATAGCCTCAACGAAACCATATGGCGTGTTGGAATTTGGCGCCGAACGAAGTGAAAAAAGAGTGAAAAGATATTGACAAACGGTCGCTCGTGTTTCGATTATTCTCAAAATAGTAAGGTGACGAACGAAAATACGGCAGTTTTGAGAGTTTTCTGTAACGTTCTATGAACCAGAAATTTGTGGGGACAATGCAGAAATATAGGCCAAATAGTTTTTCTTTGCTGTAGTGATTAGTGCTTAATGGCTGTGTGATTACCGCTTTGACACGATGCGTTCCAAGCCTCATCGCAACGCCATTACATCCTAAACACAACGCCATAAGATACCAATGGCGTAACGACATTGTAAACATAGGGGCATCCAAGCAAAACAAAGGCAAAATTTCAAGTCATTTTTCTGCAGGATGGCCATCATGGAGCGCGCAAGTTTTAGACAATTTAGTTTACAAAAGGCGCATGGGCATCTTGGCGTCCTAAACATCAATGACCAATCCCTCGTTTGCCAAAACCGTATGAGGGAATATCTCTTGCGCCTCTTGCAAAAGCACTTTCTCGTCTTCGTAACGCGCGCTGAAATGCCCCAGCACGAGTTTGCCGGCGCATGCGTCGCGCGCCACCATGGCCGCTTGCGCGGCCGTGGAGTGATAGTAGAGCTTGGCGCGTTCCGCCAAACCGCTGTCATAAGTGGCCTCGTGGTATATCGTCGTGCCCCCCTTTACCACCTGCCAGAGCCGTGGCATATAGCGCGTGTCGCTACAATAGGCATAACCGCGCGGCTGATCGGATGGCGACACCAGTCGGTCATGGGGTATGATCTCGCCGTCCGGAGTGACCCAGTCGGCGCCGTTTTTGATATTGGCGATTTGGCTCACAGGTATATTGTAAAAGTCTATCATGTCGCGACGAATGTGCGGCAACATGGGGCTCTCCCTGAAAAGATAGCCACAGCATGGTATGCGGTGCTGCAACGGGATGGTCTCCACGGTAACGCTGCGGTCTTGATAGACGACAAGTTGACGCTCCGTCTCCACCGCGTGAAACACCACGTTAAATTCGAGGCCGGCGCAAAACAGTTTTATCATGGCGTCGAGCATGGGCCCCAAGTCGGCCGGCGCGTACACATGGAGTGGCGCCGTGCGCCCAAGCATGCCAAAAGTGGAAATGAGCCCTATCAGCCCAAAGCAATGGTCGCCATGCAGGTGGGATATGAAGATGGCTTGTATCTTTGCGAAACCCACATGCGCCCGGCGCAATTGCACCTGCGTGCCCTCGCCGCAATCCACCATGAAAAATTTTCCGCGCACCTCCACCACTTGCGAAGAGGCGTTATGTTTCAGCGTAGGCGTGGCGCTTCCACAACCAAGGATATGTATCTTGAAAGGTTCCATACGGGCGCTCAAGGCACAAATGGCGTCATGGCCGCTTGAAAGTGAAGATGCCCTGCTTGTTTTCAAGGTAGAGCGAGTCTTTTCCAAGCTTCACGATATCAAAGGTGTCCTTGTTTAACAACAGTTGTCCGTTCAGTATTTTCCAGCTGGTCCAAGGATTTGACTCGGCCTTGACATTCGACCTGACGGTGCCATCTTCGAGGATGTCAAAGTTTTTGTCCAAGCTTATCCACTTGCCAAGGAGCGTGGTGATATTGACCACTTTCTTGGCCACCCGCTCGTTATCCGGGCCCTTGCCCTCTATCACCGCGAGCCTGTCGCCCACCAACAAGCCTCCCTGCACGTCTTGCTGGCCGTCCGCGCTCTCAAGAATCATGTATTGCAGGCTGTCGCCCGCGTCGGTGATAAGTTCCAAAGAGTGCATGGCCGTGCCCTCGCCGCATGTGCCATAGACGGTGGTGTCTATCGCGGCGTTGTCCGCTTGGAGCGTATCGGCAGGCTTCCGGGCGTTTTTTTTGGAGCCAAATTGGCAACTCCCTAACGCGAATAACGCCCCAAACAAAATTGCGGCAAAACTAAATTTTGCCTTAAAATAATATGTTCTCATATCTCGTCATTGTTATTTTCATGCAGTTTGGCCTCATTCCAGAGAGTGTCCATCTCCGCCAATGTCACCTCTCCCATCTGTCGCCCCGAGGCCTTCACCTTGCGCTCCACATAGTTGAACCGGCTGACAAACTTGCGATTGGTACGCTCCAAGGCGTTGTCAGGGTTAAGATGGTATAGCCGCGCCGCGTTGACAACGCTGAAAATGAAGTCGCCAAGCTCGCTCTCCGATCGCTCCGCGTCCTCTTTGCCCAGTTCCGTTTCCAACTCGCTAAGCTCCTCGCGCACCTTATCCCACACGTCCTCGCGTTTTTCCCAGTCGAAGCCCACATTGCGAGCCTTGTCCTGAATGCGGTACGCTTTGATCATCGATGGCAAGGCTTGGGGCACGCCGCTCAGCACGCTCGCGTTGCCATCGCGCTCTCGCTGCTTGACTTGCTCCCACGTTCGCTCCACCTGCCCGGCAGTCTCCGGAGTGTCGCCTGTCGCGGTCTCGTCAGCCTTGTAGACCACTTGGCCTTGGCCGTTGATTTTCATGTCAGGATTGGAAACGCCGAAAGGCTCATTGTCTATTCCCCAATCACCACTTGACTCGCGCCAGTCTATAAACGGATGGCGAAACATTAGTTTGTCGGCTTCGTGGTCGCAGACATCGGCTATGTCGAACGAACGGCTCTCGTCGCCTATGAGCGAGTAGAACATGACATGCTCCATCACGTCGCCGAGCTCTTTCATAATCTCCCGGCTATCGTGCTTGGACAGCGCGTCGGCAAGTTCGTAAACCTCCTCGATAGTGTTGGGCCTAAGGCTGTCCAAAGTTTGCTTTCTGTCCCAAGGACATTCTTTGCGCAAGCGGTATTGCACGTCGAGCAGCCGTCCGAAAGCTGCCAACATTTCTTCTCGTGTATGCACTTTAAGTATCTTTTTAATGCAAAGTTACGGCTTTTAGGTGGATAATTCGTAACTTTGCATTGTTTTTATACGAATAAATCAGATACATAAGACGTTCATCAATGGAAATAGCAAGCAAGTATGACCCTCAAGAGGTAGAGTCAAAATGGTATGAGTATTGGCTAAAGAATAAACTTTTCAGTTCCAAGCCCGACGGGCGCGAGCCTTACACCGTCGTCATTCCGCCTCCCAACGTCACAGGCGTGCTTCACATGGGACACATGCTGAACAATACGATACAAGACATTTTGGTGCGCAGGGCGCGCATGGAGGGCAAGAACGCTTGCTGGGTTCCCGGCACGGACCATGCCTCTATCGCCACCGAGGCCAAGGTGGTGGGCAAGCTCGCGCAACAGGGCATCAAAAAAACCGATATCTCTCGCGACGAGTTTCTGAAGCACGCGTGGGAGTGGACGCATGAGCACGGTGGCATAATATTGAAGCAACTGCGAAAGTTGGGATGCTCGTGCGATTGGGACCGTACAGCTTTTACCATGGACGAGACACGCTCGGAAAGTGTCATCAATGTATTTGTGGACTTATATAAGAAAGGGTTGATATATCGTGGCGTGCGTATGGTGAACTGGGATCCGCAGGCGCAAACGGCCCTCTCTGACGAGGAAGTAATCTATAAAGATGAGCATTCCAAGCTGTTCTATTTGAAATACTATGTCGCCCAAGAGGACCAAGCCAGCGTGAAACGGCTCGACGAAGGTAACGTGATACACCAAGACGGCAAGGGATATTACGCCGTGGTGGCCACCACACGGCCCGAGACCATCATGGGCGACACGGCTATGTGCATCAATCCGGACGACATCAAGAACACTTGGCTACGTGGCAAGCACGTGGTGGTGCCTTTGGTGAATCGCGTCATTCAAGTGATCGAAGATGATTATGTGGACATTCAGTTTGGAACAGGGTGCCTCAAGGTGACCCCAGCGCACGACACCAACGACCATGCCTTGGGATTGAAGCACGGATTGGAGACCATCGATATCTTTAACGATGACGGCACTATCTCCGAGGCGGCCGGCCTCTACGTAGGGCAAGACCGCATGGAGGTGAGAGAGCAAATCTCAAAGGACCTTCAGGCAGCCCAACTGATGGAAAAGATAGAGGACTACGACAACAAGGTGGGTTTCTCGGAGCGCACCAAGGTGCCCATAGAGCCCAAACTCTCGACGCAGTGGTTTCTCAAGATGGGTCATTTCGCCGACATCGCCCTCGAGCCGGTGATGAGCGACGAGATAGAGTTTTATCCCAAGAAATACAAAAACACCTATCGCCATTGGCTTGAGAACATCAAGGATTGGTGCATCTCAAGGCAGTTGTGGTGGGGGCATCGCATACCGGCTTACCATTTCAAGGACGCGTCGGGCAAAAACGCGTTCGTGGTGGCCAAGAGCGCGGAGGAGGCCTTGGAGCAAGCCAAGAGGCAAAACCCGGCGCTGACGGCCAATGACTTGACGCAAGAGAGCGACTGTCTTGACACATGGTTCTCGTCTTGGTTGTGGCCTATCTCGGTGTTTGACGGCATAAATCATCCGGACAACGAGGAGATAAAATACTATTATCCAACCTCAGACTTGGTGACCGGCCCAGACATAATCTTCTTCTGGGTGGCCCGAATGATCATGGCAGGCTATGAGTATCGAGGCACTTTCCCATTCAAGCACGTTTACTTCACGGGTATTGTGCGAGACAATCTCGGCCGCAAAATGAGCAAGAGCCTTGGCAACTCGCCCGACCCATTGAAGCTCATCGATAAATATGGAGCCGATGGCGTGCGCATGGGCATGATGCTCTCGGCGCCCGCCGGCAATGACATACTGTTCGATGAAACGCTTTGCGAACAGGGCAGAAACTTCAACAACAAGATATGGAACGCCTTTCGATTGGTGCGTGGATGGCAGGCCGCCGACATGGAACAGCCCAAGGCGTGCAACCTCGCGGTGGCATGGTTTGACGCAAAGTTGCGAGAAGCGAACGCCACGCTGGCCGACCAATTCAAAAATTACCGCATATCCGAGGCACTAATGACCGTGTATCGCTTGTTCTGGGACGAGTTCTCGAGTTGGTATTTGGAAATGGTGAAACCAGAATACGGCAAGCCCATTGACAAGGTGACCTACGAGGCTACATTGGATTTCTTTGAGAACCTGCTCAAAATGCTCCATCCTTTCATGCCCTTTATCACCGAGGAGCTGTGGCAACACATCTTTGACCGCAAAAACGGGGAGAGCGTCATGGACGCCACGATGGCCATAGGCACCCCTCGCCCCACCGACCACGACCTGTGCGCTGACATGGAATGTGTGAAACAAGTGGTTTCGGGGGTGCGCACCGTGCGAAACCAGAAGAACATAGCGCAAAAAGAACGGCTCGAGCTGCAGGCTGTGGGGCGCAACCATTACGAGGCCTACAACAGCGTTATCGCCAAGATGGGAAACGTGAGCGACATCAAAGTGGTGAGCGACAAAGCCGCGGACAGCAGCGCTTTCATGGTAGGCACACACGAGTTTGCCGTGCCAGTAGGCAACCTTATAGACGTGAACGCCGAGATTGAGAAACAGGAAAAAGAACTGAAACACTTGGAAGGGTTCCTAATGGGCATCAAGAAAAAACTGGCTAACGACAAGTTTGTGGCTCACGCCCCTGCCGATGTAGTGGCGCGCGAACGCAAGAAACAAAGCGACTCGGAGAAGAAAATAGCAATGCTTAAAGAGTCGATCGCGGCCCTTGAAAAAGCATGAAATGAGAAAAATCATCCATATTCTCCTATTTTGGGTTGTCACAAGCACGGTGTTTACGGCATGCGGCAGCGACGACCCCATGGACATCAACGAGGTGAATAAGCAAACCGTGTTGGTGTTCATGCCGTGGTCGGGCAGTCAAACCAGCGCAGGACTGTACGGAATATTCCTTGAAAACTTGGACAGCATAGAAGGAAGCATCGTCAAGAACAAAGGAATGACAGGCCGATTGATGGTATTTATCAGCAGGTCGGCCACCCAATCAGAGCTTTATGAGGTGAAATACGAGAACAAACAGATAACGCACAAAAACGTCAAGACGTATACGGGCACCGATTATACCACGCCGGCCGGCATCGCGCAGATACTCAACGACGTGAAGGCTAACGCCTACGCGCTCAACTATGCCATGATGATTGGGTGTCACGGATGTGGCTGGACTTATAAAAGCGACTGGGAAAGCTACCCCTATCAAGCCAAGAAACATGTATGGGTAGAGGCTCCGCAAGCCAAGCGTATGCCGTCAAGCGGTCATCAACCAAGCCGCTATCCCACTACAAGATTTTTCGGAAGTGTGTCAAGCATGGCCAATGCCATAGACATAACAGACCTTGCCGCAGGCATTCAGAACGCTGGAATGAAGATGCAGTTTATCTTGTTTGACGACTGTTACATGGCTAATGTTGAGACCGCTTACGAATTACGCAATGCCACCAACTTTTTAATAGGCTCTACCTCGGAAGTGATGGCTCAAGGCATGCCGTATCAAGCCATTTGGAAATCATTGGCCAATGCCACGCCAGCCTACGCCGAGGTGGTCTCTGCCTTTCACGATTATTATTCAAAATACACCTACCCTTATGGCGCGCTTAGCGCTGTGGACTGTCGGGAGCTGGAGGCTTTGGGCACCATCATGCGCGAAATAAACAAACGGTACACTTTGAACGAAGCGTTAATGGACAGCTTGCAGGTGTTGGATGGATTTAAAACGCCCATTTTTTACGATTTAGGCGACTATGTAACACGCCTTTGCGACAACCCTAATCTGCGAAGTGATTTTCGCGCCACAATGGACAGGGTGGTAAGAGCCAAATCGAACACAGGCACGCTTTATTCTTTTTTATATTGGGAGCCAGTGAAAATAAAAGTGAAATCCTACTCAGGACTGACCATATCAGATCCAAGTAGGAACTCGGTTGCCACCAAGGGGCGACGGAAAACCAGCTGGTGGAAAGCCACACACTAAGCGTCACTCATAATCGTCAATGACACTGTTGGTGAAGTCCATCATTGGCTTGGCCACCTCGAAGAGCCTAACCATCCGTTTTGGCCATGCGTCTCCCTCAAAAAAATCGTCCGGAACGACTTGCCAAGCGCAGTAGTCTTTCATGCGCAGATACTGTATAAACTCATAGTCGGCGGGGAAATCGCGCGGCGACGTCTTAAGATGCGCAAGGCCGAAGCCTTTAGGATCGATGTGGTCATCACTCCAATCACCCTCGCCAGCATAACCAAAACATTTTACGAAACGCTCGTTTTCCACGCGCTCGCGCCATTCGTCGATATTGCCCATAATCTCATTTCGCATAGCGGTCAATATGTTGGTGGGCAACCAATAGGCCCCAACGGCCAAAAGGCAACGGTTGGGTTGTAAGTGCAGGTAATAGCCAGCGTGCAAATTTTTCTTGCCATGCGCCGATATATAAGCGCCAAAATGTCGCTTATAAGGCGACTTGTCGGGCGAAAAACGTGTGTCGCGATAAAAACGGTAGGTGCAGTCCTTAACCGTAAGATGGGCCACCGAGTGATCTAAAACGCTGATAGCGGCAATGGCTTTTGCCACGCCATCCTCAAACGATTGGCGCGCCTCCATGTATTCTTCTTGATGCTCCTTATACCACTCTCGGTTGTTGTTGGCAGTGATGTCTGATAGAAACTGTAGTATTTTCTTTGTTTTCATCGTTTATTGTAGTTTACTTCCTTCCAGCCGTTTGGGGCAAAACGCATCAAACGGGCATACTTCGCATTTAGGCTTCGCGCTTTGACAAACGTAGCGTCCGTGCAGCAACAGCCAATGATGAGCGTTGGGAATATCCTCGCGAGGAATGTCACGCATGAGGCATAGCTCCACTTTCAACGGGGTGTTGGCCGTCTTGGGTACCAAGCCCAAACGATGAGCCACACGAAATACATGTGTATCGACCGCCATGGCGGCCTTGCCAAACCACACGGCCATTAACACGTTGGCCGTCTTTCGACCTACACCGGGCAACTTGACCAACTCTTTCGGATCGGAGGGCAGCACGCCATCATAGTCAGATTCTATCATGCGGGCCATCTCAACAAGATGCCTTGACTTGGCGTTGGGATAGCTCACCGAACGGATATACTCATAAATGTCTTCAGGCTCAGCTTGCGCCATCTCTCCGGATGTGGGGTAACGACGAAACAACGCAGGGGTAACCTCGTTAATTCGCTTGTCGGTGCACTGCGCGGACAGCAACGTGGCACATAACAATTGGAACGCGGAACCAAACTGTAGCTCTGTTCCCACTATGGGTTTGCGCTCCTTGAAATAAGCCAACACCTGTTGGTACCTATCCTTTTTTTTCATGCTATTTTCTATGTTTTCCGGTTGCCGCTATCGCCACAAATGGCAATATCGCCATATTATAAAAAAAAGAGGAGACGCCACAAGAGACATCGCGCGCCGTAAGCGACATGACATACATGGCATCTCCCCTTTATAGCAATGAGCGCCTAACTATTTGATAAGTTCTACGCTGCGTTTTAAGAATTTGTCTAACGCCTCGCCCTTAAGCATACCGTTTTGCAAAAGGGCCAAATCTATCAACTGATGCACGATGCCATTGCCCTTGGCATAATCCGCGAGTATCCCGTTGCGTTTGTCTCGCTGCTCATTGGCGGCTTTCTCCGTCTTCCGTACATCGTCTTTCTCCTCTTGCGATATTTCCTCCGGTTTTTTCTTGTCTTGACTTTGGCGAAGTGCCGCAAGACGAGCCTCCAAGCCCTTCAGCTCGCTATCAACAGGTTTCAAACTGTCGGCTGTGGCCTTGTTGGCATTGTCCAACACATTTTTCACCAAGTGGTGATCGGCATTTAACACCACGGTGTAGCTGTCGGGCATCTGGCCATAGAAGCTCATGCCGGGTTGAAATTGGCTCATCTCTTTCATACGACGCATGTACTCGCTCTGCGTGATAATTACTGGCGAGGCACTCTCTCCAAGCGACTCCACCTCTACGTTGAAATTGGCTTTGTCCATCTTAGGCATTTGAGAGCGGAACAACTCTGACAAATTGTCACGATCCGCTTGCTCCATTTTTGTCTTGTTGGCGTCTTCTTTCACGATGAGACGGTCTATGATGTCTCCGTCAACTCTACTGAAACGCGACTTCTCAAATTTTTGCTCCAATAGGTTGATCATAGGAACCTCAAGCTGGCCATCAAACAACAAGACGTTGTATCCCTTGTTTTTAGCATTGGAGATATATGTATACAGATCGTCCTTGTTGGTGGCGTACAGGTAGATCAAATCACCATTCTTGTCGGTCTGCTCGCTCTTAATAAGCGTTTTGTAGTCGTCATAAGTGAAGAAATTGCCATCAACGTCTTTAAACAACGCGAAATCTTTGGCGCGATCGTAAAAGTCTTCTTGCGACAGCATGCCATAATGGATGAACAATTTCAAGTCATTCCATTTAGACTCGAAGTCCTTGCGGTCGGCCTTGAATATTTGTTGCAGGCGGTCGGCCACTTTCTTGGTGATATATGTGGATATTTTTTTCACATTGGCATCGCTCTGCAAATAGCTCCGGCTGACGTTCAACGGAATGTCAGGAGAATCGATAACGCCATGAAGCAAGGTCAAGAAATCTGGCACTATATTCTCAACTTGGTCAGTTACGAACACTTGGTTGCAATAGAGCTGTATCTTGTTGCGCTGCAACTCAATGGTATTCTGCACCCGTGGGAAATAAAGAATGCCTGTGAGATGGAACGGAAAGTCCACATTAAGATGTATCCAGAACAACGGCTCGTCTTGCATGGGATAGAGCGTGCGATAGAACTCCTTGTAATCTTCGTCCTTGAGCGTGGCCGGCGTCTTGGTCCACAGTGGCTCAACGTTGTTTATAATGTTGTCCTCTTCGGTTTCAACCTGCTTGCCATCTTTCCACTCGGTTTTCTTGCCAAACGCCACTGGCACAGCCATGAACTTACAATACTTGTTAAGCAATTGCTCTATGCGACTTTTTTCGAGAAACTCTTTGCAATCGTCGGCGACATGCAGCACAATATCCGTGCCACGATCGGCCTTGTCAGCGTCTTCAATGGTGTACGAAGGCGAGCCGTCGCAGCTCCATTTCACGGCTTTGGCTCCCGCTTGATAACTCTTGGTGATGATATCCACGCGGTCGGAAACCATAAAGCAGGAGTAGAAACCCAATCCAAAATGACCTATAATCGCGTTAGCCTCATCCTTGTATTTGTCAAGAAAATCAGTAACGCCGGAGAATGCTATCTGGTTGATATACTTGTCTATTTCGTCAGCGGTCATACCAATGCCACGGTCCCTAAAAGTCAGTGTCTTTGCCTTTGGGTCCAAAATTACGTGTATCGTGATATCGCCTTTTTCTCCTTTAAAGTCACCTTTTTGAGCGAGCGTGTTAAGTTTTTGGGTGGCATCGACCGCGTTGGCCACCATCTCCCTCAAAAAAATCTCATGGTCTGAATAGAGAAACTTTTTGATAACGGGGAAAATATTCTCTGTCGTAACCCCAATATTACCAGTTTTCATACGTATATAATTTATTCTTTATCCACCCGATAGTTTGCAAAAAACATGCCAAACACTTTTCGCCCCAGTCCGTAGCGAATTGCAAGCCCTATGATAACAAATCCCCATATTGCAGTTTTTTATTGTTTGGGCATATACTTTATTGTGACTTTAGTCTTATTAGACAGAAGTTATGCTAATTAACTATTCCACTCGTCAGCATACGTTTTGCCATTTCTCATAGGTTGGCCAACCCAACTGTGTCAAGCCGTTTTTCTGTTATGCCTTAACCTTGGTTGTCGAGACATGGTTTCTTGTCGCATCTCGACGATAGGGAACTCGCCGCAACGCAGAGTTACATAGTCTCGAATCTTTCTCTATGCATAATGGCCGATTGCAACAACGTCTACGCCAAGTATGCTATCGGAATGGTCCTTTTCTCGCGGATATTGCGCTGGGCAAGGCATACAAGCCTGCAAAGCGCGGTGTCTGTCGGAAAGACGCCATTGGTCTTTATGATTTAACGAACTTGACGGTGGCAACCATCCATGGTATTGTCGGCGTAGATGATCTAACGGATGGACGTGGTTTGTTGAAAAGAACAGTTCATCAATCCCCAAAATTCCGTTTGGAGTTGCCTACGCATCTACCATTAGGCGATTGTCGCTTGCAGGTTTGGTCATGGCATGATGGCTCTCTGTCTCACGCCCTTTAGCGGCTTTAGGGAAGTACGCAAATAGTTGAAGGGAAGACACGTCCTTGCCAAACGATGGCTTTTCAGGCCCGAAACGCTCTTCCGCGGCTGACAATATCTTTGCGCTCTCTTTGGCGTCATTGTACTAATTATATCACGCTGCACAAAACTAAGAAATTATAAATTTGTTGTTATGGTGTATGACACAATTCAAATGACAACCTTTAGCATGGGTAACTATCGTAAAGGATTCCACCCTTGAGCCGTAATATCAAACTCTTCCCCATCTCTCGAAACAAGGCGTGTTCCCAAAGCCTCTTTTGTGATATAACCTATTTGTTTGATACCATGCTCCTCCAATTCGTTCAACTTGTTATGATCGCCTATAGAACATGTGAACAAGAGTTCATAATCCTCACCGCCATTCATGGCCGCCGTGATAACGTTCATGTTCAATTCCTCTGCCATCACAGCCGTTTGATAGTCTATAGGGATGTTTTTTTCATAAACACGACAACCACAATGGCTCTGCTTGCAAATGTGTATAAGTTCAGAACTTAACCCATCCGATATGTCCATCATGGCCGTTGGCTGTATGTTGTGCTCTCGTAGGAGATTAATGATATCTCCCCGAGCCTCGGGTTTAAGCTGCCGTTGCAACAAATATTCCCTACCGGCAAAATCAGGCTGGAAACTCGCTAATTGCGCACCCTGTTCTTGCAGATGCTTCACCAACGCATCGTTCCCTTCTTGTTTGGCCTTGCGAATTTTTTTGTTCAAGTCATCAACTTGGTGATAATAGACGGTTTTCTCCCGCTCCAGGAGTTGCAAACCCATATAAGCAGCCCCAAGGTCGCCTGTAACACAAATAAGATCAGACTCTTTTGCGCCGTTCCGGTAGACTATGTCGCACTTTCGCGCTTCACCCACGCAGGTGATGCTGATAGCCAAACCTGTGAACGAGGATGTAGTGTCGCCCCCCACAATATCTACGTTCCATTTGTCACAAGCCCCTTTAAGCCCCCTGTAGAAATCTTCGATATCCTCTACCTTAAATCGTTTGCCTACGGCCAATGAGACCGTCATCTGTCGTGGCGTGCCGTTCATGGCGAAAACATCCGAAATGTTTTCAACGGCAGCTTTGTACCCTAACTCCAGCATGGTGATATAAGTGAGGTCAAAGTGAACGCCCTCCATGAGCATATCTGTCGTGACAAGAACCTCTGTATCGGGATAGTGCATCACGGCGCAATCATCTCCAACACCATAAACAGAAGACTTGTTTCTTAAGGTAATGTCTTTGGTGATATGGTCAATAAGCCCAAACTCACCGAGTTTTGATATTTCCATTGAAAAAAATAAGTGAAAGAATGAAGTGAAAATATGAACAAGACATGGGAAAATAACATCTTGGAAGCATGCCGCCATCCAAAATTACATTTCCCCATCCATGTTTATATCAGCTATGACCGGCTGATCATCTCGCGCATGATCTCCGTCATTTTGGGCTGAGCGGCATTGGCCGCTTCTTGCACTTCTTCATGACTAACTTCCACGGGGACGTCGAAGCCTCCCAAATCGGTGATTATACTTACTCCAAACACTTTTATGCCAGTGTGGCGCGCCACAATAACCTCCGGCACGGTAGACATGCCAACGGCATCGCCACCAAGGATATGGAACATGCGGTATTCAGCCGGCGTCTCAAACGTAGGCCCTTGAACGCCCACGTATACACCATGCTGCAACTTGATGCCTTTCTCTTTAGCGATACCATCTGCCATTTCCACTAATTTCTTGTCGTAAGGTTGGTGCATGTCCGGAAATCTCGGGCCTGTGGGAAGATTAGGCCCATGCAATGGATGCTCTGGGAAGAAGTTGATATGATCAGTAATGACCATCAAGTCGCCAATGCTAAAATTTGGGTTCATGCCACCAGCCGCATTGCTTACGAAGAGCGTATCGATACCAAGCTCATGCATGACACGCTCAGGAAATGTTACCTCTTTCATGGAGTATCCCTCATAAAAGTGGAAGCGTCCTTTCATGGCCATGATATCCTTTCCACCCAATTTGCCAAAAATCAGCTTGCCATCATGCCCCTCAACGGTAGACACGGGGAAGTTGGGGATGTCTTTGTAAGAAAACTCATAGGTGTCAGTTATCTCTGAAGCTAATTGTCCTAAACCTGTCCCCAGAATGATTGCGGTCTTGGGGTTTGTTCTCATCCTTTGTCTTAACCAGGATGCTGTTTCTTGAATTTTTGCGTACATAGCCTATTATTTTAGTGTTAAAAGCCTCTTCTTGTCCTTGCAAGAACTTCACCTTAATGGGAAGAGCGTATATATGCGCTTTCACTTCTGGCGAAAGTCCATCCGTATTAATCAATCGCGAGGCGTCTTTTTCTGTTGTAATAACTAATTTAGGTGAGGGCAAATTATCAAATGTCACGTTTATCAAGTCGACATCTTTCGGCGTGAAAAAATGATGATCGCCAAATTTCAACGATGTGATAGTGCGACATCTGGCACGCAAGTCGTTCTCCATCTGTTCCGGCGAAGCGATGCCGGTGACTTGCAATACATTTTTTTTAGAAAGGAAAGCCAAAGGTTTTTGTTTGTTCGCATTGACAGGATCGGCACAATCCGCGAAAACAGGTTGCGGCCAATCATAGTCAACACACGTAAAAAACAAATCTTGGTAAGGGAAAAGATTCATGGCCTTGGTTAGCACCCTAAACTCCATTGGCTTTAAATCCTTGGGGCATTTGGTCACGATAACCATGTCCGCCCTGTTTTTTCCTTTCAAAGGTTCGCGCAGGCGGCCAGCCGGCAACAATTTGTCATAAATGATAAGTCGATGATAATCCACCAATAAAATGTTAATACCCGGATTCACATACCTATGTTGGTAGGCGTCGTCAAGCACTATTACATCCACGTCATTGGTCTCCGGATCTGTCATAAGCCGGTTGATACCGTTGCAACGACTCCTGTCCACAGCCATGTATATGTCATCAAACTTCCGCTTCATTTGCCATGGTTCGTCGCCAATGTCATTTAAGGGCGTATCCCCATGGGCCAAAACATATCCATGGCTTTTGCGTTTATAGCCACGCGACAACACGCCAACCTTTGCGATATCCCTAAGCAATCTCACAATATATTCCACATGGGGCGTCTTGCCCGAGCCACCTACCGTTATATTTCCTACGGAGATTACTGGGATATCGAACGATCGTTGTCTGAGAACGCCTATCTCAAAAAGATAGTTTCGCACGCCTACGCCTATGCCGTAAAGCCAACTCAGTGGCAACAGCCAATCGTTAATTTTGATAAGATCGCCCTCTGTGCGCATGTTTGATATGCAGTGCTTTGTAAAAAATGACCAAAATTAAACCTTAAGTTTATCTTACCTTCTTTTCACGTTGCCTTCATCTTGACAGCGTTTCTTCGTCGCTCTAACGCTTTTCGTCTGTCATGTTACTGACGACATTCACGCTTCAAGGTGAAAATTTCAACAGAGCAACAGGCACGGATACGATAACCATGAATTTTATGAACGCCCTACCTGTCATTTCAGCTTGATGAAGAAAGGCATCCGGGCCTGTAATTCACTCTGTGCCTCTGCCGTTTGCATGAGCATGAATGGCTCATAGAATATACCCAACGCGCTTCTTATTTTGTCATTGAGCAAGTTGTCTCCCTTTGTCTCCGCTACATCCATAAACTGTTCTGTTATACTGGCCGGTGCGGGATAGTCCGCCGTGTAATAACTTTTCACCTTGGCCAACTGCGCCGCCTTGGCCACAGCTTTGTCCAAGCCTCCCAAGCCGTCTACCAATCCCAACTTGATGGCGTCGCAACCCAGAAACACATGTCCTTGGGCGTTGGCCTCCACTTTGTCCATCGACATGTGCCTACCTTTTGCCACACGACTTTTAAACAACATGTACCCGCGATCCAAATAGGTTTGCAAAAGCCCCAACTGTTCGCCAGTGATGGGTTTGAAACCACCAAAGGTGCTGTTACGATTGGTTTTCACCTCGTCATATTTTATGCCAATCTTTTGCGTCATCAGCTCGGAGAAATCCGGTATTATCCCAAATATGCCGATGCTGCCAGTAATTGTGGTAGGTTCCGCATAGATGTAATTGGCTCCGCAGCTGATATAATAACCACCAGAGGCAGCGGCGCCACTCATCGAAACGACCACGGGCTTTTTAGCTTTGAGCTGTTCCACCTGATGCCATATCTGCTCAGAGGCATAAGCGGATCCACCGCCGGTGTTCACCCTGAGCACCACTGCTTTCACATTGTCGTCATCGGCGAGCGCCGCCAAATCCCTGCACACATCTTTGCCCACGATACAGTGCTGTCCCTTGAAAATGTTTTGCGGCACCCTATCGTCAATGATTTCACCGTAAGCGTAATACACAGCTATCTCATCTCCCTCGGATTTATCGGGCACATTCATCATCGCATCGACCGAGATTTGATTGATTTCGTCATCCTTGTCTATCCTCAACATCTTCTTTACGACATCTTTCACTTGGTTATCATAAAGCAAACCGTCAACAAGTTTGTATTTCACCATGTTTTTGGGGTCATCAAAAGATATGAGACGGTCAGCGTATTCTCCGAGCGTTTTTACGCTGATTCCACGACTTTGGCTTACAGCCAGACACATCGTACGCCACCAGCCATTAATATATCGCTCCGCTTGCTCACGACTGGGTTTACTCATGTGATCCTCGGTGTATGTCTCTGTGGCGCTCTTGTATTTTCCACATTTCACGGGTATCATCTTAATGCCAATCTTGGCATATGCGTCTTTAACGAAAGCCAACTGCCCACCAATGCCGCGCCAATCTATGGCGCCCTGCGGATTCATGTAGATTTTGTTAGCCACGGAGCATAAATAATAGCATTGCTGAGAATACACCTCTCCATAGGCCACTATCCATTTGCCGGTTTTCTTGAAATCGGCGAGCGCGGCGCGCAGTTCCTCCAGCTGCGCCATGTCAGCTTGCAAAAAACCCGCGTTGAGAAAAATTCCCTTGACACGCTTGTTGTCCTTGGCCTTTTTTATGGCAGAGAGTGTCTCACGCATGCCCACAGCGTCAGTTCCCACCAACATGGTTTTGAAGTTGCCGTCGCCCTGCTCCTCCATGACGCCATTGAGATCCAACACCAAAACCGAATTGTCTTTCACTTTTTGGGTGGCTTCTGCCGAAGCAACCATGCCCACCAAACCCATCATTCCCAATGCCGTGAGAATTATACCAAAAACAAATAGGCCAACAATGGTCGCGCCCACATACTTAACGAAGTCTTTCATCTGCTTGGCAATGTCGTTTTTAAAAGTTGATATTTGATGCAAATATACTGTGTTTTTTTTAAAGTTACGTGCGTTTTGCTTGTTTTTCTTATGGCAATTGTCTATTTTTGCCGCATGAAACGAAAAGCGATAGTAATGGGCGCCAGTTCCGGATTGGGACGCGAAGTCGCCATCAGGCTGCTCCGGGACGGATGGACGGTAGCCGTGGCGGCACGTAGAATGGATGCGTTGCGAACCATACAAGTACATGGAAAGAGCGCTCCCATCGCGGCATGTATAGACGTGACAAACGAAAACGCAGCCAGCGAGCTACGGTCCTTGATCGAGAAGACAGGTGGCGTGGACCTGTATTTTCACGTGTCGGGCGTTGGAAAGAAAAACACGCAACTTGACCCGGCGATAGAGTTAAACACCGTTCAGACCAACGCCGTGGGCTTCACGCGAATGGTAGGCGAAGCCTTCAGGTGGATGGCAAGCCATGACGGTGGGCACATTGCGGTGATATCAAGCGTGGCCGGCACGCGTGGCTTAGGGCCGGCGCCAAGCTACAGCGCCACCAAGGCTTTCCAAAACAATTATATCCAAGCGTTGGAGCAACTCTCTTACGCGCGCAAACTGAATGTTAGGTTCACGGACATCCGGCCCGGCTTTGTGGACACAGACCTTATACGTGGCACACATTATCCAATGACCATGACCATCGACGAGGCGGCAGACGAGATGATGGCAGCCGTGAGCCATGGCATGCACGTCAGGGTGATAGATTGGAAATGGCGAATTGCCGTTGGCACTTGGCGTCTCATACCTCGATTTATTTGGCGAAGACTCCAGTTGGCCAAGTAGGGAGCAAGCGCAATCCATTGCCATTCTTAAACATGCAGGCCGTTCAAGCCAAAGTTTTGACAGAAGTGCGACGCAGGCTGGATTAACAGGACGCAATGCGCAACCCGACGAAACGAGACGCGTCGAAGTGGACAAGAAAGACAGCGCGAGCGAGACTGGTGGCGCATTGTTAAATTTGGAAACAGAAAATTCTATCGAGGATGTTTCAAGGAACAATCTTGAAACGAATGCGATAAGTCATCTTTGATTGATCCCAATTGGTTCCAATAATTTCAAATCTACCAATCTGCCCGGTAGAGCGAACGTGTTTTCCCATGGCGAGGCACGCGCCAAGGTCGCCAACTTTTACACATTTGAAAGTATCAGCGTTTTCGTTGGGCAACCTTTCAAAACTCTCCGCGCCGCGCGATTCTTTACGATCAACATACACGTAGGTGACCGGCATATCCTCGGAAATAAGCTCATTCATCCGTCCCTCAATGTTTTTTTCCTCTTTCTTGTCTGGTTTGCGATTAAGGACAAAACTCATATTGCTCTTCTTGCGCTCAAGTCGGGAATTACCCGAACATTCGCAACCAAACATAGACACCATCACTTGGCTGAGCAGATACCCAGCCGTCTGCGCGGGCGGAAAATCGCCATGGCCATCCATGTTGGACAAGTATGCGCGGTCTTCCATTTAGACACAGAATTTAATTATTCTTCCACAATGTCGCTCAACGTCCATGTTTACCATCCCATCCTTTGTCAAGCTCACTTCAACAGTGCCTCCCTCCAACAAATCAATCGCCTTGAAAGTGCCCTCTTTCAGTCCCAAAACATCAAAAGCGTGCGCTGGAACTGTAATCCCGACATCGCTTCGCTCGTCCGAGAAATTGACAACCACAAGTATGACGTCATTCTCATGTTTGCGCATAAAGGCGTAGTGGTATCGAGGATTCAAATGGGGCGAATGCAGGTTCGCGTACATCAAGTCAAAAAAATCTCCCCTCGCCACAGCCTGCTCAGTTCTTGCCATCCGCAATATTTGCCGATATTTTCGTCGCAAAAGCCTTGATTCCTCTTTTAAAAGCGACGTGTCGAAATATCCGTGGTACAGTTTTTCTATATGCCAATAATCAAAGATAGTAGTGCGTCCGTCTTTGCCGGAAAATCCCTCCGAGTCCATTCCTTCCTCCCCAAGTTCCTGTCCCGCGTAAACCATCAAGGCGCCTCTTGAGAGCGTCGCCATGACGATAAAGGCCGGAATGGCTTTGAGGGCGTCGCCACAAAAATATTCACTCGCCACGCGCTGCTCGTCATGGTTCTCCAAGAAATAGAGCATGTGGTCTTTTATGTCGTCCACATTTTGCCAATAGTGGGTGATGGAGCTTGCCGATCGCCTGTCGCATATAATGTCCCTGACGCAATCATACATGCCCACTTTGTCATAAAGATAGTCAAATCCCACATGAACAAAGGATCGATATTGGTTGGCATCATACACCTCGCCTATGAAAATGATTTGGGGATAGCGACTTTTTACGGCATCGATGGCATATTTCCAGAATGCCATTGGTACCATTTCCGCCATGTCGCAGCGAAAGCCGTCCACGCCTTTAGTTGCCCAAAAAAGCAAGATGTCCACCATCTTCCGCCATGTGTCAGGCAATGGGGAGAAATGCTCGCTACGGCCTCTGGCATCACAATAGTCCACACCATAGTTCAGCTTGACCGTCTCGTACCAATCATTGACGGTTGGCCTGTTGTCAAATCGGTCATTTCCCGTACATTTGGCAGGGCGTTCGACATAGGGTTCCTCTCCTTCCCGCGGCGACACCGGGGGGAGAAATGTTTGTCCCGGGCAATAATAGAAATTGTTTTGAGCGGAGAAACGCTTGGTCGTGTCATCCTTCTCTCCCAAGTCGTCCACTCCCTCAGGTCGCCCAATGGATTGGTATTCCCTTGCGACATGATTGGGCACAAAGTCTATGATTGCCTTCATGCCCAGCCTATGGGTGCGTTTTACCAAACTTTCAAACTCTTCCATCCTATGACGGACATTGTCCGCCAAGTCCGGATCCACATCATAATAATCCGCGATGGCGTATGGAGAGCCGGCCAATCCCTTCACGACGGACGCGTGTTGGCATGGTATTCCAAAACCGCTATAGTTTGTAGCAGTGGCATGACGAATGACACCGGTGTACCAAATATGCGTAAATCCCATGTCACGCAAACTTTTCAGCCGAATGTCATCCAAGTCGCCAAACTTTCCCACTCCGTTTTCCTTGAGTGTTCCACAATGCTTACGGCGAGGGTTGGCGTTTCCAAACAACCGGGGAAGAACTTGATAAATTATAACTTTCTTGTCCATTAAATCAATGCCAGAGACATTTATTTTGAAAAAAAGAGAGATTGCCACCAAACAACATGCTTGGCAATCTCCCTTGTATATAACAAAAGGTTAGGCCAGGCCGTGGGCATTCACATTCCTGTCAATACGCCCTATCATTCCTTGCAACGCCTTGCCGGGGCCACACTCGGTAAAATCGTCCGCGCCCGCGGCTATCATGTTTTGCACGCTCAACGTCCAGCGCACCGGACTTGTAAGTTGGGCTATCAAATTGCGTTTAATGTCAGCGGCCTCTTCATGGGCTTTCCCGTCCACGTTTTGGTACACGGGGCATTGAGGATCGGAGAAAGTCGTGCGCTCTATGGCGGCCTGAAGCTCATCTTTGGCAGGCTGCATCAGCGGTGAGTGAAAGGCTCCGCCAACCTTGAGCGGCAGCGCGCGTTTAGCGCCAGCGGCCTTCAGCTTGTCGCACGCTTCCATGATACCCTCGTTTTCGCCAGAGATAACCAGCTGTCCGGGGCAATTATAGTTTGCCGGCACAACTGTCTTGCCACCATCGCTCACCTCTTGGCAAACCTCCTCCACTTTTTCGTCAGGCAATCCAATAATAGCGGCCATCATGCCCGGATTAGCCTCGCAAGCCTTCTGCATAGCGTTGGCGCGTGCGGCCACCAACCGAAGGCCATCCTCGAAGCTAAGCGCTCCCGCCACGACAAGCGCCGAAAACTCACCCAGCGAGTGTCCTGCCATCATCGAGGCTTCCATCTTGTCGCCCATGCACAAAGCTGAAATCACACTGTGCAAGAAAACCGCGGGCTGAGTGACGCGGGTTTCTTTCAATTGTTCGTCCGTTCCGGCGAACATGGTGTCGGTGATGTTAAATCCAAGAATTTCGTTGGCTTTGTCAAACAATTCTTTGGCGAGAGCCGAACTCTCATAGAGTTCTTTACCCATCCCTACAAACTGTGAGCCCTGTCCGGGAAATACAAATGCTTTCATATTACAAATAGTCTAAAATTGATTTATGCCTGCAAAGATACAAAAAAAATATACATTAACGCGACGTGCCATGTATTAATTAAAATCGCGCCATCAAACCTTTTAAACCGACCTTAGGCAAAACGGCAAGGGAAAAAGCGCGCGCTCGAGGACGCAAAATCCCAACCACTTCGGCAAAGTGATTGGGATCATCGCATATACTTGTTTTACAGTGCTTAAAGTATAGGTCTTAATTATTCTGCTGCAGGAGCCTCTGTCTCTGTTTCCGTTGTCTCCGCGGCTGCCGGCTTGGCGCTCTCCTCCGTGCCAGCTTGCGCCTCGTCGGCGTTGGCCTCTACTGTTTTTTCCTCTTTTTTGGCAACAGGCTCCGGCTTGTTCTCTGCCACTACCTTAACAGGCACCTTTACCTCGACCTCCTTGTGGAAGTGTACCACGGCCTCATAGTCGCCCACTTTGCGAGCGTCGCGCATGGTGATAATCTTGCGATCGATCTCTATGCCCTTCTTGGCGAGCTCCTCCGCCACGGTTGCGGCGGTTACGGAGCCATACAGGTGACCTGTCGCGGCCACCTTGGCGCATATCTCCAAAGCCACGTCCTTGAGGGCCTCGGCGCGCTTCTCGGCCTCAGCTTTTTGGGCGGCGAGTTTCCTGGCCTGCTGTTTCAGGTTCTCGGCAAGCACTTTCTTGGCGCTCTTAGAGGCTATAACGGCCTTGCCCATAGGGATGAGGTAGTTACGGCCATAGCCGTTTTTAACGTTCACGATGTCGTTCTTGTATCCAAGACCGATGATATCTTCTTTCAATATAAGTTCCATTTCTACCCTCCTTTTTTACTTCATCAAATCGGTTACATAAGGAAGCAGGGCTATCTGGCGAGCGCGTTTAACGGCCTGGGCCACGCGACGCTGATATTTCAATGATGTGCCTGTAATGCGACGGGGAAGAATTTTTCCCTGCTCGTTCAAAAATTTCTTCAAGAATTCAGCATCCTTGTAATCTATATACTTAATGCCACTCTTCTTGAAACGGCAATATTTCTTCTTCCGTGTGTCAATAGAAGGAGCGTTCAAATAACGAATTTCTGATTTTTTCTGCTCTGCCATAATTATGCCTCCTTTTTTGCTGCCCATTTAGCGCGGCGTTTCTCAGCGTACGCTGACGAATACTTGTCGAGCTTCACGGTCATAAAACGAATAACTTTCTCGTCGCGGCGATAGCCTGTTTCGAGAACGTCTACTACTGTTGGCTCAGCCTTGAACTCCAACAGGCAATAGAAACCTGTTGATTTTTTCTCAATAGCGTAAGCCATCTTCTTCAATCCCCAGGCCTCTTCGTTCAAAATCTCAGCACCATTGTCGGTGAGCAGTTTCTTGAATTTAGCGACCGTTTCCTTCATCTGTTCATCAGACAAAACGGGAGTCAAAATGAAAACGGTTTCGTAATGATTCATATTACTGTTTGTAATGAATTAAAATGTTAATTTGCAAAATGCGTGTGCAAAGGTAATATTTTTTTCCTACACAACAAGCTGGCAGCCACTGTTTTTTTGCTATTTAACACAAATCGGGCGTGTAAAAACATGTTTTTTTCGTAATTTTGCCGCCGTTATGAACATCGCGGTTAAATTATACCATGTTATCGTGGGCGGAATTAAAAAGAACAGGTTCTGCTTGGGGCTTCCACTTGTATATACAGGGGTTCTCTTTTTTGCGTCGCTGTTCGTTTTCGGGCTCACCAACCACAACCTGCCGCTCTTGCCAACCATTATGATCATTGCCGGCATTTGGGGCTTTATCAAATACGAGAAAAGCAAAAGCGACTATTGATATCTCGCCGTCAAGACTTTCGAGACGTTTCAAGCGCGGTAGCCGCCATCACTTTTTATAAAATATTTGTCACAAAAAACACAACGTTTTTTTTACAGAAACAGAACGGCCAACCATGCGATTGGCAAAGGAAGGCATCTGTTTCGCGCGCCCGTGGGCACATCGCGCCGCCCCTCGCCCCCATGCCGCCGAGCCGATTAGGGCTTGTTGGCGCCACGAAAGAACGCCATTCGCGCCGCGACAAAGACCTAAACGGCTCGCGTTTAGGCATCAATCCGCGCTCGAACAAGGCCTAAAGGCAAACCGTCCGCGACGCGTTTTACGGCCCGCCAAGGCGCGTTTGCCATAACACGCCGCTCCACAGCGACTTACAAAAATCGCTCATATTTGGCGTATTTACGCCCACATGTTATCGCGTTTGCAAATAAGCGATGTACAAACGCCATTTTATCAAACTTTTTCAACACGTTTTTTCACATAGACAGAGAGAGGGACAGGGGTTGGGGACAATAATCATATAACGATGGGCACATGGTATCGACGGAACGCGCGCGCCGCCCTCACGCTTTTAAAAATCTTTTAACTTGACACATACCGCGTTTCTTGCCTAAAATAGCTAACTTTGCATATCAATGTCCGCCTACGGTTCTCACGAGACACCATCGCGGAGACTGACACGGGCACGGCGAGCGACGACTTGTCATCTTTCGCGTTGCGCTCGCGGCGACACGCGAGCGCGCTTAATCGAGCGGCTTGCCGCGCCCACAGGCTTTTCTCCGCCTCGCCTGTCGAGACAAGGCGCGAGCCATGCCAAGGCTTGCTCGCGAACACCACCTATACAACATGGAAATCAGAAAACACGCACTACTCGCGCTTATGGCAGTCTTTGCCACGTCACTGACAGCGCAAAACACATCGCCCACCATATCGCCTACCGGCACCTATACCGATGCCGAGGGTAACGAGCAGACCACTACGACCATCGCCGCGTCGGCTCCACTCAACGTCACTTTTATGGCCAACGCCGAGCGCGCGGAGGGATGGACGGCCCATTACGAATGGCACTTTTACAAAGAGGGCGATCGGGATCATTGCTATCTCATAAGATACGAGCCAAACACGACGCTCAATTTTGTAGAGGCTGGCACTCACCTCGTAGAGTTGTGGGCCACTTTCACGCGGGGAACGGACAGCGTGGCCTACACCAACCAATACTGGGCATCGGAGGGCACGCCCATCAGCGTATCAATATATGAGAGCAAGCTGGAAATGCCAAACGCTTTCTCGCCCAATGGCGACGGCATTAACGACGTCTACAAGGCTAAGGCCGGCTACCGGAGTTTGATCGAGTTCAAGGCCACCATCTTCAACCGTTGGGGGCAAAAAATATATTCATGGGACAATCCCGCAGGTGGATGGGACGGCAAGTACAAAGGCAAGGACGTGAGCCAAGGCGTCTACTACGTGTTAGTCAGGGCCAAAGGCGCCGATGGGCGAACGTACAACATAAAACGAGACGTAAATCTGCTGAGAGGATACACAGAGGGCACAGGAGGCAGCGAGCTGCCATGACACGGCACATTCCTCTGTAAGCGGAGCCACGATGGCTTGCCACCACATTTTATCACCTTACCCAAGCAACAACCATTACATTGGAAATGATCCGAAACACAAACACTCAGGACAACGACGAGACCCCAAAATCCACACGCCAACAGATAGAAAAGGTCAACGACAATGACAGCGTTGCCCACACGCCAACGCCAACACGCGAACCTTTTGCGAATGGTTCGTGGATAGACGTGTATGGAGCGAGGGTGCACAACCTTAAAAATATAGACGTGAGCATTCCGCGCGGCTCGCTAACCGTCATTACCGGCCTGTCAGGGTCGGGCAAGTCCTCGCTGGCTTTCGACACCATTTTCGCCGAGGGACAACGTCGGTACATTGAGACTTTCTCCGCTTACGCGCGCAATTTCCTTGGCAACATGGAGCGCCCCGATGTTGACAAGATAACCGGTCTAAGCCCCGTGATCAGCATAGAGCAGAAGACCACCAACAAGAACCCACGCTCCACGGTGGGCACCACGACCGAGATATACGACTATTTGCGCCTGCTCTATGCGCGCGCCGGCACGGCGTATAGCTATCTGAGTGGTGAGAAGATGGTAAAATACACTGAGGAAAAGATCCTCCACATGATACTCACAGACTATGACGGGCGCGCCATCTACATACTTGCGCCACTTGTAAGGCAGCGCAAGGGCCACTATCGGGAACTCTTCGACAGCATGCGCCGCAAAGGATACCTTTACATGCGCGTGGACGGCGAGATGAAAGAGATTGTCCGAGGCATGAAGGTGGATCGCTATAAAAACCACAATATCGAGGTGGTGGTGGACAAGCTGAAAGTGAGTGGCAAGGATGACGAGCGGCTCAAACGCAGCGTGCGAGTGGCCATGAAACAAGGAGACGGCGTTGTCATGATTATGGACAAGGCGACGGGCGAGGCGCGCAACTTCTCCAAACGGTTGATGGACCCCGTGACAGGACTGTCTTATGGGGAACCAGCGCCCAACATATTCTCGTTCAACTCGCCCGAGGGGGCATGCCCTCGATGCAAGGGATTGGGCTATGTGAGCGTCGTCGACATGAAAAAAGTGATACCAGACAAAAGCCTTAGCATCAGGGAGGGAGCTATAGTGCCACTTGGAAAATACAAAAACCAGATGATATTCTGGCAGATAGAGGCAATACTTAAAAAATATGAATGCACGCTCAAGACGCCTTTCAAAGACATACCACAAGACGCTGTAAGCGAGATCATGGATGGAACGCTCGAGGATGTGCGCATAGACAAGAACGTGGTGCATACCTCAACAGACTACTTCGTACCCTTTGACGGGGTGGTAAAATACTTGCGCACAGTCATGGAGGCGGACGACTCAAAGGCGGGACGCAAATGGGCCACACAGTTCTTGGCCAACGCCGAGTGTCCGGAGTGCAAGGGCATGAGACTGAAACGCGAGGCACTGTCTTACAAAATGTGGGGACAAAATATATCGGAGGTGTCAAATCTCGACATATCAGAACTGAAAGATTGGCTGGAGCACGTGGAGGAACACTTGGACAAGCAGCAACAAGTGATCGCGCACGAAATCGTGAAAGAGTTGCGCGCGCGTGTCAATTTCTTGCTGGAGGTGGGACTCGACTATATTTCCCTGAACCGCCAGTCGGCCTCCTTGTCAGGCGGCGAGAGCCAACGCATACGGTTGGCCACACAGATAGGCTCGCAATTGGTCAACGTGCTGTACATTCTCGACGAGCCAAGCATCGGACTTCACCAACGCGACAATCATCGACTTATCAAATCTTTGAAAGAGCTGCGCGACATGGGCAACACCGTGATCGTAGTGGAGCACGACGAGGACATGATGCGCGCGGCCGACTGGATCATAGACATAGGGCCACGCGCCGGTCGCAAAGGTGGAGAGGTCGTGTTTCAAGGCACGCCTGCCAACATGCTCAAGACCGACACCATTACAGCCCAGTATCTCAACGGGGAGCGCGCTATCGAAATTCCACCCAAACGCAGGGAGGGCAACGGCAAGGCCATCAAGATATTCGGCGCGCGCGGCAACAACCTGAAAAATGTGGACGTGGAATTTCCCTTGGGCAAACTTGTCGTGGTGACCGGCGTGTCAGGGTCAGGAAAGTCCACCCTCGTCAACGAGACATTGCAGCCCATCCTTTCACAGCATTTTTACCGATCGTTGAAAAAACCGATGCCATACGACAAAGTGACAGGCGTGGACAACATAGACAAAGTGGTGGACGTGGACCAAAGTCCGATAGGGCGTACGCCACGCTCAAACCCCGCCACTTACACAGGTGTGTTCAGTGATATCAGGAATTTGTTTGTAAACTTGCCCGAAGCGAAGATCAGGGGTTACAAGCCCGGACGCTTCTCTTTCAACGTGAAAGGTGGTCGATGCGAGACTTGCGGCGGCAATGGCTACAAAACCATCGAGATGAATTTCTTGCCTAACGTGTTGGTGCCATGCGAGGCGTGCCACGGCAAACGATACAACAGGGAGACATTAGAGGTGAGGTACAAAGGCAAATCGATAGCCGACGTGTTGGACATGACCATCAATCAAGCCGTGGAGTTTTTTGAGAACGTGCCTAACATTCTGCAAAAGATAAAGACACTGCAAGACGTTGGATTGGGATATATCAAGCTCGGGCAAAGCTCCACAACGCTATCGGGCGGCGAAAGCCAACGCGTGAAGTTGGCCACCGAGTTGGCCAAGCGCGACACGGGCAAGACGCTCTATATCCTCGACGAGCCCACCACGGGGTTGCACTTTGAGGATATACGCGTTTTGATGGATGTGTTGCGTAAACTCGTGGACAGAGGCAACACCGTGATAGTTATCGAGCACAACTTGGATGTAATCCGATTGGCTGACCATATCATTGACATTGGCCCCGTGGGCGGTCGCGGGGGTGGCGAGATCCTTGCCACCGGCACGCCAGAAGAAGTGGCAAAAAGCAAGCGAGGATTTACCCCTAAATACATATAACGGTAGCCTCCATTCGCCATCCTGCGCAAAGGGCAAAGCCCAAGGGTGAGAGAAGGGGCCGCACGGAAATAGTTATGAGACCAATAAAATTTATATTTTATTTATCGTTTGCCTTGTGCCAAACGCTGCCGGCATGGTCGCAAAACGACAAGAGCGCGGCGCGCGACAGTTTGACGGCAGCCACGGAGGAGCTGGCCTATCATCCCGATTCCGTTGACTTGAGATTGAGAAAAGCCGGTTGGAACGTACGGTTGGAACAATGGCAATATGCGTTGGACGAATACAGCTATGTGTTGAGGCAAGAGCCCAACAACATTGCCGCGCTGTTTTACCGCGCCTATGTCAACGAGCGACTGTACCGGTATCGCTTCGCCCGGTTGGATTACGAGCACTTGTTGCGAATAGTGCCAGGGCATTTCGAGGGGGCTTTGGGATTGGCGTTGCTCAACCAAAAAGACAAACACTACACCGAGGCGCTCGATGGTATCAACCAATTGGTGAACGCTTATCCCAAATCGGCCATCGCTTGGGCCGCCCGGGCAGGCATGGAAGAAGAGCAAGGCATGTTGGAGCTGTCGGAATACGACTACACCCAAGCCATAGAGCTTGCGCCCAACAATGCCGATTATCTGCTCTCAAGAGCCGACATACGCATTCGGCTTGGGCAATTGGCCAACGCGCGACAGGATCTTGAGGCATTGGTGAAACTCGGGACGCCAAGGGCGGCCCTTGGGAAATGGTTTGGCAAGTGCAAGCGAGAATAGGTTACCAATCGGCCAGATTGGCCTTGGCCTCCACCCTATTCTCCACACGGTCTGGCAAAGCCGGGAAGAAATCCATGTTGACGATACGCTCCACGTCGTCAACAGTGTTCACATACTCGTTTCGCGCGTGGTGCCCTGGCGCGTTTTTGAAAACAAAGCCAATGGCTTTTGGACTGCCCCTCATGCACAGAACGACCTTGAAAAATCCCACGGGGACAGCGACGCGACGTGGTCGGCCAATCTTCTTGTTGGATTTCTTGGAAAAAATGGGGCCGCAAACTATGTAAATCTCGCCATATTGGCGAGCCCAAGCGCGACACTGCATCTCAAGGCTATTCCAGTCGCCGGAATTGAGACTGTGCAACTGTGGACAAATGTTGGTCATAAGGAAACATTCTCGCATGGCTTCCTTGTCCCATTTATTGTCGCCCGCCGGGCACATGTGGCCTCGGTCATACCCCGACCGGCTGTAATCGGAAGGATACACCCGGTATTTAGGGTCGATGTCAAAATCCTCGTGAAACTTCGCGCTCTTGCGCTTCCATGGCCCGTCCGCCTCCTCGCCAGTGAGCTTCCACGCCACCCAATTGGGTAGCAATGTCTCCGTATTGAAAGATAACGCATAAGCCTTGCGACGCAAAACCAGTTCCGGGACATTTGTCAACCGGGCGGGCCAAGCAAGACTTTCTCCAGTCCCGACACGCGCCATGCCATCGTCTCGGCTGCCTGGCCGGCAATCTCTTAGCCTCGTCTCTTGGCCCAGAGCGTCATTTGGCCGTTCCGGTCGCTTCGGTTGGCCTGCCTCCGCTCCACTCTCACATTCGGCAGACGCGGCCCCTTGGGACAAATCATACATTGACCTTTCAGCCTCTGCTGACAGCTTGCCGGAGCAATTGGCGCATCCCGACACGCTCAATGCCACAAACAAAAGCGTTATCGAGGATATGACATGATTGTTCATTTGCCTGAAATTCTATTTAAGAAATAAGCCCGCGCATCTTGCCAATGATAATAAGGCGCGCGATCCGTAGGTATTGGGAGCGTACACTCATCCTCGTTGAGCAACACCTTTACCAAGGCGTTGGCAGCGGTAGGCTTGCCCTTTCGGGGCTTGTAGAATATAAATTGCACGTTGCACGCCATCGGGAAAATGTCGTAATCGTTCCATCTGCGCATGTCCAATTGTTCCAAATTGTCTATCGTCTCACCGTATCCATTAAGATTGAGCAGGCACACCAACGGCAGCACGTCGACCTCATGCCCATAGCGAAGCGTTGCGCCTGGATGCGGCAACAGCAAGCAACTGTCGGCCGTGAAGATAATATTTCTCAACAGGTTGACCTGGGTGTACATGCCCGCCCCATCCACTTGTTTACATGGACCGCTATAAATGTACCATCCCACATTGTTGTACCGCCACGTGTTGTATCGCTCCTCGTCGGTGAAAATATCCCATAAAGAAATTTTGTGGCGCAGCTCCGTGCTCTGCACATTGGCGGCAAGGGTGAACAATCGCATGCCCAAACCAGCGGCATCGACATGACCGGCGTAGGCGCTGTCGTTGAAAAGGTATCGCATGAGATGGTCGTAATTAACATGCTTGGCTTGGAAAGCTCGCAGCGTGGCTTGGGTTTGCGGAGTGTCTCGAAGATCGCAATACTTGTTGTCTTGGTCGTTCATATAATACATGTCGTGACGGCTCGCGTCATGGCAAACACGCAGACGCGGGTTGTGGGCGACCAACTCCTGCAACGCGCTCTCCATGGAGAGTATGCAACGAATGACGGTCGTGGAGCGAGCGTCCACGCAGGCGTCGCCCGAGAAGACTGTCGGGAAGCGTAATATCATCCTGCGGGCTATGGCGTGGTGTTGCCTGGCGCCCAACGACGTAAGCTCGCCACCGCGAAGTTTAGCCTCCTCGCGTATCAACCCCACTTTTCGCAACACCTCCCGTCCGGCCAATGTCAGCTTGCCCAATGAGTCGGCGCGTGACAAGACTAAAAAAGGCTTGTCATAGTCGGAGGTGTTTATGAGATAGCGAGAGCCATGCCTGCCATAGTGGCTGATATAATATGGCTCATATCCTTTAGGGGAAGGGGAGAGCCGTTTGCGCGGCCCTTGGTAGGCCACGTAGTTGCTGCCAGCCAAATTGGGGTTGTTTTTTATATCGCGCCAAGCCTGTTGGGCGCCCGTTGTCAGGGAAACGGCAAACAAACATAAGAAACTAAAAAAAACTCTTTTCATATTAAACAGTATAACATTGCAAAAATAAACAATGGCTTTTGCCCATCCAAACGATTTGTGTATTTTAACAATATTTTCGCGCCACAATCCTCTATCCCCAGCGACGGCGCGCTTAACCTAATCACGATGGATAGCACCGGAGTGAACCTAAATCAAAAATTTCACAAAAAGCAAGAAATAATAACAGTTAAAAATTGGCCAATTCGAAATTTGAATGTATCTTTGTATCAACATAAAAAAGAGATTTTTTTATATTAACTAACATAAAAGGTATAACGATGAAAATTGAAAAAGTACATGCTCGTGAGATTATGGACTCTCGTGGCAATCCCACGGTAGAAGTAGAAGTGACGCTTGAAAACGGCGTAATGGGTCGTGCCAGCGTACCATCAGGCGCGTCTACCGGCGAGAACGAGGCTCTCGAGCTTCGCGACGGCGACAAGAAACGCTTTGGCGGCAAAGGCGTTCTTAAAGCTGTCGAGAACGTGAACAACATCATTGCCCCCGCCTTGAAGGGTTGCTGCGTGTTGGAGCAACGCAAACTTGACAATAAAATGCTTGAGCTTGACGGCACTCCAACAAAGAGCAAATTGGGCGCGAACGCCATTCTCGGCGTTTCTTTGGCCATCGCCCAGACAGCCGCCAAAGCGTTGAACCTTCCTTTATACCGCTATATCGGTGGTTGCAACACCTATACCCTGCCCGTTCCAATGATGAACATTGTTAACGGCGGCGCTCACTCTGACGCTCCCATCGCGTTCCAAGAGTTCATGATTCGCCCCGTAGGCGCACCCAGCGAGAAAGAGGCTATACGCATGGGCGCGGAGGTGTTCCACGCCCTGGCCAAGAACTTGAAGAAGCGCGGACTCTCCACCGCGGTAGGCGACGAAGGTGGCTTCGCTCCTAATTTCGACGGCATTGAGGACGCACTCGACACCATCGTGGCCTCTATCAAAGACGCAGGATATGAGCCGGGCAAGGACGTCAAGATCGCCATGGACTGCGCCGCGTCAGAATTTGCCGTACAAGAAAACGGACAATGGTTCTACGACTATCGACAACTCAAGAACGGCATGCCCAAAGACACCAAGAACGGCAAGAAGCTCACAGCCGACGAGCAAATAGCCTACCTTGAGGAACTAATCACCAAATATCCTATCGACTCTATCGAGGACGGCCTCGACGAGAACGACTGGGACAACTGGAAGAAACTCACAGCCAAGATAGGAGACCGCTGCCAGCTCGTTGGCGACGACTTGTTCGTGACCAACGTGAAATTCCTTGAAAAGGGAATCAAGATGGGCGTTGCCAACTCTATCTTGATCAAGGTGAACCAAATAGGATCGCTGACAGAGACCTTGGACGCTATCGAGATGGCCCATCGCCACGGATACACCACCGTCACCTCTCACCGCTCGGGCGAAACAGAGGACACGACGATTGCCGACATTGCCGTGGCAACCAACTCTGGACAAATCAAGACTGGCTCCATGAGCCGCACGGACCGTATGGCCAAGTACAACCAGCTCATTCGCATCGAGGAAGAGCTATGCTGCTCAAGCAAGTATGGTTACAACAAATTGAAGTGATCAGAAAAGGGTAAATCTATTATACCATTATAAATCAAGGCACGCCTACCATGGGCGTGCCTTTTTTGGCAATTCGCCAGGAATGGTTCCAAATCATGATCGACGAGCTGCCATAAGACAACAAAAACATTGACCGTGGCGACATGGTCAATGAACAGAAACGGACAATCCACCATTATACATCATCGCCAACAGCTTATCTCACACTTTCAACCCACAAACCCCATATCCATGATTAAAAATATTGTTTTCGATTTCGGCGGAGTGCTGGTGCAATACGATTTCCACGCATTTTTTACGTCGGTTTTAGGCGACGAGCACAAAGCCAAATGGTTTTTGGAAAACGTCTTTCCGCCAGAGGTTAACAACGAGATGGACCGCGGCGTACACGAGCCTCAATATTATATTGATTGGCAAAAGCGGCTATGGCCAGAATACCGAAACGCACTTGACGCGCTCAATCAGCGCTATATCGAAATATTCACGCAGGAGTCGGAAGGATTGCGCGAGGCCATGGTTGAACTTAAGGAGAAAGGCTACAGGTTGCTGGGGCTTTCCAACTGGTCATCCAAAGTATATGAGGTGATGGATAAATTCAGCATCTTCGAGCAACTCGAAGACTCGCTAATCTCCAAAGACGTGCACACGCTGAAGCCTCACGCCGACATCTACCAATGCTTTTTGGACAAATTTGGCGTGTTGCCCGAAGAGTGCGTGTTTATCGACGACAAGCCCGAGAACATAGAGGGCGCGCGGGCGGCAGGCTTTTATGGCATCGTTTTCAAAGACACACCCTCCATGCTACACGAACTGAAACCACTACTTTTGCCTTACAACTTTGAGCGAGCATGGCCGAAAGACGAGACATTGGCGTGGGAAATAGTTCATCAAAGCGCCATAGACATGGAGGCCAACGGTCGAAAACAATGGGACACATCATACCCACCGCACGAAAAAATAGCGCAAGACATCAGGGAAGGCAATGGTTACGCTCTTCGACTTGATGGAGAAACGGTTGGTTACGCCGCCGTGACATTTGGCGTCGAGCCATCTTATGAGCAACTGAAAGGCAAGTGGAAGTCCACTCTTCCTTATGCCACCATTCACCGCTTGGCAGTAGCCCTGTCGAATAGAGGCAAGGGATTGGCTCGTCTCATCCTCACCGAGGCCGAACGATTATGTCGCCAGCGAGGCGTGAGAAGCCTACGCATAGACACCAACCACGACAACGCGGAAATGCTTCACCTGCTTGACAGCACAGGATTTAAGCGATGCGGCATGTGTTACTATGAGCGCGATGGCAAACAAACCGAACGTATCGCGTTTGAGAAAGTAACGCGATTTTGACAGGCGCGGCATGCGCAGATTGTTAATCAAAAAAATATATAATCATGAAATGAGACTATAACACTTGTTAACGCCTATGCCACATGCGCCTAACGACACCTCGCCATGAGCGGCGTACAAAATGGCCATGGTCGGAATGCCGTGTTTTTTGCCAGGCATTTATACATACACGCATGGGATAGCCGTCACCTACATTTCACGCACGCTCTGATTTATGGCTGACAATGGGGCTATATTGTTTTATCTTGGAAACATGATAGCAAAACCAAACGTTTTTATTGGAAAACCAAAATATATTCATGGGATAATGTGGAGAAATGAAATGTGGAGAAATGAACAAAAGACATGAACAATCTGTTGCATACGTCGAGAAAACAAGCGATTCTTCACCTTGCGCTGGAGGGACCGGGCTTAAAGCCCGATTGACAGCGAACCGACAGCCGTGAAAGACGTGGGGCAAAAGCGTGAGCGTCTGCATACAGCGTCGTGAGAAACGGCATACGGAAAAATATTGGACGAGCCTCGGGGGTT
>NZ_JRNC01000027.1 GCF_000758925.1 Prevotella sp. S7-1-8
GGGGGTTGGAGCTTTTCGCACAAGTCTCCAACCCCTTCGAGCCTTAAGGCTTACTATGGCTTCCGTCCAATTTATTAAGAATAACCCAGACGACAGGTTGTTTAAAAACATTATCCCAATGTCAAGGGAAACCCATCGTGGGCCGCGCGGTGACTATGGCTTGACAATTTTGGCATTGCCAAAGGCGGTGCGCACCACGTAGACGCCGCGAGGCAGGTGTGCCAGCTCCACGCTGTTGGTGCCCTCTCTAAGCATCACATTTGCCACACATTGCCCACTGGGAGCGTAAAGGCGCATGGCGCAAGCTTGCGGCACGACGAGCGTGAGACGACCTGCGACGACCTCTGGCGAGACGACGAACGAGCCGGGGCGCTTGTGAGCGACGATGGAATTGCTGATATTCTCGTCCTGACTCGGTTCATCATTGCCAATCGATTGTGCCTTGGTGTAGGCGAGAGGGTCATGAAGGAAGTCGAAAGTGTCACCGTGTGTCCGTCGGCCTAAATCAGCGCGGGGCAACCCGTCATCCTCGTCTGGCTCGTAATAGTCGTAATAGGAATAGCTGCGCACATAGAATGGCACTTGGCTGTTGGCTCTGAAATACATGCGATCGTCACCCTCCACTTGGTACTGCAAATTGGCGTAAGCCACGCCTTGCAACAGCGACGCTGTCGGAAACACCACGTCCAAATAGCCGTAGCCTGGGCGCATGACGACATTGCGGCGCAGGTACATGTTGGTGGATGGGTTGGAGCTGCCATAGGCTTGGGTGAGATAGAAGCAGACATCGCCTTTGTAGCCTGTCCGCGAGTAGAGCGAGTAGCGCACCGTGAGGCTGCCTTGTGGCAGGTAGGCGACGGCATAGTCTGAGCCTAACCAGCTGTTACCCTGCTTGAAATATGCCGTTCGCAGGACAATATCGCCATGCTGTGGTTGCGGTGTTGGCTCGGGCTTGTCGGCAGTGCGTATGGTGAGTTGTCCCACATGGTTGTTGGATGGGTCTTGTCCAAGAGGGGCATAGAAGTCTTTCCCTTGGTGGTGGAACGCCAACAAGAGGTGGTATTTGGTTCCCTCGTCGGTCCCATCACCGTTTGTGAGCCTCGCAAACGCATCGTTGGTGTAGAAGGTATAGCGCATGCTCTGTCCTCGCTCAATGGCAGTGACGCCTGAGGAAATCAGCGTTGGTGTAGCGTGGCTTGCGTTGGCTGGAATGGCGTATAGCTTGATATCGCCATTGTACTTGCCACCTTTGTTGACTACGGTGAAGGGTATCTTGATGTGCTCGCCCTCTTGCGCATAAGCAAATGTTTGGAGCGCTACTATAAGATTTGGCTTGTCGACCACGGGTGTGGGTGTGGGTGTGGGCGTAGGTTGCTCACCCTGCACGGTGAGCGTGCCAGCTTGCTCTTGCAGCGCCACGAACTTTGCATCCTTGACATAGCAGATGGCGAGACGGTAGTCGGCTGGGGCGAGTTCGTCGGTGTTGACGCTGAAGGTTATCGCGCGCTGACCGGCAGCGCGTATAAGCGTGGTTTGTCGGTCCACCATATGTGAGTATGGGTCAGACTCGCTCTTGTACACGGCGAGGGCCACCTGCCCCACATAGTTGTCGTTGCCCTTGTTGCCCACCGTAATCTCAATGGTGGCTTTGCCGCCCTGCTTGATGGTGTAGTGTGGTTTTTGAGCGCTGGCGATGTATAGCTGTACGCTCTTGGGCTCCGGTTCGGGTTGTTCGTCATCCTCATTGCCCTCGCCGTCCTGTTGTTTGTCGGGTTGCAGGTAGCGTAGCATTTGCTGGTGATAGGCGTATCCGCCGCTGCCGCCGCCAATGCCCTCTTGCCCAGGCAGCATCACGTCGAGGTTGTACCATCCGTTTTGCGAGCGGTTCCATCCCCAGTCCACATGCACCATGCCGTCGGCCTTGATACCGTCGAGGACGAAGCAATGGCCTCCTCCTTGCGAAAATCCCGCGTAGACCACGGGACCGTAGTCTTTAAGCTCCGCGTGGATATTCTCCAGCCATGCCGCCTTCCTGTAGTTGTTACGCTCGAGGAAGCGCACGTCTTTCTTGTATCCGAAGTTGTTGGCCAACGCTTCCGGCGCATTGTACACATAAGCTCCGCTGCCGCCCACGAAGGCTGGATTGTAATCCATCTGCAAGGCATAGCCCACGTCGCGCAAGAGTCGTCCGATATTGTCCGCCTGTTTGTCGGTGAGCATGGTGCGTGTCGCCCTGTCATAGCCTCCGCTCGTGATTGCCGCGGGCATTTGTTTCCAATCGTAAGGGGCGTTCTCGCTACCCGCTCCGTCAAAGTTGAGCCGCATCGGATATTGCCCTTTCCACCAGTATTCTGTTTTGCCATGTGGGTGGTTGGGCCACTTGTGCCATCTCAACACAGTAGATATTGCCGTCGCCACGCATCCCGACACGGTGGGGTATACTGTCCCTTTGTACTTGTAGTTGGGCGCATATAGGTTGAATGGCCACGCCTGCCCCCACGATATGGGGTAAGGAAGCTGGTTGCGTCGGTCGCTATCGTAGCCGAGCAATGGCTCTATGTCAGTGCGGTCGGCGGCGCGGGTTGGCACGGCGGCTTGGGCGTGCGACTGATGGTTGAGCACCCATTGGATTTGTCGCTGGTATTCATCGAACAACCAATGTATGGAGGGGTGTCGCATGATGACATCCCGCGTGAGCGTTCCCTCCTTGGAGTATGCCAAGATGGGCACGACACGGTCGTCGCCAGCCACGACGACAAAGCCGTTGTCGCTGCCGTTGTTGATAACATAGTAGAGTGCTTGGCTCGCGTTGGCTCGCGCGGCGGAGCGTGTGGTGGCGACCGTTTGATGACCGGTGGCGACCTGTGGGCTGTACGCCACGGATATGTTCTGCCCACTGATGTAGCCTTGCGCGCCAATGAAGCTACGCGCTATGCGCAACGCCTTGTCCTTACCTATGGGGGCGGAGGTTGCCAGCAAGCACAACATCAAGGACAGTGGCAAGAGTAATAATCGTTTCATGGAAAAACTTTTAGGATTATTTGACTGAACAATGGTAAAACGATATTGTGGGAAAGTGAAACTATCCGAGGGGTTCTTGGCGGATTTCGTATTGGCACAGCCATGAGGCTAACGAATAAAACGAGCAAGTCCGACGGATAGTTCCATTTGATCCGGAAAGGAATTCTTTTGGATTATTCCATGTACCTTATCTTATCCACAGTGACGTAGAGCTTGACCATCCTGTTGCTTCCATTCGTGGTCAGCGTTAAGACGATAGGCTTTTTTTCCTTGTAGTACTCAAGGATATCGCTTAGCGGAAGACTCTGCGGCATTATGCTGTACTGGACCCTTGATACCTTGCCGGCTGTTGCTTGGTGCTCGTTGAAGAGGTTAGGTGCAAACGCCAAGTAGCATCTGTCACACATGTCCTCCACGGTCTCACTTGACTCCCTTGTAATCTCGAAATATGAAGTGGTCTTGGTTTCGAAGTCTACTTTTGGCTTGTCGTACTGCACTTTGAAATCGTGTGCCTTCCACAACGACCTCATATTCATCTTTGGGTCGCCCTCAAGGTACATCATCAAGTCGCCCCTAATTTGTGCGTATTTGTCACCGAAAAATCCGTCGCCCATGCCGTCGATGCCTTCGATTTTGAAGACGAGGCGCACCTTATTGAAGTCTTGTACAAACTCGCGACGCGTAACGCTGTATGTGCTTGATGCCTGCACGCGAGCCAAGGAATTGTCAACGGCAAACCTAAGCTGGAAGCTCACAGGGTGCAGCTGATTGAAAGGAACTTGCTGCGCGAGGAATGTCTTCACGGCATCGAGGTTGGCGCTTGCCACTTGGTTCTGCAAGGTCTGTCCGCCTCCGAGCATCGTGATGTGGATGTCGCTGTTCTCCAAGAGTTTCTTGTACTTTACCTCATCGTTCGCATTGATGTCGACAATGCCCTTGATTTTCTTCACGGCGATGTCGAGCGCTTGCTGCACTTCCTTCTCGTCGGCATCCGTGTCAATGCACAGGTAGAGAATGCGTCCGTAGTTGATGGCAGAAACGTATACCGGCTGGCAGTTTTCCAAGTATGTCCTGTCCACCGACTGAAAGATGGTAGGGGTGTTTCTTGGCGCATCGACGATGACGCTTGGACCTTTTTGTATGACTTTCGCAAGGATGTGGTTCTTCTTCTTGGAGAAGTTGAAACCGAAACTGGAAGCGAAGTCAACGATGGGGCTCTTCACCGCCAAGCCCAGCTTTGTCGCCAGCTCTTCGTTGCTGTTTACCTTTTCGACAGACTCCAGCAGGATATTGGAACCCTCCTTGTAGGAGATGTTAGCCCATTTGTTGAGGGTCTGCTGATAGTCGCTATAACGGGGATTGTGCACGGTTTGGGTAGAAGCGTGGGAGTCGGCCTCATTCTCAGGATTAAGGTTGAGCGTCCAGGTAACATCGCCTAACTCGCAGTCGGAGATAGTAGCATACGTACCGTCGATGATAGAGTTGCCTTTGAGGGCGCATCCCGGGTAGATGATGTCCGTTCTTGGGTCAAGCAAAATCATCTCGTTGAAAGTGTTATTCAACTTGTAGTTCGTCGTAGTCACCACCCAATAGCCCGGTATGCCGTTTACATGATCCTTACTGCCGGGAGTGACGGACGGAATACCTATCATTTCGGGTTGACCTGTTCCGGGCTGGATAGGCGTTCCATTGTCCTTTGCCATGCCAGGCGCGTACGGTAAGCTCATAAGATACCCCTTCACGTCACCTGCTTTAAGCGTGTTGTCGCCAGGAGTCCATCGCTCGAAATATACACGATCTATATCCGTGGCATTGAAAGTCTTCTCCTCGCCACGCTTGGTCTTCACCTTCATGACGTAACTTTGTGCGCTCGTGCACAGCACTCCGCCCACGAGCAACAAACTGAGTAAAATTCTTTTTCTCATATTTATATATATTATTGGTTAATGATTTTTATGGCTTGATTGCCCTCTTTGATAACATACGCGCCCTTGGGCCGCATGGTGAGGTCTATGTCAACACACCCTGTAGGCGAAGCCATATAGCGAGCTACCAGCTGGCCGTTGATGTCGAACAGCCTGAGTTCGGCGTTGGCATTAAGTCCCTCGTAGTAAACATGCCCATTCGCCATCCTGCGGCTCATGCCACTCTCCGCTACCTTGTCCACACCGTCCGGCTTGTCGTCCTTCGAAACATAATAGCATTGTAGATCCATGATGTCAAATTCCTGCCGGTGGTTGCTGCCATCAGTGGCGACCAGCGTTGTGCCTTGCAATGAAAATTTGGGGGCGTCGTTCAAGACAAATGTTATTTTTGTCCCCGACTTCATTTGGAACACCAATAAATCTGTTGCATGAAGTTTGTTTGTACATAATGCGATGAAACACATTACCATACACAATTTGTTTACTTTTTTCATGTTACTATTTTTGATATTGTACATTAAGATTTTCTCTATGTTCAAAATTAAAATAAAAATCTTGAATATTACACAAAACGCTCTCTTTTTTTTTGCGAAAAAAAATGTATTGTAGGGATATTCCGTTAAATTCTAACTAATTGTTTGGCGCATGATATATTATTTGCAACTTGTACCCACCCAAAAAGACCCATCACAGACAAAATCGGGGAATTTGACTCCAAAACACCGCCATTCTTACCACAAGGCAGATGGCGCATAGCACGAAAAGGGCAACTTGACAAAAAATTAAAGTAATTTCATAGTTCCACAGAAAAGGTATGGAAGGGACAAGTGCGTCTATCCGTCTCATCATTTCAAATTTTTGAGCGAAAAATACGCCAAATTCTTTTCAAAGAATATTTTTTAAGGAAAGAATATAGTATTTGACAGCCTATTGAGATTTTCCCAAAGCTTAACTGAAGTTTCTATCGTGGCAAATTTTGCGCATTCTGAATTTACTGATTTTTTCTAAAAAATGGGTGTGGCAAGCCAATCGCCCACAAAACAAAAAGAGGATACGCCAACCAAGTGGCACATCCTCAAAACGTATAAAGAACTGACGAGGGTTATGCCAAGCAGGCGTTCACCATCCACACCGCTTTTTCCTGTCCTACAAGGAAATCGTCCATCAAGGCTACCGTCACCTCGTCATTTGCCTCCCCGGCCGCGGCGATGACAGCGCGCTCACTGGCAATCAACACCTTCAGCGTGTTGAGTATGAGCTGCATGGCCTCTGTCTCTGCGTCAATGTCATTTTTCTCTTTGAGCGTAGCGATTTTGAGCAACTCACTGAAACGGTTCTCGGGCTTGCTGTCGAGTTGCAACAAACGCTCCGCTACTTCGTCTATCTTGCTTGCCACATCGTTGTACTGTTTCTCAAACTCCTCATGCAGTTGAAAAAAAGATTTGCCCTTGATGTTCCAGTGCAGGCCGCGCAGATTCATGTAGTACACGTGGAGATCCGCCAAGAGTTGGTTGAGACCGCTGACCACACTGCTTATTTTTTTCTCATCTAATCCTAATACTTCTAAATTTTTCATTTTCTCTTAACTTTAAATTTTTGAATTTGTTTGATGCCTCTATCGCCAATTTGAGGGATAGGCGTTGTATTTCGCCTTGGCTCGAGTGGATTGTCCTTGCCACCCAAGCAGTAGCCAAACCAACGAAACACTTTGCAAATATACAAAGAAATATTGGGACATACTGATACATTGGCAATAACACCCTTAAAAATCATCAGAAATGATGAGCAAGTTTGCACATATCGAAAGCAGAGGGTCACCCTTTCGTGTCATGTCCCCACCAGCGGTTTTACACAAAAAACAGTTGCCTACCAATATCTTGGTATCCATGTCCACTCGGTTACGCCCTTGTACGCCTTTCGGCTGATGGGCACGACGTAGCCCTCCCCCCCCCCC
>NZ_JRNC01000028.1 GCF_000758925.1 Prevotella sp. S7-1-8
CCCCCCGCCACGCCGCTTTCCGCGTCAAGCGCTTTTTCGCCAAATCGTCCATGTTCTCCCATTGACAAAAATGCGGAGACGGTTACGGTGATGGGGACAAGCTTAACATCGACGGAGATGGCGTTCTTTCCACCGTTGTCATTACGCACGATAGTATCGTCGACGCACAAGACAAATCTTACGCAAGTAAGGTCTTTTGGGGGGATTTAATACGAAAACATGGACGCACATACCAGGCATTATACCCAAGAAAAGAGATTTCAGGGGAATATCAAAAAACACATCAAGGGAATTATTCGAAAATTAAATGGCAGCCCCAGAAAGGAAAAAGGATTTATAAAGCCAAAAGACATGATTAAGACAAAATAGTGTAAATTTGCATATGCTAATGTACTCCGCCCCAAAGCCCCAACCGTTAAACAACATTAAAACCTACGTGAGAAATCAAATAAAGTTCATGCAAGGCCGTTTTTAAAAAATCATGCGCAATTACAATTTTGAGACGAAACGAGTATTGCTCGTCCTATTGTTGGGTGTATTCATTACAATAGGACAAGCTCAATGCCTGCCCGACGCACTACCTGTCTCCCCTAAGGAACATCAACAATGCGCCATCTTACAACATATGCAAACATCCAAGAGCTATGACGAGTGCCGAGACGCTCCATGTTTAGAACTCACCATAGACAATTTGCTATCGGTGCTCGAGCTGTATGGCGTGAAACACAAATATATTGTAGCGGCGCAGGCCATTTTAGAAACAGGCCATTTTACCAGCGAGCAGTGTCTAATCAACCACAATCTATTTGGCTTGCGTCATCCGAGCGATGGCAGCTACTACACATTCGACACATGGGAAGAGTCGGTTAGGGCATATCGCGATGACGTACAATATAAGTATTCGGGCGGTGATTATTACGCTTTTCTCAACCGAATAGGCTACGCAGAAGACAAACGATACACTTATAAAGTGCGTCGCATACAGAAAAAGCTCGCCCCCACACTTTTCGCCCAACGGGAAGAATTGGCACAATCCACGAAATCATAACCCACATAGCTCAATGGAGGACGTTCTCATTATTCCACCCCATCATACCATGCTTGCTCTCCATACCCCCAAAAATCGCATGGCACATGTAATATACTTAAAAACAAGTATACGAAAAGTTAAATCCGTAAAAATCAAACGATTGCTTGCTTATATAATGAAATTTGAGTAATTTTGCCAAACATTTATCATTCATTACCAATACAGCAATGAAAAAAAATATTTTGTTTATTATAGGCTTCTTAAGAAAAACCGCTTCAAACCGTTATCTGGACAATATCGCCGATAAAATAATTGACAAACGTGTTCTATGTCAGCTATCAGGACTATCATGACGTACCACTTATTAACCAAGACATAGGGTTTCCCGTTTCCACTGTGACAACCCAACTACATGACACCATTTCTTGTGCGCATGCCGTTTGCACACTCTGTCCCGAAAACAATCACAGTTATCCCTGACATGTCAAAAAAGTTTTAGATTGGCTTACTCGCCCATTGGCAGCCGGAAACTATGCCTCATCTACGCCCATGATTGGGCAAGAAGCCCCCCCTTGGTGGAAGCCGGTGTAACATAAAGATACAGAGCCATGTTGACAGAACCACTTAAAACAGTGAATGCCAATATGATGTCAGAGCCACAGGCAGGCGTAACACTTCGCTCTGAAAGTTGGGAAAACAATGAACTAAAAATAACAGAACAACAACAAGAGCTTGAAAAACAAGTTGAAACATTTTTGGATTACATAGTTTAAATAGAATTTTTCAATTAAAAATATTGATTTAAAAGATGAAAAAAATAGCCGATCAAGTTTATTACGTTGGTGTCAACGATTTGAACAAACGACTCTTTGAGGGCTTATGGCCAATACCAGAGGGTGTTACCTACAACTCATATATAGTTGTAGATGAGAAAGTTTGTTTGATGGACACCGTTGAAATCGATTTTTACCCACAGTTTTTGGCCAATATACGCGAGGTTATTGGAGACCGCCCCATCGACTATGTGGTTATCCATCACATGGAGCCTGACCACAGCAGCTCACTGTCATTGTTACGCAAATTTTACCCCGATGTGAAAATTGTAGGCAACAAAAAGACTTTTGACATGATGAAAGGATTTTATGGAATTACGGATGGAGCAATAGAGATCAAGAATGGCGACTCCCTATCTTTAGGTCGTCACACCCTCAATTTCTACCTCACGCCTATGGTTCACTGGCCCGAGACAATGGTATCTGTCGACATAAATGTCAACGTTGCGTTCACCGGGGACGCCTTTGGTTGCTTTGGATCGCTCAACGGCGGTATACTCGATGACCATATTGACACTGAAAAATACTGGTTGGAGATGATTCGCTATTACTCTAACATCGTGGGCAGATACGGCACCCCAGTCCAAAACGCACTAAAAAAGATAAGTGGCGTACAGCTCGATTATCTCTGCACCACACACGGCCCCGTATGGCACAAGCACCTGTCCAAGGTGGTTGAAATGTATGATCGCATGAGCAAATATGACGCGGAGCCAGGTCTCGTTATTGCCTATGGCACCATGTACGGTAACACTGGGCGCATGGCAGAAGTCATCGCTGAAGCCGCCTCGCAAGCTGGCATGGAGAAAATCAGCCTTATAAATCTATCCAAGACCCACTACTCTTACGTTCTGCGAGACATGTTCAGATACCAAGGGCTCATCCTTGGCGCACCCACTTACAACAACAGCATATACCCACAGATGGAACACCTGCTTTCTGCCATTGCCAATCGTGACATGAAAAACCGATACATGGGATGGTTTGGCAGTTTCTGCTGGGCCAGCAAAGCTGTTTCTATCCTAAAAGACTGGAATGAGAACAAGTTTCATTTTGAGCCTGTGGGCGAGCCCGTAGAGATGAAACAGTCGATGAACGAAGATGTACGAGCCAAATGCATAGCACTTGGACAAAGCATGGCCAAGAAACTATTGGATAAAGAATAAAAAATCGTGACGTACCCCTTAAGGATGAGGCTCTGCTGAAAACAAAAAACATCCAGGCCGCAATGCGCCCAAAATAACAACACACCAAATAACAAATGGTTTTACCCCAGATGGCAAACATCCAACGGTAAAACCATTTTTATTATCCTTTTGCCCGGAAACTCCATTCTGGAAAAGTGTTTGGGCAAGTTGGCCTGATGATTAGTCAGCAGGGCTAAAGTCTTCTTTGCCTACGCCACACTCAGGGCAAACCCAATCCTCGGGAAGATCCTCGAAAGCAGTTCCTGCTTCGATTCCATTGTCTGGATCGCCCACCTCTGGATCGTACACATAACCACAAACATCACATACGTACTTTTTCATAATAGTTTTGTTTAATTAATAATATGTATTCAAATTCGTAATTTCATTTATAGGGGGCTCTATCTAAAATCGATAAAAAATTATACACATTAGCCCCTATTGCATCCGACACCACAAAGGTAGTTCTTTTTTTTAGAAACCCAAGAAAATCAACGTCTTTTATTTCATAAAATATCAAATTGTATACACCATGCCCCCCCTCCCAACATCATGGTTTTGTTCCGCCAGCCTCAGGCGGACACCCTATATACCAACACGTTCCTTGATTGGCAGGTAACCTCGGACGAGGCGTTCGCCACGCTTCCAGACTATAGCGAAAATATTGCGAAAACACACCATGTTGCGCCCTGTCCGCTCGTATATATCTATAAATGCGCTCAACGAAAACCATCATGTAACCATTGACGTTACAAAAGCCCATGATCTAATTCGCTGTCGAATTGCCATCGGCACAAATAAAAGCTTATACTGTCTATAAATCCTTTAGGAAAAACAAAAAATCTTGCGGAGACACTCTTGGCAAACGGTCGCAAATATTTTGGCATGGTAGAAACAGCGAACTCCGCGCTCATTGTCACGACACCCAAGTCCATGATAAGCGACCAATTTGCCAGTATTAGTATTCTTTGCTAAACTTTATTACAACACAAGAAGCGTTCTTCAGAGTTTACGCTTAATTTTTAACTTGTCAGTTGACTCTATAAAATAAAAACATAAAAAATAGTTTTAAAATTTATATACAATCCTTTATTCCTTTGCATAGAATTTATTAACTTTGCCTATTGTCTATGGCATACACCACTCATACAGGACAGTATGCCATTGGAAAAGTGGCACCATTGTGGGCTAAGACATGGCTGCCAAAGTGATTTGACGCCATATACATATATATAATATGTACAATAAAAGCATAAACGCAAGATTATAACAGACAATTCAAAGAAAATGGAATTTGAACTCATCGCCAAAACATTCATGGGGTTAGAGCAGGTTTTGGCACAAGAGCTCACCCACATGGGTGCAAACAATGTACAAATAGGCAGACGTATGGTATCGTTTTCAGGCGACAAGGAAACCATGTACCGCGCTAATTTCCAGTTGCACACTGCCATACGAATTCTAAAAACCATCAAACACTTCAAGGCACGCTCCGCTGACGAGGTGTATGAAGAAGTTCAAAAAATAGATTGGAGCGAGTATATTCAGCAAGGCAAAACCTTTTCCGTAGACTCAGTTGTGTATTCCAACGAGTTCCGAAACTCTCGTTTTGTCACTTACAAAGTGAAAGACGCTATCGTTGACCAATTTAGAGAAAGGAGTGGCCAGCGTCCCAACATATCCGTAAGCAATCCAGACATCAAACTTCACATACACATCGCGGAAGACGATGCCACCTTATGCTTAGACTCCAGTGGAGAGAGCCTGCACCGTCGAGGTTATAGGCAGGAGAGTGTAGAGGCTCCATTGAACGAGGTCTTGGCAGCAGGAATGATTATGATGACAGGTTGGACAGGTGACACAGACTTCATAGATCCCATGTGTGGCTCTGGCACTTTAGCCATCGAAGCAGCCCTTATTGCACGCAATATCTCGCCGGGTGTCTTCAGGAAAGAATACGCTTTTGAGAAGTGGAACGATTTCGATCCAAACCTTTTTGACGCAATCTACAACGATGAAACGCAGGAACGCGAATTTGAGCATCACATCTATGGTTATGACATTGACATGAAGGCCGTGAACACCGCCACACAAAATGTCAAGGCGGCGGGCCTATCCAAAGATATTACCATACAGCATCAAGATTTCAAAGATTTTCAAAGGCCAGCCGAAAAAAGTATCATCGTAACCAATCCGCCATACGGGGAGCGTATATCCACCCCCAACTTATTAGGGACATACAGGATGATTGGCGAGCGACTGAAGCACGAATTTGGCGGCAATGACGCATGGATATTGAGTTATCGCGAAGAATGCTTCGAGCAAATCGGTCTGAAACCCAGCATCAAGATACCTGTATATAATGGTAGTTTGGAGTGCGAATTTCGGAAATACACACTTTTTGACGGGAAAATGAAGACCTTCAGGGAAGAAGGCGGCGTTGTGAAGACCGAAGAAGAAAAACGAGAAATGGCCCAAAAGCATCGCTTCAAGAAAAATCGCGAGTTCAAGGAACGACTTGAGGCAGAGGCTTCAAACGAAGAAGGAGACATTCGCTCTTTCCAATTCCACTCCCTACTCCGCGGCAAATCCTCATTTAATCACCCCTCGCACGAAGACCCTTGGGAGAACTCCGACCGCAAGGGCAGGCCACGGAAAGAGGACAGGCCACGTGGCAATCGGCGTAATTTTGGAGAAGAACAAGGAGCTTTCCCATTTGACAAACGCGGCAAGCGCGGTGAAAGAAAGTTCAAAAGAAACGCCATGGACGACAAGGACGATTTTAAACCACGTCGACACGACAGCGGATTTAAATCGTATGATGGCAAAGATTTCAAAAGAGCATCGCGACAAGGCGAGAACAAACCATACAAATATAAAACATTTGACCATGAAGATGAATAGTTGGATTGCGGCGGGAGCATTGGTTCTAACATCTATGATAAACTTTTCACAAGGTGCCCAAGCACAGGCAAAGCTAAAGCAGTTTACCCTCGAAGACCTTAATTTCGGTGGAAACAATTATCACAACATGACACCTAAGACTCGTTTCACCACTTGGTGGGGCGACGTGTTGGTGCGTTTGGACCTTGACAAATGTTATGTCGTCGACAAGCGTTCCGCAAAAGAAACCTTGCTGTTCACGCTTGACCAAGTAAACCAATGCTTAGGCGAACCTTCGGGAAAAGGACTTCGTTCTCTTTATTACCTACAGTTTCCATATGCCAACAAACCATTGGCGCTCCTGCGATACAATTCCAAGCAAGTGCTATTAAACTTCAAAACGAAACAGATAACGTGGTCGCAAACCAATGATGGTATCAATGTCTTGGAGTGGAACCCTGTCTCAAAATGCACGGCTTATACCAAACACGACAATTACAATCTTTTTGTTCGGCAAGCCAATGGCGTAACAGCCCAACTTTCTGAGGATGGCAGTCGTAACATCATTTATGGTCAAAGCGTACATCGTGACGAGTTTGGATATAAAAAAGGCGTCTTCTTCAGTCCAGACGGTAACAAGTTGGCGTTTACTCGAATGGACCAAAGCATGGTAACAGATTATCCACTTGTCGATATCCAAGATGCTGATTGGAAGCCATCTAAAGGCCAAAGCAGGATAGCGACCTGCGCCCCTGAGAAATATCCTATGGCTGGCGAGGCCATGCACAAGGTAACAATCGGCGTGTATGATATAAGTGCCGGGCGTAAGATTTACTTGCAAACTGGCGACCCAACCGACCGGTATTTCACCAATCCAGCATGGGCTCCCGACTCCAAGACCATCTATCTGTTTGAGCTGAACCGCGACCAAAATGATTGTCGCTTGGTTAGTTATGATGCCACGACAGGCAAAAAAATAAGCGAGCTTTACCGAGAGACCGACTCAAAATATGTGGAGCCTGCCAATCCGATTGTTTTCTTGCCGTGGGACAATGGCAAATTTATCATGCAAAGTCAAAAGGACGGCTATAACCATCTGTACCTTTTTGACATTCATGGCAAGCAAATCAAACAACTCACAAGTGGCCAATGGGTGGTAATGCAACTGTTAGGATTCGACCGGACCACCAAGAGCGTCATCATCGCTTCCAACGAGCGTAGCGCCATACAGCGCAATATATATTCTGTCAACGTAAAGACTGGCAAGCGTACGCTTATCGACGAGAATGGCAAAGGGTGGCACAACGCTTATCCAAGTGGGTCTGGAGCTTACATCATAGACCGCTATTCCACTCCCGACATTCCGAACAACATAGCCATAGTGGGCGTCAAAGCCAATCAAAAGCGTCGTTACTTTACGGCTGACAACCCATGGAAGGGATACAATATTCCAGAATACAAATGCGGAACTATCAAAGCGTCTGACGGTGTCACCGACCTGTATTATCGCATGGTGCTACCCATAGGCTTTGACCCGAACAAGAAATACCCTACCATCATCTATGTGTACGGAGGCCCTCATGCCCACAATGTCGACGCCAAATGGCACTATGGCAGCAGGTCTTGGGAAACCTACATGGCACAAAAAGGCTATTTACTGTTTATCCTTGACAATCGTGGCAGTGAAAATCGAGGCAAGAATTTTGAGCAGGTCACATTCCGTCACCTTGGCGTTGAGGAGATGAAAGACCAAATGAAGGGCGTTGATTTCTTAAAGACTCTCAGTTATGTGGACGCTGACAGAATGGGAGTGCATGGTTGGAGCTTTGGTGGTTTTATGACCATCAACATGATGACATCCCATCCAGACGTTTTCAAAGTGGGTGTCGCGGGTGGCCCTGTGATAGACTGGAAGTGGTACGAGGTGATGTATGGAGAGCGGTACATGGATACGCCACAAACCAACGCGGCGGGTTACGAGCAGTCAAGCCTCTTGCCAAAAGCCAAAAACCTCAAAGGCAAACTTCAGATTATCATTGGCCTTAACGATCCAGTCGTAGTTCCACAGCACGCTTTCACATTCATCAAACAGTGCATTCAAGACGGAACGCAACCTGATTTCTTTGTATATCCGGGTGAGCCACACAACATGCGAGGCCATCAATCCACGCACTTGCACGAGCGCATTTCGCGCTATTTTGACGACTATCTAAAATAGTGACACATTTGACGACTGTCATTAATTTCAAATTTCGGCGACAATTACATTAACTTTCTCCGATTAGCGGCGATAAAAGGTATGGCATCCTATTTAGGCCGCCAGACCGACATTAAAATACACCAAGAACATGAAAATACTACTTTTAGGAAGCGGAGGCCGTGAGCACGCCTTGGCATGGAAGATAGCGCAGAGCGACAAATGCGAAAAGCTGTATATCGCCCCTGGTAACGCGGGAACCGCCGCCGTTGGGGAGAATGTGCCCATAGGTATCGATGACTTTGACAAGCAAAAAGACTTTGTTGTCAATTACGATGTAGACATGGTTGTCGTTGGTCCAGAGGCTCCCTTGGTGAAAGGTGTTTATGACGCGTTCAAAAATGATGGCCGCACCAAGTCGATACCTGTCATTGGCCCATCCAAGCAAGGAGCCATACTTGAGAGCAGTAAAAATTTCGCCAAGTCTTTTATGAAACGTCACGGCATCCCCACGGCTGCTTACGAAACCTTTGACGCCAACACCATTGATGACGGCATCAAATTTCTCGAGACACTAACACCACCATACGTGCTCAAGGCCGACGGCTTGGCCGCTGGCAAGGGCGTTTTGATAGTGCCTACGCTCGACGAGGCCAAACAAGAGCTGCGCAAGATGCTTGGAGGCATGTTTGGAGAGGCATCTGCCAAAGTTGTTATAGAAGAGTTTCTCGCCGGCGTGGAATGTTCTGTGTTTGTTCTTACGGATGGGAAAAACTACAAAATATTGCCAGAGGCCAAAGATTACAAGCGCATTGGCGAACATGACACAGGCTTGAACACAGGCGGAATGGGAAGCGTCTCGCCCGTACCCTTTGCCACCAAGGAATGGATGGACAAGGTAGAAAAGCGCATTATACGCCCCACCATGGATGGTCTTGCCAAAGAGAACATAGACTATAAAGGATTCATATTCTTCGGATTAATCAATGTTGGGGGCGACCCGATGGTCATAGAATATAACTGTCGCATGGGCGATCCAGAGACAGAAACTGTCATGCTACGCCTTAAGAGCGACATTGTAGACCTTTTCGAAGGTGTTGCCAATGGCAATCTCAACACCAAAGAGATTGAGATAGACCCACGGTCGGCCGTCTGTGTCATGCTGGTCAGTGGCGGGTATCCACAGTCCTACAAGAAAGGCTACCCCATTACGGGATTGGATAATGTCAAGGACAGTGTTTTGTTTCATTCTGGAACATCTGTGGAAAATGGGCAAATCGTTACCGACGGTGGACGTGTAATGGCGGTGTCATCCTATGGCAATGACAAGGAAGAAGCATTGCGAAAATGTTTTGAAGAGGCTAAAAAAATCAAATTCACTGACAAATATTCCAGGACCGACATCGGCCAGGACATTTAAAATCCCCCCATTTATGCCAACATGCCACCACCCCACCCCATTTATTCATTGGATGGTGGGCAATTGCATTATGATTACTTATAATCAATTTTTAAGTGCTCGGGATTTGACGGAATTGTCAAGGGAGCGAACAGAGCCTCTCACCACGACCAACCAATAACATTACTCGTTTTGAATAAAACCATAGAAAGATGTTAACACGCAGTCAAACGAAAATAGCGCAGTCACGATGGACGCTTCCCGCAACCGCGATCTACGTGGCATTGCTATGTGTCTTTATCGGCATGCAAACATGTCAGCTATGGGGGCAGGTTCTGTTGTTAGGACTGTCAACGTTAACGCTTGTCGAACTCAACAACGCCAACTCGCTCATTCGCATATACAGCCGCATGGTGTCATGTTCTTTTCTGGTGATGATCATCATGTCAAACTTTGTCATGGCCGACATTGTTTCCATGGTAGCTGTAACAGCGTTTGTGGTTTTTTATTTGTGTTTCTTCAAGGCATACCAAAACCCCACGGCAACCAATCACGTCTTTTTTGCGTTTTTCGCCTTGGGAATAGCCAGTATAGTGTTTGTGCAAGTGTTGTTCCTGTTGCCTGTTTTGTGGATTCTCTTAGCCACAAATGTCATGGCGTTTAGCGCGAGAACATTTTTTGCCACCTTGTTAGGCATTGCGACCCCTTACTGGTTTGCCGCCGCATATTTCATATATGTGGGCGATTTGAGTTTTTTTCCGCGCCATTTCGTCGAGCTAATACAAATTGGTCCAATGCTTGATTTTGCCACGATTGACGAGCATCGCATTGTCACGGCAATATTCGTTGCCGCCTTGGCCATTATAGGGGGCGCCCACTTTTTGATGTACAGCTATTTGGACAAGATACGCACACGTATGATTTACGAGGTTTTCATAGTGATCGATTTGTGCTGTTTCTGCCTTATAATTTTGCAACCGAGACACTTTGACCGGTTGTTGGGCTTAACCATCCTGACCACCTCGCCGCTCATTGGCCATTATCTGGCATTGTCACACACCAAGATTTCTAACATTTGCTTTTATGCCATTATCGCTTTGGCGCTAATAATCACCTTTTATAACCTGTGGATGCCTTTAACGATTTTCTGATAAACTATGGCTATTGGGGAATGTTGATCTCGGCGTTTCTGGCCGGGAGCGTCTTCCCTTTCAGTAGCGAGGTGGTGATCGTCGGACTGTTGGGAACCGGATTGAACGCCACCGAACTTATCGTTTATGCGACAATAGGCAATGTCGCAGGAGGCATGTTCAACTATCTTGTAGGCAGCTTGGGTAAGCTCGAATGGATAGAGAAATATCTCCACGTTAATTCTGGCAAACTTAAACAAGCAGAGCGTTTTATGTCCGGGTATGGCGCATGGATGGGCTTCTTCGCTTTTCTGCCCATTATAGGTTCTGCCATCACCGTAACGCTTGGGCTTACGCGCGCCAATCTTGTTATCAGCATATTCAGCATAACCGCCGGGAAAGCCCTGAGATACATACTGTTAGTATATAGCGCTGGCATGATTGTTTAATATGACCGCGCCATTTCGTTTGTGCGGAATTTGGAAAAAGCTCTTTGCGCGCAGACCCTGACACACCCATTCGCATAGCTCATAGCTTGAAATTTAACGAACTATTATATATAATGACACGCGATGGGTTTGTTATACGTCAGCCCAGATCGATCATGTCAAGACAATAATTGCTCCGCCATACTTTTAGCGGCGCGCCGTCCGTCTCCCATGGCAAGAATGACAGTTGCTCCACCACGTACAATATCCCCTCCGGCATAGATATTAGAGATGGATGATTGCATGCCATCGTTAACAACAATAGTATTCTTTCGCCCCAACTCAAGGCCTGGCACGGACTTTGGCACCAAAGGATTGGGTGACACGCCAACAGACACAATCACTTGGTCACAATCCAAATGGACGGTTTTGCCCGTTACCACCGGACGCCTTCTGCCAGAAGCGTCCGGCTCACCCAGCTCCATTACATCAAGCGCCGCGCCACATACGCGGCCGTTTTTGTCACCTATATACTCTTTAGGATTATGGAGTGTCAAGAAATTAATGCCCTCTTCTTTGGCATGTTTCACCTCCTCCAAACGGGCAGGCATTTCTTTTTCCGACCGCCTATATACCAATGTGACATTCGCGCCAAGTCGTTTCGCCGTGCGACACGAATCCATCGCCGTGTTGCCACCACCAACAACAATAACGTTTTTGCCAAGAATGATAGGGGTGTCGGTGGCCGGGTTGGCCGCATCCATAAGATTTACGCGTGTAAGGTATTCGTTACTCGACATTACATTGATTAAGTTCTCGCCGGGAATACCCATAAAATTAGGCAGCCCGGCGCCAGACGCCACGAAGATACCCTTAAACCCTTTCTCCTCAATCTCGTCTATACTGATAGTTTTTCCTATAATAGTATCCGTTTGGAAATGTACGCCTAATTTTTTTAACGCGTCAATTTCAGCGTCCACTATTCTATTGGGCAAACGAAATTCGGGTATTCCATATTTCAAGACGCCGCCCACCTCATGCAATGCCTCGAACACATAGACCTCAAATCCTCTTTTCACCATGTCACCGGCAAAACTCAATCCAGCAGGGCCCGATCCCACCACGGCCACACGCATACCATTGCTTGGTGCGGTCTTTGGAATGTCGCTGGTCCCGTTTTCGCGTTCATGGTCTGCGGCAAATCGTTCCAAATACCCGATAGCTACCGCAGGCTCGTTCATTTTCAAATGGATGCACCTACTCTCGCATTGCTTTTCTTGTGGGCAAACCCTACCGCATACGGCAGGCAAGGCGGATGTCATTTTGAGCACTTTTGCGGCCGAGGCAAAATGACCTCGCTCTATATTTTTTACAAAAGAAGGAATATCTATGCTCACCGGACATCCCTCCACGCATGTAGGCTTGGCACAGTCCAAACATCTTTTGGCTTCAGTGATGGCCATTTCAGGAGTTAGACCTTGGTTCACTTCCTCCAAACGCGTTGTCGCGCGATACTCGGCGTTAAGCTCCGGCATATTTACTCGTTGAATACCCATACGCTCTTTTGCTTTCATCGCCGAGCGCAAATCTTTTCGCCATCGTGCGTTTCTGTCCTTTAAGTCTTCGTTTACACCATCCTCTTCCGCAGGACCGGCCGGTGCGAGATACGATGTGTTGTTGTCCGCCTGCCCACCATCTTCTTGACCTGGTCGCGCAATCACTGTTTCAGCAATTTCAGAAGAACGAAGCATGGACATTTCGTTGTAACGCGCCATCTCCTCTTGCTCCACATTCTTGAAAGTTCCCATTCGCTTCATCATCTCATCCCAATCCACCAAGTCGCCGTTAAATTCCGGGCCGTCTATACATACAAACTTGGTTTTGCCACCTATCGTGAGCCGACAGGCACCACACATGCCAGTACCGTCAACCATAATTGTATTCAGGGAGACATCGTTTGGAATGCCATGTTTCTTTGCGGTGAGCGATGTAAACTTCATCATCATGGGTGGCCCAATAGCAATAACCTTGTCCACTCGCTCTCTGTTGATCACTTGTTCCACGCCTACTGTCACCACGCCTTTTTGTCCCCACGAGCCATCGTCAGTCATGATAATCACTTCGTCGCTATAGGCTTTCACGTCATCCACCATAATGACAAGGTCTTTTGTTCGCCCAGCCAATACAGATATAACACGGTTGCCAGCTTGTTTCAACGCTGTGAGTATGGGCAGAATAGCAGCGATGCCAATGCCACCTCCCGCGCAAATGACAGTGCCATACTTCTCGATTTTTGACGCGGAGCCCAAGGGTCCGACAATGTCTACGACACTATCTCCTACGTTTAATTTGCAAAACTTGGTGGAAGAAAGCCCAACTTCTTGAATGACCATAGTCAAAGTGCCTTTTTCCATGTCGGCTTTTGCGATGGTATATGGGACTCGTTCGCTTTTTTTATCCACTCTGACTATAACAAAGTTTCCAGCCCTGCAACTTTTAGCGATAAGCGGCGCTTCAACCTCAAAGCAATAAACTTTTTCTGAAAATTGCTTTTTCCAAATAATCTTATTCATAACTGTTTTCGTATTAGCGATTAAGGGTACATATGTTTCCTATTTATAGAAATCATGGATGATGGATGACGCGGAACGAATGGTTCTGACAGTGTTTTTCATAAATCAAACTTTTCCCCAAATCCACCCATAGGCGCATAGGCGATCCCTCCGCATACCGTAAAGTGCCTTGCTAATCTTTTTCCGCAAATCCAAGCCAGCGGTTATACCTTTTCTGAAGTCGGGTCCACCATTAAACACGAAAGAATAGCTCTGCCCGGCATAATGCTCAAGGGTTGGCGCACCCAACCTGTGCCGAGCCACGCTATTCTGTCCGTGAAACAGAAGGACGCATATAGCTATGACAATGCGTGCCCAGGACATCGTTATCTTCACTACTGAAAATTTTGGTCGTCGAGCATGTCAAAACCACAATAGGGAACAAGAACCTTAGGCACACGTATTCCTCCCTTGGTTTGATAGTTTTCTATTATGGCGGCCACAACGCGAGGCAAAGCGAGAGCCGAGCCATTTAGCGTGTGACAAAGTTCTGTTTTCTTTGTGTCCTCACGGCGATAGCGACAATGCAATCTATTGGCCTGATAACTTTCAAAATTGGATACCGAGGAAACCTCAAGCCATCTTTTTTGCGCCGCGCTCCACACTTCGAAGTCGTAACAAATGGCAGAGGTAAAGCTCATATCTCCACCACAAAGACGCAAAATGTGGTAGGGCAATTCCAACTTTAGAAGCAACGATTCCACATGATCAAGCATTTCTTTAAGACTTTCATAAGAGTGCTTGGGCGTGTCTATCCTAACGATCTCCACCTTGTCAAATTGGTGCAAGCGATTGAGACCGCGCACATCCTTGCCATAAGAGCCGGCCTCGCGTCGGAAGCACGCGGAATAAGCGCATCTCTTCATGGGCAGATCTTTCTCCTCGAGTATCTCGTCTCGGAAAATGTTGGTTACGGGAACTTCCGCGGTTGGTATCAGGTATAGGTTGTCAAGTTGGGCATGGTACATCTGCCCTTCCTTGTCAGGAAGTTGCCCTGTGCCATATCCCGAAGCCTCATTGACCAAATATGGAGGCTGAACTTCGAGATAACCGGCCTTGCGAGCCTCGTCCAAAAAGAAGGCTTCCAGCGCTCGTTGAAACCTTGCCATCTTGCCCACGTATATGGGAAAACCCGCGCCGGTAACTTTCACGCCCAAATCGAAGTCTACCAATTTATACGCTTTGAGCAAATCCCAGTGGCAAAGCGCGCCCTCGCCCAAATCGGGGATATTGCCACCCTCTTTCACCACCACATTGTCGTTGGCGTCTCTACCCTCGGGAACATCGTCATTGGGGACGTTGGGTATCTGAAGCAAAAGGTCTGTCATACTTTTTTGGGCCATGTCCATAGCCTCTTGCAACTCTTTTTCATGATTTTTCATTACAGCAACCTGACCCTTTATTTCATCGGCTTCTTCCTTCTTGCCCTCTTTCATCAAGCCGCCTATCCTCTTGGCAAAAAGTTTTTGTTGTTGCTTGATGGTATCTAACTGTTGCTGCGATTCGCGCCGCGTTTTATCATATTGCAAAACTTTGTAAATGGTTTCACGAGCACCCTCGAAGTGCTTTTTCTCCAAGCCTTTGATTACACGTTCAGTTTCTTCACTGATGAGTTTTAATGTAAGCATAATGTGCTATGTTTTAAATTTTTATCATATTTTGGGCAAAAATACAAAAAAAACATGAGTATACAAATATATGCCGTCGTTTTAGTGTAAAACTATCAAGTCATGTTTTGCTTTCGTATTTATGTCACTTGCCGCGTACCCCTTTACACACTATATGTGAATAGCGATTCTTCTAATCCATCCTAAATTTATAATCTTCGTAGCTGTATTGACGCAGCAACTCCAATTCCCCATTTGGATGTGCCAAAGCTATCGACGGATGAGACACCCCGTTAAACATGTTTGTTTTCACGGTTGTGTAGTGTATCATATCCTCGAATATGACATTCTCGCCCAATCGCAACTCATGGTCAAAGCTCCAATACCCCATGAAGTCGCCACTCAGGCATGAGCAGCCACCCAAACGGTATACATGTCGCGAGCCGGCATTCGTCGCGAAGGCACCGTCCCGGCTCTCTATCGTCCGCGCGTTTCTAACGTCAGGCCAATAAGGGCCCTCAAGGCAATCGGGCATGTGACACGTAAAACTTACGTTAAGAATGGCGTTCCTGACACCTTTGTCCTCCGTGATGTCCACGACTTGACTCACCAATGGGCCCGTTTCCCACAAGAAAGCGCTGCCGGGCTCCAAGACAACGCGAAGCGAGGGATGCCGTTTGTGAAAATCTCGTAGCGTTTTCACTAACAGATCCACGTCATAATCAGCACGCGTCATCAAGTGTCCGCCACCAAAATTTATCCATTTAAGCTGCGTGAACCACTTGGCGAATTTCTCTTCAAAGTGAGCCAATGTACGTTGAAAGACATCCGCACCATTCTCACAGTGGCAATGACAATGAAAGCCTTCTATATCATTGGGGAGCTGTTCGGGCAGTTTGTCCGCCCTGACACCAAAACGAGTGCCCAGCGCGCATGGGTTGTAAAGCGCGTTCTTAACCTCACTGTATTCAGGGTTTACCCGAATGCCAAGGCTTACGGCGGGGTTTGTTTTCTTTATCCTCGCCGCATATTTGTCCATTTGGCTCAACGAGTTGAATACCATGTGAGTGGACAATTTGGCCATGGCGTCTATTTCATAGTCAGTATACGCAGGCGAATAGGTGTGAACCAAATGGCCAAATTCCTCGTAGCCCAGTCTCGCCTCATTCAACGAGCTGGCCGCAACGGCATCGATATACTCCCTGAAGATTGGGAAAGTTTTCCACAACGCAAAAGCCTTGAAAGCCAATATTATCTCCACGTCCGCTTCTTTGGCTATTCCGCTGATAAGCTCCAAATTTCTTCTGAGTTTACTTTCTTCCAACACGTAAACCGGTTGGTGCAACTGCTCAAAAGTGGTGAGGTTCACTCTCATATTTTTTCGTTTCGTGCAAAGTTAGCTTTTATTTTCAAATTATATTGCCCATTCAAACATTTTTTCATACATTTGCAGCCGAATTACATCGATTTGGATATCCAAACGTTGACAAAGCCCACGTTTATTCAAGAAGCCCAAATCCACATTTTATATAAAGACACTAATTAACATGAGTGAAAAGAACTCTTATTTAGTTTTTTCAGGTACGCGTTCCAGATACCTTGCCGAGAAGATCTGCGCATGTCTGGGTTGCCCATTGGGCAATTTGGTGGTTACCAAGTTTTCCGATGGCGAATTTGCTGTCTCTTACGAGGAGTCTATCAGAGGCCGAGATGTTTTTCTGGTTCAAAGCACATTCCCCAACTCAGACAACCTCATGGAGCTTTTGTTGATGATCGATGCGGCCAAGCGCGCTTCGGCCAATCACGTCATCGCGGTCATCCCTTACTTTGGATGGGCTCGCCAAGATCGCAAGGATAAGCCTCGCGTAAGCATTGGCGCAAAATTGGTGGCGGACCTTTTGAGCGTGGCAGGCATTGACAGGCTCATCACCATGGATCTACACGCTGATCAAATTCAGGGGTTCTTCGATGTTCCCGTGGACCACTTGTATGCCTCCGGGGTTATTCTTCCCTATCTCCAAGGGCTTCATCTCAAAGATCTCGTAATAGCGTCGCCCGATGTTGGCGGTTCCAAACGCGCCAACACTTATGCCAAGTATCTTGGTTGTCCGCTGGTTTTGTGCAACAAAACACGCGCACGCGCCAACGTCGTGGAAAGCATGCAGATTATTGGTGAGGTGAGGGGCAAAAACGTAGTCATTATCGACGACATGGTAGATACGGCCGGAACGATCACCAAGGCCGCTGACATAATGTTAGAAGCGGGCGCAACCAGCGTGCGCGCGTGCGCCTCTCACTGCGTGATGAGTGGGCCTGCCAACGAGCGCATACAGAAATCCGCGTTGCAGGAAATGGTGTTTACCGATTCCATTCCATACACGCGACGCTGCTCAAAGGTAGTGCAGCTGAGCGTAGCCGACATGATAGCAGAGACTATACGCCGCGTGGTGAACAATGAGAGCATATCCTCACAATATTTGGTATAGCGCTGTTTTACGCAAGCGTACGTTTAGTCTTCCCGACGGCGGCAACGCTTTCAAGCATCGCATCTTGTGAATATACTTTGAACGTGGCGCCAAGCTCTTGTCATCCAATGGGACGGCACTGTCTCCCAGCATGATACGGTTGACAAGAAATGGCGTCATCTCCATTTCCTTGAGCATTCCCGCTATCTTCACACACAAGCACTTCGTTTGAAAACCAATGCTTTCTCAACAGGGGCAACCATGTTTCTTGGGCTCCGTGGAAAATGTGTGGCGTCTCGTTTCGCTATTTAAATTAACCCCTTGGCACAACAAATGGCCGTGTGTGTGTTGAGGGGACGCTCGCCATGTTGGCAACATAGGCGAGGGCGAACGGGGCGCGCGCGCTTCATGATGGCGGCGGAGCGTATGCGCGTTTCCGGTTTTTCTCTTTTAAAAACCGCTTGCCCCGAAAGCGGTTCTTGAAAAATTGGAAACAGTCAATTATTTGAACAAAGACCCCTCTCAAATTCGCTTGTTTAAAAATAAGTTTGCC
>NZ_JRNC01000029.1 GCF_000758925.1 Prevotella sp. S7-1-8
ATCGCCCGAAATACGCGAAACACGCGACAGTTTTTAAATGGCTGACATTCAGCGTCTTTTTAAAAACGGTCTTTCTTCTCTTGTTTCGCGGTCCGCGGTTGAGTGCCAAATGGCATGGTGACAAGGTTGCTATCGCGACGCGATAGCGGCTCTTTCGCGCTGCCAACAAGGCCTAATCACGCCATGAGAAAGCGCCAATCGCGACCCTCTTATGATTTTTTGTAACGCCCGGCTTGGTTTTGACAAGAAAAGACAGCCCTTTTCGCTCTGGATGACTCGAAAACAATGATCAAAAAACAGTAATTATATTTTACAACACAAAGAACAAGAAGTGAGGGATTGGGGGCGAAGAACGCATGGAGACAGCCGCGCCGGCTACAAGAGACGTTTGGGCGCGGCAGCGTCGAGATGATAGTCAAACTCGTACTCGCCATTGCGCAACCACTCCGGCACAGCGTCGCCGTCGTTTATCATACCCTCTACGTGAAAGCGCAGCGTCTCCGGAATTTCAATCATCAACTCGTCGTATGTCTTTGCGGTGACAGCCACCGCACCAGGTACGTTTTCTCCAAATGTAGCCCCAAAATTTTGCTCACACCATGCTATGCCTACTCTTATTTTCTCCATTGCATACAATTACAATACGTAGAATGATTGCTAGGAGCCGACTCCTATTCCTCGCAAAAGTAGAAAAAATAATACCATTATGCAAATATTAAAAACATTATTTGTAACAAAAAAGTTAGCTAAACTTTTGGAGATTGATTACTTTTTTGTTATCTTTACACTGTCATTAAGACAAAGAGTTCATTCACATCATGAAACATTCAGAACTAATTCGAGTGTTGAAAAAGGCAGGTTTCCTTTTGAAACGACATGGTGCTTCGCATAACATTTGGATAAACCCCAAGACTGGGGCGAGAACAAGCGTACCGAGGCACGGAAGCAAGGAAATCAAGGAAATGACAGCAAAGTCAATTATTGAAGACCTTTTGAATGAGTAAGTTGAGAGCCGCCACAAAAAAGTGGCGGCATCTCTTCACTGAATGGGGACGGTCGTGATTGAACTTCTTAAAAACTGTGCAAACGAGAAACAACATGAAAAAGGTAATCGCAAGAGTAGAGCGAGAAGTTGGCGAAAGAAACTTCTCCTGCTACATGAAAGTAAAAAGCGTTAATGCCAGCGTGCTGGGGCAGGGCAATACTGCAAGTGCAGCCATTGCCGACATGCTTCGAGGGTGGGAAGATGCAAAGGTTAGCTTGAAAGAGGATGGCATCGAGGTTCCGCCCATTGAGGTTGAATATACCTTTGATGTGGGGGCATTGTTCAACTACTACGACTTTATCAATGTTGCTGGTGTGTCAAGGGAAATAGGCGTCAGCTCGGCGGTCATGCGACAATATGCCACAGGCATAAGGAAGCCAAGCCCTGAGCGGAAACAACAGATAGCGGAAGGTATCAAGTCGCTTGCAAAAAAAATAGAAGCGGTAACCCTCTGTTGATAAGACATTGAATGCTTCGTGCTTCAATTATTGTGAAAGAACTCTTTGAGCCTCTGGTGCGTGTCGCATCGGAGGCTCTTTTTTTTCTTGCCGCCAATTTCATCGCAAAAAAAATAGCGAAAAACTTGCGCCTATCAAAAAAACGCCCTATCTTTGCCATGTCAAAAATTCAATAGCGGTACAGATGCCGCCGACCCATGTCGGCTGTTTTTGTATACATACATGTCAACGACTATACACTGCGCCGTGTCGGGTGAGCGGAAACGCCCCCGGAAGTTCTGCTATTGAAACTTTGACAACACGTAGCGCAGTTTTTTTATGTCTAAAATCAATAGTTATGGAGACAACAACCATCAACGCCGGGAACGTCCAGACCCGCGGCGCATTCCTCCTCAAGGAGTGGGCGAAAGCAAAAATCAACAGTGTCAACTTATGGCTCAATGCAAAGAGTCTGTTCTACTCTAACATCTGCCAGTACAGC
>NZ_JRNC01000030.1 GCF_000758925.1 Prevotella sp. S7-1-8
CGAAAAAACGACAAAAACATGGAAACTTCAAAATACAACAATACGATATGTGAATCAATGACCGATTTCTTACGCATTGACATACTCAACGTACGCATCGAACTGCTCAACGACATCAAGCGGTGGTTCATCCTCGAGCAAGCAGGTCTCGACAACGATGACAAGGAAGCCAAGCAAATGCTCGACTACGTCGTGTCCCTCCAGCTCTTCATCGATGACCTCGGCGACATCCGCCGCGCGGTCATCAACGGCAAGAATATCGTTCGTAACAATGAAAAAGGAAAGGAGTAACACCATGTTAACAAAACTAGACTATGAAATCTGGAAAAAGTGGTGCTCACGCCCAGGGCTCAGCGAAGAGGAACTCATGCGCCTCGATACTGTCGACACCGTCCTCACAGCCTACGCCAAGGAGCATCCAAACGTATTCGCCATTGATGACATAGAGAAATGGGTACTCATGCCCAAGTTCACTTCCGAAATCATTGCCGAGCTGCAACCTGTCATGCACCTCTATAATCGGAAAATTAGATTGTGCAATTTTACAAATTAGATAGTACAAAAACTGCATTTTTTCTGCACAAAGCAAACCATATAAAAACAGGCGTTTGAACACTGACTAAACAGCGTTTGAAAGCCTGCTTTTAGTTGCACAAATCTTTCGTAAAATTCTTATTTTAAGGGCGTTTTATTTGGTTATTTCATAACTTTTTCGTACCTTTGTATATACAAATATTGGTGTCC
>NZ_JRNC01000031.1 GCF_000758925.1 Prevotella sp. S7-1-8
AATAAGCGCAAAAAGGGCATGTCGCGTAACGCAAGACGGTGTCTGCCGTTCCAAAACGAGACTACCGCAAGCATCGTTTTTCGTGACTAATATCTTACAATACAAATGCTTGAGCACATTCCAAGGTGCTCAATATAACGAGACCAAAATATACCGAAAGCACGTCAAGCTGCGTCTCTCGCCATCGATGTGGGTAAAAATGGCCGCCCCAAGACAACCTGCGTCTACCGAGCGCCATATTGAGCGAGCTGCGCTTTAGCCTTGGAAACCAGAAGTTTGTTCTGCCCATCATCTTTCAGCCGGACAGCCTTTGAGAGAAAAAGTTGTAGGTATAGCTTGGCTTTCAAATCGTTTTTTGAGGCTATGTACATCTGTGCCGCATTGTAGTAGTTGACGGGTGTGTCTTCATCATCGTACAAAAGACTTAGTTCGAAAGCTCGCCCAGCGGCCTCGTATTGGCCGTGCTGAAAATGTAAATCAGCCATCTTCTTGTATATGTCGCACATCCTTGCCCTCGGCGTGGCGGTCTCGATGGCACGATTGAAATGCTCCAGCGCCAAGGAGTCCATGTAAAGCTCTTTCTCGACCAATGCCAAACGGTAGAAACACGTGGCGTTATTATCTTTGAACTTGGAGGCTCGGGTTAGATGGTAGTGTGCTTTGGGATAGTTGGCATACTGGGAAAAATGCTCATAACAAAGACCAAGTACGAAGTTGGAAATAAAATTGTCATAGCCTTGAGCTATCAACTTATTGTACACAGGAATAGCCTCATCGTACCTGAACTGCAAATATAACGAATAGGCGTAGGCTTTGTTCACGTACAGATTGGAGGAGTCGCATTGGGTGATATAGCTTTTTGCCACAGCCTCCGCCTTGCCGGGCATGTTGTTGTCATTGTAATAAGTGGCAAGCGAGCCAACAATCTCGCTGTCGTATGGGTATGTAGCCACGATGCGGTCGCCCCAATAAGCCGTTTTGTCCTTGTCGCCCATATCTAACATGCAGTAATAGTACATACGCATATCCTTGTGGTTCACACTATCCCGCGGTATGTTGTCGAGGCATGACACGCAAGCCATATTGTCGGCGGATTGGCGATAACACGAAGCCAACTGTCTGCGCACATCCATATTCGAAGGATTGAGCGCAATGCTTTGTTGGTAATATCGCGTGGCATGGAACACGTCATACGCGCGCATGCAACTATCGCCCTTATGTTTGAACATAGCCCAATCATTATCAGCATGCGCGAAAAAAGGAGCCATGAGGCTGAAAACTGTGATTAATAAAAAGTATTTCATTGGCGATTTGAATTAACAGTTTCTATTGCGAAGGAAATAAAAACTTGATACTGACAAAGACAAAGTTAACGAGAAAAAATGATAAAGAACAATTTTTAGAAAAAAAAACATGTTTACAAAACAACTTTATTGGTTAAAAATAGCAATGGACAGGATAGCTTGAGGACTGTCGCGAAACGTGCCCAAAAAGCGCAAATAGACGACCGACCATTCTCAACGTGATTGTCCATCAATATAGTTTCATCAAAAAAAACATGCAATACCAAGCTACACCCTCGTTCCGGATTGATGTCTGAACAAAATTTTTCGGCTGCCGCAAATTCGATTATTATAAATATTGTGGGGTTTATGGCACTGGAAGTCAAACATAAAAGGAGAGAAAAAACAAACGCATAAGTGTTGATTTGCCTTATAAAAATAACAGATTAAAAATAAGGTTGCCGTTAAATTTTATTTAACGGCAACCTTATCCATACACGATACCTAACGCTTATTGTTTGTTGACGGTCTCGATAAGCTCGTCCACAGTCAACAACAACTGTTCTCCCGTGGCCATATTCTTTAGCGTAACCTTGCCCTCCGCCATCTCGTTATCACCGGCCAAAGCCACATACGCTATATTTTTGGTATTGGCATAAGTCATCTGCTTTTTCATTTTGGCCTTGTCGGGATAAATTTCCGTGCGTATTCCGGCAGCTCTCGCCTTGGCCACCAAAGGCATGCAATAAGCCGTTTCCTTGTCGCCAAAATTGATAAAAAGCAATCGCGTGGTTGCCACGGCATCCTTGGGATAAAGGTCAAGCGCGTTGAGCACGTCATAAATGCGGTCGGCGCCAAACGATATGCCTACACCGGAAAGGCCCGGCATGCCAAATATACCGGTGAGATTGTCGTATCGGCCACCGCCAGTGATAGAGCCCATAGGCGTGTCAAGGGCCTTAACCTCAAAGATAGCGCCCGTGTAATAATTCAACCCGCGAGCCAAGGTGAGGTCCAACTGTATTTCGTTGTGAAGGCCAACTGCCTGTAATGTGCTCAGGATAAAACGCGATTCTTCCACCCCTTTCAGTCCTGTTTCCGATGTTTTAAGAACTTCCGCGATGGTATCCAATTTCTCATTGTTGCTTCCTTGGAACGCAATGATAGGCTGAAGGCGCACGATGGCATCCTCGGCTATGCCGGCATTACGCAATTCCTCGTTGACATTGTCAATACCAATCTTGTCCAATTTATCTATAGCAACAGTGATATCGATGATTTTCTCGGACTCGCCAATAACCTCTGCAATGCCGGTAAGTATCTTTCTGTTGTTGATTTTGATTTGTACGTTGACACCAAATTTTTGGAAAACAGTATCGACAATCTGCATCAACTCCACTTCGTTGAGCAGAGAGTCGGAGCCAACGATATCCGCGTCACATTGGTAAAATTCGCGATACCGTCCTTTTTGTGGTCGGTCAGCGCGCCAAACTGGTTGGATTTGATAACGCTTGAATGGCATTTGGAGTTCTTCACGATGCATCACCACGTATCTGGCGAAAGGAACCGTGAGGTCGTATCGCAAGCCCTTCTCGCACAATTTGGTCTGAAGATACAGCGTGTTGCGCCCTTGAAGCTCCTCGTCCGTGATACCTTTAAAATAGTCACCAGAGTTCAACACCTTGAAAAGTAGCCTGTCACCTTCCTCTCCATATTTGCCCATGAGGGTGCGAAGCGTCTCCAAAGCCGGTGTCTCTATTTGTTGAAAACCGTATAAAGCGTAGACTTCTTTGATGGTGTCGAAAATATAATTGCGTTTGGCCATCTCGTCAGGGCCAAAATCTCGGGTGCCCTTAGGGATGGATGGTTTGTTGTTTGCCATACTCTTTGTTATTTCCTTATGATGGTTTGACTTCTATCCGGACCTATAGAGACGATGGTTATAGGTGTCTCCAATTGTTCCTCGATAAACTTGATATAATTGCTGAACGCTTTGGGGAACTCTTCTTCGCTCGTGAACCTGGTCATGTCAGTCTTCCAACCCTCCAACTCTTCGTAGACAGGTTTAACGTTGTTAATGTCGTATGGGAAATCAGGGGTGGTGCTACCATCGGGCAATTCGTAAGCCACGCATGCCTTGATGGTGTCAAAATCATCAAGCACATCACTCTTCATCATAATCAACTGGGTTACGCCATTCACCATGACGCTATATCTTAGTTGCACGAGGTCTACCCATCCACAACGGCGTTCGCGCCCCGTCACCGCTCCATACTCATGGCCAAGGTCACGGATGCGCTTTCCGGTATCGTCGAAAAGCTCTGTCGGGAACGGTCCTGAACCTACGCGTGTACAGTAAGCTTTCATAATACCAAGAACGTTTCCGACCTTGTTCGGACCAATTCCCAAACCCGTACAGGCACCGGCGCAAATGGTGTTACTTGAGGTTACGAATGGATAGCTACCAAAATCAACATCGAGCATGGTGCCTTGCGCTCCCTCGCAAAGAATGGATTTGCCATCTTTGAGAGTCCTGTTCACCTCATGCTCACTATCGACTATCTTGAAACGGCGGAGAAACTCGACACCCTCCATCCATGTTTTCTCCGTCTCCTCAAATCCGTCAAAATCAGTCCAACCCATCGATGAGAGCATTTTCATGTGACGTTCTTTATGTGCCGCATACTTCTCTTCGAAACCTTCTAAAATGTCTCCTACGCGCAACCCGTTGCGACTGACCTTGTCTGTGTAGGTCGGACCTATGCCTTTGCCGGTCGTGCCCACCTTGGCCTTGCCTTTCGCGACTTCCAACGCACGATCCAATATGCGATGGGTAGGCATGATGAGATGCGCCTTGGACGAAATGTGCAGACGGGATTGCAACTCATGGCCACTCTTTTCCAAGTCTTTGGCCTCATTCATAAACAAGTCTGGAGCCAGCACCACGCCATTGCCAATGATATTGATCTTGCCTCCTTGAAACACGCCAGAGGGGATGCTGCGCAAAACATACTTCTGCCCTTCGAACTCCAAGGTGTGCCCAGCGTTGGGTCCTCCCTGAAAACGAGCTACCACATCATACTTCGGAGTAAGCACGTCCACAACCTTACCCTTACCCTCGTCACCCCACTGCAAACCCAGCAGGACATCCACTTTCCCGGTATTCATAAGCTATCTATATAATTATTTGTTGTCCGATTTAGTTTTGTTTCTGATGGTTCTACGTCGAGTCAACCGTGATTGACAACTGCTGCAAATACCATAAATATAGAGCGTGAAGCCCTCTTTTCTGAAACGCCGCAAGCGAGCGTTTCTAATGCTATCCTCCACGTCAGGCAATGTCACCTCGTTCACTTTGCCACATATGGTGCAAATCTGATGACTGTGCGAGTCGTTCCTTAACGCAGCTTCATATTTTGTTTTGTCTATGAGCTTGTGACGCACCACAAGGTGTATCATTTGAAACAGTTTTAAGGTGTTGTAAAGCGTGGCTCTACTCACCACGAACTTTTCATTAGAGAGTCGGTCGTTTAGCTCTTCAACCGTGAAATGCCCGTCAATATCATAGATGGCTTCCAAGATGGCATATCGCTCCGGCGTTTTTCTTCCAGCCGTGACATCTAAAAAATCGTCCAATATCTTTCGGGCGTTACTGAACATCTTGTTTTTTACCATCGTCTCAATAGACCCTTGGCCCAAATATATAGGTTCCAACTCTCACCATCGTAGACCTGCATCTCACGGCTATCCTATAATCGTGGCTCATGCCCCACGACCGTTCGCGAAAATAATCAGCGTCAGCGAAATAATCACGCTTTACCTCATCAAAAAAGTCCGCAGATTGGTTCATCTCCGCCGCGATTTGGTTTTCGTCGTCCACATTGCTGGCCATCATCATCAAGCCGCATATCCGAACGTTAACCAACTGTTTCCATTCGCCCGCTTTCAACATGTTTCGACAGTCGTCTATGGAGAAACCATATTTTGTCGCCTCCTCCGCGACATGCAACTCAAGCAGCACGTCTATGACGCGTCCGCACTTGGCAGCCTGTTTGTTGATCTCCTTCAGAAGTTTAAGGGTATCCACGGCCTCAATCATTGAAATGTAAGGAGCGACATATTTCACCTTGTTGGTTTGCAAATGTCCAATGAAATGCCACAATATATCCTTCGGGAGCTCTTCCGCTTTAACTCGCAACTCCTGCTCATGGCTCTCGCCAAACATGCGCTGTCCAGCTTGATAGGCAGCCTCTATATACTCTTTCGGATGAAATTTGCTCACGGCGACAAGGCTAACGCCTTCCGGAAGATGCCCAAGAACTTTACATAAGTTTTTAGCAACATCAACCTTCATCACTCCGTTCCTTTCCCTTTTTGTGACTGCGCTTCGTATTCCGGAACGTCGTTCGCTTTCTCTTTTGTCATATTGTCGGCATGCAAGAACACATCCATGAACGATGTCTCGGCAATCGAGGCTATCACATAGTCGATCATCGTTCCACCCATAACCTCTTCTATGCTTTTCACCGCTCCCGGCAAAGAAGCGGCCTGAACCAAATAGTTCACCGTGGAACGCTTTTCCTTTTCCGTTTTTTCATCAATGGTGATAAAAGACAACTTGGCTCTATACCACTTGTCCGCCGAGGCGCTGTCACTGAAAAATATCTCATGGTAAGGCGCGGGCTTTATTCCGGCAATCTTAAAATCGCCACTGATATAAGCCGACATTTCTTCAATGAGCGTGCTCTCCGCCTCCGTGAAACTAAGGGCGTCTACAACATACTGCTCCACTACGGATTTTTGTGACCCATCCTCCTGTGTCTTGTCATATTTTATTTTGGTCTCAAACCAATCTGATGTCCTGGATTTCATGTTGTATTCTATAAACAAAATAATATTATATAATAAAATTAACCTACACTCCTCTAAACAAGTTGTCCAACACACGATATGTGTAAGCAGCCCTATCGTGGATGGTCAAGTCGCTACGCAACCTGTTTCTCAAATCCACCAACTTCGAGACGGCGCCTTGATAGTTTTCCGGCGTAACACGCTCGCTCATCTTTTTAGCCACCGCCACCTCAAATCCAAAATATCGCATCAACATGTCCGCGAACTGATTGCGCTGCATTTCAGTGATGTCTTTAAGTTGGTGGTTAAGCTTGTTTTTAGCCCTGAAAATAGTAAACACCAACTCGTCAGGCTCTCCACCGCGTTGCCCATGATTGTAACGTTTCTCGTAATCGAAGTAACAATCACAAAAACCATTCTCCGCAAGAGACTGCAACTCTTCCTTGGCAGGATTCAACACGCGCCTCGTGAAGTCGCTGAATTTATTGTAATTGTTTTCCAATCGCAGCATTTTCCTGAAATCCAACGTTTTTATTCTTGTTCCACCTTTGTCAAGCCAACTTTCTATAAACATGTATATTCGCTGCGTGTACCGATTACGACACGCAAACACAATCTGCTTTCCCAGCCTATGGTACCCCAAATCGAGCGACACCAAACGCTGGGCCACGGTGCGATCTATTTTCAACAGCGCATACTTTTCATACAGCCCTGTGTCTTTAGGAATATACACGTCGCACAAGTTGGTCACTTTAAGGTAACTGCGCCCATCCGTGGTTTTATAAGGTATCTCCACCGGAATGGCTGCGAGCATTTTCAAACTTTGACGCAATTGAGGGTAATGGTTTGGGTCAACGCCCAATGTTTTAAACAGCGTCTTGATTTCAAGCCGGCCATCATTGTCAAGCTCCACATCCGAAAAAATGCCCGGTTCCATCTTCTCTTTATTAAGAATCTTATGAAGCTTGTTCTGCATGAACTCAACGATCGTGACGAGTATCCTGATCTGTATCAGCGAATAGTCGTGCCTCATCATGGTTACCGCTATGGGTTGAAGCAGCCATGTCTCTTCCTCCACGGGTATAAGCTCCGTGGGGATATTGCGTTTCACCTCGCGCTTTTTCCCCTTACCGACACCGGCCACAGCCTTTGTCGTCTTGGTTGCCCTCTTAGTTGCCGGTATTGCTGTCGATATTTCTTCTGCCATCAAATAGATATTTTTTAGCGGCTTTCCCTTTTGTGATGCTTACAAAGTTAAGATTATTTTTCGGTTCTGCCAAAAGTTGCGATAAATAAAAAAACGAAAACACGACCAAGCGTTTCCGACACTTTTCTCCATTAACTATCGCGCGCCAAGTCTCCCACCGCGCACCCGACCTCTCACCGATCGCACGCCGTCCTTATCACAGCCGACATCGCGCGCCAACCGAAAACGCAACATGGCAACAGGCCTCGTCGCGTTTGTTAATTTCAAGGATAGTTTTAACAATCAGCCATGCAAAATTGTGAGTTTGTTTCCAAGCTAAAGAGATTCCGTTGGACCGCAAGCGTAGCAAGCCACGTGACAAACCGAACTTGCGTTTTGAACTTAAGGAAACGCAAAGACAACAAGACTTAATTGAATTTTCTCACATTATTACATAAGTTTGTAATTTTCCGGGCCGTCCTTAAACGACATTCCCAAACACTTGGCTGTGTTTGGGAATGCAAGATAGTATCACGTCGTACGGCTTTATTCTGCCGCCGCGCCCTCAGCTTCAGTTTTGGCGCCCTCAGCTTCCGCCTTAGCGGCGGCCTCCTCGGCAGCCTTAGCCTCTGCTTCCGCTTTAGCGGCGGCCTCTGCCTCTGCCTTCGCGGCAGCCTCGGCAGCTTTCTTGTCCGCTATTTTCTTGGCGATGGCCTCGTTCACACTCTTCTCTTGTTCCAACGCCTTCGCAGCCAAGTCTCTACGGCTCTTGGCATTCGCGTCGCGCGCCTCTGTCAGTTTTTGTTCTTTGCTCGCTTTCCATGCGTCAAACTTTTTCTGACATGCGGCCTCGTCAAAAGCGCCTTTTTTTACACCGCCCTTAAGGTGTTTCATCATGTACACACCCTCTTGTCTAAGAATGTTACGTACGGTGTCGGTAGGCTGCGCGCCTGTTTCTACCCAATAAAGAGCGCGCTCGAAATTCAAATCTACGGTTGAAGGATTGGTGTTGGGATTGTAAGTGCCAATCTTCTCTGTAATTTTACCATCGCGTGGAGCTCTTACATCCGCGATAACGATTCTGTAGAACGCATAGTTCTTACGACCGCCTCGCTGCAATCTGATTTTTGTTGCCATTTTGTTTTTAAATCTTTTATATAAGGTTTGAATTATGCCTCCATCTCGTGGAAGCGACCGCAAAGTTACCACTTTTAGTTCATTGCCAACCTCACATCGCCTATTTTTCTCCGCCAAATTAAGGAATATTAAGAAAACGCTTTTGCCCTCATCACGCCACGCCGACCTACGCCTGTCGTAGAAAATTATGTTAAATCTATCCAAAAGACATATTTTACAAAATTATATATCTAAATTTACGCGATTTTTCAGTACAAACATCATTGTCAAATATGAAAACAAGACATTTAACATTGGCCACATGCCTCATGGCTGGCATCTTCTTTACGACCTCTTGCGTGGGCACATTTTCCATGTTCAACAAGTTGGCGTCATGGAACAAAAACGCCACAGACAACAAATTTCTTAACGAAATTATCTTTGTCGTCATTTCTCCAGCCTATGCAATAGCCGGAATGGCGGACATGTTCATTCTCAACGCCATCGAGTTTTGGACCGGGGACAACCCCATGGCCATGAAAGTGGGTACTGTCAAGCAGGTGATGGGCCAAGATGGAAAATACTATGCGGTAACCTACAAAGCCGACGGCTACGACATCAAGCTCCCCACCGGAGAAACGGTCTCTTTCGTTTACGACAAGAAAACAGACGCTTGGTCGCAAATTCAAAAAGGCAAGAAAACCGAGATATTTCGTTTCAACAGTGATGGCACCATCCAAGCCAACCTCCCTGACGGAACAAAGCTGAACGTCACACCCGACGAGGCCGGGCTGTACCAAGTGCGCATGGCCATGAACGACGGGAGGTTCTTCGCCGCAAGATAAATCCAAGAGGGCGGCATACACCATTCCGCGGCATAACCCGCAAGGCTACAAACGGCCCTCATGTCGCCCAAACAAAACCTTTACGTCAAAAAAAACATCCCAAAGCGCTTTGGTTCGCATGGGATGTTTTTTACCTTTGTCCCCACTTTTTACACGGCGCTCGCCACGCGCCAAGGCGTACTCGCGCCGCCACGCATCCGCGTTGAGAAGAAAAACACACCAACAAACATAACAAAGCACCCCCGAAACAGTTTATGAGCGAGAACAAGATGAGAAAAAAAATCAGCCTCGGGTTCGTGGCCGTATTGGTCTTTACAGGTATCATGGTTAGCTCCATGATCAGGCATTCCGCCCAAATCAGGGAGCGCGACCGTATCATCGCCATGCGCCATCAAGCCGAGCACGACTCAATTATGGCACAAGCGCTCAGAGAGGCCGAAGCCGAACGAGCTTCGAAAGACAGCCTTCGAGGCACCATTACCGACACCACCGGCAACGCGATGCCCGGCGTCGTGGTAAGCGACAGCTACAGTTGCACCGTGACCGACTCCGCAGGGCACTATGCCTTGCGCCGAAACCCCAAGGCCCGGTTCGTCTATTACACCGTGCCCGACTATTGCGAGGTGCCCACGCACGCCCCCAACGACCATACGGCATGTTTCTACAAGGCCATCAACGCCAACGACTCCATCTATGATTTCACGCTCACAAGGCTCAAGAACGGCAAGGAGGTTGACCATCGCATGATAATTATCGGCGACCCGCAAGCCACCAATGTCATCAATCCCTACTACACAGGACCTAACGACAACTTGGTGGAGAAATCGGACGTGGCGCGCTTCACCGACGAGACGATAGCCGACATCAGGCACACCATCGACTCGCTGCCGGCCGAGACGCCCATTTATGGCATATCCATGGGCGACGACGTGCAGTATTACGGCGGGTACAACGACTCGCTCGAGCTACAGATGCGCCAAGCCCTCGGCTCCACCAAGATGACCGTTTTTTCCGTTATCGGAAACCACGACCAAGATGGCAAGCGTATCTATGCCGAGAAATGGGAACAAAACTGGGGTCCCACCGATTATTCTTTCGACCGAGGAGACGTGCATTATGTGTGTTTCAATGATTGCAACTTCTATCATGGCGCGCTCTATTACTCACCGGGCGAGCCCACCGACGAGCAGATGGAATGGATAGCCCAAGACCTTGCCTTAGCCGACACCAACAAGAAAGTGGTGCTCTGCTACCACATTCCGCTAACGTTTGGAAACAGCCCCAGCGGCGCTGCCGTGCCTTTGCGAGCGCCCACCGAGCGAGGACATTTTTACTCCTCACGCCTCAAAACGCTGCTTGCGTTGCTTGAGCGGTTCAAGGGTGGGTACGAGTTATTCTGCGGTCATACGCATTTCGCGCTCAATCACGAGATCGACATCGATGGGCATCACGTGCTTGAGCACTGCCACGCCGCCGCTTGCGGAGCCATCTGGCAATCCAACATCAATATCTGTGGCACGCCAAATGGCTATTATATCTACCAATTCAAATCGAGCAACCTTACAAATTGCAGGTACAAAGCCACGCTATTGTCGCCGGCATTACAAATGACACTTTTCAGGGCAGACGCTAATTATAACAAGGAGAGCTATGCCAAAGACTGGAAACTGCCCACAGACAGCGGCGTGGTGGTGGCCAACGTGTTCAACGCCGACTCGCGATGGAAGATTGTAGCCATCGAGAATGGCGTAGAACATCCCATGACCCGTATCAACAGCAAGGGGCAAGACGCTTTCGCCACAGGCTACCATCACCAGTACAGCCAGTCTGTCAGTTATTGGTTTGTAAGCAAGCACAATGGCTATCTCATCATGAACCACCTCTACTATTACAAGCCCAAGTCACGACGCGACGGCATTGTCATCAAGGCCACCGACCCATATGGCAATGTGTACACCGCAAGAAGCGTCGACATCATACAAGAGCCGTTCTACAATTTTGCGCACTATTACAAGAAAAGAAAGTGAAACCCATCCGCCCATACACACTCACGCCGCAACCGCGCCAACAAATTTGGCGCGGCCCTCTCGCCCCAACCATGTATTCCCAACATATCCTTGCACTTGCCATAGGAAAGCTGTGACATGTTGGCATATCGCGATCTTGCAAAACATTATAGAGGTTAGCGCTAAAAATAAACTTTTTCAGCTTTTGAGTTGACATAACAAAAAACAGCCACGACGTAAAAAACAGGGTCGCAATTTGTCACGTTTCGCCATTACAACATATTATTAAACAATGTCATGAATGTCGTCGTTAAATTGTGAATCGCAACGAAGAGGAACACGCGCGGCCGAGGGAGCGTAACATGATGATCAAGCCCAAACCATGCGATGTACTGTGCACACGTACATATAGCGACGGTGAGACAACAAATTAAAAATATGATGAAATAACTCAACAACACCTATTGTCACACCTCATTAACGCCAAAAGCCAAAAAGTTCTTCTGAAAAACCCCAAAAAAGACATCTAATATAACGCCCTGCAATACAGAATATTACAACGAACTTAAAATACACAGGAAGCCATAGTCGCTTCTTTCGCTTGCCATTAACGCTTAATCGCCGCACAATTAAGCATTAGTGAGCGCATGATCAGCATGCATCGGCGGATTCATTGACGCCCAATTGTCACACGATTAATCACCAATTGTCATGCCACGCGCTCAGCAACACATGTTCAGCGAGCGCATGGCAACCAAAAATCAAATGTTCCCGAATATTTCCACTCGATTTGAAAAAATAATATTTGACAAATATTTTAACAAGTCATGGAGTTCTTGGCAATTCATTAACAGCGTTTCTCGTTTTTGCCATTGACACTCATGACTTGTTGTTGGAAATATATGCCTTGTCCACCTGACTTGACCACCAGGCATATATGAAAGGTGGGCATTCTCGTATTTTTTATAATTTGTTGGCCAAGGCGTTTTTAAATACCCCATTTATCGTTATCTATCTTGCCCTCCACCTCGTTTTCTATATTGTCTGGCAGGTTGCAGAAGAAGTCAATGCCCGTCCTTCGTTCCAACTCATCTATGGTGATGTATTCTGGCACGCTTTTCTCCTCGTGCGGAGACCATACGCCCAAGGCCGAATAACTGTTAGAAGACTTGCTGTAATAAAGCAGCGCCATATAGAAATATTTGGGTACGATAAGTTCCGACTTGGTATATCCTTTGATGTTTCCCGGGTCGATTGTGGCCGCTTTCACAACGTACAAAGTGTCTTTGGAATCTTTTCCCTGTGGCGCCCACGTGCCTCTTACCTTGCCTTCCAGTTTGCTCCATACGCCTGCGTTATGGTTCTGTATCTGTGGTTGCATGTTGGACATGTAGAACGTCTGTGAGTTTTGTTCTTTTGAGCAAAGTCGATCTCCTGATGGACACAGGTGCCCGCGGCTGTAGCCAGAGCCACTATATTTATTAGGAGAAACATTATAGGCAGATGGAATCTTGGGGTCTTCCATAAAAATGTTCTTCCTTTCCACGTTTTTTTGCAAGTTATTGGCATACATTTGATAGCACGACCATCTGTTAGCGCGCAGTTTGCCATCCCACTCTATCGAATAAGTGATACCATAATCGGGCGTGGAGTGAGTCACTTCAAAAGTAATGTCAGAACCTTGGTACAATTTTGGGAATTCCAATCGCCAAGCCTCCGGGTTTTTCCGCAAGTCTATTTCGTTATTTTTGTTGACATTAGCGGCGTCGGGAACAATTGAAGGTTGGTTGCTCCAAAAAACGACATGGTGTATCTGGGAGTAAAGAAAATCTACCGAGCCATCTCTCTTGGTGTATATTTTGATAGCCAAAGAGTCGCCACTTGGCGTGAAAATCACTCGCGCGCTGTCTTGCGCGTCCTTGTCATAGTTGAAAGCGACACCAGTTTTCAATGTCACGCTCTTAACCATTTTGCCAGATTGAGCAGTGGCGTTGAAAGCTATAAATATGGCGAATATAAAAAGCAATTGTCTTTTCATGTGTTCTATATAATAATAGGTGGTATAAACAAAAACTATTTTATGTATTTTTTCCCGTTAAAGATGTAAATGCCCTTCGACATTTTTTCGGGCGAAACGCGTCGTCCAGTAATGTCGTATATGATGGCATGGCTCTGCTTATTGTAAACAAGCGCGCCGATCCCTGTCGTGACTTTGCTTATGGGCAAGAACTTCGCGGCAACATCCGCCGATGGGTTTCCTTGTCTCGCCAAAGCCTCATTGTACACCAAACTTAGTTCGTCGACGCCATTCGTCGTGGCGTTTGCGATGCCCGAAAGGTTGTATGCGCAGCTGGCCTCCAAGGCGTCAATACGGGTTATATTAAAGGTATTTGCGACATTAACATTCCCTGTACCGTCGTTTCCCATGTTTGCGTCCTGCATTTTCACATCTTTGATAGTAACCCAATCGGCGTAATGCTTAGACCACTCCGCGGCCTTGATGACTGTTGGCTCGACGTTTAACTCGGTAACAGGTTTGGCGATGGCAAGTAGATTGGTGTTGGTTTTGTCTGTTGCTACCATGACCGGCATATTGCCCACCATCATTTTTTTACCAGTTATGTAGCCCGCCACATGATCGTTGTATGCCATTGTGGGCGTCTTGTCAAACTGATAGAAGCATATGGCACCCGTCTTGTCACGCAAATAGGCCGTGGAGCCATGTACGTATGTCACACGAGCGTTCATGTCATTGCTTAAATAGAGCGTTCCTTCCTTGCCATTAGGCAAAGCCACGAATTCCGCGACGCTATTAACCTTGGCCATTTCCTCTTCGCGAGGATTTATCGTGCCACCGCCTTCGCCATATACTATTTGAATAGACTTGATATAGATGGCTTTTGAGGATTGTTGCTGAAAGGAAAGCGTAATCTTTCCAGAAGCGTTGTCGGTGAACGATGCCGACGATGGAGAATCCGTGAGTTTGTATGCCGTGCCAAACGTCGAGTTTCCCACTGTCACGGAGAGTGTGGCGTCGATACCTTTCGCGCCGCTTGTGTTTACTATTATCTTCGATACTGGGCCTTTGATGTCTGATGTGGAAAGCGTAATGGTCTTCGCCGGCTTATTGGCGCTACCTATTTGTTGGCCTTTGGTTACATGGTATCCCCAATAGCCTGCGCCTGTAGCGGTGACTTCCCAGTTCACGTCGCTTAACTCAAACACGCCATCGCCTTTAAGTGTCGTGGCATCGAACACATGTCTGTATTCGTTTGCCGACGCAGCCGTCGAAATTAATGCCAGCAGCGATAAGATTGTTAGTCGTAAGTTTTTAATCATGTTTGTTTGTGTCGTTAAATTATTAGTGATATTACATCAAAACGAAAATCAAGTGTGCAAATATACGCATTAAATATGATTTATATGTAGAAAAACATGACATTTTCGTGTATATATCATGGTTACAATATTCTTTTGCCGTTTTCCTATCGTTAAGTGAGATAGGTTAATACGAAAGGAGGGTATGTTCCATAGCCCCCTGATGAGTTTCAAAGTTATGCAGATTTTACAACCAACATGTTTTCTGGGATTTTCACTTCGAATGTCATTTACAGGCATTTCATGCCGTTAAGTTTGTTCATCAAGATAATTTGTCCGCGTTTTTCAGGCGGATTTTCAATGCTTTCCAGAGAGGCTGGCCGCCTTGTGAATTTGTCATGGGCTTCGCAGTCTGAAATGGCGCCGCCAAAGCCTTGTGGCAGATTGCGGACAATATTTATATTTTTACACTGCAGGCAGCCAAAACGAACATTGTTATCCGTGACGCAAACACAACCCTTTGATGTCCGCGGAGTGGTTTGATATAAAAAGACAAAACTATCCTGAACGCCATTTCCTGCCCGCCCGACGCCGTTGCCAAGGTGGCGCGTGGTACAAAGGCACAGCGGATGATAATATTTTTTGATAAGAGAACTATATTTACGCTATTTGATCGCGTGTGCAAAATTTAAGAGTTTTTTGAAAAACATTCGATGAGGCGTGTGCAAAAACTCCACATGACCCATGTTTTCCAACCAAGGCCATCTTGTCATCTTGGGGAAATATACAACAGCATGGTGGCTTGGCGCATAGGATATGGAAAGATGAGCACAACGCAATAAAGGTATAACAAAATCATCGTGATATTCATAAAAACATTAAACAAATCTTAGAAAAAAAATATCGAAAATGTTGGAAAATAAATTTAACTTTATTATCTTTGCGATATGTTCTTACTAACGATTCAAGATCCTTAAGTCATGGCAAAGTATAACATTACGGAAATAAAAGAAAAAGAGGCCTCGTATAGGACTTTGGTAAGTCCACAGATGATGGATGAGCTCGAAGCGCGCATCAACGATGTTATCATTATCCAAAAAAAATATCGTGACAAGAACTATTCCGCCAAACGTCTTGCTGAGGATTTGGGCACCAACACTCGGTATATCTCGGCCGTCGTGAACGTAAGGTTCCACATGAATTACACTTCTTTGGTCAATTATTATCGTATCAGGGAGGCTATGACGCTGTTGGTAGATAAACGCTACAGGGATTTGACCATGGAGGAAATTTCCGACACGGTGGGCTTTTCCAATAGGCAATCATTTTATGCCTCATTCTTCAAGAACACCGGAATGACACCACGCGAATACAAAATGAAGCAAATGGAGTGCCACCCCGTGCTCCAAGACAAACCCAAAAAACGCGGCCGAAAGCCAGGTTCCAAGAATAAAACAAACAGAGTTTGGGATAACCGTAAATAGCGACGCAAGCATGTTTAATGTTTTTTGTTTGAAAAAACATCACGAAACGTTTGGCGATACAAAAAAAATCCGTTACCTTTGCAACCGCATTTCAAAAATGCAACGAAGTTGACAAACCCTTCGGAATGGAAGTTTGGGTGAGTGGCTGAAACCAGCAGTTTGCTAAACTGCCGTGCGCGTTAGCGTACCGGGGGTTCGAATCCCCCAGCTTCCGCGGATGTCACAACTTCAAATGGTCGATTCATCTAATGGTTAGGATACAAGATTCTCAATCTTGGCATAGGGGTTCGATTCCCCTATCGACTACAAAATAAAATCAAATAAACCTTGGATAGTCTGTTCCAAGGTTTTTTTTGTGCACCGCAGTCTCCTTTGTTTCGTTACCTTGTAAACTCCATCATTGGGCGAATGGACAATCTCAAAAATCTTAAACTTTTAATTTTCAAAATAGATTTTTTGCCGAAATTTTGTTCAAATTCGGCTTTTGCGCGCAATTTTGTCAGTGTATTTCTTATGTTTTTATTCGATTTTTACATCTAACTTTTGTATTTTTGCACAACTATATGAAATTTAGTATGTGAACAAATGAGAAGAATTTCCATATATTTGTTGATGGTTGTCACCATGTGTTTCGCTATGGAGGCAATGGCACAGTCTGGCCAATGGCGTGATATGTATAAAGCGAAAAAGAAGGATACCATCTTCGGCATTGCCAAAAAGTATGGAATATCCATGCCAGAGCTGATAAATGCCAATCCTGATATGAAAAGCGAGGGCTATGAGCTGAAAAAAGGTGACATGGTGTTCATTCCATATAGCAGGCCCGCGGTTCAATCCACCCCAAAAACGAATGCCTTGAAAGTGGGCGTAATGCTGCCCCTGCACAATGTTGATGGAGACGGAAGGCGCATGGTGGAATATTATCGTGGCTTTCTCATGGCATGCGACGACTTGCGCGCAGCTGGTTTGTCCGTTGATGTTCATGCGTGGAATGCAAACATTGACACGGACATTTCCCATTTAACCAAGGAGGCCGAGGCTGCCCAATGCGATATTATTTTCGGGCCGCTCTATAGTCATCAAGTGCATGGATTGGCCGAATTTTGCAAGGCGCGCAATATCAAGATGGTGATACCATTTTCCATCAATGGCGACGACGTGGCAAGGTATCCACAGATTTTCCAAGTTTGGGAGTCGGCGGACAAGCTCAATAATGGTGCGATCGATGCCTTTATGCGTCATTTTCCTAATGCCAACGTAGTTTTTATAGACTGCAACGATGTCGCTTCTCAAAAAGGAATTTTTACGTTTGCCCTACGCAACAGGTTGGAAAACGAAAACATACACTACAAAATAACAAACTTGAACAATAGCGAGACCATGTTTGCCAAAGCGTTTAGCGTGACTAAGCCCAATGTTGTCATTCTCAACACAGGGCGCTCGCCCGAGTTGAATGTGGCAATAGCCAAGTTAGAATCTCTAAAAAATGCCAATCCGAGGTTAAAGATTTCACTTTTCGGTTATACGGAATGGCTGATGTATACGGAAAACAACACAGAGCGTTTCCATCGTTTTGACACCTATATTCCCACACATTTTTACTACAATCCGTTGGATGGCAGAACACGTCGTTTAGAGCAAAACTATCGTCGATGGTTCAGGCAGGACATGCAGGCAGCTTTGCCACGGTTTGCTATCATGGGCTATGACCAAGCGCAGTTCTTCTTGCGTGGCATGAAAAAATATGGCAGGAGCTTCGTAGGGAGCAAGGAGCAAAATTCTTATACAGCCTTGCAAAATCCGTTAATTTTTAAGCAAGTAGGATCTGCCGGCATGCAAAATGATTTTTTCCAGCTCATACATTTTATCCCCGGAGGCGGTATAGAATCTATCGTTTATTAACCCATGACCAAGCATCTCATCATCACACTGCTATTTTTTACGCCACTCGCTGTTTTCGCACAGGTGGGCGAGCGCCGCAATACCTTTTCGGTGGGCGTGAATGGAGGCTATAACCTTTCCACCATTCGGTTCACGCCAAAGGTTGTACAGAAGATGAAAGGAGGTTTGTCCGGTGGCTTTTCAATGCGCTACACGGTCGAAAAGTATTTTGCCACCATCGCTTCCGTAGCAGTAGAGGTCAATTATGGGCAGATGGGTTGGAGCGAGGACATCCGCGACAAGAATGACCAGCCTGTTATCAACGGGGCGACAGGCCAGCCCGAGGAGTACAGTCGCGCCATTAATTACGTGCAAGTTCCTTTCTTGGCACATTTGGCATGGGGCAGAGAAGAGCGTGGCTTCAATTTCTTTTTAAACGCCGGACCACAATTCGGATGGTATCTAAACGAGAGCGCCAAGAGCAATTTTGAATTGGCGACCCGTAACATGGCCGATCGGGCCAATACCATCGTGGCGCAAGAAACCATGGCTGTGGAGAATAAATTTGACTATGGCATTACCGCTGGTTTGGGTTTGGAATACAGCCATCCGCACATGGGACACACCTTGCTTGAAGCGCGTTATTACTATGGATTGGCAAATATTTATGGTGATTCCAAGCGAGACTATTTCGGGTCGAGCAATTTTGGAACCATCACGCTCAAGCTATCCTATCTTTTCGACATTACTCGATACAGGGGAACTCACAGCAACCAGTCGCGCCGGCACTAACCATTGAATGACATATTAAAATTATAAACCTTTAAAATTAAATCAAGTATGTTTGAAAATCAACCCAAGGGCCTCTTTGCCTTGGCCCTCGCCAACACTGGCGAACGATTTGGTTATTACACCATGATCGCCATTTTTACGCTTTTCTTACAGGCGAAGTTTGGTTTCGACGAGGGGCAAGCCTCCGGCATCTATTCCGCATTCCTCGCCGGCATCTATTTTCTTCCACTTATCGGTGGTATCTTGGCAGACAAGTTTGGCTATGGCAAGATGGTCGTCACGGGCTTAGCCGTTATGTTTATAGGCTACTTGCTGTTGGCCATACCTGCCAATGACAATGTGGCTTATTGGAGCATGATAGGTGCATTGGCACTTATTTCGTTGGGCACTGGCTTGTTCAAAGGCAACTTGCAAGTGATGGTGGGTAACCTGTATGATGACAAGCGTTACGCGAGCAAGCGCGATACAGCTTTCTCATTATTCTATATGGCTATCAATATCGGCGCCATGTTTGCCCCGACCGCTGCCACGGCCATGACCAATTGGATGATGGGGCGCGACGGCTTTATCTACGATGGCCGCATTCCGTCCATCGCACACCAAATCATTGACGGCACAGTTTCGCAGGCCAACACGGATTTGGTACAAGGACTCATCAAAAGTGGGGCCATCGCCACCAACTATACAGGCGATTTGGTGACTTTCGCACACCAGTACATAGAAAGTTTGTCAAGGTCATACAACTATGGATTTGGCATCGCATGCTTGTCGCTCATACTTTCTGCCGTAATCTATTTCTCATGTCGCCGCCTTTTCAAGCACGTTGAGGGCAACTCCAAGCAGATGGTAGAAGATGCCAAGGTTGCTAACAATGCCAACGTGATAGAGGAAGAGTTGACTCCGCAAGAGACTCGTCAGCGCATAACGGCCCTTATATTGGTATTTGTTGTGGTTATCTTCTTCTGGATGGCATTCCACCAAAATGGCTTGACACTCACCTATTTTGCGCGCGATTATACCGCAAGCACCGTGACAGGCGCCACCCGAATGGGCTTCAATGTATGGATATTGGCATTGTTTGCCATTCTTATATACTCACTGTTCTCGTTCCTCCAGTCAAAGACACGCAAGGGCAAGACTATCGCTGGCGTTGTAGCTGCGTTGAGTTTGGTGGGGGCTGCCAGCATCTATTTCGAATTGCCTGACAGTTTCACCATCCTGCCTCAACAATTCCAGCAGTTCAATCCATTCTTTGTGGTAGCGCTTACACCTTTCTCCCTGCTGTTGTTCTCAGCCTTGGGTCGTAGTGGCAAAGAGCCAACAGCCCCTCGCAAGATCGCATACGGCATGCTGATAGCCGCTTTGGCTTACTGTTTGCTCTCCTTTGGCAGCATAGGCATGCCAACGCCCGCCGCCCTGAGCGCTGACGCCAACTCGCTCACCAACCCTGCATCACCCAACCTGCTCATAGGTACATACCTTGTGCTCACGTTTGCCGAACTCTTGCTCAGCCCCATGGGCATCTCGTTCGTCAGCAAGGTCGCTCCTCCAAAACTTAAGGGAGCTATGATGGGCGGATGGTTTGCGGCCACAGCCATTGGCAATTATGCGGTACAAATCACAGGCCGTCTCTGGGGTGACCTGCCGCTTACGGCCATTTGGGGCATTCTCATTGGCCTTTGCTTGCTTGCCGCAGTTTTCATGTTCTCCATGATGAGGAGACTCGAGAAAGTTTGCTAAGAACATGCCACGAGCTTTTTCATGGATGCAAACTGTTTTTTTCATCCCATGTCCAATCACCTGTTTGGGCATGGGAATGATGAGGTAAATATTAAAAACATTGCTCTCCGGTAAAACTCAAAAGGACATAATGATCTTGCTCGAAGTTCCACAAACTCGGACTTCGAGCTTTCTTTTTCAACAAGGAAACACCCCCTAATCAAACAAGGACAGGTGTCGCGCCGCTTTTGTTGCCCTTGGGCAAGGATGTCTTTAGATGTCTTGTCTGGATTTTTCCATAAATGTGACAAAATAAATGTAGTTCACCAATCTAAGACACACCATAGTCACAACATGGGAAAATGCACAGTTTCTTTTCCGACTCTACCCTGAAGGAGGGGCGTTCAGAAGAGGGCGGAGGTATATAAGTGCACAAAAAATGTTATACTGACAAACCATCAGCTATGGCTTTATAGGGTATCCATAGCTAACGCCGTTTTCATCACTGAACACAAAACGCCCATTGGTTAATCAATGGCAAGGCCACCGCCAATTCTTCTAACCCACATAGGCATCAAGTACTTTTGTGAAGCCATCCTTGTTGTCAGGAATGATTTTGTAATTTGCCACAGCGGCAGGTATAAATGCGCTATAGCCTTCTTTTAATTGTACCGCCTCCGTTGCACCATGAACCACAATGCGGCAATCGCCCTTGAGACACATCACGATGACAAAGCTGTCTTCTTCCAACAAGTTGAAATGACAGGGCGAAGTCGTTTCCGTTATTCTCACCGTAAAAGAAGCGTTATCCACCAGAACATTGGGACGCTCAGGCTCGTAGTTGTACTGTGTACGAAAGCCCTCTTCGACACTAAAATCCAGAGCTTCGGCAGCCAGCTCCGTATGCAACTCTCGAGGTTTGCCGTCCATGTCCAGTCGGTTGTAATCATAGATACGATAAGTAACGTCGCTACTTTGTTGTATCTCTGCCAGCAATATGCCACCACATATGGCATGCACTCGGCCCGCGGGCAGATAAAACACGTCGCCAGCTTTCACCTCGTGCTTGGCCAACATATCAACAATAGTACCATCGGCAACCCTCCTGCGATACGCGTTGATAACCGTTTCACGATTAGCGCCCACATCTCCATTGCCATTTGATATCAATGATTTGGCAAATCCAGCATAGAGAAAAGAGCCCGGGGCCGCATCCAAGACATACCACATCTCACTCTTGCCTCTTTTATGGTGTAATCTTTGCGCCATTTCGTCATTAGGATGCACTTGAATAGACAGGTCACGGCGAGCGTCGATAAATTTCACCAACAAAGGCAATTGGTTGTGATACTGCCGTGCCACATGAGAACCGAGAATTTCTTCAGGATTTGAGTCTATAAAAGCAACTAAATTCTTTCCCCGATATTCGCCATTTGAAATAATGTTAACACTTGATGGAACAGCGCTAACCTCCCATGACTCACCTATGAGTTTTTCGTTCGCTGGAAGGCCTTTCCACTTAGTAATCGTGTCACCACCCCATATCACAGTATGGAGATTTGGCTCAAAAAGCAATGGATAATATTTTGAAAACATTTTAAACCTATTCCTTTGAATATTCTTTTATCAATTGCTCGTTATGCAACGAGCAAACCAACAGCCTGCCATTACGCAGAGCCACGATGTAATCGGTCAAACCTTGCACCACAACTTGTTGAGCGTCTTGTGCATGAACCACACAGTTTTTGCTATCATACAACCGCACTTTGTCACCAACATGCGCATTGCCCTCGCCATCCTTATCAAGCAAAGTGCGCAAAGAGCCCCAACTGCCAAGGTCGCTCCATCCAAAATTGGCGGGCAGGGTATAGATGCTGTCCGATTTCTCCATCACGGCATAATCTATACTTATCTTTTCGCATGTAGGAAAAACGCGAGCCAATGTGGCTTGTTCTCGTTCTGTATAGAAATCTTTTGCCATATCCTTCATTTTCTCGGCCAAACTTGGGCAAAACTTATTGATAGCCGCTGTAATGGTTTTAACATTCCACACGAAGATGCCAGCGTTCCAAAAATAGTTTCCATCAGCCAAATATTTTTTTGCCGTTTCAAGATCAGGCTTCTCCTTAAACGCCTCTACCTTGTATATTTCGCTATCCTCCAATTGGTGGGCAGCGGCAATATATCCATACCCTGTTTCAGGGCGAGTAGGCTGTATGCCAACAGTCATAATGTTGTCACTGTCAGCCGTAAACCGCAAAGCCTGCTTGATAACACGAAGGTATTCCGCTATGTCTATAACCAATGCGTCCGATGGCGTAACCACAATATTGGCGTCAGGAAACTTGGTTTTTATTTTCCAACAAGCGTATGCGATACATGGCGCAGTGTTGCGAGCGACAGGTTCGGCCAATATATTTTGATCAGGAATGTCAGGAAGCTGGTCTTTGACAATATTGACATAATCGTGTCCAGTCACTATCCAAAAATTATTCATAGGCGCAAGAGGGGCTAATCGCTCAACAGTGAGTTGGATTAACGATTTGCCTACGCCCATCACATCAATAAATTGCTTGGGGTATTGTGGCGTACTCATAGGCCAAAAACGGCTTCCTATGCCTCCCGCCATGATTACCACATGATTGTTGTTTGTCATAATAGAATATTGTTACGCTATATTAGCGATTTTTATACATGTCGTCATAATACTTGAGATAGTCGCCAGATGTCACATTATCCAACCACGCTTGATTGTCAAGATACCATTTCACGGTACGCTCTATACCCTCCTCGAATTGCAAACTCGGCTCCCATCCTAATTCGCGCTGCAATTTACGACTATCTATGGCATAGCGAGCGTCGTGTCCCGGCCTATCAGTGACATATGTAATCAAATCGTCGTCCGCACCCTCAGGACGGCCTAACAACCGATCAGCAGTCTTGATGATCAGCTTGATAATATCTATATTTTTCCATTCATTAAAGCCGCCTATGTTGTAAGTCTCCGCATCAGCTCCTTTGTGGAATATCAAGTCGATAGCTCTCGCATGGTCCTCTACGTATAACCAATCCCTCACATTCTCGCCTTTGCCGTAAACAGGCAATGGTTTGCGATGACGGATATTGTTGATAAACAGGGGTAGCAACTTTTCCGGAAACTGGTATGGCCCATAATTATTGGAACAATTGGTCACGACAACAGGCATTCCATAGGTGTCATGAAAAGCTCGTACAAAATGATCGCTACTCGCCTTCGACGCGGAATAGGGGCTGTGTGGTTGGTATTTTTTGTCCTCCGTGAAGAAATCCGAGCCGTAAGCGTGATGATGTCCCGATGACGCCTTGGTAGTAAAAGGAGACTCTATGCCATCTGGATTGGTTAGCCTCAGTGCACCATAAACTTCATCTGTAGATATGTGATAGAAGCGTTTGCCCTCATAGCCATCGGGCAAACTTTCCCAATAAAGCCTCGCTGCTTGTAACAAAGTTAGCGTACCCATCACATTGGTCTGTGCGAATGAGAATGGGTCCTTAATGCTTCTGTCCACATGACTTTCAGCAGCCAAATGGATTACGCCGTCCACTTGGTAACGTGCCATCAGCTCGCACATCTTGTCAAAATCACAGATATCGGCTTTTACAAAAGTGTAATTCGGTTTGTCCTCTATGTCTTTTAGCGTCGCTAAATTGCCTGCATAAGTCAACTTATCCACGTTGATGATATGATAATCAGGATACTTGTTTGTCAAAAGCCTGACCACATGGCTGCCTATGAAGCCTGCGCCACCTGTTACGATAATATGTCTTGCTTTATTCATAATATGATGTTTTTTGCAAAGATAAAAAAATTAAATAATAACGTCGTATAATTCGTACCCTATTTTTAAATTATGGAATGGCAAAAACGGTTTGAGAACAATCCGTAGCGTACGACTCCGAGTTCATTTATTCTGACATTTGCTTGCTTGTCACCGTTTTTTTGTAACTTTGTACTATTAACATCAAAAAAAAATACAACCATGGAAATAGGAGACAAACTGCCTGAGGTATTAGGCAAAGACCAAGATGGGCAACTAATTAAACTGAGCGATTTCAAAGGCAAGAAGTTGGTGCTGTACACATACCCCAAGGATATGACATCCGGATGCACCAATGAGGCATGCAATTTACGTGATAACTACCAGCGTTTTCTTGACAAAGGCTATGCGGTGGTAGGCGTAAGCATCCAAAACGAGAAGTCGCACAAGAAATTCATCGACAAACATCAACTACCATTTCCACTCATAGCCGACACCGATAAAAAATTAGTGGAGGCGTTAGGTGTTTATGGCGAGAAGAAAATGTACGGCCGAACCTATATGGGAACATTCCGGACCACATTCGTCACGGACGAAAACGGTGTCATAGAAAAGATCTTCACACCCAAGCACATCAAGGTGAAGGAGCACGCGGAGCAAATATTAGGCGAATAGTGGACGACAAGATCGTCTGTTTCCGCCCTTTGAAACGAAAAACATTTATTGCTTATTTAAAATTTGTCGGTTGTCATGCCACCTTAAACAACAAGGCAACATTATCCTTCCTTAATAGGGCTGGGTCCAAGAAATACCCTTGCGTAAAGCATAAAAAAAGACATGATTAACACCCTGTCACATTCTGTTTCTTTCCAATTCAGAAATAAACCCTAATACCGACACGGCTATTTTTTAGAACCAGCCTATTATCATCGACAACAACTTCCCTATTGCTCACACAAGTTACGAAGCAAGAAACCAATCGTTTCTTGCTTCATGCCACGTACTTACCATTTTGTCAGGAATGCGACAAGAAATTTATAGGTTTTCGTTTTCGCGTGCTGTCAGTTTGTCAACATTTCCGTTGCTCATCACAATTATTATTATTATTTTTGCATTCAAGTTTTGCTTCGGCCCTGTTTGTCTCAGGGGTGGCATCACATTACTAAAGATTTGATAAACCAATGAAAGTATTGAAGTTTGGCGGAACATCAGTAGGTTCCGTGGAGAGTATTCACAGTTTAAAACGCATTGTAGAGAAAGAGGCGCGACACCAACCTGTTATCGTCGTTGTAAGCGCGCTCGGCGGAATAACCGACAAACTCATATCCACCTCCCAACTTGCTGTTGAGGGTGATGAAAACTGGAAAAAAGAGTACGAGCAAATGGTGGAGCGCCATCATAAAATCGTCGATACCATCATCACCAACACCAAAGATCGCGAGCTGTTATTTAATAAGGTAGACGCATTGCTTACCGAGCTCCATTCCATCTATTACGGAGTATATCTCATACACGACCTTAGCAAGAAAACCTTAGACACCATCGTGAGTTATGGAGAGCGCTTAAGCTCAAACATAGTGAGCACATTTGTTCGGGGCTCAAAACTCTATGACGCGCGCGAGTTTATCAAGACAGAGGTCGTAAATGGCAAGAACACACTTGACAGTGAGCTGACAACCAAATTGGTTATAGACTCTTTTAAAGATTTGCCACGCGTTTCTCTTGTGCCGGGTTTTATCGCCACGGATAAAAATTCGGGCGACACCACCAATCTTGGGCGTGGAGGCTCTGATTACACGGCGGCTATTATTGCCGCCACATTAGACGCGAAAACTTTAGAAATATGGACAGACGTGGACGGCTTTATGACTGCCGACCCCAAGGTTATACGGTCAGCTTATACTATTGACGAACTTAGTTATCTGGAAGCTATGGAGCTTTGCAACTTCGGCGCGAAGGTTATCTATCCTCCTACGATATATCCTGTATGCATTAAAAACATTCCGATACATGTCAAGAACACTTTTAATCCTGGAAATAGGGGTACGGTTATTAAGGGCAAAATAGAGAATAACAGCAAGGCTATCCGTGGAATTTCAAGTATCAAGGGCACTACACTGATCACCGTGTCCGGTCTCTCGATGGTGGGAGTGATAGGTGTGAACAGACGAATATTCACCGCGCTCGCCGACAAAGGCATCAGCGTGTTTCTCGTCGCGCAAGCATCGTCAGAAAACTCCACATCCATAGGCGTTCGGGACGAGGATGCGGCAGCGGCCGTAAAAGTGCTCAACAAAGAGTTCAAGGCCGAGATTGACGATGGCGCGATGGCGCCAATGCAAGCGGAAAGCGATTTAGCCACCATTGCCATAGTGGGCGAGAACATGAAACACACGCCCGGAATAGCTGGAAAACTATTTGAGACATTAGGCCGAAGCGGCATTTCCGTCATAGCTTTTGCGCAAGGTGCCTCAGAAACCAACATTTCATTTGTGGTTGACACGAAGTATCTACGCAAATCACTCAATGTCATTCACGACTCCTTTTTCCTGTCAGAGTATAACGTTCTCAACCTTTTCATCTGTGGCGTAGGCACTGTTGGCGGCAAACTTATTGAGCAAATCCGCACTCAATACGAGGAGTTGAAAGAACATTCCAAACTGAAACTCAACGTGGTGGGTATCGCAAGTTCCAAAAACGCGATATTCGACCGTGAGGGTTTAGACCTTGACAACTATCGTGAATTGCTGAAAGTGTCTGCGCCAAGCACCCCGGAGAACTTGCGCGACCATATTCTCGATATGAATATCTTTAACTCCGTGTTCGTGGATTGCACCGCATCCAAAGACGTCGCGACACTGTATCAATCTTTTTTAAGCCATAATATCAGCGTGGTGACAGCCAACAAGATAGCCGCCAGTTCCAAATACGAGAATTACAGACTTTTGAAAGACACGGCCTTGGCACGTGGAGTAAAATTCCTTTATGAGACCAACGTGGGCGCCGGGCTGCCCATTATCGGGACCATTAACGACTTGAGAAACTCCGGCGACCGCATCTTGAAGATAGAGGCGGTGCTTAGCGGCACGCTCAATTTTATATTCAACGAGTTGTCTGCAACCGTGCCGTTCTCCGAGACCGTGAAGAGAGCAAGGCAGCAAGGCTATGCCGAGCCAGACCCGAGAATAGACCTGAGCGGCGTAGACGTTATAAGAAAATTGGTGATTTTGACACGCGAGGCAGGCTATCGAGTGGAACAGGACGACGTAAAAAAATCGCTATTTGTACCCGACGAATATTTTAAGGGCTCGGTGGAAGATTTTTGGCAAAGGCTGCCACAGCTTGACGCAGATTTTGAAAAGAAACGCGGCAAACTCGAGGCGGAGCGCAAACGCTGGCGATTTGTGGCCACAATGGAGGGGGGCGAAACGCGAGTCGCTCTGCAAGCGGTGGACCGCAACCACCCTTTCTATCGTTTGGAAGGAAGCAATAATATCGTCATGCTCACCACTGAACGATATAAAGAATATCCCATGCAAATCCAAGGCTATGGCGCCGGGGCGAGCGTTACAGCGGCTGGCGTGTTCGCCAATATCATGAGCATTGCCAACGTGTAAGACCCGCCCGCCTTTTCAGGTGTCCCTGCCGAAAGAAAACGTAAACAGAACTGTTACAAAACGTTTCTTCTCTTTTGGAGAAAGTGGTATGATCACATAAACAACCCCAAGGTCGTCATGTGCGAACAACTAAAAAACGGGACGTTTTTTTGATGCAAATGACAAGCAAATCTTGATGATAGCATAATGGCGATATATCTTTCACTATGCAACTTCAGAACAAATAAGAAACGAATAGACTGGCGTAGAAAAGTACCCACAACTATCAATATGCCACATTATAATGCGTCCAATATATTGAACGCATTATTTTTTTTTCCAAAAAAGATTAGAATATTGACAATTTTTTATGATTAATATCTATTTATCTCAAAACTTTTTCTTAAGTTTGCAGACATAGAAAAAACACAGAGCATTGTGCACATCATCATCCTCTTGTCAGAGGTTTAGACGGGCAACAATCTTAAACCTGATACGAATATGCATTGGCACGACGTTGACACTGCATTTAAAATTGAGAAAACAAAAACCATAATACTACAAAAACCTTGAATAAAAAAACCTGTCTTTATGAGCGTCACGCCGATATGGGTGCGCTCATCCAATCTTTTGGGGGCTTCGACATGCCCATCCAGTATTCTTCCATCATAGAAGAGCACAACGCTGTACGCCAGCATTGTGGTGTCTTTGACGTTTCCCACATGGGCGAACTCTTTATAAAAGGTAAAGATGCCGAGCGTTTTGTCAACCACATCTATACCAACGACGTGTCCAACGCGCCCGTCTACCAAATTTTTTACGGCATGATGCTTTATCCCAATGGTGGCACCGTGGACGATGTTTTGGTATACAAACTGGGCAAAGAAGAGTTTCTCATCGTTATGAACGCGGCCAACATTGACAAGGATGTGGAGTGGGTCACCAAGAACGCGGATGGTTTCGACGTGCAGATTGACAACGCGTCTGACCGTTACGGGCAATTGGCCGTGCAAGGCCCCGAGGCCGAACAAGTGATGAAAGAGGTTCTTGGGATAGATTGCCAAGACCTGAAATTCTATACCGCGAAGACCATTGATGACAATGATGGCGAGGTTATTGTCAGCCGAACGGGTTACACCGGCGAGGATGGATTTGAAATTTACGGCTCGCACAAGTACATCGTCGACCTATGGGACAAGCTCATGGCAAGCAAACGCTGTGTTCCATGTGGATTGGGATGTCGTGACACCTTACGCTTCGAGGTTGGATTGCCACTTTATGGCAATGAGCTTTCAGACACCATCACGCCGGTGATGGCCGGATTGAGCATGTTCTGTAAGTTTGACAAACCGGAGTTTATCGGCAAGGAAGCGTTGCTTCAGCAGAAAGCGGAAGGCCCAGCCAAACGCCAACGCGGCATCCAACTGGAAGGGCACGCCATTCCACGGCATGGCTACAAAGTGTTCAAAGGCGACCGCGAAGTGGGCGAAGTAACCACTGGCTATCGGCTCATCTCCACGGACAAGAGTTGCGCGGTGGCCATGCTTGACCCTGAATTCAAACTTGGCGACACCTTGGAGATACAGATTAGAAAGAAAAAGGTGCCTGGAACGATTGTTAAAAAGAAATTCTACGAGAAGCATTACAAAAAATAAAACAACCTAAATATATTATTTTATGACTTATTTCTGTGAATCACATGAATATGTTCGCGTAGAGGGCGAATTTGGTTACATCGGCATTACAGACTATGCCCAGAAAGCATTAGGTAACATTGTCTACGTGGATATGCCCGACGTGGACGACGAACTCTCGGCCGGCGACGACTTTGGAGCCGTTGAGAGCGTAAAGGCCGCCAGCGACTTGACAGCTCCGGTAAGCGGTGTCGTCGTAGAGGTGAACGAGGCTTTGGAAGACGAGCCGGCGCTCATCAACAAAGATGCCAACGCCAACTGGATCATCAAAGTTAAGCTCACCGATCCCTCAGAACTTGAAAACCTGATGAGCGAAGAGGATTATCTCGCATCTGTTCAATAAGCCAGACTTAACAACTATATGTTCAAATATTTTCCACATACTCCCGATGACATCCAGCACATGCTTGATGTCATCGGGAAAAAGTCTTTGGACGATTTGTACGCAGACGTACCAAAAGACGTGCGCATTAAGGGAGACTACGACATCCCAAGCGCCAAGAGTGAGATTGAGATACGTAAATTTTTCCAAAAATTAGGCGAAAAGAACCAGCAAACCATTTGCTTTGCTGGTGCGGGAGCATACGACCATTATGTGCCAGCGGCAATACCGCAAATCACCTCGCGCTCAGAGTATCTCACAAGTTACACGCCATATCAGGCCGAAGTGTCACAAGGCACACTCCATTACATCTTCGAATACCAGACCATGATGGCCCGTCTCACGGGCATGGAGGTTTCAAACGCTTCCATGTACGATGGTTCCACCGCCACGGCGGAAGCCGCGATGATGGCGTGCGCCTCCGTGAGGAAATCCAACAGGGTGCTCATATCAGAGACCGTAGACCCCAAAGTGGTCGAGGTGGTGAAGACCTACGCCCATTTCCAAGGCATTGACATCGAGATGATACCACAGAAAAACGGCGTAACCGACTTCGGCGCACTTCCAGACGCTTTGGCAAAGGGTGGCGTGGCCGGTGTCATCGCACAGCAACCCAACTATTATGGTAACATCGAAGACTTCTCGGGCATAGCCGACACATGCCATGCCAAGAAAGCGTTGCTTATCATCAACAGCGTCGCCGCTGACCTCGCCTTGCTCAAATCGCCGGGCGAATGGGGAGCCGACATTGCCGTTGGAGAGGCTCAGAGCTTAGGCATACCTATGGCATGGGGCGGTCCATACCTTGGATATATGTGCACCACGCAAAAACACATGCGCAAAATGCCGGGACGTATCGTAGGCCAAACCGTCGACCAAGATGGGCGCAGGGTCTTCGTGCTAACCCTTCAGGCACGCGAACAACACATTCGTCGTGAGAAAGCCACGTCCAACATTTGCTCCAACCAAGGATTGATGACGCTTTGGGTTACACTCTATATGTCTCTGCTGGGCAAGAAGGGACTGCAAGAGGTGACGCAAAGAGGATGTGACGGAGCGCATTATCTGCACGACGCACTCGTGGCCACGGGGCATTTCAAAGACGCGTTTCCCGGGCAAGAGTTTCTCAACGAGTTCTGTGTCAAGTACGATGGAGATCTCGATGCCTTGCAACAATTATGGCTCGAAAACGGATTTTTCGGTGGCATCAAGGTTTCTGACGACACACTGATGCTCGCCGTGACGGAGCAACGAACCAAGGACGAGATAGACACATTGGTGAGTTTGATTAAATAAGGAGGAGCAACGACTATGAATAACAAATTATATGGGCATCTCATTTTTGAGCTTAGCCACCCCGGACGACAAGGGTACAGCCTGCCTAAGGGCGAATTTCCACAACACGATTTGCCCCAAGGCTCGTTAAGAGCAAAGCAAGCCGACCTGCCCGAATGTGACGAGCTCACCGTAGTGAGACATTATACCAACCATAGCGGCAACAACTTCGGTGTGGATAACGGTTGTTATCCCTTGGGCTCTTGTACCATGAAGTACAATCCTAAGATAAACGACGAGATAGCTGCAAGCGCCGCTTTCCAAAACCTTCACCCACTTCAGCCCAAATCCACCACCCAAGGAGCAGAAGAGGCAGTGCGCACCTTGCGTAAAGTTTTGGCTTCCATTACCGGCATGGCCGACTTCACGTTGAAACCATGCGCAGGCGCTCACGGCGAGCTTACAGGCCTGATGATTATCAGGGCCTACCATGAGAGCCGCGGCGACAGCAAGCGTGTCAAGGTTATCGTTCCAGACTCCGCGCACGGCACCAACCCCGCTTCCGCGGCAGTATGTGGACTTGAGGTTGTCGAAGTTAAAAGCAAACAGGACGGCACCGTGGATATCGACGACTTGCGGAGCAAGCTCGATGACAACGTGGCAGCCATGATGATGACCAATCCCAACACCTTGGGACTGTTCGAGCACGATATTGAGGATATTGTCAAGATGGTTCACGACCGTGGCGGATTGATGTATTACGACGGCGCCAACCTTAACCCCCTACTCGGCGTATGCCGGCCTGGCGACATGGGATTTGACGTGGTTCACCTAAACCTGCACAAGACATTCTCCACCCCCCATGGTGGCGGCGGTCCTGGCAGCGGTCCCGTGGGTGTTCGCGAGGGCTTGCAAGAGTTCTTCCCCATGGTAAACCCATATCATGGCAATTTTCTTGTGGAACTGCGCGCGCTTACCTACATCCTAACCCTCGGCAAAGAGAACATCAAGCAGGTTGGACCATTGGCCACACTAAACGCCACCTATATCAAATCTCGTCTCAAAGATGTATACGACTTGCCCATCGATGGATTGTCCAAACATGAGTTTGTCTTTGATGGCCTGCGTGACAAGTCAACCGGCGTCACAACCATGGACGTGGCCAAACGCCTACTCGACTTTGGCTTCCACGCGCCCACCATCTACTTCCCGCTCCTTTTCCACGAGGCCATGATGATAGAACCAACCGAGAATGAAAGCTTGGAAACGCTCGACAGCTTCGTTGACGTGATGCGACGCATCGCGAAAGAAGCCGCCGAACAGCCAGAAATTGTCAAGGGCGCACCACAACACACGCCCATTTCAAGAGTGGATGACGTGATGGCCGCACGCAATCCCATCTTAATTTTCCCGGAGAGCGCGCAATGAAAACAGATCTAATCATTATCGGCAGCGGTCCCGGTGGATACGAGACCGCCGCTTATGCCGCCTCGCAAGGGCTGCAAGTGATCATCGTCGAAGAGAAATACGCTGGTGGCACATGCCTCAACTGTGGTTGCATACCTACCAAATCTCTTGTGCATGACGCGGAGAAAGTGTTAGGGCGCGAAAACGGCGAGCAACTTTTCCGCGCGGCCATCGCTCGCAAAGACGCGGTCGTGGCTGGCCTTAGGCAGGGTGTGGAAGCCTTGATGAAGCAACCCGGCATAACCTTTATGCAGGGGCACGCTTCTTTCAAGACAGCCAAATCCATTGTCGTGAACGGCGAAGAGATAGAGGCTAACAACATCATTATCGCCACAGGCTCCACCGCCAAGTTGCCCCCCGTGCCAGGGTTGGGGGCCGACGGACAACCCGTGAGCCCATATTTCGTAACCTCTGAGGGACTGCTCAGCCGAGAGGAATTGCCATCATCACTTTGTATCGTTGGCGCAGGTGTAATCGGCATGGAGATGGCGTCCATATTCGCGGCTTTCGGAACACAAGTCACCGTGGTGGAATTCTTAAAAGAATGTTTACCCACGATGGATGCCGAGATAGCGCGCCGCCTACGCAAAATCATGGAAAAACGGGGCATCAAGTTCCATCTCGCCACCGCCATGCAGCGCATAGATGGCAACAAAGTAGTCATCAAAGACACCAAAAAGGGAACTGAGAGTTGTGTTGAGGCTGACGCCATACTCGTTGCCACGGGCAGGAAGCCACGCACGGAGGATCTTAATTTGGAAGGCATTGGCATTGAGACAAGTCGGATGGGTATCGTGACCAACGACAACATGCAAACCAATCTGCCACACATCTACGCCATTGGCGACGTGAACGGTCGGCAGATGCTGGCTCACGCGGCTACGTTCCAAGGTAGGCGCGCCGTGAACCACATACTTGGCGTAACTGACAACATACGTTTGGACATCATGCCAGCGGCCGTATTCACCTATCCAGAGGCAGCCTCCGTAGGGCCGACCGACGATTTTTGCAAAAACAACAGCATAGCTTTCACCACACGCAAGGTGCTTTGTCGCGCCAACGGCAGAGCGCAAGCTATGGAGCAAACAGACGGTTTTGTTAAGTTGCTCTTCGACGAGGCAAATCACGTTATCGCCTGCCACGCTTTCGGAGCTGGCGCTTCGAGCATCGTGCAAGAGGTAGCCTCACTCATGAATTTCGGCGTTACACGCGAGCAATTGGTAGATATCGTCCATATCCACCCAACGCTCAATGAGCTTCTTTTAGATGCCGCCAAGGCGTAACGTCATTTCATTGGCAAACCTGTGAAACAGAAGACGAGTGTCCATTTTGCGACGCTCGTCTCTTTTTTTATTACACGAAAAAAATATTTTCAAACGTGCGTCAACTATCATCGCGCCCCCAACGGATGACCATGCCCACGCTTCCCAAACCCACAAAGGGCACGTCGCTCTTCAACCTTATGACAGGGGCGACACGCTAACCCACCATGACTGGAGATGTATACGCAAGTGAAAATACATGACAAAACCCCTCTTGAAACTCGCGTGTTTACAAACAGCGCGGACGATCGCCACGAATAAGCCCAAAATAAGCCTGTTTCATAAATGCCTTAACATGAACGCCTTATGCCAAGAAACGAGCCATTGGCAAACAATATCCATATTTTTTCGTTGCCTTTAGTGCCTCTTCGTGGCACGATTAGATGCCAAACGCGTCGTCAATAAGCTCCCAACACAAAGCGTTTAGGCGCGAAAACGAACGTGATTGAGCCTTGATCACAAAAATAATATTATTTTTGCGCATCACACAGCGTGTGCCATGTTTAAAAAGATGGCCCTTTCTCACGCTAAAACACACGTGTGGCAAGACACTGTTTTATTGATTTTTTTTACACAAAAAACATCATTCCATCCGTGCGTCAGCGAATATTAATTACTGTTAAATAGGTGCTGTCGCTTGCATTTCATACAAATAGTACCTATCTTTGTAAAAAATAACAGAGTGTTCTGTCGAGGGGTGCAAACCCATTGGTTTGCTGAGATCATACCCGTTTAACCTGATGCAGATAATGCTGCCGTAGGGAATGTGAAACGACATCTGATTTTTCATGCGCTCATCCGGGCGCGCCTTCCTCACCACACTTCTTAGACTTGTGCACATTATATCAAGGCAAGTATGAGATATATCACCACATTGACCATCGCTGGATCAGACAGCAGTGGCGCAGCGGGCGTTCAGGCCGACCTGAAAACCATGTCCGCGCTGGGTTGTTACGCTGCCTCGGTCATTACGTCCATAACGGCGCAAAACACCCTTGGGGTCAAGGCCGTGCAGAATGTAAAGCCCAGTATTATAGCCCAACAAATCAGAGCCGTCATGGACGACCTGTCGCCCGAGGCCGTGAAGATAGGCATGGTAAACGACCTTGGCACGCTCAACGCCATATGCGACACGCTTTCCAGCCAATGGCCCGCTCTTTTGGTGGTAGACCCAGTAATGGTGGCAACCTCAGGCGACCGCTTGATGCAAGCCGACACGCTCAAAAAATATTGCGAGCGACTCGTGCCACGCGCCACGTTGCTCACACCTAACATACCGGAGGCGGAGATTTTGGCTGGCATGCCCATCAAGAACGAAGCCGACATGCGCCGCGCCGCCGAGACCATCACGCACATGGGATGCCACGCCACGCTCGTCAAGGGCGGGCATGCCAACGGCGAGGAGAAAACAGACTTGCTACTCACCGATGGCGGTCAATGCATAAGGCTCACGTCGCCAACCGTGCGGACAAACAACACACATGGCACGGGCTGCACGCTTTCGTCTGCCATCACGGCTTTCTTGGCCCAAGGAGAGAACCTGCCAACCGCTGTCAGAAAGGCGAAAGCATACGTTGGCGAGGCGTTGCGCCATGGCGCGGACGTGGCAATAGGACATGGACACGGCCCCGTGAACCATTTTTTTAATCCTCAAAAACTCATCAAGCGATGACACCATTGCAATTTATCACGCACACCAACGAGCGTGTAAGCTACACGGAGGGAGCCCAAGCCGCCCTGCGTGGCGGCTGCAAATGGATACAACTGCGCATGAAAGATGCGAGCGACACTGAGTTCGCGGAAACCGCCAGGCAATTGTTGCCACACTGCAGACAACTCGGTGGCACGCTCATTCTCGACGACCGAGCGCTTCTGGTGCGCGAGGTTGGGGCACAAGGCGTGCACTTGGGCAAAAACGACATGCCCGTGGCAGAGGCTCGAAAGTTGCTGCCCAAAGGCGAATACATCATCGGTGGCACCGCTAACACCATAGAGGACATTCGTAGATTGGTGGCCGAGGGGGTGGACTATATTGGCTGCGGACCTTTTCGCTTTACCCACACCAAAAGCCGGTTGGCTCCAATCATTGGCGTTGATGGCTATAAGAAAATCATCGACACCATGCGCCGGGAACGCATTGACATCCCATTGGTGGCCATAGGTGGCATCACCTTGGCGGACATCAAGGCATTACGACAAGTTGGCGTCCAAGCCGTAGCCATCAGTGGAGCCATTCTCCAAGCGGAAAACCCCACGGCGGAGACTCGGCGTTTCATGGCCGCACTTGACGGGAACGCCAACCAGCAAACAGCGATAAACAACGACTAACAAACCCTAAACATGGAAAATAACATCAAAATATCCTATCCAGACTCGGAGAAAGTGTATCTTCATGGTAAAATCTACCCTGACATACGTGTCGGCGTACGTCGTATCAACCTCACTCCCACTATAAAAATGGAGAAAGGCAAGCGCGTCGAGAAGCCCAATGAGCCACTGCTTGTCTATGACACCAGCGGCCCTTACAGCGACCCTGAAATAGACATCGACTTGCGCCGTGGCATCCCACGCATGCGCGATTCATGGATAGCGGGGCGCGAGGGCACCCAAATGTTTTACGCCAAACAGGGAATCGTTACGCCGGAAATGGAATATGTGGCCATCAGGGAAACCATGGATTGCAAGCAACGGGGCATCGACACCTACATCACGCCAGAGTTCGTGCGGCAGGAAGTGGCCGCGGGCCGCGCCGTCATACCGGCCAACCGCCGGCATCCCGAGTCGGAACCCATGATTATCGGACCACGCTTCCGGGTAAAAATTAACACCAACATTGGCAACTCAGCCAACAATTCCAACATCGAAGAAGAAGTGGAGAAAGCCGTATGGAGTTGTAAATGGGGCGGAGATACCATCATGGACCTGTCCACCGGAGCGGACATCCACGATACTCGCGAGTGGATATTGCGCAATTGCCCTGTGCCACTGGGCACCGTGCCAATGTATCAGGCATTTGAGAAAGTGGACGGAAAGGCGGAGAAACTCACTTGGGAGATCTTTCGCGACACGCTAATAGAGCAGTGCGAGCAGGGCGTAGACTATTTCACCATACATTGTGGCATCCGCCTGCAAAATATCCACTTGGCCAACAACCGTCTCACAGGCATGGTTAGCCGGGGTGGAAGTATCATCTCCAAATGGTGCCAAGTGCACCAAAAAGAAAGTTTTCTATACGAGCATTTTGATGACATATGCGAGATTTGCCGCCAATACGACGTGGCAATATCCTTGGGCGACGGATTGCGCCCGGGCTCCACGCACGATGCCAACGACGCGGCGCAGTTCGCCGAGCTTGACACTATGGGCGAATTGGTGGAACGGGCATGGGCACACGACGTACAAGCCTTTATAGAAGGACCGGGACATGTGCCCATGCACAAGATAAAAGAAAACATGGAGCGCCAAATAGAGAAGTGCCACGGAGCGCCTTTTTACACGCTTGGCCCATTGGTTATAGACATCGCTCCGGGCTACGACCACATCACATCGGCCATCGGGGCAGCCATGATAGGATGGATGGGGACGGCCATGCTGTGCTATGTCACACCCAAGGAGCACCTTGGACTGCCCGACAAGGATGACGTGCGCACTGGGGTGATAGCCTACAAGATAGCCGCGCACGCCGCCGACATAGCCAAAGGCTTTCCGGGAGCCACGCTGCGTGACGACGCGCTAAGCAAGGCGCGCTATGAGTTTAGGTGGAAAGACCAGTTCAATCTGTCGCTCGACCCTGACCGAGCATTGGAATATTACAAGCAATCCAACGACGTGGGTGGTCGTTATTGCACCATGTGCGGGCCTCATTTCTGTGCCATGCGTATCAGTCAGACAATAGAGAAATGTGACGAACAATGATAAGTTTAACATCATAAAACCTAAAAAATGATTGAGACAAAAGTATCCAAAGGTATCATCAGTACCTATTTTGACAAACTTGAAAAGTGCTTGGAACTTGACGTGGCCATTGTTGGCGGAGGCCCAAGTGGCATTGTGGCCGCCTATTACATGGCGCAAGCAGGCCTGAAAGTGGCTCTTTTTGACCGCAAGCTGTCTCCCGGCGGTGGCATGTGGGGCGGCGCCATGATGTTCAACCAAGTGGTTATACAACAGGAAGCGATGGATATCATCAAGGAGTTTGGCATCAACTACGAGCAATACGAGGATGGCCTCTACACAATCGACTCTATCGAGAGCACCTCAGCCATTCTCTACAAGGCCGTGCACGCAGGCGCCAAACTGTTCAACTGTTACTCGGTGGAAGACGTGGTATTCAAGGACAAGAAAGTGAGCGGCGTAGTGGTGAACTGGACTCCAGTGCTGCGCGAGGGCTTGCACGTGGACCCTTTGAACATCATGGCGCGCTGTGTCATTGATGGAACAGGGCACGACAGCGAGGTATGCAAGGTTGTGGCGCGTAAGAACGGAGCAGAGTTGCGCACACCCACAGGCCAAGTAGTTGGCGAGGGGTCGCTCAATGTTGATGAGGGCGAGCGCCTTGTGGTCGAGGGCACCAAGGAGATATACCCCGGGCTGTATGTGTGCGGCATGGCCGTGTCGGCCGTGTCGGGAACTCCGCGCATGGGCCCGATATTCGGTGGCATGTTGCTGTCTGGCAAAAAGGTGGCCAACCTCATCATCAAGGAGCTGGCAAAAAAATAGTCACATGCAAATCATTATTGTCACTTCCCCCGACTGCAAAGCGGGGGAAGCTCGTATTATCGAGGAAATGCTACGGCAAGGGGTTGACTACGCGCATTTGCGAAAACCTAAATACACCGCTGGGCAGACGCGAGAGTTGATAGCGAGCATTTCCGTTCGGTGGCACGACCGATTGGTGCTGCACGACCATTTTGAGCTAACCGAGGAATTTCAGATAGGGGGACTGCACCTCAATGGCCGTCACCCCACTCCATTCCCGGGCTTCAAAGGACGATTGTCGCGCTCATGTCATTCCTTGCAAGAGGTGGAAGAACACAAAGACGGCATGCGGTACGTGTTCTTAAGTCCTATTTTTGACAGTATCTCCAAGCAGGGATACCAATCCGTTTTCAGTATCGAGGAGCTGCGCGAGGCATGCCGTCGAGGTATCATAGACAGTCGTGTGGTGGCATTGGGCGGTGTAACGCCAATGGCATTTAAGCAACTACATGCCTTGGGATTTGGCGGAGCGGCACTGCTCGGCGACGTTTGGCATCGGCCGGCCGATGCAATCATGGCTCATATGAACGATATTTTGCAAGCCGCCAAGAACTTGTCATTACAGAATTAAAATTTATCATACGGAATATCAACCGCTTGATATCATCGCTTTCCCGCACTCAACCATTCCCAACCCATGCCAATCAGCCCATCGGTATGAAAGAAATGGCCGGCGGCCATTCGCTATTTTTTATGTCTAATCGTCTTGGCCCAATTCCACTTGTCCATGAACCGCTTTCTCAACGCATCCCAAAGGGCTGACTTGGAACGCAATACCCAAATGGATATAACTAAAGAAATCATGGCCAAAATTAGCCCAACAATCCAATAAAGGATACCATCCAAACAGAGGGTGAAAACACAAGCCGTCACGCCTATGGTTACTTGAGCCAACGCATACGCCTTGACAGAAGCCGAGGCGACATAGCGATACCGCCAATGCGCGTAGGCGTAGACAAAGGCCAAGAACACAAGGCCTGTCAGCGCAAGCCCCAATCCAGTGCCCGCCAATCCCAAATAGCTATAGCCCAAAACGACCAACAGTACAAAAAACACGGCGTAAATAGTCTCCAGCAACAAGTGGCTCCACGAATCGCCACGCGCCAACGCTATATACTCCACGGGCAAAGTGAGAGCCTTGAAATACATGGCGAGCACGGCTATCTTCATCATTGCGAGTATGGGAAGAAACTTGCCGCTATACAACAAAGGTAACAACACGGGCAAACTGACCATGAAAAACACAAGCAAAGGCGAGAGAAGCAACAATGAAACCTCGATTTGTCGGTTCACGGCGAGGTTGAGTTCATGCCCGAATTCCTTGATGCCCGAAAGCCGTGGATAATAGTCAGTCTCCATGGAAGAGAACACCATGCTGGCGTAAGTGATAGTCATGACATAGCCCGCATTGTAAAGTCCCACCACACCAAGGTCGCCCACATTGTTAAGATACGACCTAACCACGAACTCCGCGCCACTGCCCATCACGCCAGCTCCTACGTAAGCGATGCCCAACCTGACCATGCCCTGTCCGCCGCGAAACTCTTTTTTGCCGAACGCGAACGATGGACGGTAGAGCCTATAAGAATAGGCGATGGTAAAAAGACATTGGGACAGCGCCATCAAAACAAGCGAGGGAACAATGCCAGCCTGCCCGAAAAAATAATAAATGGGCACTGAAACAAAAAGGGCCAACAGCATACCATACACGCTCACCATAGCCAACGCGCGCAAACGGCGCGCCGCCTTAAGGATGGCCACTTCGCCGCCGGTGATAGCCATGAGAGCAATGACTGGGGATAGCAGCACGAAATGCAACGTGTGGTCGCCCCAAGAGAAGGTCCAGTCGTTGAGCAAAGGGCTCAAAATGACACATGCCAACAAACCTACCAAAGCCGCCAGAAGACTCCAAGAGCGCACCAGTTGCACGGTGTCTCGTATGTTCGCCTCACGCTCGGAAATGGATTGGGAAAGATTTTTCACCGCGCTCGTAGGAATACCCAAGCCCGTGGAGTCTGAGATAAAACGTATCGTGGAATTGAAAAGCGAGACAATTCCCATTCCATCTGGTCCCAAAATCATGGCCACGAGCTTGTTTCGCACCAAACCTACAAGGATATTCAATCCCTGTACGCCGCCAAACAAACTTGTGTATTTGAGTATATGAAAATAGGTGTCGTCGTTTTTTTCTTTTTCCATTACATTTAAAACGAAAATGCAAAACATTTATTATCTTTGCAATATGAAATTAAGCATAGTAATACCAGTATACCAAGTTGTGGATACACTACCCCGATGCCTTGACAGTATCATCGGACAATCGTTTCGAGACTGGCAGCTTATATTGGTCGACGATGGCTCGACTGACGGCAGCTCAGCCTTGTGCGACAAATATGTCAAGCAAGACCATCGCATACAAGTGACCCATTTGAAAAAAAACTCTGGCTTAAGCACGGCGAGAAACACCGGCGTGGAAAAGGCCAAGGGCGAGTATATCACGTTCGTTGACAGTGACGATTTCATCCAAGACAACACCTACAAGACGCTGTTCGAAATCCTGAACACACATCCCGATTATGATATTCTTGAGTATCCAGTAAACGAACACTACGGCTCCAAGAACAAAAGGTTGCTGCAATTCCAGCGCAAAGAATATACCGACATGCTCTTATATTGGCTCGAGGGGCAAGCATACAAACACGCTTACGCATGGAACAAGATATACAGGCGAGAGGTTTTCGATGGCGTTAGGTACCCCGACCGCAAGCGATTCGAGGACGTGTTCACGCTGCCAAGGCTTTTAAGGAACTGTAATATGGTAGCAACCACAGACGTAGGGCTATACTATTACTGCTACAATCCACACGGCATCACCGAGCAAGCCACCGGCAAAGACATGCAAAACCTGCTCGAGGCGCACACGCGGACATTGACTAACATACTCCGAAAAAGCAAGAGCAATCGTGCCAAGAACGCGTACCACGAATACATGAAAGACTATTACGCGCACATCTTGAATATCCAACTGGACGTGTACAGAATGAGTGGGCAAATATCCAAGTACTTCCCCACCCTGCCATTCAAGCATACTTTTAAGCTCAAATTATTACATTTACTCGGTATTAAACGCCTATGCCAACTGCACAAACTATTTCATCAACTCCATTAATCACCTTTATAATCACGGCATACAATCTGCCGCCAGACATGCTCAAAACGTGCGTAGAGAGCATAGAACGCCTCTCCCTTGCCATGAAAGAGCACGAGATTATCCTTGTGGACGATGGATCGGACATACCTGCAATCGATAATTTGCCCGACCACGCGGACCACATAACCTACATTCGGCAAGCTCACCAAGGGCTCTCGGCGGCTCGAAACATGGGGCTAAGATGTGCCACGGGGCAATACATACAATTTGTCGACGGTGATGATTATCTTATCCAAGCCCCTTATGGGCACTGTCTCGACATCGTAAGATACCAGAATGCAGACATCGTGATATTCCGCGAGACCAGCAATAACAAACCAAGCATACCTCTCGAATACGACGGACCCATATCGGGAGTGACTTATATGCATCGCAACAACCTTCGCGCCTCGACATGGGGCTACATCTTTCGCCGCTCTATCTTGGGCTCGTTGCGGTTCACCTCGGGACGATTGCACGAGGACGAGGAATTCACCCCGCAGCTCATGCTGCGCGCCGAGCGCGTGTTCACAACCTCGGCGGAGGCGTACTTTTACCGCAAGCGTCCCGAATCCATTATGAGAAAGACGAGCAAACGGCACGTGGCTAAACGGCTTAGCGACATGGTAGACATCATATTGAAGCTGCAAAGCGTGGCCAACTCCGGACCGGAGATAGACCGCGTAGCGCTCAACCGTCGCGTGGCACAACTGTCCATGGACTATCTTTACAACACCATCAAGTTGACGCATAGCCGCAAGCACCTCGAAGAAGCTGTCGACACGCTGCGTCGCCATGGCCTCTTCCCATTGCCCAAGAAAAATTATACTAAAAAATACACCACTTTCAGGGCGCTCGTTGGCAATCCTATCGGCCGACGCATATTGTTGGCCACCATCAGGAAGGACAACCCATGACCCATCGCAAGGGTCTCGGAGAGCGCAAACGCAAAGCGCGGTTATAACAACCATCCATGAAGATACTGCTAATTGGCGAGTACAGCAACGTTCACAACACGTTGGCCGATGGGCTCCGACAGCTTGGGCACAAGGTAACTGTGGCCAGCAACGGCGATTACTGGAAAAACTACCCACGCGACATAGACTTGGCCAGAGATACCGGAATACTGGGCGGAGCAAAGTTGCTGACGCGACTATACAGCAACCTATACCGACTGAAAGGCTACGACGTGGTGCAAATCGTAAACCCCATCTTTATAGACCTCAAGGCCGAGCGCATCTTTCCCATCTACAAATGGCTACGCGAACATAACGGCAAAATGTTCATGGGGGCGTTTGGGATGGACTATTATTGGGTGAACGAAAACATCCAAAGGAAACCCTTGCGATACAGTGATTTTAATATAGGAGATACCATTCGTCACACTTCCGACACCGAAAAAGAGCGCCAAGACTGGTTAGGCACACCTAAAGAGCGGCTCAACAAATATATCGCCAACGACTGTGACGGCATCATAGCCTGCCTATACGAATATTGGGCGTGCTACGCTCCTTTTTTCCCCACAAAGACATCGTTCGCCCCCCTGCCCATCAAGCCCCACGAAACCCTGCTTCCCAAGCATCGAGAGACTGGCGATCCTATCAATATTTTTGTCGGGATCAGCAAGTCGAGAAATGAGTACAAAGGCACGGATATAATGCTTGCGGCTGCCCAAGCCGTAAGCAGCAAATATCCCGGAAGAATTAATTTGAACGTCGCGGAGGGTGTCCCGTTCAGCCAATACGTAGAGATGATGAATGGCTCGGATGTCATCCTCGATCAGCTTTACAGCTACACCCCCGCCATGAACGCGCTCGAGGCCATGAACCGCGGCATCATTTGCGTTGGTGGCGGAGAGCCAGAAAGCTATGATATCATTGGCGAGCGCAAACTTAAGCCTATCATCAACGTAACACCAAGCTACGAGAGCGTGTTCCACGAGATAGAGCGTTTGGTATTAAATCCAAACCTGTTGAACCGTCTCAAAATAGAAAGCGTGGAATACGTAAGGCAGCATCACGATTACATCAAGGTGGCCAAGCAGTATGAATCCATCTACCGGAAATTCCTTTAAAACATTATGACGGCATGGCAACTGTCTTGAAATACAAATGCGCCAGTTGTGGTTACACCACTGATGTGTACAAAGGGCGCGGATTCATGGGGCAACACATTGTCATGGTGAGCTGCCCCGATTGCCACACCATACAGCCATTGGTTGTAGGAGGGGTCATCGGCGACTCGGCCCCATCGTTCAGCGGCTTGACGGGCAGGCTGTGCCTGCGATGTGGCAGCGACCGCATCGCGGAATGGGACATGCGCGCCTGCCCTCAATGCGGCGCACGAATGGCAGCCACTGGAGACAGCTCTTTTTGGACATAAAGCTGCGATCCTCAAGCCCTGCCTGACGCATTGTTTTTCGATGACAATATCAAGGAAAAAACAACATGGCCAAAAAAAAACAAGAATTGTTTGCAAATTACGATTTTATACTTACTTTTGCAGCAAATACACAGTAACAATATGAAAGACAAGAAAGCCGTAACACTGAAGACGTTGAATAAAAGCAACGTATGGTCCATACAAGAAAGCGACGTGTTTCGCATGTGGGAAGCCGCTGAGCGTGATGCCGACCTGAAAGACAACATGCGTCGTTACACAGACATCATTCGGAGTGCGTTTGAGCTTGAAGAGGTGAAGATAGATAAGCCAGAGGTCATCAAGAAATACGAGGAGCGCGGATTTAAAATCGGTACGACACGGGTGAACGACAACAACAAACAAAAAATAGCCATTAAAAAACGTCCCATCATGCGCGTGACCGATTTGACGTATGAAAACATACACCATATCTCCGCGTCAAAACTGATCGAAGTACTTGGCCGCAACTTTGGCGGCGGATGGGAATCGCTATCCCAAAGCGCCAAAGACATTATCATGGCAGGATTTGACATCTCAACCAACACGCTACCACAAGACAGGCTTCACAAAGCCGGTGGTCTCTATGAGAAAAAAATAAAAGACGGCTACGAAGTACTCGAAATTCCCAAGGGCACATGGGCGGAGGCCATCTTTGCCAAGGAAAAACCAGAAATAGAGGTCAGACAAGCCAAGCCTGCCATAAAAATAGACCTTGACGAGGAGGAAGAAGAAGAGCTACTGCCAGAAGAAGAAAACAACGAAGAGGAGGAAGAAGACGACTTTGACGAGGACAAGCTCACCGAGGAGAGCTATCGAACCACCTACGACACCGATCCCAACGACTTGGAATACGAAGCCGAAGAGATAAGCGACGACACTGATTTCTGACCTACGGGCCACAAAGAGAAACCAACAATATAGATTATACACACCACCATTCATCCCTCCCAAACATGTTTTGAGAGGGATTTTCTATTTTGCGAGCCCATGTTAACACACATCCCGGGCGCACAATCAAATGTCAACCAGCATGATATCGATCATCAAACAGGCCATGCGACGCAAGCATGGAAAAGGTAAATAATTCATTGAAAAAAAATGACATAAAGCCTCTTGTGCTTAACATGTTTGCAAACGACAAAACGTTTGCTTGCAAATACGCGAGCTTTGAGCGTTTTTCATAACATTCTGGAAATAAACTTTTTACGCCGAAAAAAGCTTGTTTTTGCGGCAAATAACTTTCCTTTCGTCTCGCCATTAGATATTAATCAGCGGGCGACAAAGCCGTAATGGCAATCCCACTAAAGCCTAAACGGCGCGCCATTGCACCCTAAACGGCGCGCCAATAGGTATCAATCGCCTCAAGACGCTAAAGCAAAGGGATAAAAAAAACAAGGAAATCGGTCTGTCGGCACATTTTTGCTCTGTAGATTGACAGTAACTACCGACCTAAAATCTTGACGGTTTATTTGACACTTGCCATGATTTAGCAATCTTTCTTGTACAACAAAGGCGAGACTGGCCATCAGGCCGGATAGCCCCCAAAACATCTGGTAAGTCTGGGCGTCGTTGTCATACCATACACGTGGGCATGGCTGCCTATAAAACAAAAACGTAGATCAAGGAATGGTACAACTGACATGCAAATATATATAGCAACAGCAAGGGCATGAGCTGTGAGCCTGCCGAGCAAAGACACTGTCCCACATCATACAATCCTCGAAGCCTGCCACTGAGCATACCATAAGACACAGATACCGTGACGAGCATAAAAGCGATAGTAGGTATCAACCCTGCCGAGAAGCTGCCAGGGAACAATTCGCCCGTGACACTCAGCAACACAGCATGCGGCAAGAGCGTGAGCAACATGACCACAACCACCTCCATCACAAACAACAAGCCACAACCACGAAGCGCAAAGCGTTGACGGGAGGTGATATGGGACGAACGCTCGTAGACAACAGACCTCAAAGCCTGCCATAACCCACTCGCCGACAAGCCACCCCACGCTATAAAAATGACGATAAGGCTGACCAATGACGGTCCGGAGAGATTGCCTACAAACTCTCCAAAAAGCCACCTGGCACCACCCGAACTAATGAGCGAACGCATGGAGGCGTCAGGCATGGCCGCCGTAAGCAACCACGACAAAAAGACAAGCGCCACCTGTAGCAAAGCAAGCGCCAGTGACAAGACATAGATGGCAGAACGTATCTTTCGCCCTCTGCCCGGAGATGTAACAGCGTTGTCATTTTCCATGCGTTTCAATGTGATTTTTTAATGTCAGCGGTTGTGAGGCAAAAGTAACAAATGCCACATCAATTTTCATCAGGACAAAGATTGTCCACATCAAGTATTCGGAGTTCCAACGCTCTCACCACAAGCCGAGTGGCGTTGACGCCAACGCTTCCTTTGCCCTCGGGAAAAAGTTTTTGGCTCAACTCGTTTTGTCGTTTTTCCAAACTCTTCACGCCAAAAGGCATGCCTCGCAGATTGGTAATTTGCTCCTTGGTGTAGCCCAAAGCCAAATGACGGAGAAAACGTTCGTCGTACTCGTCTATCTCATAATCCACAAGAGCCTCTTGTCTCATCAATTCCTTATTGACGCTACGTTTGAACCTCCCCACTATTTTTTCAAGTATGGGTTGGTTGAACACCAACCGCTTGCCCTCCATCACATTGGCCACATCGCCACGAGTGAGCATCTCTCCAGTCTTGAGGATGATGCCATCGCAACCCGCGTCGAGCGCGTCGCCCCAAAGCTTCTCGTTGAGTATCTCACCCGTGAAAATGAGAATTTTAACCTCCGGATGGGCTTCCTTGGTGTAGCGGCACAGCTCCACGCCCACTGTCGTGGAGCCGCTCAATCCCAAATCGAGCAACACCAAGTCGGGCAGTTGTTGCTTGAGCAGCTTGATATAGCTCTGCTCGTTGTCCGCCGTGCCAATGATATGGGCCTCGGGTATGTCATTTTCAATAATTCCAACGGTACCTTTAAGTTCCAAAGGCACATCTTCGACTATGATCACGTTAAAATCTTTCATAACTATAATCGTTCGTTTAATCTTGTTTGTTATCAGCGTTGGTCATGGCTGCTATTTTTGTTGGCGCAGGCGCAAATCGCTTGGGCATCACTATGGTGAGTTTGACATATCCCTGCGGTGTGAGCGATGGGTTGATGCCGCAACGCCTGAGATTGGTTTGCTCGCCCATCTCGCGCGTAATTTGTTGGCAAACCAAAAATTTCAGGTCTATGGTATAGGGCGTGAACAGCCCATGGCACTGGTTCGCGTCCAATCTCAAAAGACTCATTAGCGCATCCATGACAACATATTTTTCATCGGCCTCACACTGCGACACCATTGGCATTTCGCCATGATTGGCATCTCTCAACAGTTCAAAAAGGAAATCCACTACGTCCGCATCTATTCTCAATGGTGTAATTTGGTTCACCGCCTGCAACGAGAGGATATGGTAAAGCTCATGGTAATAGTTCACCAATTGTTCTATGCCATGAAGATTATCGTCTGTGCCATTGACAAGATGGCGTATGCGCGCGGGATAGTACATGGTTTCATGCTTCAATGTGGACAGGCAATTATCCAACACACTGTTAGACACATGCAAGCGGTCGTTGTCCATCTCCAATCGTCTCAAGTTGTCCTCGGCCCATTCCATAGAGGTCTCTCGCTTGGACGTCTCATCGATAGAGAGCCTCAACGCCTGCCGAATACGGTTGACAATGGCATCTATATTTTCTTGTTGTTCTATGGAAATGGAGTATTTTTTAAAATCGTTTAACCGTTCTATCCCATGCAGTTTTTCCGTGTCTGGCATGTCGGACAGCAACAATTGATTCATAGCGTTGACACGGTCTATGCAGAAACGGTAATTGAGCCTGAAGCGATAATAGAGAAAATAATAAGCTGGGAAAATGACAGCGAGGAGCGACAGCAACAGTATGACAGCCACATTTTTGTTGGTCTCGCTCTTTTGCATGTTTCGCACATAGGCTGGCAACAAACCGTCGGCGCTGGCCTCGCGAAAGAGTTGGGTGTAGATACGATTGTTTTTTTGATACACATCCCATTGGTGCAGGGCCAAAGCGGCCACTGCCGTCTCGTTACTAATGTCAAGGGTGAGCGCTGTATCCGTTGGCTCTAAATAGTGGTGGCAGCTGTCGGCGTAGCGCATGGTCTCGGCATAGGTGCCTTTGATGTTAGAGAAGTAAGCGCTATCGGCAAAGCGCGCGGCTTTCATGTTCGCGCCGCGAGCTGCCGCGATACGCTCGGCTGAGGTCATGGCAGAGGTGGCTCTATAGGGATTGCCCTTAGGCTGGGCCATGATTTGAGCCGCGCCCCAATGCGCGCCAGCCAACAACAACAATGTCAAGGCGCGTCTCACCACACCCTTGGGCAGCCGAAATGCCAGGCGCGTTCCCCTGCCAACCTCGCTCTCGGCATAGATGGAGCACACTTTGAATATTCTACTGATTTTCTTGTATTTCTCAATGATGCCATTGCAGTTTTTCAAACCAAAGCCATGACCGCCCGTATAGGTCCGGTCAAAAATATGTCCAAGTTGGTCTTCGGCCATGCCCCGACCGTTATCCTCAACGCTTATTTCCACATAATCGTCGGTTTCCACGCTGCTCACCCGCACCTTTCCGCCCTCCGGCGTGTATTTGCGGGCATTGTCGGCGATGGTATTGATCATGAAGAGCGTCAGCGTCTTGTCCGCCTTGACCACGCTATCCGTAGGCTCTACCTCAAGATCAATTCCTTTCATCTTGAAATTCATGTCGCCATGACTAACAATATCAAAAAGTGACTGCAGCTCGAAGCTCTCTATTTTGAGTCCTATTTCTCCTTGACGCATTTGTATCCATTGGGTCAGCACATCATTGTAATCATTGATACTGTCGGTCAACTCTGCAATGTACTGATAGCGTCGCTGTCTCACGTATGGAGATTCGTCGCGTGTTTTCAGCCGTTTCACCTCGTTTTTCATACGGTCTATCAGTGGCGTCACGGTGTTGGCCAATTGTATCTTGGCGCGCTGCTCAATGTTCAGGCGTTTGTTTTGACGCAAATGCTGTGACAAGACGTAGGTTTGCTCGCGAAGCCGGTCGTACCGTTCGTTCACGCGCTCCACACGCGTCTCGTTGCGTTTACGCCATTGGGTGAGGGGCTCAAGCAATGAGTCCAGCGAAAAACGAGCGTCGCCGCGACGTCGCATCACATCAAACGCCACGAGCAACACGCTCACCAAGATGATCATAAAGATTACCGCGGCGAGCATCATATTGAGTTGTGACGACGACTTGTCAAGTTGGGCGGCTCGCGCCTCCAACTGCCTGTCTTGCCGAGTTTGCTCCTGCGTGTCGAGGTATAGGTTGCGGTTGCGGTCACTGTTCACCTTGTCATCCATAGCAGAATAAACCAAACAGAGCTGCTCTCGTATGGAAGCCACAAGATCTGGAGCTTGATTGATGGCGGTGTCGCTCTCCAACGCCCTGCGCAAACATGCCAAAGCCGACTGATAATCCTTGATGCGCCAAAAGCACTCGGCAAGCGTTCTGTTGACGCCGGCTATCTGGTACACGTCTCCATAAGCCTGCAACATGTCGTGGGCGCGCTGCGCCAAATTGCCGGCCAAAAGGCTATCGGGCATCCTGTCGATGTTGATATACTTCATGGCAGGCAGGTTGTCGCGGATGAGCATGGCTCTCGTGCGTGGATTTTGCAGACGCTCGCTCATGCCTTGCATGGCTTGGGCTTCCCAGTATGGATAATCATACTCGCGCGACAAGAGATAACAGCGCATGAGATAATCAAACTCTTTTTGCGCCACATCTTTCTTGTTATCGGCTTTCACAATGCCACCGGCGCCGACGTTATACCAATAAGACAACTGTTGTGCCATGTCTTGCTGTATGCTACCGTTAGGATCGATTTCGGCAAGCGCGTTGACAGATTCTTGTATTAAACCTACATAATAGAAATAAGTAGACGCCACAATGCTAAATTCTGACCTCGCATAAATAAGCCTTCTTGCGTAATGGGGCGAGAGCTGGTCCGACTCGTCGTCTATTCTGCGAAGCCTGCGCATGGCGCTTTCCCTATAAATGTAGAAGTCCTTGTTGCGCGACTGGCGCTGGCAGAGCCTCATCATCTGTATGTCGGCCACAAGAAGCTCCACTTGATTGTTAGTTTGGGCAAGCACTTTCCGCAACAAAGTGGCAGCCTTGGCATATTGCATGCGCGCCAAGCACACAAAAGCCAGATTGTTAAGAGCCTCCGCTCCGTCCACGCCCAAACTGTCAGAGAGGCGCAAACTCTTGCGAGCGTAAAACTCCGTGGAATCTAAATTTCGGTAATGAAAGGCGTAGGAAAGCTCGTTAAGCCGGTCTATCCGAACATCAGCCCTGTGGCCACAGCCCGAAACCAAGATAACCAAGAAGAAGGTTATCAATAACAATATTGGCTTATATCTACGCAATGTACCCACGGTAATAAAACAAAAGCAAGGTCACACATTAAAAAAGAGCGCTCAAAACGCATGCCTTCTTTAATCCGTGACCAAGTCATAAGTTTTCTATCAGGCGCGAGCCGCCTTGATATATCCAAGCGCTTCCTTGCACTTTTCTGTGATAGCGTTCCAGTTGCCAGCCGCCACGACATCCTTGGGGAACAACTTGGAGCCCATGCCCACGCATAGCACGCCGGCCTTGAACCACTCCGTGAGATTTTCCTTGTCGGGCGACACCGCGCCGGTTACCATGATATTAGACCAGCGCAACGGCCCGAGCACGTTCTTTACGAATGATGGTCCGCCTACGTTGCCAGCCGGAAACACTTTCGTTACATCGCAGCCCAAAGCCTGCGCGTCGCTTATTTCGGTCACGCTGCCGCATCCGGGGGAATATGGAACGAGCCTGCGATTGCACACAGGGGCTATCTCCGGAACAAAGTTTGGGCCTACGATAAAATTAGATCCCAACTGTATATAGAGCGCGGCGGTAGGCGCGTCAACCACCGTGCCAGCGCCAAGTATGAGCTCGGGGCACTCTTTGTCGGCCCATTTCACGAGCTCTCCAAAGATCTCATGCGCGAAATCGCCTCGATTGGTGAACTCAAACACGCGCACGCCGCCATCGTAACACGCCTTGATAACATGCTTACAGATATTTATATCCTTGTTGAAAAACACGGGGATCATACCGGTTTCTCCCATGGCTTCTATCACTTGTACCTTGTTAAACTTTGCCATTGTCTTTTTTTTTAAATAGATTCATGTAGTGTTCTTATCGCTGCACGCGACCATTGGCGTTGCCGCCAGCCAAGCTTTCCACCTCCTCGACGCTCACTTGGTTGAAATCTCCGGGTATGGTATGCTTCAAGGCGGATGCCGCCACGGCAAACTCAAGGGCCTCGCCCTGTGTCTTTTTGGTCAACAATCCATGGATAAGGCCCCCCGAGAAAGAGTCGCCGCCACCCACGCGGTCTATGATTGGCTCGATATCATAACGCTTGCTCTCATAAAAATCGTTGCCATCGTAGATTAGAGCCTTCCATCCATTGCGCGAGGCGGAAAACGATTCGCGTAGTGTAGACACCACGTATTTGAAACCAAACTCTTTCATCATTCCCTTGAAAATATTGTAATAGCCAGCGGCATCAGTTTTTCCGCCCTCCACGTCAGCGTCAGGTTTGAAACCCAAGCACATCTGCGCGTCCTCCTCATTGCCTATGCACACGTCGACATATTGCATCAGCGAGCGCATCACGGAGATGGCCTTTTCCGAAGTCCAGAGTTTTTTGCGGTAGTTCAAGTCTACCGACACCGTCGCGCCATGACGTTTGGCAGCCTCGCAAGCGAGCTTGGTTATTCCCGCCGCTTTGTCCGAAATGGCTGGCGTGATGCCGCTCCAGTGAAACCAATCAGCTCCCTCCATGATAGCGTCAAAGTCGAAATCAGACGCGTCGGCATCGGCCATGGCGCTGTGAGCGCGGTCATATATCACCTTGGAAGGGCGCATGGCGGCGCCAGTCTCCGCGTAATAAAGCCCCACGCGATCCCCACCGCGAGCTATATACCGCGTATTCACGCCATATCTACGCAGCGCGTTCACCGCGACCTGCCCAATCTCATGCTTCGGCAACTTGCTCACGAAATAAGCGTCATGCCCATAATTGGCCACGCTCACGGCCACATTGGCCTCGCCTCCACCCGGAATGACACGAAAATGCCCTGCTTGAACAAAACGATCGTTACCCTCTGGTGACAGACGAAGCATAATTTCACCTAATGTTACAATTTTAGCCATGTTTTTTTACTTTAATTCTTTAATAATTGTTGTTTAGAGATTAATTCCCAAGTACTGTTTACAAAAATAAAAAATAAAATCCAATTAAGCCCCACAAAAAAACAAAAACATTTTTTTTTCATTAAATAATGGGGCTGTATTTATAATCATTTCAACATTTATTACTATTTTTGCACGTATATATTGCATATATATTATGGAAGACAAGATTAGAATAAAGGACATCGCCAAGTGCGCCGGCGTATCTGTAGGAACCGTGGATCGAGTGTTGCATAATCGCCCCAATGTATCTCCCAAAGCAAGGATAAAAGTAGAAAAGGCACTGAAAGACATGGACTATCAACCCAACATGTACGCCTCCGCCTTAGCTTACAACCGTTCTTACAATTTTCAAATTATTATTCCCCAACATGAGCAGGTGGCTTATTGGGAGGAAATAGAGGAAGGGGTCAAAATGGCACAAGAGACTTACCGGGACTTTCATGTCATGGCTCACATCATTTATTATGAGCGTTTTGACAACGCTTCTTTCTTGAAAGCCACACAAGAATGCCTTGCCTCCAAACCTGATGGCGTGGTCGTCGTGCCCACCGGATTGAATGTCACACGGGAATTTACCGATCAATTGCACCAATTGGGCATTCCGTTTATCATGCTCGACTCTTATTTACCCGACCTCAAGCCGCTGTCTTTCTATGGCCAAGACTCTTTCTCGAGCGGATACTTCGCAGCCCGGATGCTCATGCTCATAGCTCAAGACGAAAACGAAATCATGATCCTCAAGTTCACCAAGAACGGCCATGTGGTAAGCAAGCAACAAGAAAACCGCGAAGTTGGGTTTAGACATTTCATGCACGAGCACTTCCCAAACGTAACAATCCACGATTTAGAACTGCCCATCGATCAATCCAGACTGTTCTACGACAACATGTTGGAGAAATTTTTCACTAACTATCCCAATGTTCACCAATGTATCACCATGGGGTCAAAAGCGCATGTCATGGGCACTTTTTTGCTGCGTACCAATCGCAGAGACGTGCAAATCATGGGGTATGACATGGTAGGGCGCAACGCCGATTGCCTTCGACAAGGCAGCATCTCGTTTCTCATCGCACAGCACGCATACCAGCAAGGCTATTGCTGCGTCACCACTCTATTCAAGGCTATCGTACTGAAAAAGAAAGTTCAACCCGTGAACTACATGCCCATCGAGTTGCTCTCACAAGAGAATGTGGATTTCTACCAGCGCACACAGCTCTAAACATGCCCTGAAAAGGCCACGGCAAAGATAACCATAGAAAATAACACAGACACACGAAATGTAAACACGACACGCCGAGGGCTTGGCCCATACTTGCCAAGCGCGGGTCACCGCTCAGCTTTGTCATCCCACCGCTATAGCCATCTCCGCCTCTCTCGCGACATGGACGGGCAACCCTAAAAAACATTTGGGATCATGGATATCATCACTCGCAACTTTTTCAGACTGCTTCGTTCTGGCGCCCTCAACGAGTACGAGCAATTGGAGCCAATGTCCAATTTTAAATGGGACCGCCTCGACCGCATGGTACGCGCGCAGCATGTGGAGGCTCCCGCGCAAAAAGGGGTGCGAAACCACCAATTCGACGCCATGATGAATATTCCCAAACGTCTTGTCCGGGACGACATGGACACATCTGACGAAGAAAACAACGCCAGCCTCAGCAATCGCATACTGAACCATCGCCTGCGTAAAATCATAGAGGCGGAGCGCCACGCCATCGACACCAACATGGCTTCGATAGAGGTGCTCAATATCATCGTGGCCAACATTTCGGGCATGCTCAACAAGGGAATGATGCTCAGTGGCATCATCCGTTTGGGCAGCTACCTGCGCAACAAGGGCGACAAGGTGGATTTCGTCAAGCTGGAAACATGGCTCGGCAAGCTGCACATTCGGCGCATGGCACAACTGCAAGGCAGCATGCTCATGGCCGTATTCAATTTTGACCAAGACGAGATACCATTTGTCACACGGGAGGAACCCGCCGCTTACAAATTAGTGTTGCGCTCCGTGTCGCACACCGCCATTGACACCGCGGAGGAGTGGCACTTCAGGCAAAGCCGCTCGGGATTTGTGCAAAACAATTCCACCTTGTTGCGCCGAAACCTGCGCCGAAGTCTACGCTACATAGCATACGCCCCTCTCGAGACAGTGAGCAACTACCTGCACAACTTTGCACGCTCATTGCAAGAAATAGAAGAATAGTGTCTAAAAGTATGGCAAAGACTATGGCCGACAATCGTTTTTGTCAATAATTCATCACGAAAAAAGACGCTTGGAAAACCATCCTCACAGAGCGCGGCTTGTTTTTTCTCCAACTGTCCGCACACTTTTTAGAGCCATAAACCCAGAGCCAGCAAGTCCATTTTAACCTTCGCCCTGACGATTAAGGCCTTTTGGCAACATGTTTAAGCCCTGAACGTACCGCGTTCACGGCTCAATCGCGTCGCCTTGAGGCATTAATCGCGTCGCGATAAAGGCCCAATCGGGGCGCGGAGAAATTCCGACGAAAACGTCACAACTCCAAAAACGCCGTAAAATTCCATTTATCAGCAATTTGCGAAACATGCCCATTTTTGGCGTATTTCAAACAAAAGGTGTCGCATTCTCAAATTCGTCAAGCATAAGAAGGGTTTTGTAAAGTTTTTTATCCATAGCGATACTGCGTCATCACACAACGCTTTTTTGTCATGCCAACAACCATGTTTCGCGATTGGCACACATCATACACCATAGGTTTTTGGAGCCAACGCAAACAAAAAATATAATAATAACCGATCGTGTCACGTTATCTATGAAGATGAAAAGAAGCCCCCTTTATATATTAACGCTTTTTTTGGCAACGACGTTGCTCATGGCATGCGGCGCCGAGAGAAACATCAAGCGCGCCGAGAGACACTTGGCTCTTGGAGAATACTATGGCGCAGCCAACGAGCTCAAGCAAGCGTACCGAAAAACCGAAGCCAAAAACAGAGACCAGCGAGGGCGTATCGCCAAGGAAATGGCCTACTGCTATGACAAGGGATTGCAAACAGCCAAGGGCATCGCGGCATACCGAAACGCCATACGCTACAACCAAGCCGACGCCAACGACCACTTGCGATTGGGACGGCTGCTATTAAAAAACGGCAGCTACAAGGAGGCGAAAGACGAATTCAAATTGGTTTTGGACTCTCTTCCGGCAAACGCCTTGGCCAAGGCCGGAATGGCATCGTGCGCAAACGCTCCCCTTGCCAAGCAATCGGGCAGCAGGTACACGGTGAAAAAAGCGGACGTCTTCAACTCACGAAAAGCCGACTATTCGCCCATGTTGGCAGGCGACAACTTTGACCAGCTCTATTTCACCTCCACGCGCAACGAGGCGACAGGCAGTGAGCTTAGTGACATAACGGGCGCCAAGCCGGCGGACATTTTTGTCTCCGAGAAAGACGAAAACGGCAAATGGGGTAAGCCAAGGCCAGTGGACGGCGGCCTGAACACTGTTTTTGACGAGGGGGCCACCTGCCTCTCCACGGACGGGAGGGAGATGTTTCTCACCCAATGCGCCACAGACCCCAAATATCCACGATACGCCCAAATCGTGAAATCAAATCGCTCTGACGCCGCATGGAGCAAAGCCACCGAGGTGAGGCTCACCAACGACACGCTCTCAAGCTACGCCCACCCAGCCATCTCGCCCGATGGGCAATGGCTCTATTTTGTATCGGACATGCCGGGAGGCAAGGGCGGTTTGGATATTTGGCGAGTGCGCATAACGCCCACCGGCTATGGGGGCGTGGAAAATTTAGGGACGCCAGTCAACACCGAGGGCAACGAGATGTTTCCCACTTTCAGGCCAAACGGCGACCTGTACTTCTCCAGCGACGGACATCCGGGCATGGGAGGCTTGGACGTTTTCATAGCCAAGGTGGGCAAAGACCATCGCTATCACTTGTCACACCCAGGGTATCCGCTCAACTCGCAGGGCGACGATTTCGGCCTAACCTTCGAGGGCGTGTATAACCGGGGCTACTTCTGCTCAAACCGAAATGACGGCCGCGGCTGGGACCACATCTACTCTTTTGAGAACCCGGAGATTGTGCAAACTGTCAAAGGGTGGGTATACGAGATGGACGGCTACGAGCTGCCAGCCGCCCAAGTGTACGTGGTGGGAAACGATGGCACCAACGAGCGACTGAGCGTGCGCGGCGATGGGTCGTTCACAAAGATACTGGACGAGGGTGTCACATACTTGTTTTTGGCCACCTGCAAAGGTTTTCTAAATCACGAAGAGGAAGTGACGGCATTGGCCAATCCCAAAGAATCGCGAGAAACCACGTTGCAGTTTGCCTTGGCCAACATCTCCGCGCCGACGTTGATAGACAATATTTTCTATGATTTCGACAAGGCTACATTGCGCGACTCCTCAAAGATGGCATTGGACAAGCTGGTGCGATTGCTCAACGAAAACCCCAACATTACGATCGAATTGAGCGCACACGCCGACTACAAAGGGGCGGCCGCATACAACAAAAGATTGTCGCAAAAACGAGCCGAGGCGGTGGTGGCGTATCTCATAGGCCATGGCATCGCGGCCGACAGGCTCACCCCCAAGGGCTACGGAAAAGAGAGACCGAAAACCATCAAGAAAAAATTGACGGAGAAATTGACATGGCTAAAAGAGGGCGACGTGCTTACGGAGGCGTTTATCAAAGCCATTAAAGATAAGAAAAAACAAGAAATTTGCAATCAGCTGAACAGACGCACGGAGTTCAGCGTGCTACGCACTACATACGGCATGTTCGACAAGAATGGAAAATTGAAAAATCCACCCAAGCCGAAAGAAAACGCGAAAGAAAAAGAGGGACTTTACGAAAACGACGCGAACGTCATCGTTGAGTGACGCTAACATTATAAAATCCCACCAACGCCAACAAGGCCATCGTAGCCCATAGCCACACGAGCGAGAACAAGCTCAGATGGATAGAAGCGACATACCCAATGACGTCGCCCACAAAATTAGACGCGATGGCACGCAGGTCACCCAACCCATTAAACACAATGAACAACGCCACGCCTACCATAAGGCAGAAGATAGACCATGCCGCGTTTACACGTTTAGCGCGCAAGGGCAACCTGCGCATGACTTTGTGAGAAAAGCCATCGTCTGGAATGTCTCGCTTGAACGAGCTGAAAAACTGCTCCAAGAGTTGGTCGTCGGTTTTTATTTCATTATCATTTCTCATTGAGGTAATATATAATCTTTTTTGCCATAAATATTTAAACGATCTCGCACATCACCCATACCCATTGGCACGGAGAAAATTCGCCATTTTCTTCTTGCCTCTCGCCAAATGGCTTTTAACCGTGTTTTCCGGTATCTCGGTTATCGCTGAGATTTTGTCGATAGGTTGTCCCTCCATGAGCTGGAGAGTGATGCAGACACGCTCGGAATGGTTGAGCAAACGCAACGCCTCGTAGATGTCCATCCGAAGGTTGCTGTCTATCCGTTCTGAGCATTTGCCCCTGACGGCGGTCGTCTCAAGATCGAGCGTGGACTTGCGACCGCGCACATGGTCATAGAACACATTGTAGGCTATGCGGAAAAGCCACGTAAGGAAAGAGGACTTGCCTTGGAACTGGTCTATATGCGTATAAGCTTTGACAAACGTGTCTTGGGCAAGGTCGTCGCTCAACTGACTGTCGCCGAGAGTCTGCGACAAAAGGAACCGCCGCACGGGCGACTGGTATTCACGCATCAACTTGCCGAAAGCGCGTTGATCATGAAAGACAGTCACCTGTTGGACCAAACTGATTTCCTCCGCGCGGTTCACTTACTTGGATGTTTTACTGATAACCACTTGTCCTACACCCCAACACACGATCAGCGCGCCCACTCCCATGAGAACTCCCGCTCCCCAGATGGCGAACATGAGAAACAGCCCCGCGCCAATGGCAATATTCTTGATGCCTCGTTTGCGATAATCTTCAGGTGTCTCGTTCACCATCGGTTTCACCTCCTCGGGTATGGGGCGTCCAGTTTCCATCGCTTTCTCAACCAAGGCAACACGGGAATTGTGGCGATTGATGAAGTATCTGATTACCAAAAACAAGATTATTAATGGCGCAAGCACGAAGATCAATCCAATCAGCATGGCGAAAATAATGATAACAACGGTACCGAAACCCAACGTTCCTGTCAACAGTTCCTTGACAAATTTGTCTGGACCGGAGACGTCATCAATGTCATGGCCCATGGCCGAAGCGGTGTAAGTGCTGTCCTCGTCACCTGCCAACGTGGCGGAGGTGGTGTCCGAATAGGCCTCCATACGATCGTGCCTGGCAGAGTCCGCGAGTTCCACTTGTGGATGATGGCGATGCCGTGGTTTCACCCCGGAGGCGTTGACGCTAAGGGAGAAGACCATTATTAAAGTTAAAACAATCTGTTTCATTTGCGCTTGTTTATTTATATTATTCTGACCGTAAGACGAAACGGCCGCGTGAATAGTTGCAAAGTAACAGAAAAAAAACTATTTTTGCAAAACGAAATACGTTTACCATGACTTTACCCAAGGATTTCGAGACCTATACACGCGCGCTGATGGGCGACGAGCTTTATGACACGCTATGTCGCGGTTTGGCATCCGAGCCTCCCGTCAGCATACGTCTAAACCCATTCAAGACCATGACACACAAGGGTATGGCAACCGCCATGGTGGAGAATTGTGAGGCCACGCGTGTGGGGTGGAACGCTGATGGGATGTACCTGCCGCGCCGCCCCAACTTCACGTTCGATCCCTTGTTCCACGCAGGGCTGTACTATGTGCAGGAGGCTTCGTCCATGTTCGTGGGGCATGTGTTGCGACAATTGGTGGACAAGCCTGTGGCAATGCTCGACCTATGCGCCGCCCCGGGGGGAAAGACCACGGCTGCGAGGGCGGCCCTGCCGGAGGGAAGCGTGCTCGTGGCCAATGAGCCGGTAAAGGCGCGGGCGTCCATCTTGTTGGAGAACATGCTGAAATTTGGGCACCAAGACGTGATGGTGACCAACAATTACCCAAGGGATTACAAACAAAGCGGATTAAAATTTGACGTTGTTCTCACAGATGTGCCTTGCTCTGGCGAGGGTATGTTCAGAAAGGATGAGGGCGCGATAGCCGAATGGAGCGTTGAAAACGTGGATAAATGCCGCAACCTTCAACGTTCCATCGTGCAGGATATTTGGCCCTGCCTGAACGAGGGTGGCTTGCTCATCTACTCTACCTGCACGTTCAACACGCGCGAAAACGAGGAAAACGCGGAATGGATAGCCAAGACGCTCGGCGCCGACTGGATCGAGATAGAAACCGCCCCGGAGTGGAACATCGCCGGGGCGATAGGATGCCCCGAGCCGATGTACAGGTTCATCCCCGGCAAAACAAAAGGCGAGGGACTGTTTGTGGCAGCGCTGAGAAAACATGGCGAGCGTTCTGCCACTTTGGAAATCCCAGAAAAAGGCAACGGGAAAAACTCGCACAAAAACAAACGTGACAAAAGAACAGGGCCTCCAAGACGAGCGGCTGAAAGTTTGGCCGGCAAATGGATAGTGGGCGACTTTGCCACCATGGAGAGCAACGAGGGGCTCGTGGCCATCCCCAATCGATGGTTGGCACTATACGACCATGCCATGAAAACGCTTCGTGTGCTTCACGCCGGCGTGACATTGGGAAAGCGAAAAGGCCATGATATTATTCCAGACATATCCCTTGCGCTTTCCACAAAACTCAATAACGAAGCCTTCGCAAGTGTTGAGACCGACTGGGCCACAACCGTCAGGTTCTTGAGAAAAGAGAGCATAACACTTCCCCCAAGCGCGCCACGAGGTTTTGTCCTCATTAAATTTAAAGGACATCCCATCGGATTTGTCAAAAACATAGGCACGCGAGCCAACAATCTTTACCCTCAGGAATGGAAGATTAAGACCTCGCACATACCCGAGACACCCATACAAGTATTGCCCATAGAAATCTCCCGAAGTCGCCAATATGAAGATTAGCGTTATCGTGGCAATGGCCATCAACCGTGCTATTGGTTATGAGAACCACTTACCCTGGCACATACCGGAAGACCTTCGGCGCTTCAAGGCACTCACGTTGGGTCACGCTGTCATAATGGGAAGAAAGACGTTTGAATCGCTTCCCTGCGGAGCGCTTCCGCAAAGAAGGAATATCGTGATCAGCTCCACCAAGCGACATTTAGATGGATGCGAGGTGTATCCCTCTGTAGAAAAGGCCATTGAGGCTTGCGAAGATGAGCCGAAGGTGTTTGTCATAGGCGGCGAGAGCGTTTACAGACAATTCCTTCCGATGGCCGACCACATTTATCTCACCTTAGTCGAATGTCGTCCCAACAAGGCAGACTCTTTCTTTCCGGAGATAGATATGGCTAAATGGCAAGAAATAAAAAAGGAAAAACACGACGGTTTTTCCTTTATTGAGTATGAGGCTATATAACAGTCTGCGCACTAATCCTCACCATCAACTTCATTGTCGTCTTCCTCATCGTTTCCCGGCATGGGCAACTGCCGGTCTATGACGGCATTAAAACTCACGATAGTCTCACTTCGCGACAAACCCAACGGCTGCAATTTGTCGTGAATAATATTCAACATGTCATGATTGTTCTTGGCGTATATCTTGATGAACATATCGTAACCGCCCGTTGTATAATGACATTCGGTAACCTCTGGTATCTGCCGAAGCTTCTCGACCACATCGTCAAAACTCGATGGATCCTTAAGGAACAAGCCCACGTAAGCGCAAGTCTCATACCCTATTTTCTCAGGATTGATGATAAACTCAGAGCCTTTCAACACTCCCAACGCCGTGAGTTTCTGAATACGTTGGTGTATCGCCGCACCACTAACATTACACGAGCGCGCTACCTCCAAGAACGGAACGCGAGCATCTGCAGCTATAAGTCTTAAAATTTTTCTATCTAACGAATCTAAATTGTGACGTGCCATATTGTATCTTCATTTTTCCCCAAAGTTACAAAAAAAATGGAAAAATCATGTCTGTTTAGTACTTTTTAATTATAAAATGTTATAGAAATTAACTATTTTCGCAATCAAAAACGTTCCGCTTATAGCTTCCACAGCGATAAACAACGCAATTATTCTTTTCTTTTGTCAGCCGAATAGGTTACGTGCGTGGCCTTGGCCTTTCTCAAAGCTTGCTTTACATCGGTTATAATTCCCATGCGCGTGTCGCGATCCGCCTTAATGGCGACGGTCATTATCTCGCGGTCTTCCGGAAGCATTCGAGCCTGGTCAGCTGACACATAGTCCGCGACATCGTCAGCATTGACAAACCTGTCATTTATCTGAATATAGGTTTTACCGTCTTTCGCCAACTTTGTCCCCACTGCCGGTCGGCCTATATATATATAGGTGACAGCCGTCTTCTTGGTCAAACGCGTAAGCTCCGTACCCTGCGGCAACCTGTATTGAACCTTGACTGCCACCTTTTGCATGTGCGTGACAATCATAAAAAAGAAAAGAACCGTAAATATCAGATCTGGCAAGGAGGCCGTGTTGAGCCCCGGCACCTGTCGGTCACGGTGGCGAAACATGCTCATGGCTCGCCTCCTTCCTGCTTGTCCGCGACATGATTGGGCATCGTTCCATTGTACTGCTCGGCTATACGTTGCGGACATTGGGCCATTATCACATCTCGTTGCTTGGGCAAAAGCGCGTCAAAGTCTTTTTTGAAAATCCTTTTGGCCACACTGTTTCGCCAGTTCTTATAGGCTGTCACCAACTCGTTTTGCAATTGAAAATAGGCATCATAACTTGCCTCCGGGGCCACGTCTATTTTGATAAGATGCCTTTTCCCCATCCTTTTGACAAAACCCTCCACGCACATTCGCAACTTGTTGACAGGCAAAACGCGCCCATCAACAAACAGTTTGCCGTTTTCGTCAATACGCAAAACCATCATCGTACCTTTAGCGACAAACGACTCTTGCCGCTCTTGTTTGTCCGCCGGCGGCAACTGTCGAGACAGCCCCTTGTCCATACCCATATTAGTGGTGACAAGAAAGAAGATCAACAACATAAAGGAAATGTCAGCCGTTGAGGTCGTGTTGAGCTCTGGAACGCTATGTCGACGACGGTAAAATCTCATTTCTTTCGAATGTATTTTGTAGAGCCGTAGACCACCATCGCGACAGCTATCACCATTAAAACCAATGATGTGTAGATGAACATGTCAGAGACTTTCAACCAAAAAAAAGTGGTATAACGAGTGCCGTTAATCAGCATTTCCGTGGAGGATCCAACAAGGAAACTTAACGCGAGCAATACCATCACGCCAAAAAACACGCCGTAACCTATTCTCTTGATTGGTATGTTGTTGTCGTAGGAGTCACTCTTTCCCCTAACTTTCAAAGTACGAAAAACCGTCCATGCAACCATGCCGACAGTTCCAATGACCAGCAAATATATCCATCCGATGAGCGCGTTGGTAAATAAAGGAGCGTTGAAGTTTGGGTTTTCATCGAATGGACGACTATAGCCTACAAACCAAAGCAACGCATAAATCAAGACGCTCAAAGCCACAAGCGTATAAAAGACGCTCATGGACAGCCTCTCGACAGGCCATCTTTTCCAATTTTTAATATTGCCCATCATTCGTTTTTCAACTTGTATTTCATCACAGAGTCAAGCAGACTAATGGCAGACTCTTCCATCTGCGATGTTAAATGCTCTATCTTTGACAGGATATAGTTATAAAAAATCATCAACACGAGCGCCACGATAATTCCAAAAATAGTCGTGATCAATGCCACTTTCATGCCAGAAGCCACGATTGTCGGACTGATGTCACCAGCCATTTGAATTTGGTCGAAAGCCATCACCATACCAATAACCGTACCCAAAAAACCCAACGATGGAGCCATGGCGATGAACAAAGTGATCCACGAGCAACCCTTTTCAAGGTTCGCGCTCTGCACCGATCCATAGCTTGTGACAGACCGCTCTATGTTGTCAATACTCTCATCCAATCGTTCCAATCCTTGGTAACATATCGAAGCGACTGGCCCCCGGGTTTCGCGGCACTGCTTTTTTGCCCCCTCTATGTCGCCAAGCATTATCTTGTCATCCAAGTCCGCCATAAACTTCTTGGCGTTAATCTCCGACAAACTCAGATAAATGATACGCTCTATGCAAAACGCCAAACCTAACACCAACGCCAAAGCGACCAAGGACATAAAGCCCGCGTTACCCTCTATAAATTTTGTTTTCAAAGCCTTGTGAAAGCCGACTTGTTCCACAGAACCTTCCAAGGCACTGTCATCGCCATGCGATTCGCCACCAAGCATCTGAGTAACAGTCGCACTATCAAGCTCGTCAGACGCATCTGACGTAGCCTTCGCGGTCGAATCCACATCCGTTGGGGTGGTCATAGGCCGGCCATGCTTGCCGAAAGCCGCATTTTGGCCATACGAATTGCCAAGACAAAAAAACAGAATAAAGGAAAATACGAGACGCACAAACAAAACTTTCATCTCTTAACGCGATTAAATCTACAACAAGTATAAAACCTATCCAGCGGAGAGACGGGGATTCGAACCCCGGAAACGGTTTCGCCGTTTACACGCTTTCCAGGCGTGCCTCTTCAGCCACTCGAGCATCTCTCCTTCTGAATAATAGAAAGCGCAATCGTTAATTGCGAGTGCAAAAGTATTACATTTTGCCCGATTTACGAAGTCGCACCATGTAATTTTAAGCTTCTTTAAAGATTAATTCCAAACACACGGCGCACATTGTCATTAGTGATCTTGGCCAAATTGCTTGTTGAAACTCCATAACTTTGGGCCAACACCTCCAACACCTCTTTCAAGAACGCGCTTTCGTTGCGTTTTCCACGATGTGGCACCGGAGCCATATAGGGGCTGTCTGTCTCTAAAACGATACGCTCCAAAGGCACCGCGGTGGGCAGGTCCTCACGCAAATGGCTGCTCTTGAACGTAGACACGCCGCCTATCCCAAGGCAAAAATTGTCAATGCGCAAGAAGTCTTCCGCCTCCTTGGCATTACCCGTGAAACAATGGAACACGCCACCACGCAACACCTTGGCGTATGGTTTCAACACATGCAACATCTCATTTTGTGCCTTGCGGCAATGTATCATCAAAGGCAATTGGTATTCCACAGCCCATCTCACCTGCTCCTCGAAGGCCGCGAGTTGTTCTTTCTCAAACTCCCTTGACCAATAAAAGTCCAACCCACACTCGCCCACCGCGATATATCTCAGAGGTGTCGACGCCTCCTCGCGAAGGTTGTCCTCAAGCGCGTTGCGCATATCGGCAAGCACATCCGCCCAATCGGAGCCCACCTCCTCAGGCTGCAAGCCTATCATCGGAAAGCAATAACCGGGATAATGGCTACACACCGTCCGCACGGACATAATAGATTGACGATTGATAGCTGGCAAAAATATCGCGCCCACACGAGCCGCTTTGGCCCGCTCAATGACTTCGGGCAAGTCATCTTTAAACTCCTCGCCATCAAGATGGGCGTGCGTGTCCACGTATTTTGGTATCTCTTGCATCCTAATATTTCCTTTCAACCATTGCCTCCGCGTATGCGCGCAACTCGCGCTTGCGGTCATCCGCCACTGTCACAGCGTCGAGGTAACGCTTGCTTCGCTCAAAATAATAGTGTATTTTCTGGCGAGCCAGCTCGTCTATCCCTATCTCGTTATATAAGGTTGTCATCGCCTTGACCTTCTCGTCGCGGTCAAAACGCTCCATGCCAACCCATTTGGCCAGCTCCTTGCGCTGCGTGTCATTGGCGCGATTAAAGGCATTTATAAGCATGTATGTCTTCTTGTTTGACACGATATCCCCCCCGATGGCCTTGCCAAAAACCTTGCTGTCGCCATACACGTCAAGGTAGTCGTCTTGCAATTGGAACGCCAGGCCTATCTGCTCGCCAAATTTATAGAGATTGTCGGCATCACGTTCGGGCGCCTCCGCGAGCGCGGCCCCCATCTTGAGAGCGCATGCCAAGAGCACGCTTGTCTTGAGACGGATCATCTCTATGTACTCTTCCTCGCTCACGTCATTGCGTGTCTCAAAATCAATGTCATACTGCTGCCCCTCGCCTATCTCCAAGGCGGTCTCCGTAAAAATGTCCAAAACCAGTTTGAGCTTGTCCTCGGCGCAATTGGCGATGCGCTGAAAAGCCAACACGAGCATAGAGTCTCCCGACAGGATGGCTTGGTTGTCGTTCCATTTTTTATGCACAGTCTCATGCCCTCTGCGCAGGTCGGCGTTGTCCATGAGATCATCGTGCAAGAGCGTGTAATTGTGATAGGTTTCCAAGCCTACGGCCTGCGACAGTATCTTTTCGGGATCGTCCCTGAAGAGATTGTATCCCAACAGCATCAAAGTGGGCCTGATGCGCTTGCCACCCATCGAGAGCACATAGTTCACGGGAGCGTAGAGCGTGCCGGGCTTCCTGTCTACAGACAGTTGCTCAATATACTCGTTCACCCATCGCAGTATTTTTTCAGCGGATTGAATCATGGCTATTTTCTTTGTTGTTTATATTCGAAAATTTGTGTTTACAATTTGAAATTGATGGGTATGGCCACCATCGTGCGGCACAGCTTGTTGCCATTGCGGCCAGGTTTCCACGCTGGCATCATCTTGATGACACGCAGAGCCTCGCCGTCTATCAACGGATTGACAGGCTTGTCTATCTTGGGATTGGCGATGGTTCCGTCTTTGTTCACGATGAACGTGACCACAACCCTACCCTCTATTTTCTGCTGTTGCGCGGCGGAAGGGTAACGTAAGTTACGCGTGAGCCATTTCATAAACTCCACCATGCCCCCCGGAAACTCGGGCAACTGCTCCACCACGCGCGACACGTCGTCGCCATTGTCCACGTCCGTCTGTGGCAACGCCTGTGTCACTTCTGCCTCGTCAATCGCCCCGGACCCATCGCCATCCACCGCAAGAGGCGTAGAGGCGGCCACGTTTGGCGCGGTCTCTACAGGCGTCGAAGTCTCTTTCACGTTCTCCGTGATGGCTTTCCGCGGCGGCGGCGGCGCGGCGGATATCATGTCATGGGTATTCATGGCAGGTAACAGTTCCATGTCTTCCGCCAAATTATCAAGCATATTGTCCGCGTCATCATAATTGGCCGGACGAGTGGAAAACTCCAAACCAGCAAGCGTCAAGGCCAAAGCCACCGTCAGGCCGAGCAGAAATCCTCCCACGCGGTATCGTTCCAAATCGGCCGATTCTACTTTCTTGGTTTCCATGTTACAATAATCTTTGCCCGATAACGTTTAATTATCAAAATGCTTTGCAAATTTAATGCAAATCCTGATAAAAGGAGTACCTTTGTCGAATAATTAGAAAAAATAAATGAAAAAAGCCCTTTTTGCTTTTCTCTTAACGATTTTTGCCATTCATGCCGAGGCGCAAAACGAAAGTCAAACCGCGTACAACTTTCTGCGACTTCCCGTGAGTGCCCGCGCCGCCGCGCTGGGGGGCGACAACGTGAGCCTTGCCGAGGACGACGAGGCACTTATCTTTCACAATCCGGCCCTACTGTCATCGGTGAGCGACAAGACCGTCAACCTCAACTACATGAACTATATGTCGGGCGTCAACACGGCCAGCGCCGCCTTCAACCGGGTGGTCAAAGAGCGAGCGTCGTGGGCGGTCTCCGCGCAATATATGGATTATGGCAAAATGAAAGAGGTGGACGAGAACAATGTACAAACCGGAGATTTCTCTGCCCGCGAAATCGCCGTGGCTGGATATTTCTCCTACATGTTGGGGCGACACATCGCCGGAGGTGTCGCCGCCAAGCTCATCACGTCATATATCGGGCCATACAACTCTTTGGCTTTTGGCGTTGACCTCGGCCTGAACTATTACCACCCGGACACCGAGTGGTCTGTATCCCTTGTGCTGAAAAACATTGGCGGTCAACTGGAGGCATACCATGACAACTACGACAATATGCCCATAGACATGCAATTAGGCGCCACCAAGCGTTTGCGCGGCATACCTCTTCGCGTCTCGGCCACGATCGTGGACCTCAACCATTTGGACTACAGCATGGCCGACCACCTCGTGCTTGGGGCAGACTTCCTGCTCACAGAGACATTCTGGATAGGCGGAGGATACAACTTCAGACGCGCGAGAGAGATGAGAATTATATCTGCCGATGGCAGCCACGCCAACGGCAGGGCGGGCTTGTCCATTGGCACAGGACTGAACTTGGAGCGTTTCAAACTCAACGTGGCTTACGCCAAATACCACGTTTCAAGCTCAAGCGTTACGGTCAACGCGGCTTACGCATTGTAGTCTTATGCCACACGACGTTCACATATCTATATTTATTATTAACACACTACCATCACCATCACAATCATGAAAAAGATTACAATAGCCATCGACGGCTTTTCTTCATGCGGAAAAAGCACGATGGCCAAAGACCTTGCGCAAAAAATAGGATACGTATATGTTGACACGGGGGCCATGTATCGTGCCGTTACGCTTTTCGCCATGCGCCACTCACTTTTCAACGCGGACGGCACCGTGAAGACAGACCGCCTGCAAAGCCTCATGCCAAACATTCATATCTCGTTCAAACTCAACAGAGAGACTGGTCGCCCAGACACTTTTCTAAACGACGAACTGGTTGAAACCGAGATACGAAACATGGAAGTGAGCGGCCATGTCAGCCCCATCGCCGCCATACCGTTTGTCCGGGCGGCCATGGTGGAGCGCCAACAGCAGATGGGAAAAGACAAAGGCGTGGTGATGGACGGACGAGACATTGGCACCGTGGTATTTCCAGACGCCGAGCTTAAGATATTTGTCACGGCCACCGCCGACGTGCGCGCGCGCCGACGCTACGACGAACTAAAGGGCAAAGGCCTGCCCGCCAATTATAACGAGATATTGAAAAACGTGCAAGAACGCGACTATATAGACACGCACCGCGAGGTGTCGCCACTGAGAAAAGCCGCCGACGCGATTGAGCTTGACAACAGCCATATCACCATCGACGAGCAGAACGAGTGGCTCATGCGCCAATTTCGCCGCGCTTGTGACGAAGACACAAATATAGAGAAACAGCCCACGCGCTGACAAGCAGGCTTTCTATTGCCATTTCCCAAACGACACGAGCCCAGCTTTTAGCTGGGCTCACTGTTATGTAACAAACCATCGAAGGCTATGCGCGCGCCTGACCATTAGCATTGAACGGACAGAACGAGGCATCCTCAACCAGACATTCGAAAGCTACTTGCCACGACTCATCGCGGCTTTCACCTTTTCCAAATAACGCTGTGTCCTGCGTATGCTGTAATTATGGCCACCATTCCACGACCTAATGGCTCGCTCAACGCTGTTAGCCGGATTGTATTTAGACTGGTATATGAGAAACATCTCTTTGGATTTCTGAACGCTATACCTGTCGCGCATGGTATAACGCTTCTTACAATTCCTTCCTTTCAAGATCTTGTTGCATTCGGCAACTAAAACGGGCGTGATTTGCATCGCCCCAACCGAATTTCCACTTTTAGCTCGCGGATTGCCTCCGCTCTCCACCATTATAATGGCTTCTATAACCTTTGTCCAGTCAAATTTTGAATAATTGCCCGTTTTGTCAAAAACATTCCCTGCTTGTACAGGCAAAATAGTGAAAAACATTACAAATAAGATGAATGTCTTTAGTAATTTCTCCATAATTTGAAATTTATGGAACCTGAAATCAAACCGACTTCACGACTATGCTTATGAGAAAAAGTTTAGCCACAGTCTCAGTTCCGTGATACCTCGGCGAATAGCCCCACTAAAACAAAAAGCAGTTGTTATCCTTATAATTATCGGGTGCAAAAGTACGAAAAAAGTTTCACCGGACAAAACTATTTGTGATTTTTAATATTACAAATCACAAAATAAAGAATTGAAAATCAACATTATAAAATATAACATAAGGTTTTCGACGCATGCGAGAACACGCCGCCTCAAACCACGGACGCGCGGTTTGACGCCCATTCGAGCGCCAACACTTCGATAATGGAGAAAGCGCGACGCAAATCCAAAATTGTCAAACTTGCTTACCAATTTTTGAGCGTGAAAAATCTTCAAAATAGAAAGAACGCAATTGTCCACGCCTCCTATTTTCCAGAAATTCACACTCGAAGAAAACCACTCAAACCGCGTTAAAGGCCCATTCAAGTTGCCATTAGAACGCGATCGCGACGCGTTTACGGCTTAATCGAAGTGTCATTACGCCTTTATCGGCGCGCGAATGGGCATTAAAGGCAGGTTCATCAAGCCCTAATGACATGGACGAATGAAAACTTTCCGCCACGAAAACACGTTCCATATCCATAAATCGCTGGCGCGATGACAGTTGCGAAAAACTCAAAATAAGAGCGTATATTCAAAAAACATATTAGGATTTACAAATAAACAGAATACAGGGAGGTGTTTGTCAGAAGTTTTCAGCATTGTTTTTCGCGCAAGTTTGAGATTAGATTAATGTCACAAAACGATGAGAGCAATATACGAAGAACAATCAGCGCGCCACCCTTTGCGCATGCGAGACCGAGCGCCGCCTACCAGAACTATTTGAAGAGGAAATGCCAACAACGAGCGGCAAAATTACGCCACAGGAGCTTCAAAAACATGATTATCAACACATAGATATGGAAATGCCGCGTTGTAAAAAATAATAAATCATTGGCGTATTTTTCCAAACTGTCGATTTAAATACTTATCTTTGCAATGTTCGTTTAAAGAAAAAACTTATGAAAAAGATATTCTATCTTATCATTTTATTAGCAATACCCATGAATATCCTTGCGGACAGTTACTCATCATTATGGAAGAAAGCGGACGACGCCTCCAAAAAGGACTTGCCTAAAAGCCAAATCCAATGGCTGGACAAAATCATCGCCAAAGCGGAGGGCGAGAAAGCGTACGGCCAGCTGATGAAAGCTCAACTGCTTCGTTCCTCGCTTCGCGCGCAGATAGCTCCCGACTCATTGGACGTGGAAATAGCCCGACTTGAGCGAAAAGCCCTCACGACCAAAAACAAAACGCTGCAAGCGGTGTACGCGTCGGCGTTGGGCAAAATATACCAAGAACAACTTGAAGATGACGCGGTGGCCAAAAGCAAGCGTTGGTTTAAGCTATCCATGCAAAACCCGGCCCTTTTGGCCCAGCATAAGAGCGAGGAATACGAGCCGGCCATCGTAAAAGGCGTGGACAGCCGCATCTTTAACGAAGACTTGCTGCACGTCATCGGCTTGGAAGCCGAAGACTATACCACCCTGCACGATTATTATAGCAAAACAGGAAACCGGCCAGCCGCATGTATCACGGCATGCTACAAACTGAGACAGGAACGTGGCAACTATACCGCCGTGGCCAACAAATCTGTATACCTTCAGCGTGTGGACTCGCTCATCAAGGTTTACGCCGACCTGCCCATGGCTGGCGAATTGGCCATCGAGCATGACGATTACCTTGCCCAATGCCCTGACGCCTCGGCCGAAGAACGCGTCAAATACATCAACTACGCGCTCAACCGGTGGGGCGCATGGCCACGAATGAACATTCTGCGCAACGCTCTTGCCGAGTTGGAGCGGCCATCTTTCAATATCAACATAGGCGACTGCATGCTGCTGCCAAACGTCAAGCGGAAGGTGCTGGTCAATTCCATACGCAACATCAACGAGCTACACGTCAAAATATATCGAGTGGACGTGAGCGGAAAAACCACGCTCAATCCTGACAAACCCCAAGACTACAAGGCACTGCAAAAACATATCGACCCAGCCTTTGAGCGGTCTGTCACGCGACGATACATTGGCCAGCCGGCGTGGAAAGAGAACTGCGACTCCATCTTGTTGGAGGGCATGCCCGTAGGCGTGTATCTCATGGAGGCCTCCACCGACAACAAGGGCATCAAGCCTCAACGCGCCTTGTTGCGCGTGAGCGACCTCTACGTGATGAGCGAGGCCCGCCCGGACAAGCGCATTCGGTTTGTCGTGGTGAGCGCGACAACGGGCAAGCCCATAGAAGGAGCGCATATAGAACTGACCACGAACGCCTCGTTCGGCAATGGGAAAGACAGCAAAGTAAGCATATTGAGCGGTCAAAATGGCGAGGTGAACTATGCCTACAAAGGACGAATGCCCAACAAAATATATGTCTTCACGGACAAAGACCGCGCCTGCGGCAACTTCGACATAGACGCATACTATTCTTATTGGGACGAGAAATCGACAAGAAAAGACCTTTACGCTTATACAGACCGTAGTGTATACCGCCCTGGCCAGCAGGTTCACGCGGTAGCTATCGCCACGGAGATAGACAGCAAAAACGTGTCAAGCAAAGCCCTTGACAATGAGCCGCTGACCATAACCTTGCGCGATGCCAATGGAAAAGAAGTGGGCAGAAAAAAGGTTACGACCGACGCTTTTGGCACAGCTTCCACGATGTTCACGCTGCCGGCAAATGGGCTTACCGGCACTTTTTATATCAGGATGGAGGGCCGCGACCTGTACGCCGGGACCTCGTTGCAAGTGGAACAATACAAACGCCCAACATATCAAATAGAATTTGAGCCTTATAAAAAAGCATACCAAATAGGCGACGTGGTAAAAGTGCGCGGCGTGGCAAAGAGCTTTGCCGGCGTGCCAGTGCAAGGAGCCAAGGTGGAATACACCGTGAAACGCAACAAGAGCATGTGGTCTCGCTGGAGCGACGGCAACTGGTCGGACAACCTGCTGACCGAATCCACCGTGACAGCCGATGACGGCTCTTTCTACTTGAAAATGCCAATGACATTGCCCCCAAATGTCAATATGGAGCTTCCACTATATTATAATGTGGTGGCGAACGCCAAAGTGACCGACCTCTCGGGCGAGACACACGAAGGCACGACATCGCTGCCACTGAGCAATCGCACGCGAATTTTAAATTGCGACATACCTTCCAAGACGCTAAGAGACAGCCTGCGCAACTTCTCTTTCACGCTCAGGAACGTAGCCGGCGAAGTTATCGAGGGCAAAGTGCGCTATAAAATTGACAACGAGCCATGGCAGACGACAGACGCCAACAAGCCCGTCGCCATCGCTCGCAAATTGACATCAGGACAGCATACGATCACGGGGATATGTGACAATGACACCGTGAAAAAACAATTTATCATATTTTCTTATGAGGACAAGAAGCCCGCGATAGAGACCCCACACTGGTTCTACGTCTCTGACAATCGATTCCACGCCGACGGCAAACCCGTGTACATACAGGTGGGCAGCTCTGACAGCGATGTGCACCTATACTATACCGCGCTGAGCGGAGAACGCATCATCGACGAAGGGCGCGCGACGCTCAACAACGAAGTGCTCACCAAGAAGCTGGTTTACAAAGAAGCGTACGGCGATGGCGTCACGATAAATATGGCATGGGTGAAACGAGGCCATCTCTTCAGGCATACCGTGCAGCTGCTTAGACCCGAGCCCGACAACAAACTCAAACTCTCGTGGAAGACTTTCCGCGACCGACTGGCTCCCGGACAAAAAGAGGAGTGGACACTGCGAATACTCACGCCCGATGGCAAGCCAGCGCAAGCGCAGCTGCTCGCCACCATGTACGACAAGAGTTTGGACGGCATAGTCAAGCACCAATGGCATTTCTCGCCACACTATCAATTCTCTTTGCCACAAACAGAATGGCACGGCGGCAGCGACGACGCCATAGGATTGTACGGCTTCGCCAATTACAAGAGACTGCCAGAGCGCATGCTTGCGTTCAGCCATTACTATAAGAGCATGTTCTACATCGCGCCTCCTTACGTGCTCTACGAGTCGATGACTACGCAGGCTCCCAACGGTTTGCGGACACGCGCCATGGGAGCGGGGATTTCGATCGCAAAAAACGAATTGGCCAAATCAGCGGCCGTCGCGGAAACTGGCGGTGGCTATGCGGCTGACAGCGTGTACCAAGAAGTGACCGAATTGTCAGCCCTCGACAACGCCCCAAACAATCAAGCCACCGGGATGGATGGCGGAAACAAGCAGGGCAACGCCACCCAGCAACCGCGCGAGAACCTCAACGAGACAGCGTTCTTCTTCCCAACGCTCATGGCCGACAGTCAAGGCAATGTCAACATCAAGTTTACACTGCCAGAGAGCGTCACCACTTGGCGTTTCATGACCATCGCCCACGACAAGCAGATGAACCATGGGCAGTTGTCAGCCGAAGCCGTGGCAAAGAAAGACGTGATGGTGCAGCCCAACTTACCACGTTTTATCCGCATGGGCGACAAAGCTCAAATCAGTGGCCGCATCTATAACACCGCAGAGAAAAACATCAACGGCATGGCACGCTTTCAGCTTCTCGACCCCGAGACAGAGGCAGTGGTGGCAGAATGGGAAAAAGCGTTCGACGTGGCCCGAGGCATGACCACGACCGTCTATTTTGACGTTGACGCGGACCGCTTGGCCGCGAACGCCAAAGGCCGCGACCTGTTCATTGCTCGTGTCATGGTGGAGGGCAACGGCTTCAGCGATGGCGAACAGCACTATTTGCCGCTGTTGCCCAATCGCGAATATGTCACCACCACGGTTCCATTCACGCAGAATGGCGCAGGCACGAAAACCATAGATTTGAGCAAACTGTTTCCCAACGCCGACGCCCAAAACAAGCTTACCATCGAATACACCAACCATCCGGCATGGCTCATGGCGCAAGCGTTGCCATCAATAGCCAGTCCCTGCGACAAGGACGCTATATCGTTGGCCACCGCCATCTATGCCAACAGCATAGGACAGAGCCTTCTTAATTCATCGCCAAAAATTAAGCGGACCGTCGAAATGTGGAAAAAGGAAACGCGAGAAGAAACTTCGCTGATGAGCAGTTTGCGGAAAAATCAAGAGCTAAAGACAATGGTACTCTCCGAAACGCCGTGGGTTGCCAACGCCGAGAGGGAAGCAGACCAGAAACAACAGCTTGCCAACTTCTTGGACGAGACGGCCATTGGTTATCGCGTCGACGATTTCACCACCAAGCTGCAAGCCCTCCAGAACGGCGATGGCTCGTTCAGTTGGTGGCCGGGCATGGCCGGAAGCTCTTATATAACAATGAGCGTGGCACAAATATTGACACGTTTGGATGCCATGATTGGCACAAAATACGTGCGCACGAACATGCTCAACCAAGCGTTTGGATACCTTGACAGGCGTATCGCCGAGGAAGCGAGAGAGCTGAAAAAGGCAGAGAAGAAAGGGCAGAAACATCTTTCTCCAAGTGAGTTGGCATGCAATTATCTGTACACATGCGCATTGGCCAAACGCCCGGAAAGCCAAGACATGAACTATTTGGTGGCCTTGTTGGAGAAGATGCCCACCGAACTCACCATCTATGGAAAGGCTGGTTGCGCCGTCATCCTGTCTCAATATGGCAAGGAGCGGCGAGCCAAGGAATATCTGCGAAGCATCAACGAGCACTCCGTTTACAAAGCGGAGATGGGCAGATATTTTGACACTCACAAAGCCTTTTACAGTTGGTTTGATTACAAAATACCCACACAGACGTTCGCCATCGAAGCCATGAAGCGCCTCAATCCGGCCGACACCAAGACCATTGAGGAGATGCAACGATGGCTATTGCAAGAGAAACGAGCCACCGGATGGGACACTCCCATCAACGCGGTGAACGCCGTTTACGCTTTTATGGGCAACAATGAGGGTGGAATCGACATGAGCAAGCTTGCCTCTGGCATGCCAACAACACTGAAAATAAATGGGCAAGAGCTCAAAACACCCCAGGCAACGGCAGGGCTTGGATATGTAAAAACAACGGTAAAAGGCAACAAGGCAACCACGTTTACGGCCGAAAAAACAAGCCAAGGCACGTCTTGGGGGGCGCTCTACGCACAGTATTGGCAGAAGGCCGCGGATGTAAAGGCCGCGTCATCAGGACTTGTGGTGAAACGTGAGATATGCTCGACAGACGGCAAGAAAATAGCCAACCGACTGAAAGTGGGCGACAAAGTGAGGGTGCGCATCACCATCGCGGCCGACCGAGACTATGACTTCGTTCAGGTACAAGACAAGCGCGCGGCTTGCTTGGAACCCGCGGAGCAGCTCAGTGGCTATCACTGGGGCTACTACCTCGCGCCGCAAGATAACGCGACAAACTATTATTTTGACCGCCTGGCCAAAGGGAAACATATTGTCGAGACCGATTATTACGTGGACCACGAGGGTGACTACACCACCGGAACATGCACTGCGCAATGCGCCTACAGCCCTGAATATTCTGGCAGGGAGGGAGCAAAAGAATTGCATGTGACCCGATAAAGCATCAATAATTGGGTCGCTACAAACGATTATTAACAAATGATGAATAAAAAAATAATAGGAATATCTCTCATTGCGTTAATTTGCCGAGAAGCTAAAGCGCAAGAGATTACAATAGCAAACAAGACCATAGACTGTGGGCAGGTAGTTTTCAAATCGCCTGTGAGAGCCGAGTTTGAAATGAGAAACAGTGGCGAACGGCCATTGGTCATAACCAATGTAAAGACCAGTTGTGGCTGCACGCAAGCCCAATATCCGAAAGCCCCCATCGCCCCCGGCGCGAAATTCATGGTCGCGGCCACCTACGACGCCAAACAAATGGGCCGGTTCGACAAACAAATTGGCATATACAGCAACGCCACCCAAAATCCTTTGACACTGTCTGTACGTGGCGTTGTCGTCTCAAAGATTAACAAATTTGAGGGGGCATACACGTTTCAAATGGGCAAATTGAAAGTCGACGTGAACAACATAGAATTTGATAATGTAAATCGCGGTGACCAACCTACCCAAGTGATACACATCAAAAACATTGGCTCCACTGTGGCCAAGCCAGTCGTGATGCACCTTCCGGACTATCTAAAAGTTAACATCTCACCCTCGCAAATAGCCCCCGGGCACAGTGCCACGGCCGTCTTGACACTCGACTCACACCGTATTCGAAACTTGGGCTTGACCCAAACTTCCGTATATTTAGGCTCATTTCTCGGCGACACCGTGTCTCCCGAAAAAGAAATATCAATCTCGACCGTGCTTCTTCCGAGCTTCAAAGGGATGACAGACTCCACTCGCGTCTACGCGCCCAAATTGAGATTGTCCGCAGGAAGCCTCGAGTTGGGCGGCTTTAAAGGCAAGGCGAAGAAGAAAGGCGAAATCGAAATCACCAACCAAGGACGAACCACGCTCAAGATAAACTGCCTTCAAATGTTCACCATGGGATTGGAAGTATCGCTCAACAAAACAGAAATCGAACCCGGGGAAAAAGCCAAACTCAAAATAACCGCTATTGCAAACGGGCTGAAAATGGCACGTTCCAAACCGCGTATACTAATGATTACCAACGACCCGGAGAACACCAAGATAATCATCAACATCAATGTTGAAATGTAAAAAACAAGAAGCCGGACGGGTTAAAGACTACCAAAAAGGCGGAGACCCTACTTCGCCAAACACCGACTCATAATTCAACCATGCGACAGCAGCATGCCATATACACACCTTTAACATCATAAATCGGCAACATCCATACCTTAACATGAATGTAAAAATAGAAATTGACAGTGGCAGCGGTTTTTGTTTTGGCGTAACAACGGCCATCAAGAAGGCTGAAGAAGAGCTTGCGAGCGGAAAGACCCTATATTGCTTGGGCGACATTGTGCACAACAGCATGGAAGTGAACAGGTTGCATCGACAAGGCCTTGTCACCATCAACCATGAGCAATTAAGGCAGTTGCGCAATGCGAAAGTGCTGCTCAGGGCGCACGGTGAGCCACCCGAGACCTACGAGCTGGCACGCAAAAACAACATAGAGATCATCGACGCGACATGCCCCGTGGTGTTAGCCTTACAGCGAAGAATAAAGAGAAAGTTTGTTGAAAACCCAGATTCACAGATTGTTATCTTCGGAAAAAACGGGCACGCGGAGGTACTTGGCCTTGTCGGGCAAACTCATTCCAACGCCATCGTGGTGGAAAACATTGAGGACGTAAAGCGACTCGACTTCAGTCGAAGCGTCTATCTATATTCCCAAACCACCAAAAGCCTTGACGAATTCCACCATATCATTACCTACATTGAACAACATATATCACCCCATGCCACCTTTGAGCGCTTCGACACGATATGCCGTCAAGTGGCCAACCGCATGCCCAACATAGCCGAGTTTGCGTCCAAACACGATCTCATCGTGTTCGTAAGCGGCCGCAAAAGCTCCAATGGCAAGGTGCTTTTCCACGAATGCCGGAGCGTCAACCCCAACAGTTACCAGATAGAAAGCGCCGAGGAGATAGACTTTGACTGGTTTAAAGGGGTAAGCACCATTGGCATTTGTGGCGCCACCAGTACGCCAAAATGGCTGATGGAAGAGTGCAAGGAGGCTATCCTGAGGCATAATTAAATCAAAACGAGAAACTTTTTACGTTCTTCATAACACCGCATTGCCCTATGTTTGAGTGGTGAGACACACATTTCTCGCATCTAAACATAGGGCAAATAATATTCTGTCATTTTGTCATTTCTTGTTGAATGGGCATGCCATTTGACTTTGTTCTATTGAAACAAAAATATATCACACCATCAGAAAACAAAAAGAACAAATACAGAAAGGAGACAAACATGACATTTGACAAATTCACTATCAAGGCGCAAGAGGCTGTACAAGAGGCTGTCAACATAGCGCAAGGGGCTCAACAACAGGTGATCGAGCCAACCCACCTATTGCAAGGCATCATACAAAAAAGCAGGGATGTCACAAATTTCGTATTCCAAAAATTAGGCGTTAACACATCACAAATTGAAAAATTGGTTCAACAAGAATTAAGCCGACTGCCCCGCGTGGAAGGTGGTCAGCCCTATTTCTCCAACGACACCAATTCGGTGTTGCAGCGCGCCATAGGCATTTCGCAGAAAATGGGAGACGAATTTGTGTCTGTGGAACCTATACTCTTGGCTCTGCTTCAAGTCAACTCTACCGTAGCCCATATTCTGAAGGATGCCGGATGCACAGAAGACAACATGAGAAAGGCTATCGAAGAGCTGCGCCAAGGCCAAAACGTGCAAGGCCAAAGTGGCGACGAGAACTTCCAAGCCTTGTCCAAATACGCCAAGGACTTGGTGGACGAGGCCCGCAAAGGCAAGCTTGACCCCGTGATAGGACGTGACGAAGAGATACGCCGCGTGCTACAAATATTGTCGAGACGAACCAAGAACAACCCTATATTAATAGGTGAGCCGGGCACAGGCAAAACCGCCATCGTGGAAGGATTGGCGCAACGCATCGTGCGGGGAGACGTGCCCGAGAACCTGAAAAACAAGCAACTATACTCGTTGGACATGGGAGCCTTGGTGGCGGGGGCTAAATACAAGGGAGAGTTTGAGGAACGACTGAAAAGCGTTATCAAGGAGGTCACGAACGCCAACGGCAATATCATATTGTTCATAGACGAGATACACACGCTCGTTGGGGCAGGTGGCGGCGAGGGAGCCATGGACGCTGCCAACATCTTGAAACCGGCGTTGGCTCGCGGCGAGCTGCGCGCCATCGGAGCGACCACGCTCAACGAGTACCAGAAATACTTTGAGAAAGACGCGGCGCTTGAGCGTCGTTTCCAAACCGTGATGGTCGAAGAACCAGACGAGCTGGACGCCATTTCCATCCTGCGAGGGCTCAAGGAGCGATACGAGAACCACCACAAGGTGCGTATCCAGGACGATGCCTGCATCGCTGCCGTACAGCTTTCGGAACGCTATATCTCCGACAGGTTCCTCCCCGACAAGGCCATCGACCTCATGGACGAGGCCGCCGCCAAGCTGCGCATGGAACGAGACTCCGTGCCCGAGGAACTTGACGAGATTTCGCGCCGACTGAAACAATTGGAGATTGAGCGCGAGGCCATCAAACGAGAGAACGACGAGGACAAGATTAAGCAGTTGGACAAGGACATAGCCGAGCTGAAAGAGCAGGAGCACCAATACCGCGCCAAATGGGAAGCCGAGCGCGGTCTTGTAAACAAGATACAGCAAGACAAGCAAGAGATGGAACAGCTCAAGTTTGAGGCCGAACGCGCCGAACGCGAAGGCAACTATGAACGGGTGGCCGAGATACGCTATGGCAAGCTGCAACAGCTACAATATGACATCAACAATATACAACAACAGCTCAAGAACACGCAAGGCGGCGAGGGCATGGTGCGAGAGGAAGTGACCACCGATGACATAGCCGAGGTGGTGAGCCGATGGACCGGAATACCGGTGACGAGGATGTTGCAAAGCGAGCGAGATAAATTGTTGCATTTGGAAGAGGAATTGCACAAGCGTGTCATAGGCCAAGACGAGGCTATCAAGGCTGTGTCGGACGCCGTGCGTCGAAGTCGCGCCGGCCTGCAAGACCCCAAGAAACCCATCGCCTCTTTCATCTTTCTCGGAACAACGGGTACCGGCAAGACCGAATTGGCCAAGGCCTTGGCGGAATACCTCTTCAACGACGAGAACATGATGACGCGTATTGACATGAGCGAGTACCAAGAGAAATTCAGCGTGTCCCGACTCATCGGCGCGCCTCCGGGGTATGTCGGTTACGACGAGGGCGGCCAGCTCACGGAGGCCGTGAGACGCAAGCCATACAGCGTAGTGCTGTTTGACGAGATCGAGAAGGCGCACCCCGACGTGTTCAACACATTGCTGCAGGTGCTTGACGACGGTCGTCTTACCGACAACAAGGGGCGCACGGTCAACTTCAAGAACACCATCATCATCATGACCTCCAACCTCGGAAGCCAGTACATACAAGAGCGCTTCTCCGCCCTCAACGACCACAACCGCCACGAGGTAATCAGCGACACGCGCGCCAAGGTGATGGAAATGCTCCGGAAGACCATCCGGCCGGAATTCCTGAACCGTATTGACGACATCATCATGTTCTTGCCTCTCACCAAACAAGAGATAGCCAAGGTGGTGACCTTGCAACTGCAACGCGTTCGCAAGATGCTCGAGCCGCAGGGCTTTAACATAGAATGGACAGACCAAGCGGTAGACTGGTTGGCCAACGTGGGCTATGACCCCGAGTTTGGCGCGCGCCCAGTGAAGCGTGCCATTCAAGAGCACATGCTCAACGAACTGTCCAAGAAAATCCTCGCGGAGGAGGTGAATCGCGAGAAGCCCATAGTGATAGACGCCAACGGCAACGGCCTGGTGTTTCGAAACTAAAGCCTTGAGACAAGGCTGACAAACAGGCAGGCTATATTTGAGGAGGTGCGTCCCAATGACGCACCTCCTCTTATTTTGCGCAAAAGTCAGTTATTTTTTGTGGTTTGCGAATCTTTCAGCCCAAGCCAACAGAAATTGTGGCGGATGAGTGGAGACGCGACGTGATGGAATGTCACACCACGCGTTTCCAAGGGGTGTTTTGTTTTCGCGAGGCGAGGCGGTCTCTCGCCCTTGCCGATTGCAAGGCACGCGACAATAGAAAAATGGGCTGTACTTTCAACGATTTGTTCACGGCACTCAATGTCAAGAAAATCATGCGCAAGGAACTTGGCACGCCCATCGGTTGCCTTAAAGCGTGGATGCTCAATGCCTACCATTCGCGACGAATTATTGACGTGTTTGAGAAGAACCCAAACATGCCATTAAATAAAAAAATGTAAACGTTATATTTATATTCGTTGCTGACGCAAAATAAAAATAATAACAGAGTATTGTAAATATAAAATTACAATAATTGCAATATCGCGTTTACCCAAAATGCGTACGTTATCTATTTGTATCTTTGCTCCATCGCATCATTGTGTCATAATATTGTAAAAATAAATCAAACAAAACCGTAATAAACCAAAACGGCACAATTATTTTTTATATGAAAGAACCAAGTAATTTCTCTTGAAATTGCTTGGAGATTTGAGGAAAAAAGTTTAATTTTACCTTATATTTATAAAATTAAACAACATCGCTCCCATATTAAACACACAAGGAGCAAAAATGAAGGTAATAACAATTCTTGACGATGTATGTATAAATATGTGACACACTGTTTCGGCTGCCTGACCAATGCCTCTTTCGCCTTTACAAAAAAGCGTGAAAGAATGTCGTGTGCCGCATATTCGTTAACATACTTTATTACCCCCCCCCGAACATTTAACATTTTTTATTGGCGACATATGCGCGGCGATTCTCCTGCCACTCCTCATTGCAAGGCAGGAGATGGGAGGGCTATTGCCATATCCGTAAGTGTCGCACGCACTGCCGCACATGCCTGCCTTGACGCCTCGCGCTCGGGTTTAACCACAGTGAGACCCATAACGCAAATGAACAATCAAGGCAAGAAATGACTCTACAACCATATGTCACAGCATGGCCGCAGGACAGCGGAGGAAGAAACAACTCTGGGAGACAAGGTCCATACCAAGCGATCAACCTAATTGACAACAACATGAAGGAAAGGATAACAAACACACAAAGAGAGTCATTAATCATTTAATAAAGTATAAAATTGAAAGTGAAATGAAAGAAACCGCAAAACATAAAAAGCCATACACTACACCTCTATGCGAGGCAATAAAGATTGGCGGAGATGACAACCTATTGGACAAATGGGGCGTATATGCCAGCGTGGAGGAACCCACAGATGGTGGAGAAGTCGAGGATGCCAAGAGGTTTGATTTTTCGGAGGAAGACTTCGACATGGAATATGGTTGGGAAAACTGACAACTCGCCCACAAACCCACTGCCAAGCCAGACAGGGCAAAGGGAGCAAGAATGGCTTTTCGGCACAATGAACACAATGAAAAGAGAAAAGAGAAAAAACAAAAGACAGGAAATATATGAAAACAACTATCCATAACCTGCGCAGGGCTGGCATGCTTTGCGTATCGCTCGCGCTCATGGGGCTCGCGCTCGGATCGTGCGCCAGCGACATAGAGAACATCCAGCCCTCTTCTCCTGACAAGGAGCAAGGGCAGACGAAATATCCAACCACCACCATACGAATGTACATCGGCGACATGCAGATGGACGGCGAGACACAGAAAATAGTCCGCGAACTGGCAAGCAACGCCAAGACACGCGGCGGTATCACCCGTGCCATCTCGCTCGACGAAAACGGTAAGGTGGAAGCCAAGCAAGACTTCGTTGCCACATGCTACATCATGAACGAGCGCACACAGCAACTCGGCAAATTCACATACAAGTGGCGGACCAAGCGCAGCGATAACAACTACCTGCTGCTCAACGACCCCAACGGTGAGGGAAAATTGCAAAACATCACTGTGACATGGATACTCGGCAGTCCCTCCGACAACATCTCTGGCGACGGCTGGCAAGTGTGCGCCGTAGCTGGTGGAACGGAGAAAGAAGTGGGAGGAGGCGCCAACGGAACGACGCGCCACAGCGTGAGTTTTCAACCACAGATGGTGCCCGACAACAGTCCTTATACCGAACAAGGTGGTAACGTAAGAATGGCAAACAACAACGAGCCAATCGCCTTCATATCCAACAGCAAGCCAGTAACCATGAGAAATGGCGCGCCATTCGTCCGTTTCAGATTTAAGATGCCTGGCACGCTCGTCAAAATAAAGGTGAAACGTGACGACAATGTGTCCAAGTCGCACGACTACTTCCTTAAAACCAACGCCCTGCACCCAATGGGCGTGTTCTGCCCCATAACAGACAAAGGCAAACTCAAAGCTGGAGACATCAGCACATGGTGGGAAAGCACCTGTCCTCTCGTCGTCCGCAATTTCGACAACAACGACAACTACATACTCCACCTCAACGGTAAAGCCGACGAGGCCATACACCTCACCGAGGGCGGAGCTGAATACGACGTATGGTACATGTGGGGCATGCCCACCGACAAGACAGGCGTTGAGACCATGATGGGGTCGTGGACAGGCGGCTACATTCTCAAACAAGCCAAGAAAGCCAACGCGCAAGGTCCGTTTGTCAGCAAGCACATCTTCAAGAACGATGGCGGCAAGATACGCACCCTCACCGCCAACGTGCACGACTCGGAACCGTACCCGTCATTCAACTTCCTCAACTTCCTCTCTCGCGCAGCCAAGCACAACATCGCCGCCCCCAAGACATGGTGGGACAACGACCTTGTTATCCCAGGTGACAAGTGGCCCGATGACTCGCACGACTGGCGCAAGAAAAATGGCAGCGTGTGGTACAAATGGGAGGAAGCCATGCAGCACAAACGCGTTATGCCCGAGGATAACGTGTGGCACACCCCCTCGCTCACCGAGCTGACCACGCTCTTCCCATTCCCTGCCGTATATGGTAAATGGACAGACCAAGGAAAAGACATTGTTTTGAAACCAGACAACAGAACGTTCCAGAACGAGAACGACCTGTACCTGGAATGGATGACGCTCTATGCCGAAATCGAGGACTCAGAAGGATTTCTATATGTAAGAGACCTTATTCCGGATAACGGCGGCGATCTTGCAGGAGTACAGATGCAAAACCTCAATACACAAGGCTTTTTCAGCAATTTCTACACCACGAATGATGGCAAGACTACTTATGCCATACGCTTCTTCCGAAGTTCGAAATACGGAGACAGGCTCTGTTGCGCCTACAAATGGGAGACGCGCAACTGGCCCAACCGCCAAGACACCAACGAGAACCAACTCGTCGTGACCAGCCGTTGGATAGGCAACGCGCCTCTAAAGGTGTCTGACATTATGAGTGACGCATGGTGGAATGGTGAGGACAGCAAGTTCAACGTGCAAGTGAAACTGCCATTACAAGGCGAATCTACCAAAGGATTACGACTGTTGCCAACCAATTGGCACAACGGAATGATGCTGGTCGCAGCCAACACTTACCAAGGAAAAGGAAGTGCTAATACTGGTCATTTCTGCCGCTCTTTCTCCAACTGGGAAGGTGGAACTTTCCAGCGCAAGAACTATTGGGGTACTGCCTTCATACACCCATTCACCAATCTCATGATGTGCAATGAGAAAGGAAAGCTGGGAGACCAATACAACGAGGAGGGAAGCGGTCACGGCACTGGCACGAACTGGGCTCGCCCAAAAACAGGATGGCACGCTAATCCGAGATAACTCCCCTTGCGGAACACTTTTTTCTTTTCGCACGATAAAGAAACAGACAGGAATGCGCCTCACGGCGCATTCCCATTGATGCGTTCCCAAATATATCATATAAAATATCCAAGTCAGGATTTATCACATATAATTCATAAGGTATAAAAAAAGAAGCAAGCATCCAACATTGGCCGCCTTTGAGCGGCATCCCATCTTCACCACCTTTGTACAAAAAACTTTACGCCTACACTCTACGACACAAATGTTTCCCGAGGTTGCCGCACTCCGTGAACATGCGTCAAGGTATTCTTCGCTCGTCCCAATTGGTACGCGGCAACAATCTCAACCATTCCGATGGCATAGTCCACGTTTGCCACGATCGCCGCAGCGACCGAGTCAAGCCGCTTGACATGGAACGCCGTGGCTTTGTCGCCTGTCACAAGCAGGTGGCACATGGTTGTCTGTTATGAATTGCAGGCACTTTACCACGTCCTCTCATGCCGTACAACCACCATTGGTTGTACAATACAGTAAAAAAGAGTGGAGCATTGGCAGAGTTTGGAACTTAAGATGAACAGGATTGGCGTGTCATTCGTGGTGATAGGGCTCACCATTAATGATAGTACAAGCGCGATACAATTGCTCTGTAAAGACCAATCGAACCATCTGGTGACTGAAAGTCATGCGTGACAAAGATATTTTTTCATTGGCTCTCTGATACACATCTTGACTAAATCCATAGGGACCTCCAATGGCAAAAACCAGTCGTCGCGCAGTGTTCTTTTTGTTTTGAAGCCATGAGGCGAAATTCAAACTGCGAAATTCCATGCCTCGCTCGTCCAGAAGCACTAACGTGTCTGAAGGTTGCAAACGCTTTAACAACAAAGAACCCTCCTTTTGTTTTTGTTGGTTCTCACTGGTATTCTTGGTGTTTTTAAGTTCAGGTATAACCTCGACCTCTAATGGCATATAATGATTTATCCGTTTAACATAATCCGTTATGCCATTATCAAAATCTCTATTTTGAGTTTTTCCGATTAATATCAGCAGCGTTTTCATGGATGACTGTTGAGTTGTGATGATTTGATTGGTCCTTGGCCTTATCCTGACATACGGTCGAATACTCTTCCTTTCGTTTGGGATTCATAGGGAACCAACCTCTCTCCACACGTTTTTTTTGGGAGAACAATTCGCCTATTGACCACAGCATGCTGGCTCCAACCACTCCAACGATGGACGAAAATATGGCATTTTCAATGAGTAGAGAGCATACAATACAAACAAAGCCACCAACAAGGAAAAACCACCAAGGCCGAATGCCAAAATAATACTCGGTTTTAATTACTATCGGATGAAAAAAACCGATAATTAAAAAAGTGGAGATTGCTATAATTAAGCCAGTAAAAAACATCGCTATATCATTAAAATATAAATATCAATCACAATGCCGTGAAATCCGTGCAAAATTAATAAAAAAATACCTATATTATGTAACTTTTTCAGGAAATAGTTGCTATCTTTGCGTAAAACAATCATTAAATAATTAAACAAACATCTATTATGGGAAATAATTCTGAACTGATAGCACAATGTGAGAAAAAGGCCAAGGAATGGTTGTCACCGTCGTTTGACGAGAAGACTCGCGCGCAAGTGCAAGCCATGCTGGATAACGAGGATAAAACAGACCTCATCGAGAGTTTCTACAAAGATTTGGAATTTGGCACAGGAGGTTTACGTGGCATCATGGGCGCTGGCACCAATCGGATGAATATCTACGTTGTGGGTATGGCTACACAGGGGTTTGCCAACTATTTGAATAAAAAATTTAAAGATAAAAAACAAATTTCCGTTGTGGTTTGCCACGACTGTCGCAACAACAGCAGGCTCTTTGCAGAAACCGTGGCCAACATTTTCTCGGCCAATGGCATCAAGGCATTTCTTTTTGACGAGATGCGACCCACGCCCGAGTGCTCATATGCCATTCGCCATTTGGGCGCACAAGGAGGCGTCAACATCACAGCAAGCCACAACCCACGCGAATACAACGGCTACAAAGCGTATTGGGACGATGGCGCGCAAGTGCTCAAGCCGCACGACATAGGCATCATAGACGAGGTTAACAAAGTTGCCATTGAAGACGTAAAATTTGAAGGCGACAAAGCGCTTATCCAAATCATCGGCGAGGAAATAGACGAAGCATATCTTCGCGACGTTCGCTCCATCTCGATAGACCCGGAGGTGATTAAACGCCAGCATAACTTGAAAATCGTATACACTCCCCTCCACGGCGCAGGGCGAGTGATGATACCTCGCTCATTAGCTTATTGGGGATTTGACAACGTGCACTGCGTGCCAGAGCAAATGATCAAAGACGGAAACTTCTCCACCGTAGACCGTCCCAACCCGGAGATAGCAGAGGCGTTAACATTGGGATTAAGAGATGCCAAAGCTCTCGACGCAGACATCTTGATGGCCAGCGACCCTGACGCGGACCGCGTGGGTATGGCATGCAAAAACCACAAAGGCGAATGGGTGCTCATCAATGGCAACCAAACATGCTTGCTATTCCTTTGGTATATCATAACCAATCGCAAAGCGAAAGGTTTGCTTAAGCCCACCGACTACATAGTCAAGACCATCGTCACGACAGAGGTTATAAAAAAGATAGCCGACGCTAACAATATAGAGATGCGAGATTGCTACACCGGTTTTAAATGGATAGCCAATGAAATTCGTCTTTCCGAGGGGAAACAGCAATATATCGGCGGCGGAGAGGAGAGTTATGGATTTATGGCAGAAGATTTCGTGCGTGACAAAGATGCCGTGTCAGCCTGTTCTTTATTAGCCGAGATTTGCGCTTTTGCCAAAAATCAGGGAAAAACCTTATATGACATCTTGATGGATATATACGTGGAATATGGCTTTTCCAAGGAACATACCATCAACGTGGAACGCCCGGGCAAGAGTGGGGCTGAAGAAATTCAGCAGATGATGGCCAACTTCCGCGACAATCCGCCTCAAAAATTGGGAGACTCCAAAGTGACGCTGTGGAAGGATTATAAACCGCTGACCGCTATAGACGCTAACGGAAACGTATCTAAGCTTGATATGCCAGAGCCAAGTAACGTGTTGCAATGGTTCTGCGAAGATGGCACAAAGGTGAGCGTTCGCCCATCAGGCACCGAGCCAAAAATCAAATTCTACATAGAAGTTAAGGCGGACATGAGCAACGCTGATCAATATGAAGAGCTTGACAGGAAGGGCGCGGAACAAATAGAGCGAATCAAAAAAAGTTTAGGAGTGTAATTCTCTTGCATCTAGCTCTCATATGTTCTGATAAGAAACGCAACTTTGGGGGATAATCCCAAGAAGCGAAAAGATATATTCTTCAGAGGAGGGGGAGGTATCTCCCCCTCTCTCCGATGGAACGTTTTAACATCATTGCAGCTCTTCCAAAAATACAAAAGAGCGCACAACCTCGCAAATTGCCAAAAAAAACGCAATTGCCGTAATCCACGAACAAGGCTACAAGCAAAAGAAATAGTTGATACCATAAACAAAGACTAATCCGTCATCATTTGTGGACTTAAGCGTAATGGCGACGAATATGGCCCATACAGTTAATCTCATGCGCAGATGTTGGCCCGACGCTCGCAAAAAGCATTTGTGCAAGAGCAGTGCCCTTACGGGAGAAGTCGATAACCGTACCAACCGTTAGTATTTTGAAGTTGAATCTACGCAGCAAAATAAATGTTACAAATATTTGGATAATATTTCTAAATATAGTACCTTTGCACCGCAGTAACTTGTAGTCACGCAAGTGGCAAACGTTCTGTTATAAGTCAGAAATGGAACCGTAATCGCACTTTGAGTAAAGGTTCTAAATGATGGCTATCAAGGTTCCGTAGCTCAGTTGGATTAGAGCAACAGCCTTCTAAGCTGTGGGTCTTGGGTTCGAACCCCAACGGAATCACTCGTCGAAAACTTCCTATATCACTGGGATTTAGGTACTTTTCATTTTTCCGCTTTACAGCCGTTAAGCTATTCGGTAATAAAAAAAAACGCTTATTTTGTCCAAATTTGGACCGTGGAGCAAGTTTTTTCTATTCGTTTTTAATCAAGAAGCATAATGGCAACAATAAAACTCGCAGTGCTAAAGCACACAAAGACAAAAAATGGCGCGTATAAAATTCGTATTTCCATTGGTCACAGGTCTGAAACGCATTACATTGTCACACCTTATTCTGTTAACGCATTATCAGAGTTCGATAACGGTATCGTGGTAAGAATTCCGAACGCACACGAAATAAATATCAAGCTCCGCAACCTCCTCAACGACTACGAGGAACGGCTGGAGCGCATACCCTCGCCCGACGACTACACTTGCAAGGAGCTGCGCGACCTCCTGAAATCAATGCGCCCGCACTCTTCCAAGGTGACGTTCAAACAAGTATCTGAGCATTATCAGAAAGAACTAACGGAGGATGGCCGCGGCTCTTACGCCGGAATGCTCAAGAACTCGTTAAGGCTCTTCATGGATTTTACGCACGGTGACGTATACCTTTCGAAAATCAGCACCGTCACCATATCCAATTTCGAACGCTGGCTAAAACGCAGGGACGCGCCTCACCGTCCGGCAGACGCACAGGCAGAGCATTCCCAATAATACTAACGAAATTGACAAAGTCCTCGTTTTCATGCCATAAAGGTACAAAGAAAACGCGCCCTCCATGAAAAATAATCACTAAAATATTTGCGCAATCATCAAAAGGTTATTATATTTGCATTGTCAAATTAAAAAACAATAAATCATGGAATTAACAGAAGACGAAAAAGAACTGATTAGGCTTATACGGAATTTTAGGAAAGCCTTTCCCAATGGAGCGAAGATGCTCGAACAAGAAATTTTAGAATTGGTTTACCAACTAATGGAAAACGAGTAAGCAACAAGCCGCCCCTCCGAATATGGAGGGGATGCCTAAAACAAATAATTATGGAAATAACTATCAAGCAACAGCAGACAGACATCCGCCAAGTATTAGATGATGTTTACGAAGAGATTAACTGGGCGTACCTTGCCAAAAACTATTTCGGTAAGAGCAGGGCATGGTTGTACCACAAATTCAGCGGTCGCAATAACGGTGTGGCAGATGATTTCAACGATATTGACAGGGAAAAGCTGCGTTCTGCCCTCAAGGACATCTCGGAAAGGGTAAGCAATGCAGCCGACAGGCTTTAACACAGCCGTTTTTTTTAATTTGACACCGCCCCGATACTTAACCGTGTCGGGGCATTTCATTCCGCCCACCTCTGCGCCTCCCATTCCCTGCGCCTGGCGAGCCATGGCAGCGGCTTGCCGCCTGACGAGCCAACGCCATGGCCGCCGCGACAGACCATTGGCGAACGGCATGGAAAGTAAAAGAACAAGCGTAACGCACATGCAGGATTTCCAACAATAAAAAGCGAAGGTCTCAATGTTCTTTATGGACATTGAAACCTTTCATTATAAAAAATGGTAGGATTTGCGTTCAATTGTCAGACATCAATCGACCGGGCATGCCATGTCAATCCTTTTCAAACAAATGCGAAACCGGCTCAAGAAAACGTGTTATGCGTTGGGGTATCACGTTTCCGCTTACCTTTCTCGTTTTGCAGCAAGTGATTACAAGGCGTTTTCGCGCCCGTGACATTGCGACATAAAGTTTTCGGGCATCTTCGGCCAAACCCTTAAAGTCGTTCCTGTTAAAATAGCTTGGCATGCGACTGTCCACCATGTCAAAAACGACGACATTGTCAAATTCCAACCCCTTGGCCTTATGGATCGTGGAGACAAACATGCGCTCATCTATGGCTGAGGACCCACATAGGTCGGATTCTTTGAGAGTGGACAACTCCGTGATATGATTGTCCAGCTGCTCTTTTAACGAAAGGTTGCGCTGGGTGGTTAAAATATCATTATCTATAAAGCTAAAAACATATTTCATCTTTGCCGTCTCGGACATCCAACCATTTGCTCTCGCCATCCGGTAAAAATGTTTCATCTCCGAGACAATGGCCGACTCGGCAGACTTCGCGGGCCTGTCATAAAGACGCTCGCGAGCCTCAACGAACATGTCGCCATAGTTTTGACGTATCATTCTGATATGCTCTTGTGTACTTTTACGACCGAGAAACTCTCTCTGCGACTCCGCAACCTTAGCTCCCTGACGTCTGCAATACACCAAAAGTTGCACCGTCGCATGGACGTCGTCGTCCGCAAGGTGTGAGTTCTGGCCCTCCAATTTCAAATCTCCCAATAGCGATTTCAATTTAAAAGCGCGCAAATCAGGTCGTAACAAACGGATAATTTTAAGAGAGTCGAAACACTTTGGACATCGTGTTTGCCACTTCACGCCACGCAGGTAACGACGCACGTTCCAATCCATTATATGGTAATCATAATCAGCATTGTGCGCCACGAGAACATCATCGCCCACAAAATCAAGAAACATTCGCAATCCCTGTTCGTGTGTCACAATGACATTGCGCTTGCGTTCCTCGATGATTGGATTGACCACATCGCCCAACATCCTCGGAATCTCACGTTCGGTGGCAATGTGCACACAGAATTTTCCAACAACCATTCCATCACGAATACGCTGGGCGGCAATCTGTATCACGTCGTCCTCAAACACGTTTAGGCCCGTGGTCTCGGTGTCAAAGACAACCAACGCCCGCTCATCATAAGTTTGCACAAATGCCTGAATATAGGTGGTATCTTTATAATCAAAGAAGTCGGCGGGTGTTATGGCCCTCGCTTTAAGACGATGGACAAACTGTCTTGCGCCCGAATTTGTGCCGAAGACCTTTGTCCCTCTCAGTAGTCTGGACCACGCAATGAAGTTGTTGTCATTGGAAAGCACGCTTAAATGCGCCATTAGCAATTTAACCTCAGGCGTGGAGAATAGGTCCGTTCCAGAGACCTTGAAATGCGATTGCCGTTTTTCCAAAAGCAATTTACTGATGGTATCAGCGTCTTTGTTGGCGTTGACAATAATGGCTATTGTCTCGTCGGGATGATCATGAAACAGCCTTGTCGCCATATTCGCCACATCAACGTACTCAGACTCGATATTGTCACTTGAGACTATCTGTAGCTCTCCGCCCCGCATAGGACTTCCATCCGTGGGGGCCGGCAGCAAATCGGCATCCGCTTTAAGAACTTTTACGGCGTATAGATTGAGCAAATCTACCAAGTATTTGGGTGAGCGATGGTTTATTCCAAGGTGATAAATATGCCCCTCGCAGCGTTTTTTCAACTCTCCTAAAATGTGAAGTTTGGCGCCCATGAATGAAAAAATGGCTTGCATTTCGTCTCCGAGATACATTAAAGTGCCAGTCCCACTGACTATCTTGCCACCTGACGGCGCGAATTCCAATGTTGAGAGCTCGTCTATTATGGCCAATTGCAAAGCGTTAAGGTCCTGCACTTCATCCACCTGAATCCAAGGATAGCGTTTGTGCGAACGCCCATCCCTCATGGCTACATAGGTGAGCTGAAGCAGGTCCTCAAAGTCCAAAAGATTGTTTTGTCGCCTATAAGCGTCGTATCCATGCGCGTATCGCATCCGCTCGAGCAAACGCACGGCCTGCTGGCGAAGCGCGATGTCGAAACCTTCAGACCTGACAAAATCAAGAAAGAAATCCGTATGGTCGTATATATCGAGCACAGACTCGCTCGTAAACGGTTGCTCCCTGACCCCGCAAATCGTTTCGAGAACGGCAATGTCGTCTTTAGACAAGCACTCTGGATGCAGTCTTAGTGGTTTCGGTATGCCATTACGCAACTCGAACATGAGGTGAGCCATGAACATTATCTCACTGTATTCCCGCCTGCGACCGCTGTCGTCGAGCACTCTCTCTTCGTCCTCCTGAAGGTACATGGACAGTATTCCCACCACCGTGTCGTCATCAATGACAGAACTTTCGGCTGGCACGAGCGAGTTTTCAAACAGGAAACGCGAGCAGTATCGGTGCACGTTGCCCACAAAAACATCTGTCGCGGACTCGTCGTCAACGTTTTCCGCGACGCGCTCACGCATACCGCGAGCGGCCCTGTTGGTAAACGTCAGGCAAAGCATGTCATCATAAGCCACACCCATGACATGGGCATGGCAAATGCGCTCGGCCAAAATTTGGGTCTTGCCACAACCGGGAGGGGCCAAAACTAAATGGCAACCTTCCTCAATGGATATAATTTTTCGTTGCGTAGAATCAGGCGTCCATGACTCCCGTTGTTTTTGTTTCATGGTTGAAAGTTTCTGCAAACTTACTATATTTTTTCATAATTAAGAAACCGGGGAAAGCGTTATTCATCAAAAATATTTATCTTTGCGCGAATGAAAATTATCAGGAACAGGCTTCTTCCGCCCAAAAATTTTGACGCCATCAATATTATGGGGTTACTGTTTTGCCACAAATCGACCATCATAACGCCCGAGATTGTCCGGCATGAACAAATCCACACACGGCAAATGGCGGAACTGTTGTTCGTCTTTTTCTACCTATGGTATTTTATGGAATGGCTTGTCAGGCTGTTCATGAGGGGCAACGCTTACCACCATATCAGTTTTGAGCGAGAGGCTTACGATCACATGGACGAGCCGGACTACCTGAAAAAGCGCAAACACTTCGCGTGGATAAAATATTACAAACTGGGTCGTTGAGCTTCGGCCTTATCGTAAAAGCGAGCCACGACATCGCCCTTGGCCCAATCACGACAAAGGCATGCCACGATTGGCATGCCTTCTTCATATTGATATCGAGATAAAATCACGTCATGGTTGGCGCCATACCCATCACAAATTGTTTTGCTCTATATCTTTAAAATATTTGTATGTGCCCACTTTCAGCTCATCGCATGCCGCCTCGTCGGCCACGATGATACCGTGCCGGTGCATTTGCAGGGCAGAGATAGTCCACCATTGCGACACGGCACCCTCCACCGCCGCTTGCAGCGCGCGAGCCTTGTGATGCCCATTGCATAATATCATCACCTCGCGTGCGGCCATCACCGTACCCACGCCAACGGTCAAGGCATACTTGGGAACCTTGTTCACGTCATTGTCAAAAAAGCGGCTGTTGGCCAAGATGGTATCCGATGTGAGCGTCTTTTCACGTGTTCGGCTGACAAGACTCGAGCCCGGCTCATTGAAGGCGATATGCCCATCAGGGCCTATGCCACCAATAAAGAGGTCTATGCCACCAGCCTCCTCGATCATCCGCTCATAGCGCTCACACTCGGCTTTCAAGTCTTTGGCGTTGCCATTGAGTATGTGTATATTCTCGCGGGGAATGTCTATGTGGTCGAAAAGGTTGCGGGCCATAAAGCTGTGATAGCTCTGCGGATGATCCTCTGCCAAGCCAACATACTCGTCCATGTTAAAAGTCAACACGTGTTTAAAACTCACTCGTCCCTCCTTGTTGGCCTTGACAAGCGCGGCATACATGCCCTCGGGCGAACTACCTGTGGGCAAACCCAGCACAAACGGGTGGCTGGCAGACGCGTTAAAACTGTTTATACGCTCAATTACATGCTCGGCAGCCCACTGCGAGATGCCGTCATAATGCGGTTGAATGATTACTCTCATAAGATTTTAATGATTTAAGTGTTTGCTAAATGTACGTAATTTTTAGGCTATAGAGCCACGCTTATATTGCCAAAAAGTATTTTATTATTTGCAAAAATACTATTTTTTTTTGACAAGACATCAATTTCCATTGTACATTTTGGCTTCTACCCTCCTTGTTGTCTTGACAGGTTGAGAATATGGCTTCAAGCAATGGCGCGTATGACATCAAAATGATGATGTAAAGAAAACATGCCTATTTTTGTGTCTCCAAAAAACATCCATTTAGAGAAAAATCTGTCTCCCTTTTCCCATCAAGTCATCATTTTTAGACTAAAATAAAAGAACCAAAGCCCGATTAACACTTATTCAGCCTGTGTTTAAGACCTATTCACGACACGATGAGCATTTATTGGTCACGTGATTGATAGCCTATCACCTTGCCAGTAAGCGCCAATCGCAAAGCCTAATAACAGCGCTCACACCTCCGCGAAGTCAAAATGACGCGTATGTCACTGTGAAATAGCCAGTTACGAAAATATCAATTTTTTGCCATATTTTGGACAAAAGGATTTGTTTTTTTATATACGCAAAATACAAGAGGGGTGTTGTCAAGTTTTTTGGTCAATTTGTTCAGCCTGAGACGACGTTTCAGGCGCGCGCGCTCACATAGCCCACCAACATGCGGCGACACATGCGTTCATCGCGCCACGCTTAATGGCGCAAGAATGAGAAGATAGACGCTACGTCACGTCCAAGCTATTTTTTTGCCTCTCAAAAAAGGTCGGGCAATTTGTTTTAACGCGTTTTTTGTTCAGCAATCGCTCTGCACGATTCTTACGTTCTTATATTCGCAAAGCGAGGGAGAACATTAAATATCATCAAACAACATGCTGACAATTGGTTGGAAATCAACGCGATGGCATACGACATGCAGGCCATGGAATTATAGCGGCATCAAAAAAAGGCACATAATCCTATCATTTTCCAATCTTTTCATTATCTTTGCAATAACATAAAAAACAGAGAATGAAAGAATTTGTGATTTCAGAGGCCAAAGCCGAAACCGCAATATTAGTGGGCCTTATCACACCCCAGCAAGACGAGGCCAAGACAAACGAATATCTTGACGAGCTTGATTTCTTGGCCGACACGGCGGGCGCCGTCACCGTGAAGCGATACACGCAACGCGTGAATGGACCCAACCAAGTGACCTATGTAGGCAAGGGAAAATTAGAGGAAATAAAAACATATATCGAAAACGAAGCCGACGAGGACAGGGAAGTGGGCATGGTGATCTTTGATGACGAATTGTCGGCCAAGCAGTTGCGCAACATTGAGAACGCGCTCAAAGTGAAGATTCTGGACCGCACATCGCTCATTCTCGATATTTTTGCCATGCGAGCGCAGACCGCCAACGCCAAAACCCAGGTGGAACTGGCGCAATACCGATACATGTTGCCTCGACTGCAACGCCTGTGGACACACCTTGAGCGGCAGCGCGGTGGCGCGGGCGCGGGCGGAGGAAAAGGCTCCGTGGGCCTGAGAGGGCCGGGAGAGACACAGCTTGAGATGGACCGCCGCATCATATTGCAACGCATCACGCTGCTGAAACAACGCTTGGCAGACATAGAAAAGCAAAAAAACACGCAGCGCAAAAACCGTGGACGACTCATCCGCGTGGCCTTGGTGGGATACACCAACGTAGGCAAATCGACCATCATGAACATCTTGGCCAAGAGCGACGTGTTCGCGGAGAACAAGCTTTTTGCCACGCTCGATACCACGGTGCGCAAGGTGGTCATCGAGAACCTACCTTTCTTGTTGGCCGATACCGTGGGATTTATACGCAAACTACCCACCGACTTGGTGGACTCTTTCAAGTCGACGTTGGACGAGGTACGCGAGGCCGACTTGTTGGTGCACGTGATAGACATCTCACATCCAGACTTTGAGGAACAGGTCAAGGTGGTGAAAAACACGCTGAAAGACCTTGACTGCGCTGAAAAACCCACGATAATGGTCTTCAACAAGATAGACAATTATCACTGGGTGGACAAAGAGCCGGACGACCTCACGCCCGAAACCAAAGAAAACGTGACGCTCGACGAGCTGAAAAAAACGTGGATGGCAAGGCACGACGAGGATTGCATCTTCGTGTCAGCGAAGCTCAAAGAGAACCTCGATGAGCTGCGAGGCACTCTGTATCGCAAAGTGCGCGAGCTGCATGTACAGAAATATCCCTACAACGATTTTCTGTATCCCGTGGACGACTGACACCTCACGAAACGCGACAAGACATGACAAACGAAAGCCGGAATTAAGCCATTTAACCCAACCCGAGACCGTCTCTCCCAACCTGGCAGATAGCCACACCCCATCCCAAGAGGCCGGTTGGAAGGGTTGCACATCATATCATTATGGAATACAGAAAACTTACCGACGAGGAAATCATCACGCTCGAGGACCGCAGCTGCTGGGCCGAAGATTGGAACAACATCAACGTGTCTGACGACTTCAAGCCGAAATACATGCACCGGGTGATGCTCTACGGCGAAGTGAACATTGGCGCGTTCGAAAAAAACGTGGAGGTGTCCAAGGGATTTTGGAAACATTCGGGCATTAACAACGCCACCTTGCGCAATGTGACTATCGGAGATGACTGCCTGATAGAAAACATCGGCAACTACATCAACAACTACGACATCGGAGACGACTGCCATATCTCAAACATTTCCACCATCGAAACCACCGAGGGAGCGACCTACGGAGAGGGCAACTTGGTGTCGGTGCTCAACGAAGTGGGCGATGGAAACGTGATACTCTTCAGAGAATTGAACAGCCAGTTTGCCGCCTTCATGGTGAAACATTTCGGCGACCGCGAGCTCAAAGACGCCATTCGGCGCATCATACGCGAGGAAATAGAGATGACAACGCCCGACAGGGGAACCATCGGCAACCGTGTAAAGATAGTGAACACCAAGGAGATAACCAATACCGTGGTGGGCGATGACTGCGAGATAAACGGTGCCGCCCGCCTAAGCGACACAACCATTATGAGCTCGCCAAACGCCACCGTGTACATCGGCACGGGCGTGATATGCGAAAACTCTATCATAAGCGATGGTTCTTCCATTATCAACTCGGTCAAGATGCAAGACTGTTTTGTGGGAGAGGCTTGCCATATCAGCAACGGTTTCACGGCGTCCGCCAGCGTGTTTTTTGCCAATAGCTACATGAGCAACGGCGAAACGTGCGCCGCGTTTTGCGGCCCATTCACAGCCAGCCACCACAAAAGTTCACTGCTTATCGGTAGCATGTTCAGCTTCTACAACGCTGGGTCGGCCACCAATTTCTCCAACCACGCCTACAAAATGGGACCGATGCACTGGGGCATTTTAGAGCGAGGAACCAAGACCGCAAGCGGAGCCTACGTGCTGATGCCAGCCACTATCGGCACGTTCAGCGTGTGCTTCGGCAAGCTGATGCACCACCCCGACACGCGCAACCTGCCATTCTCTTACCTCACGGCATACGGAGACACGATGTGCTTGTCGCCCGGCAGAAACATCACGACCGTCGGTTTATACCGCGACATACAAAAATGGCCCAAGCGTGACCTGCGACCCAAAGGCTCGCAAAAGAGCATTGTCAACTTCGACTGGCTGTCGCCATTCTCCGTGGGCGAAATCGAGAAAGGCAAAAAAATACTTGAGGCCCTCCGCGACGCGTCGGGAGAGGATGTCTCTAAATATAATTTCCACGAGTATGTCATCAACGGCTCGTCGCTCAAAAAAGGCATCAAATACTACGATATAGCCCTACGCATCTATATGGGAGCCGTGCTTAAGCGCGTGCGCAAGCGAGACCCGGACCTCAACCCGCCCGCCACGCCAACAGGAACAGGAGACTGGAATGATTTGTCCGGACTGCTATTGCCCGACTCCGAAGAGCGGCGCATCATTAAAGACATCAAAAACGGCACGCTCGACACGGTGGAAAAAATCATCAACAGGTTTATTGAGATCAACGAACACTACCGCGAATACCAGTGGACATGGACCTATCGACTCATTCTCGACTACTATGGCCTGACAGAACTAACCGAGGAAGCTGCCGAAAAGATTAAACAAGACTACGTGGACGCGCGCAGAGCGTGGGTGGCCGAGATACGCAAGGACGCCGAGAAAGAATTTAAAATGGGCGACGTGGAACAAGAAGTGCTCGACAATTTTATCAATAGCCTTGACCACGAAAAAGACTATGAAAACTAAAAACAGCGCCGGCATTATAACGATTTAATACCTAAATATTAATAAAATGAAATTTAAACTCATCACGGCCTCACTGGCCACGTTCTTAGCTTTGACGATAAGCGCCAAGGACTATCATTACAAAAGCGTGGCAGGAGACCCCATGCAAACACGCATCTACACGCTCGACAACGGCCTGAAAGTGTACCTGTCCGTCAACAAGGAGAAACCACGCTTGCAAACTTACATCGCCGTGCGCACAGGCTCGCGCAACGATCCCGCCGAGACCACAGGCTTGGCCCACTATCTGGAGCATCTCATGTTCAAGGGCACAAAGCTATACGGCACAAGCGACGCGCTGGCCGAGGCGCCGCTGCTTGATGAGATTGAGCAAAGATACGAGGATTATCGCCGACTCAAAGACCCCGTCTCGCGCAAGAATGCCTATCATGAGATAGACTCCGTATCGCAGATAGCCGCCAAATACAACATCCCGAACGAGTATGACAAAATCATGAGGTCGATAGGAGCCGAGGGAACCAACGCCTATACTTCCAATGATGTGACATGCTATGTGAACGACATTCCGGCCAATGAGATAGAATCATGGGCCAAAGTAGAGAGCGACCGATTCAGAAACATGGTCATCAGGGGCTTCCACACAGAGTTGGAGGCCGTCTATGAAGAGTTTAACATTGGTTTGGCCAACGACTCAAGAAAGATGTGGGAGGCCATGTTCAAAAAACTATTCCCCACACATCCATACGGCACGCAGAGCACCATCGGCACCCAAGAGCACTTGAAAAACCCATCTATCACGAACATCAAAAACTATTTTAACCGCTACTACGTACCCAACAACATAGCCATCTGCATGGCTGGAGACATTGATCCTGACAAGGTCATGGCCATTATTGACAAATATTTCGGCGATTGGCAAAGAAGCTCCACACTCTCTCGCCCTGAGTATGCGCCCGTAGCCGACTTGGTGGCGCCCACGGACACGACGGTCATAGGCCAAGAAGCGGAGCATTTGATGATCGGATGGAAGACTCCAAACGCGGCTTCTTACGACACAGACACACTTAGAGTGATAGCCGATATACTGAGCAACGGAAAAGCTGGACTGTTTGACGTAGACCTCAACCAGCCCATGCGAGTGCAGTCGGCAAGCGCGTTCAGCGAGGGACTACACGATTATGGCATGTTCGTTTTGTACGCGGTGCCCACCCAAGGACAAAGCCTGGAAGAGGCGAAAGGACTTGTACTCGCCGAGATGGAAAAACTGAGAAAAGGGCAATTTGACGAAAAACTGCTGCGCGCGGTAGTGAACAATCTGAAATTGGACTATTACAAATCGCTGCAAAGCAACAGCGACAGGGCTGACAAGTTTGTCAAAGCGTTTATCAATGAGTGCAAATGGGAAGACGAGGTACGCGCGCTCGACCGAATATCAAACATGACCAAGCGGCAAATCGTGGACTATGCCAACCGTCATTTACGCGACAACTATGTCGTGGCGTACAAGAAAAAGGGTGTGGACAACAGCGTGAAGAAGATTGACAAGCCTGCCATCACGCCCATCCCGACCAATAACGACATGCAAAGCGACTTTCTCAAAGACATTGTCAACGCCAAAGTGGCGCCAATAGAGCCTCGCTTTGTGGATTTCAGCAAAGACCTGAGCAAACGCGACGTGGACGCAAAAACCGTGTTGTTATATAAGAAAAATGACAGCGACGGCCTGTTCAACTTGGAATTTGACATACCTGTTGGACGTGAGAACGACAGTCGCCTACATATGGCCTCAGCCCTTCTCGACTATGCGGGAACAGCCAAAATGTCGGCAAACGACATTAAAAAAGCGTTCTACGACTTGGCCTGCAACTTCAACGTGAGCGTGAGGCCCAACCACACACGGCTCTCTTTGAGTGGCCTAAACGAGAACATGCCTGCCGCGCTCAAGCTCTTCACCAACCTTTTGGAGCATGCCACCATCAGCAAGGCAGACTATGACAAGGTGGTGGGGTTGGTCTTGAAATCGAGACAAGACAGCAAGCAGAGCCAAGGAGGCACCTACATGGCCCTGATAAGCTATGGCGTTTATGGCAAAACAAGCCCCTATCTGAACAGCATGACAGAAGAACAACTGAAGGCTTCTGACGGCAACGAGTTGCTTTTGGCATTGCGAAACGCACGCCATCTCAACCCTATGACCATCATGTACTATGGCCCGACAGACGAAAAAACATTGCTGTCGCTCGTGAAAAAAGACTATCCGCGCCGCCATGTAAAGGCTACACAACCACTGAACACGGTGAGATACACAGCTCAACCCACGCCGAAAAACGAGGTGTTGTTAGCCCATTATGATGCCAAGAACATCTACATGGTGCAATACAACAACGCCAACCGTGTGTGGAACATGGACAACGCTCCGTTGGTCTCCATGTTTAACGAATACTTCAGCGGCGGCATGAATGCCATAGTGTTCCAAGAACTGCGCGAGGCAAGGGGCCTGGCCTATTCCGCCTCGGCCAGATACAACGCGCCTTACAGACTGGGAGACAAGGAGTATTTCAACACATTCATCATCACCCAAAGTGACAAGATGATGGATTGCATCGGTGAATTTAACAACTTGCTCAACCAAATCCCACAAAACCAAGCCGGTTTCGAGCTCGCAAAGCAAAGCCTTCTCAAAAGCCTTGCCACAAATCGCCATACGCGTTTCAACACGCTTAACTACTACATGACAATGAGAGAGCTTGGCTTGAACTATGATATCGACCAGAAAATATACGACAAGATTCCAAGTATCACTCTCGACGATATCGTCAATTTTGCCAAAGAACGCATCGCCAACAAACCATACAAATACCTGATCGTAGGCGATGAGAAAAACTTGGATACCAAATCTTTGGAAAAAATAGCTCCTATCCGTCGCGTAAGCGAGAAGGAAATATTCGGATTTTAAGATAAGTTACCGGGACACGCGAAGTATGTCCCGGTACATTCACCTCCTCCTTTTCGAGCCACGACTTTAACAAGGGCATCATAAAGCGTACACACTTAAACTATATACAAAAACTTTATACTTATGGCAAAACCATTAGAATTCAACTATGCGCCCATGTTTCAATTGGGCGAGGACAAAACAGAGTATCGGCTCCTGACCAAAGAGGGGGTCAGCACGGCCGAATTTGATGGCAAACAAATTTTGAAAGTAACCCCCGAGGCGCTCACATTGTTGGCCCAACAAGCTTTTCACGACGTGGAATTCATGCTTCGTCGGGAACACAATAAGCAGGTGGCCAAGATCCTCGAAGACCCCGAGGCGTCTGAAAACGACAAATATGTGGCCCTTCAGTTCTTGCGAAACGCGGAGACAGCGTGCAAGGGAGTGCTGCCCTTTTGCCAAGACACGGGCACCGCTATCATACACGGAGAAAAAGGACAACGCGTCTGGACCGACTTCGAGGACGAGGAAGCGTTGAGCCGAGGCGTCTTCAACACGTTCACGCAAGACAACTTACGCTATTCGCAAAACGCCCCGTTGAACATGTACGATGAGGTGAACACCCGTTGCAACCTGCCCGCCCAGATAGACATCGAGGCCACAGGGGGAGACGAGTATCGCTTCGTGATGGTGGCAAAGGGCGGTGGTTCCGCGAACAAGACCTATTTCTACCCCATGACAAAGGCCACCATCCAAAACGAGGGAACGCTCATGCCATTCCTCGTTGAGAAGATGAGAAGCCTCGGCACGGCGGCCTGCCCACCCTATCATATATGTTTTGTCATCGGCGGCACGTCCGCGGAGAAAAACCTTCTCACCGTGAAGCTCGGCTCTATCAAGTATTATGACGAGCTGCCCACCACCGGAGACGAGACCGGACGGGCGTTTCGAGACATAGATCTGGAAAAGAAACTGCTGGTCGAAGCGCAAAAAATAGGTCTTGGCGCACAATTTGGCGGCAAATACTTGGCGCACGACATCCGTGTCATCAGGTTGCCGCGCCACGGAGCCAGCTGCCCCATCGGCATGGGCGTGAGCTGCTCGGCCGACCGCAATATCAAGGCCAAGATTAACAAGGACGGCATTTGGATAGAGAAAATGGACTGCAACCCATCAGAGCTCATACCCGAGGCATATCGCAAACCGGGAGAAGGCGCCGAGGGCATAGATATTGACCTCGACAAAGGTATTGACGCCGTGCGAGCCGAACTTACCAAATACCCCGTGTCCACACGCGTCAGCCTCAATGGCACCATCATCGTAGCGCGCGACATCGCGCACGCAAAGCTCAAGGCTCGCCTTGACGCCGGCGAGGAAATGCCACAATATTTCAAAGACCATCCCATTCTCTACGCCGGACCGGCAAAGACTCCGGAGGGATTGCCTTGTGGCTCCATGGGACCAACGACGGCCAACCGTATGGACCCTTACGTAGACGAATTTCAAGACCATGGGGCCTCTCTCGTGATGATAGCCAAAGGAAACCGCACGCAGGTGGTTACCGACGCATGCCAAAAGCATGGCGGTTTCTATCTGGGAACCATTGGCGGAGTGGCCGCGGTGCTATCGCAGAGCAGCATCAAGAGCATTGAGTGCGTGGAATATCCAGAGCTTGGAATGGAGGCCATTTGGAAAATAAGGGTAGAGCACTTCCCGGCTTTCATCCTCGTGGACGACAAGGGTAACGACTTCTTCAAACAATTACCCACCTGCAACAACTGCGGAGTGAAAAAATAAGATCTCATTAATTAGATCTTTACGATAGTCCATCCCAACAGCATAACAACTGTCGGGATGGGCTCTTTTTTTTGAATGCAGTTAGTCTTGCGAGACACATGGCCAGAGACAGGCTAAATAGGCAGACGAGCGACGCGATTTTGTTCTTTTTGTACAAATTATTGCACAATTACATATTAATTAGGTAACTTTGCGCATGGATAACAAAATGCTATTCAAGGGGTGCTTGTCTGATTAGACGGCTGAGAACATACCCTGTAACCTGATCCGGACAATGCCGGCGTAGGAAGGATAAATCCCCTGTTTTATTAATATTTAATGTCATTACATCAATGAAAAAATTGATTTGGACTTCATCATTGGCCATGGCAGCATGCATCGCCTTGCCTCTTAACAGTCGGGCACAAAGCAAAGACTCTATGAAGCTGGCCGTTCTGCAAGAAGTGACTGTCAAAGCCGTTCGCGCATCAAAAAACGCGCCGTTTGCCGTTGCAAACATCAACAAAAAAACATTGAGAAACTTTGCCAAGACCGGCCAAGAGCTTCCGCTACTCTTTGCTCGCACGCCCGGAATACTCGCTTGGAGCGAGAACGGCGTGGGCACTGGATCCACCTATATGCGCATTCGTGGAGCGGCAGGCAGCCGTATCAACGTCACGCTCGATGGCGTAGCGCTCAACTCTCCCGAAGACCAGACCGTGTTTTGGGCTAACATGAACTCATACGCCGCGCTCTTGGGGTCCGCCCAAATCCAACGCGGCATCGGCACGTCAACCAATGGCGACGGCGCCTTTGGTGGCACCATATCGCTCAACATGGCCGCCCCCAGCGAGAAACCAAGCCTTGAGGTGAATGGCTCTTACGGCAGCTACAACACCGCCAACATGGGTCTGAACTTCTCCTCCGGCTTGCTTTTAGGACATCTCATCGCCGATGGAGCCTACCATCACACCACAACAGACGGTTTTGTTCATGGCACATCCGGCAATTCCGGCTCTTTTTATGGCGGACTTACATGGTTGGGCAACAACCTGACCGTGCGCTATAAAAACGTGGGAAACTACGAACGCACCGGCCAGGCATGGAGCGGCGTAACCGCGGGAAATGGCGATTACAGCATGAACAGCTACGATGGCGTGAAAACTTACAAAGACATGTACGACCGAGGGCTGGGACGTTACAACAGCCTGTACGAGGCCTTCAAACCCGATTGGAAAGGAGGATGGAGCATTTCGCGCTATAAAATGAGCGACGGTAAATTGTGGGAGAAAACCACCGACAACTTCACGCAAGACCACAACATACTCTCTGCCACGTGGCAGCCCTCCGCGCGATGGACCCACAACGCAGCCCTGCACTACACATATGGGCATGGTTACTACGAGGAGTTTCGCCCAAGTAAGAAGTTCGAATACTTTGGCATAGTCGCCAACTACAATGACAACGGTACAAGCAAACAGATAAAGAAAGCCGACTTCGTACGTAGGAAAGGATTGACACAGCACGCTTACGGCTTGGTTTACAACAGCAACTACACCGACGAGCACAACGACGTTATCTTCGGGGCCAATATCCAGCAGTTCCGTTGCAACCACTATGGCTTTATAGATTACATTCACGCCAAGGAGAGCCAAAATATACAGCTCACGGCCCCCTACGATACAAAACTAAAAAAATATTACGATTCTGACGCAAAAAAGAACGATTACGCTGTTTACATCAAAGAGACTTACAAGATTACACCCGTCTTCGACATCTTTGCCGACGTGCAATACCGCCATGTGGACTACACCACAGACGGTATCAACGACAGGTTCTACAAGCAAAAGGACGGCACTTTCAAGAACCAGCAACTCAATATCAACAAACACTACAACTTCGTCAACCCCAAAGCAGGCGTTAGTTTTCACCAAAACGGTCACCACGCTTACTTCTCCGCGGCCTATGCCAACCGAGAACCCGAGCGCAACAACTTCACCAACAACGGTTCTTACCCAGCGCCCAAAGCCGAGCGCCTACTCGATTTCGAGGCAGGCTACAATTACAGCGGCACGAGCTGCCATGCCGGGGTCAACTTCTACTACATGGGCTACAAAGACCAATTCGTGCAAACCGGCGCACAGAGCGACATTGGCGAAAACCTCACCACAAACATAGCCAAGAGCTATCGCACCGGCGTTGAACTGACAGCCGACTGCGCCCCACTCGCATGGCTCTCCATCGCAGGCAACGCAGCCCTGTCCATGAACAAAATAAAAGACTTCGACGAGGTCATCGAGACGCGTGACAAAAATTGGAAAAAAATAGCTCCTACTGTCAAACACTATGACAACTCCACGTTGGCCTTCTCGCCATCAGCCATCCTCAACGGATTCGTCGATTTCCACTACGCCAACATGCAAGCCGTTTGGCATACCAACTTCGTGAGCCGGCAGTATGTGGACAACACCGAGAACAGCGACCGGTCGTTGCCAGCCTACAGCCAAACAGACATCAGGCTCAGCTACACATGGCAGCTGCCCCAAAACCGATCAGCGCTCAAAGAAGTGGTATTTGGCATGAACCTTAACAACATCTTCAACGCTCACTATGCCTCATCAGCGTGGGTCTACTCCGCTATCGTAGGCCAAGATCACCCGGAGAGCAACCGTTACTACCAAATGGGCTATACACCCATGGCAGGCTTCACGGCGCTGGGCAGCGTGGCGCTGCGTTTCTAACGAAGTGTCAAAAACCGGATTTCACAATTCTCAATTCACGATTTATCGCTTTCAAAACATAATTCGTGAATTGTGAAATTGTGATTTCCCAATAACCCTAACATGCAATTTGTCTTATACACGCTCGACATTTACACTCACTCCGACCCATGGATCACCTTTTTCATGGCACATTGGCTCGACATCACCACCACCATTCTCGGCTTAGCCTACATCCTGCTGGAATGCAAGGCATCCATTTGGCTTTGGATCGTTGGTTTCGCGATGCAAGCATTAGACGTCGCGCTCTATTACGAGAAAGGGCTTTACGCCGACTGCGCCATGGAGTTTTATTACATCGCGATGACCATCTACGGTTTTTGGACTTGGAAATTCGGCAAAAAGAAACATCAGCGGCAAGGCGAGCAGTTGCCCGTCACCCACTTCAAGCGCAACCTTATCTTGCCGTGGACACTCGGCACCCTCGCCATTTGGCTCATATTGTGGTATTGGCTCACGCGGATAGGGTCCACCGTGCCAGTGGCCGACGCATTCACCACGGCCCTAAGTTTCGTCGGAATATGGGCGTTGGCGCGCAAATATCTTGAGCAATGGCTCATCTGGATAGTGGTGGACGTGGTGACTTGCGCACTCTATTTCCACAAGGGCATACCATTCAAAGCCTCGCTCTACGGCCTGTACGTAGCAATAGCCATCTTCGGTTATCTTAAATGGCGGCGCGACATGCAAGCTCACCGCGAAGCATGACGCGCACGCACCCAACCGTTAGAGAGGAGTGGCGCAAAATGAAATAAAAAAAAAATAAACGAAAGTTTGTTGCCCAATACGCATTGTTTTCACCAAACAATGCGTATTTTTGCATATGGGCATGTCCGCGCGCGCGGTTCTCCACAAGTCAAAACGCGCCATGCCAACGTCATAAAAAAAATAAAACAAAAATGGAAAAAAACATCCTCACGGACGACATGCTTCAAGCCGCGTTTGCGCTCAGGAAGCAAGAACCTTGGAATGTACTGGGCGATTACAACATCTTTGCCGTGAAACTATCATGTGGGGAGACAGGCTATTGCTCTGTCATGGGTGAGGCCGGCATCATGCATGGACTTGGCCTGTACGTCGGACGAAAGCAATTCTCAAGCTACCTTCGAAGCCTGACGATTCAAAAAGAGCCACACTACGAATTTCTCGAGAACATCACGTCGTTGGACTATATAGTATGTTCGTTCGACGCGGCCAAAGACATAGAGGCTAACGACAAGAAACGCATCAGGGAATTCTCGCAACAAACCAACCAAACCATACCGCGAAAAAACGGCTGGCCCAATTTCATAAAGTATAAACCAAACCACGCGCCTTGGCGCATGACCGACAAGCAAGACGCCCAAAACATGACCGAGGCCATGCGAGCCACCGCGTTCCTGGCATCGTACATGACGGAACATCCGTCCGAAAACGTAGGTTTTGGCCCCGAAGGCGACTATCCCGGCTACCATGGCGGCAAGACAGCGCCACTGCTTGTTCCCACAGGCGAGGAGCGATATGAATGGAGCGCCATCCAACTTCCGGCTTTCGAGGACGAGGAATATCCCATGGCTCGATTTGACAATGACATCATGGCGCACCGCGTCAAGAAACTGCCCATGGGCCAACCATTGTGCTGCCGCATGTTGCATATGCGCCAACCGGCATTAACAGACCAGCATTCTACACCAATATATCCCCAGTTGCTACTGGTTGTAGGCAAAGAAGATGGCTATGCCACCCCCATCATGGGCAAAGACATCAATATCGACGCAGAAGACACGCTCAACAAGCTGGGTGAGACTATATGCGACATCGGCATGAGGCCCGAGGGAATCGAAACGGCCGGAGACAAGACATACAACCTGTTGAAACACTTTTGTGAGAGATGCGGCATACCACTCCACAAGAAAAAAAAGATGGACGAGACTTGGGAAGACGTGGCGACATATATGTATACCATGTTATAGCATTGGCAAGCATCATTCCAAGCGGATGTCCAAGGCATGCGTTGGTGCCATGCCCCAAAGTTTGGCATGACACCAACGCGAAATGAAAAAATTCGACTGCCAAACCCATCTACCTTTTTGAAAAAATCGAACAAATATCATTCCGGGCAACTCCAGACAGCAAAGCAAAGGCTTTTTATTTGAAATCCTTAAAATTTTAGCCCTTTTTGCAAATGCCAGCAAATCAACCTCTTACGACAAAAACTCCTTGCCCATGTCGTTGGAGCGGCTTTTCGAGACCGCGATTAGCCCTTATTCGTCTTGCGATTAAGCTCCAAACGGCGCGCGTTTAGCCACCATTCACCATCCGTACAGTGTCTAAACAAGACGCGATCAAGCGTCAATT